>NZ_AZNY01000003.1:0-875160 GCF_000510705.1 Pseudomonas sp. MOIL14HWK12:I1 | reverse complement strand
ATCAGACTTATCTCACAAGCACCCACACGAATTGCTTGATTCAACTTGTTAAAGAGCAGTTGGTTGCGACCGTGTCGCTAACCGAGGCGCGCATTCTACGCTGTCCTCACATCCTGTCAAGCGTTGATTTGAACTTTTTCGTTTCAACTCAACCACTTGCGCTTGCCTGACCGGTCTAGCCAATCTCGGCAGCGGGAGGCGAATCCTACAGCATCCCAAGACGCTGTCAACCCCTCCGCTTCATTTCGTTGCCACCCGAAGGTGAGAACCAAATGGCGAAGAATCCGTGGACCCTTCGTCCGGCTCAGACCTAAGTGCTTGATTTTCAAGCCGCTTCAGCGTCTGCGCCGGAAGTGGAGCGCATTATAGGGGAGTTTCAGGACAGGTCAACAGGTTATTTTCAGAAAGGCCAAAAAAAGAAAGGGGCTGCTCGCGCAGCCCCTTTCTTATAGCCCTCTCGATGCCGCTAGGCACGGCCGATACGGCGATTGCGCCAGAGGGTGGTGAAGGGTCCGGAGACCGCATAGGCCAGGAAGCCCAGCAGCAGGACGCGCGGCGGGTCGGTAAAGACCACGGCGAAGACCAGCACGGCGATCAGGATGACCACGAAGGGGACGCGTCCTTTCAGGCCCAGGGTCTTGAAGCTCCAGTACTTGAAATTGCTGACCATGAGCATGCCGGCTGCAGCGACCATCAGGGCGACCAGCAGCGACAGCTTGGAGCCCTGGATGCCGAAGTCACTGAAGCACCAGACGGTACCGGCCACCAGGGCCGCCGCGGAAGGACTGGCCAGGCCGATGAAGTAGCGCTTGTCCACCGAGCCGATCTGGGTGTTGAAGCGGGCCAGACGCAAGGCGGCGCCGGCTACATAGATGAAGGCGACGGCCCAGCCGACATTACCCAGACCACTCAGGGCCCACTGGAAGGCCAGGATCGCCGGTGCGACGCCGAAGGCGACCATGTCGGAGAGCGAGTCGTACTGCTCGCCGAAGGCGCTCTGGGTATTGGTCATGCGGGCGACGCGACCATCCAGGCCATCGAGCACCATGGCGATGAAGATGGCGGCGGCCGCGGCCGAGAAGCCGGCGGAGGCGATGTCGTATTGCCCCTGGATGAAGGCGGTCTGAGCCGCGACACCCTTGATGATCGAATAGAGGCCGGCAAAGAGCGCCGCGGTGGTGAAGAGGTTGGGTAGCAGGTACACGCCACGGCGTCTGATCTTGCGCCCCTGGGCGTCCTGCGTCTCCTCGATGTGTTCATCCACGGGGATGAGGCCGTCGGTGGCTGTGTTGGACGGGGTTTCTTCGGGACGCTCGCTCATGGATTTTCCTTGGGCATTACCTGACGGATTGGACTGACCTCTTGAGGATAGGGTTCAGCCTAACCTCCCATGCTAAGGCATTGCCGGGGTCGTGGGCAGTGCAATAAAAAACGCGGCCGAGGCCGCGTCCTTTACCGCTCGTTACAGGGCTGGCGCCCTGTCCGATCAGTTCTTGGTCTTGTCGACGATCTTGTTCGACGCGATCCAGGGCATCATCGCCCGCAGCTTCTCGCCGACCTGCTCGATCGGGTGAGCCGCGTTGTTGCGACGGTAGGCGGTCATGGAAGCGTAGTTGGACGCGCCCTCGGCCACGAACATCTTGGCGTATTCGCCGTTCTGGATGCGCTTGAGCGCATTCTTCATGGCTGCGCGCGACTCGGCGTTGATGACCTCGGGGCCGGTCACGTACTCGCCGTACTCGGCGTTGTTGGAAATCGAGTAGTTCATGTTGGCGATACCGCCTTCGTACATGAGGTCAACGATCAGCTTGAGTTCGTGCAGGCACTCGAAGTAGGCCATTTCCGGCGCGTAGCCGGCTTCGACCAGAGTTTCGAAACCGGCCTTGACCAGCTCGACCGCACCACCGCACAGCACGGCCTGCTCGCCGAACAGGTCGGTTTCGGTCTCGTCCTTGAAGGTGGTTTCGATGATGCCGGTACGGCCGCCGCCGACGCCGCAGGCGTAGGACAGGGCGACGTTCTTGGCATTGCCGGAAGCGTCCTGGTGGACGGCGACCAGATCAGGGATGCCGCCGCCCTTGACGAACTCGGAGCGCACGGTGTGACCCGGGGCCTTGGGGGCGATCATGATGACGTCCAGGTCAGCACGGGGCACGACCTGGTTGTAGTGGATAGCGAAACCGTGGGCGAAGGCCAGGGTGGCGCCCTGCTTCAGGTTCGGCTCGATCTCGTCCTTGTACAGCTTGGACTGGAATTCGTCGGGGGTCAGGATCATGACCACGTCGGCGGAGGCGACGGCGTCCTTGACCGGCTTGACGGTCAGGCCATGGGCTTCGGCCTTGGCCACGGTGGCCGAGCCACTGCGCAGACCGACGACGACGTCGACGCCGGAGTCCTTCAGGTTGCAGGCGTGGGCGTGGCCCTGGGAGCCGTAGCCGATGATGGCGACCTTCTTGCCCTGGATGATGGAAAGGTCACAGTCTTTGTCGTAGTAAACGCGCATTGCAGGTTCTCCTGGAAAAGGGGGTATCAGATGCTCAGGGCTTTGTCGCCACGGGAAATTCCGGTCACGCCGCTACGCACCACCTCGAGGATGGACGCGGCGCCGATCGCCTGGATGAAGCTGTCGATCTTCTCGCTGGTGCCCGCCAGCTGAATGGTATACACGCTGCTGCCGACATCGACGATCTGGCCGCGAAAGATATCGGTGGTGCGCTTGACCTCGGCGCGCTGGGCGCCGGTGGCCTTGACCTTGATCAGCAGGAGTTCGCGCTCGATGTGGGCACTCTCGGACAGGTTGACCAGTTTCACCACCTCGATGAGCTTGTTGAGGTTCTTGGTGATCTGCTCGACCGTCTCTTCCTGGCCGATGGTGGTCAGGGTCAGGCGCGACAGGGTCGGGTCTTCGGTCGCGGCGACCGTGAGGCTTTCGATGTTGTAGTTGCGCTGGGAAAACAGGCCGACCACGCGGGACAGGGCGCCAGGCTCGTTTTCCAGCAGCAGGGAGATGATGTGTCTCATGTTCAGGTCCGCTCCGTCTTGCTCAGCCACATGTCGCGCATCGCGCCATCCTTGATCTGCATCGGGTAGACGTGTTCGGTGTTGTCCACGGCGATGTCGAGGAAGACCAGGCGATTCTTCATGGCGAAGGCCTCGGCCATCATCGGCTTGAGGTCTTCCAGACGCTCGATGCGCATGCCGACGTGGCCATAGGCCTCGGCCAGCTTGACGAAGTCCGGCAGGGATTCCATGTAGGAGTGGGAGTAGCGGCTGCTGTACTGCATGTCCTGCCACTGGCGGACCATGCCCAGGGCACCATTGTTGAGGCAGACGATCTTCACCGGCAGGTCGTACTGCATGCAGGTGGAGAGCTCCTGGATGTTCATCTGCACGCTGCCTTCACCGGTGACGCAGGCGACGTCAGCGTCCGGGAAGTTGAGCTTGACGCCCATGGCCGCCGGGAAGCCGAAGCCCATGGTGCCGAGGCCGCCGGAGTTGATCCAGCGATTGGGCTTGTCGTAGCGGTAGTACTGGGCAGCGAACATCTGGTGCTGACCCACGTCGGAGGTGATGTAGGCATCGCCCGCGGTGACGTCGTACAGGGTCTCGATGACGGTCTGCGGCTTGATGATGCTGCCGTCGCCCTTGTCGTAGGGGAACATCTCGCGACCGCCGCGCCATTCCTCGATCTGCTTCCACCAGGCGGCCTGGTTTTCGGCACGGGGCTTCTCGCTCAGTTCGCGGACCACGGCGACCATCTCGGCGAGGACGCTGTCGACCGGACCGACGATGGGCACGTCGGCCTTGATGGTCTTGGAGATCGAGGCCGGATCGATGTCGACGTGAATGATCTTGGCGTTCGGGCAGAAGCGCGTGGCGCCGTTGATGACGCGGTCATCGAAGCGCGCACCCACGGCGAGGATGACGTCGCTGTGGTGCATGGCCAGGTTGGCCTGGTAGCTGCCGTGCATGCCGAGCATGCCGAGGAACTGGCGATCGCTGCCCGGGTAGGCGCCCAGACCCATCAGGGTATTAGTGACCGGCAGGTTGAGCAGGCGCGCCAGCTCGGTGAGGGCCGCGGAGGCACCGCCGAGGATGACGCCACCACCGGCATAGAGGATGGGGCGCTTGGCCGCCACCAGCATCTCGACGGCCTTGCGGATCTGCCCGGAATGACCGCGCTGCGCCGGATTGTAGGAGCGCAGCTTGATCTTCTTCGGATAGACGTATTCGTATTTCTTGGTCGGATCGCCCATGTCCTTGGGGATGTCGACCACCACCGGACCGGGGCGCCCGGACTCGGCGAGGTAGAAGGCCTTCTTGAGGACTTCGGGGATCTCGGAGGGGTGCTTGATGATGAAGCTGTGCTTCACGATCGGCCGGGAGATGCCGACCATGTCGGTTTCCTGGAAGGCGTCGGTGCCCACCATGTTGCTCGGCACCTGGCCAGACAGGACCACCATGGGGATGGAGTCCATGTAGGCGGTGGCGATGCCGGTGATGGCATTGGTCGCGCCGGGGCCGGAGGTCACCAGAACCACGCCGGCCTTGCCGGTGGCGCGGGCATAGCCGTCGGCCATGTGGGTGGCGGCCTGCTCGTGACGAACCAGGATGTGGTTGAGCGCCGGTTCCTTGAACAGGGCGTCGTAGATGTGCAGCAGGGCACCGCCCGGGTACCCGTAGATGTGTTTCACGCCCTCGTCGCGCAAGAAGCGGACGACCATCTCAGCGCCAGTTAATAGCTCCACGTATCACCTCATTCCACGCATGGCGAGCGCCCATCGGTGGACGCTCAAGGTTCGGTTGACTGCAAGGCAGAGCATGGGCGACGGTGGTCACCGACGATTCAGCTGCCTAGAAAGCCTTGTTGGAAGATTCCGATGAATGCTGGAGCTTCCACCCGACGCGAGGTAACGCGGTGCAGGGTATTTGACTGTGGCGGCGCGGGTAGGCACCTCATGGTCTGCCGAGCAGTCAGCTTTGGGCCGACTCGCTACAGCGAACTTTGGATTGTTCGCATTCGACCCGTGCAAGTCAAGCCGAACGGTGCAACCGGGCGCAATCGGTCGTCGGCGATCAGTCGTGATGAAAAGGTCGACGTCTCCTCTTATAGTGAAGTCCTGTCCTCTCCCCTTCCAGGATTCCCATGCGCTCGATCTTCTGGCTTTCCGCCCTGGCTTTCGCCTGCAGCCTGTCCGCCCAGGCCGCGCAGGTCTACAAGTGGACCGATGACAAGGGTGTCACCCACTTCAGTGCCCAGCCGCCCGAGGGCCAGAAGGCCAACGAGGTGGACGTGAAGACGGCGCCGCAGATCAATGGCAGTGGCACTGCACCCACCTACAAGATGCCCAACGGTGCCCAGCAGCCATCGGTGTCCAATGATGCCCAGCAGCAGGAACTGGATCGCCGGGTGAAGGCGCAGGTGCGCGAGGAGCAGAACAAGCTCAAGGAGCAGTGCGATCAGGCGCGCCAGAATCTGGCGCAACTGCGCAACAATCCGCGCATCCTGGTGCAGTCCGGGCGGGGCGAGACGCGGCGGCTGAGTGAAGAGGAACGTCAGCAGCGGCTGGCCGAGACCCAGCTGTCCATCGAGCAGAACTGCGGCAAGTAACTCAGGCGCTTTCGATGATGCGGTCGAATTCGGCCAGGGACGCAAGCAGGGGCAGGACGGGGTCGAGATTGCCCTGGTAGACCATCTCGGCCATCGGCCGGATGCCCGAGCGCGCCGGCAGGGCCGCATCGCTCTCGATGATCAGCTTCATCCGCGGCACGAAGATCCACTGCAGCCACTGGGCGAAACTCAGGGTATCAACGCAGAAGGGCTCCTGGCTGGCCAGGGCTTCTGCGCTGGGCGCCTGCGCCGACCACCAGCCGAGCAGGCGCAATTCACGCTCGATCTGCAGCAGCTGATCGGCCAGGGCGGGCAGGCGCTCGTCCATCAGGTACCCACCTGCGCCTTCTGCCGGGCCAGGGCGGCGCCGGAGGCATCGCCCTGGGCCTCGCGGGCCTGGGCGATCAGTTGCCAGAGACTGGCCTGCAGGGCCGGGCGGCCATTGGAGTAGGTCAGGGCGCGCCGGGCCAGTTGCTCGCCCTGGGCCGGATCGTTCTGCGCCAGGCGCACCTGGGCCAGGCGATAGAGCACCTGGGGCTCGCGCGGGGCGATGCGCTGGGCGCGTTCCAGGCTCGAGGAGGCGCCGTTGAGATCGCCGCCGCTCTGCTGTTGCTGGGCGGTGGTCAGCAGGGCCAGCACCGGACCGTCGAGTTGTTCGTCGGCAGCCAGGCCACCACCACTGGAATTGCTGGTGGCGGGAATGCCGGTCGGCGCCGTACTGGCAGCCGCGGAGCCGCCCGGGGTGGCAGGCGGATAGACCGGCTGCGAATAGCTCGGCTGCACCGGCGCCTGGGCAGGCGGTGCGCTGGGGCTGGACGAGGTGATCAGCGGCGCCGAGGCCGCCGGTGCGGCATAGGTTTCCAGCGGCGCGGAGCTACCGCCCGGCACCATGACGGTCACCCCGGAATCGGCCGGCGCGCTGGGCGCGGCGGCCACGGGGGCCTGACGTTGCGCCGGCAGGGGCCGGTTGTTGCCCTGGCGATAGAGTTCGCCGTTGGACACCGGACCGCCGGAATCGACCACGGGGATGGCGCCACGCTGCGGCGCGGCGCAACCGGCGAGGAGAACACCGGCGATCATCACCGGCCAGACTGCTTTCGTCACCTTGGGACCTCTCAATTCAACCAACCCTTGACCCAATCCATGACCGGATTGCCGCCGTTGCCGTTGCCGCCGGCGGCGGGTGCGGCCGGCGCGCCACAGGAGGCGCCCGGTGGCGGCTCACTGCCGCGAATATAAGGCATCTGCACGGCGTTGGGACACGAGGGATCCGTGCCGCGCCCGGTGGTGGCATCGACCCAGGCCTGGGTGATGTTGTCCGGCACCGGCATGTCCAGGGAGACCGGATCGGCGCGACGCATGAAGTTGCTCCAGACCTGCAGGGCGCCGGTGGCACCTGTCAGGGGCGTCTTGCCGTTGTCGTCGCGACCCAGCCAGACCACCGCCAGCAGATCCTGGCTGAAGCCGGAGAACCAGCTGTCGCGGGAATCGTTGGTGGTGCCGGTCTTGCCCGCCAGGTTCACGCTGGTGGGGATCTGGTTGTAGACCGAGCGCCCGGTGCCTTCGCGCATGACGCGCTGCATGGCGTACTGCACCAGGTAGATGGCGCCGGTATCGAAGCGCTGCTCGATCTGGAAGGGATAGCGCTTGAGCGGCTCGCCATTGGCGTCGAGCACGCTGCGGATGCTGCGTAGCGGCGTGTTGAAGCCACCGTTGGCCAGCGTCTGGTACATGGTCGCCACTTCCATGGGCGTCAGGGCACCGGCGCCGAGCAGGGTCGCCGGATAGGGCGGCAGGGCGCGACTCACGCCCAGGCGCGCGACGGTCTTGAGCACCTCGGGGACCCCGAGATCCAGGCCCAGGCGCGCGGTGGACAGGTTGTAGGAATGCGCCAGCCCCTGATAGAGGAAGATGGTGCCGTGCGCCTTGTGCTCGTAGTTCTGCGGCCGCCAGACCTGGCCATCGGCGCCCTTCACCGAGAAGGGCTCATCCTGGATCAGGGTGGTCAGGGTGTACTTGCTGGGGCGCTCGAGGGCGGTGAGATAGACCGCCGGCTTGATTAGCGAGCCGACCTGGCGCACCGCGTCGAGGGCGCGGTTGTAGCCGGCGAAGCGTGGATCGCGGCCACCCAGCAGCGCCTGGACCTCACCGGTTTCCGGATTGGTCACCACCATGGCCGACTCGACGTTTTCCGCACCCTTGCGGCCGTCGATGCGCTTCATGGTCTCGCCCATGGCGGCTTCGGCCTTGGTCTGCAGGATGGGGTCGAAGCTGGTGAAGATGCGCAGCCCTTCTTCGGTGAGGTCTTCGTCGCGGTAGTCCTGCTTGAGCTGGCGCTTGACCAGGTCGACGAAGGCCGGGAAGGAACTGTTGGTCAGGCTGCCGGCCTTGGTGATGCCCAGCGGCCGAGCCTTGGCCGCTTCCGCCTCGGTGGCGCTGACCACGCCCTGCTCGGCCATGAGGTCGAGCACCAGGTTGCGGCGGGTCATGGCGCGCTCGGGATAACGGCGCGGGTTGTAGTAGGACGGGCCCTTCACCAGACCGACCAGCAGGGCGACCTGATGCAGTTTCAGCTCGCTGAAGGGCTGGCCGAAGAAGTACTGGGCGGCCAGACCAAAGCCGTGGATGGCGCGCGAGCCGTCCTGACCGAGGAACACCTCGTTGAGGTAGGCCTCGAGGATCTCCTGCTTGCTGTAGTGCAGCTCCAGCAGCAGCGCCATCAGGGCTTCGGTGCCCTTGCGGGTGATGCTGCGCTCGTTGGTGAGGTAGAAGTTCTTGACCAGCTGCTGGGTCAGGGTACTGCCGC
Organism: Pseudomonas sp. MOIL14HWK12:I1; assembly: GCF_000510705.1. Taxonomy (NCBI): domain Bacteria; kingdom Pseudomonadati; phylum Pseudomonadota; class Gammaproteobacteria; order Pseudomonadales; family Pseudomonadaceae; genus Pseudomonas; species Pseudomonas sp. MOIL14HWK12:I1. Next base: position 866,743 of record NZ_AZNY01000003.1, on the reverse strand, counting down.
CCTGGCGCACCTGGCCGCTGGTGGCGTTGACCCAGACCGCCCGGGCGATGGACTTGGGCGAGACGCCGTGGTGATGCCAGAACTCGCGGTCCTCGACGGCCACCAGGCCATCGACCAGGTGCGGCGGCGCCTGGTCGAGCTTGATGAGGATGCGATCCTCGTTATGTGCCGGATAGATGCCGCCGATCATCAGCGGCTCCAGGCGGGCCACGGCCAGATTGCTGCCATCCAGGGCGCTGACGCCGGAGACGGTGCCGCCGGCGAAGCGCACGCGGATCGCCCGGGCCGGCTCGACGCCTTCGTAGAACTGGAAGCCGCGGGTGTTCAGCTCGACCGTGGAGGCCCCCACGGAGACGCTGCCGGGGCCGTCCACGGTCTTCTCGCGGCGATAGCCGAGGGCGTCGAGTTCGGTGAGGAAGTCGTCACGGCTGAGCTTGACGCCGTTGAACAATTCCAGCGGCCGAGCATAGACCTTGGCCGGAATGGTCCAGCGCTTGCCGGAGAATTTTTCCTGGACCACGGCATCCAGATAGATGCATAGGCCAGCCAGGGCTACCAGCGCGACCAGACCAAGCTTGACTGCCCAGCCGGACAGGCGGCGCCAGTCAAAGGTCTTGCGCTTGCGGGAACGAGAGGATCGGGGTCGCTTCATGGCGGCGCATTATACGCACTTGCCCGGTGGCCGACAGCGGCCTGCCAGCGCTTCGTCAGCTGGGGTTCAAGGACGCCCCTTCCCGGTGTCGCGGCTTGCGTGGACCGCCCTGGCAGCGATAATGCCGCCATCCATTCCCTACAAGGACCGCCCGTGAGCCAGCTCCTGATTTCCGCCCTGCAGAACCCGGCGCTCTATCCCCATCCCACCTCGGCGTTCCGGGTCATCGAAACCCATATTTCCTGGGTCGTGCTTACTGGCGAGGTCGCCTACAAGATCAAGAAGCCGGTGAATTTCGGTTTCCTCGACTTCACCGACCTGGAAGCCCGTGGCCACTTCTGCCGCGAGGAGCTGCGCCTCAACCAGCGCCTGACCCGCGATCTCTACCAGGACGTGGTGGCCATCACCGGCAGCGAAAGCGCTCCCGAGCTGGGCGGCAGCGGTCCGGTGATCGAATACGCCCTGCGCATGCGCGAATTCCCCCAGAGCCAGCTGCTCAGCGAGGTGCAGCAGCGCGGCGAGCTGACCGAGGCGCACATCGACGCCCTGGCTGCACAGATCGCCCGCTTCCACCTGGCCGCACCCCAGGTAGGGACCGAGCATCCGCTGTGCACCCCGGACGCCGCCATGGCGCCGGTGCGGCAGAATTTCGAGCAGATCCGCGCCATGCTCGGCGAAGCGGCCGATCTCCGGCAGCTCGACCAGCTGGAAGCCTGGGCCGAAGCCAGCTACGCGCGCCTGCTGCCGCTGTTCGAGGCGCGTTGCCGTGACGGCTTCATCCGCGAATGCCATGGCGACATCCACCTGGCCAACGCCACCCTGCTCGACGGCGAGGTGGTGCTGTTCGACTGCATCGAATTCAACGAGCCCTTCCGCCTGACCGACACCATGGGCGATGCCGGCTTCCTGGCCATGGACCTGGAAGATCGCGGCCTCAAGGCCCTGAGCAACAGATTCGTCAATGCCTACTTTGAGGCGACCGGCGACTACAGCGGCCTCGCCCTGCTCGACTTCTACAAGGCCTATCGCGCCATGGTGCGCGCCAAGATCGCCCTCTTCCGCCTCGGCCAGGCCGAAGAGCCGGCGCTGCGGGCCGAGATCCTTGCCAGCTATCGCAGCTACACGGCCCTGGCCGAAGGCTATACCCAGGTGCCCCAGCCCTTCGCGGCGGTGATGCACGGGGTGTCGGGGATCGGCAAGAGCACCGTGGCCCTGGCCCTGGTCGAGGCGCTCGGCGCCATTCGCCTGAGATCCGATGTCGAGCGCCAGCGCCTCTATGCCGACAGCGACGAGGCCACCCGCTACAGCGCCGCAGCCGGCGAAGCCACCTATGCGCGCCTGCACGAGATCGGCGCCCAGGTACTGGCGGCCGGTTATCCGCTGGTGCTCGACGCCACCTACCTCAAGCAGGCCCAGCGCGCTGCGGCCCAGGCCCTGGCCGAAGCCCAGGCCGCGCCCCTGCTGATCATCGACTGCCAGGCGGACGACGAACTCATCGCCCGCTGGCTGCAGGAGCGCCAGGCCGAGGGGACCGATCCTTCCGAAGCCACCCTCGCGGTGGTGGCAGCCCAGCGCCAGGCCCAGGATCCGCTCGAACCCGCCGAGCAGGATCGGGCGCTGGTAGTGGAGCTGGGTCGCGCCGGACAGCTGGAGGCCCTGCCGGCTCGCCTGCTGCGCCGCCTGGGTCGCGCCCCGGCCTGACCACGACCTCCTGGGGGGCAGAACAAGCGTTCCGTCACAGCTCGTGGAGTTGTGGATTTACGGTCGCCGACGAGCGGCTTATCGTGCGACCCACGTCACAACCTCTGCGTAACAAGAAGGAATTGGCACCATGTACCTCATCGGCGATCAGCCTCCCTATGTCGATCAGTTGCGTCAGGCGCTGCAGGCCATTCCGGCGCGACTGGTCAGTGGTGTGGCGCCGAGTCGGCAGCCCCTGCAGCTGAGTCCCGCCGCCCTGCTGCAGGACTGGATGCGCCATGACGAGGTCTATCTGATCCAGCGTGGCCCGCTGCGGGTGGTCCTGGATCAGCGGGCGCTGTTCCAGCTCGGCGAGGGCGACCTGATCGGCCTGGGGCGCACCCTTGATCTGCCGATCCTCAATTACGAGAGCGAGGCCGACGTGCGGGTGCTGCCCTACGACCGCGAGACCTTTCTCGCGGCGGCCACCGCCACGCCGGTCCAGCGCGATGCCCTGCTGAGGTACATGCTGGGTCAACAATCGCTGCTGGCCCAGGCGCTGATCCGGCTCAAGCCGCCGGTCACCCAGCCGGCCACCGGCTTTCGTCGCTATGCCGCCGGCGAGGTCATCATCCGCCAGGGCGATTCCGCCGAGCATGTCTTCGTCATTACCGAAGGCCATGCCGAGGCCTGGGTCGATGGCTGCAAGGTCGGCGAGGTCTGCCAGGACGAGATCGTCGGCGCCCTGGCGGTGTTCACCCATACGCCTCGTACCGCCAGCGTCATCGCCAAGACCGTCTGCACCGTGCTGGTGATCCCCCAGGATCAGTTCGTTTCCCTGATGGAGACCACCCCGCGCATCGCCCACAGCCTGATCGAAAACATGGCGCGCCATATCGACACCCTGAACAAGGAGGTCACCCGCCTGCGCGGTGCCCAAGAGCGACCTTCCAGCGGTAATTAAGAAATATTCTCGAATACGCTTGACGATGGAATGAGAATTGTTATTATTCAACTCAGCCGGTCGCGAGACCGGTCGATAACTGAAGGTCCAGCAGTTGGTCTTTCGGGTTATCTCCTCATCAGGCTAATCACGGTTTTGGACCCGGCTCTGCCGGGTCTTTTTTTGCCTGAAATCCGGCGCTAGCGCCGATCCAGCACGACGGGCACGGCATCGGCCGGCCGCTCCTCCCCCAGGCCATAGGCCAGCTGCAGGTGTTGGGCAGCCCGCGCGGCGCTCTGGGCGTCGCCGGCATGGATCACCCCCAGGGGCCGGTGCTCGTCGACCCACTCGCCGGGCAGTGCCAGGCCGGCCAGACCCACCGCCGGATCCACTTCATCCTCCGGACGTTGCCGCCCGCCGCCCAGTTCAACCACCAGCAGACCGAGGGCGCGGGTATCCACCTGCCGCACCCAGCCCGGGCGGGCCGGATGGACGGCGCGCACCACCGGAGCCCGGGGCAGATGCTGCCAGGGCCGCTCGGTCAGGTCGGACGGACCGCCCAGGGCCAGGTTCATCGCCGCGAAACGCGCCAGGGCGGCGCCGCTCTGCCAGGCCTCCAGCACCAGGCGCTCGGCCGCCATGGCATCGCTGGCGAGTCCGGCCAGTTGCAGCGCTTCCCCGGCCAACGCCTGGATCACCTGCCAGAGGCGCTCGCTGCGCACCTCGCCGGTCAGCAGGGCGATGGCCTCCTCCACCTCCAGGGCATTGCCGGCGCTGCGCGCCAGCGGCTGGCCCATGTCGGTGACCAGGGCGCGGGTCCGGACCCCGGCGGCTTCGGCGACCTCGACGATGCTGTCGGCCAGGCGCAGAGCCGCGTCGCGCTCGGCCATGAAGGCGCCGCCGCCGGTCTTGACGTCCATGACCAGCACGTCCAGGCCGGCGGCCAGTTTCTTGGCCAGGATGGAGGCAGTGATCAGGTCCACCGATTCCACCGTGGCGGTGACATCGCGGATGGCATAGAGGCGGCGATCGGCCGGGGCCAGATCGGCGTCCGGACCGACGATGGCGCACCCCACCTCGGCCACCACCTGGCGAAAGCGCGCCAGGCCAGGCCGGATGCAATAGCCGGGGATGCTCTCCAGCTTGTCCAGGGTGCCGCCGGTGTGGCCCAGGCCGCGCCCGGAGATCATCGGCACGTGGCAGCCACAGGCGGCGAGCAGCGGCGCCAGTACCAGGCTGGTGAGATCGCCCACGCCGCCGGTGGAATGCTTGTCCACCACCGGCCCCGGCAGCTCCCAGTGCAGCACCTGGCCGCTGTCGCGCATGGCCAGGGTCAGGGCGGTGCGCTCGGCGGCGGTCATGCCGCGCAGCAGGGTGGCCATGGCGAAGGCGGCGATCTGGCCTTCGCTAAGGCTGTCGTCGACGATGCCGCGGACCAGTCGCTGGAGATCCGCAGCCGTGAGTTCCAGGCCATCGCGCTTCTGGCGGATCACCTCCTGGGCAAGCCACATGGGCGGACTCCTTAGAAGTCGTCGAAGGCGCCGGGCAGCAGCTCGGCCAGGGTCCAGGTGCGGGTACGGCCGGGTTCGCTGCCGCTGCAGACGATGGTCGCGTCGGGCGCCATCAGCTCCAGCAGCACCTGGCGACAGGCACCACAGGGACTGATCAGGGGAACGCCCGGCGCATGGATGGCCATGGCGGTGAAGCTGCGCGGCGGCAGGCCCCGGCTGATGGCGGCGAACAGGGCGCTGCGCTCGGCGCAGTTGGTCAGGCCATAGGAGATGTTTTCCACGTTGCAGCCATGGATGACTTCGCCCTCGGCGGTCAGCAGGGCGGCGCCCACGGGAAATTCCGAATGCGGACAGTAGGCGCGCTCGGCCGCAGCGACCGCTTGCGGAAGCAGTGCGGCCAGGTGCGCAGGCAGGTTGGTGCTCATGACAGTCTCCAGATCAGAATTGATAACCCACCCCCGCATAGTAGCCCCAGCCGTTGGAGCGGCCCTCGAAATCGCCCTCGCCAAAGTTCAGCTCGGTGCCGTCGCGCCAGTTGCCGCCATTGTGGAAATGCCGCGCAGCGAACATGAAGCGCAGGTGGGTGAAGGCATAGAGCAGCACGTTGGTGGACACGGTGGCATTGGCCGTACGTCCCGGCTCGTCGCCCAGCTTCGAGCCGAAATCGAAGTTGGTGAAGCCGACATAGGTCAGGGAAGCGCCGTTGTCGAACTTGGCCAGCGGCCAGATGTACTTGAGCTGGGCCCGATAGCCGTCCCAGGAATTCTCGTTGGCGGCGCCATAGTTTTCCCACTGGCGGCGGCCGTAGAGGTTGGCGGACAGCAGCACCGGGGTATGGGTCTCGATATCGGTACCGAAGCCGGCGTAGAGGGTGTTCTGCCGACTGGCTCGGCTGCTGCCGTGGTCGTAGATCCAGTCGAAGGCCAGGTACCACTCCTTGAACGGTCCGAAGGCCAGCGAGCGACCACTGAGCTGATCGATGGAGATACGCGGTTCGTGCTCCATGAACAGGGGCGAGCCGCGGTCCCAGACGCCGGAGTCATGGCTGTTGCCGATACCCAGTACCCTGGGCACGTCGATGTAGCCATAGAGTTCGAAGGGCCCCTTGCGGCCGAAGTACTCGTACTCCAGATAGACGTCGTCCACGGGCTGCGGGCCGAAGCTGATGTCCTTGCTGCCGATCAGGGTCAGATCCTGGTTGTACCAGGACGACAGATAGGGCGAGCGATTGTCCGTCTGTTGCGCGGCGGGACTGGCGGTCTCGCCCTGGGCGCTGTCGGTGGCGACGGCGGGAGCGGCCAGCAGCTGGGCGCTGCAGCAGAACAGGAGCGGTAGTGCGCCGAAGCGCACGCGACGGAGGCGGGAAAACGTCATGAGGAGGGTTCCTGAGCGAAAGCCTTTAGAAGCCGCGGACAACCCGTGGCGGCGAAGCAGGCGCACGCCACGGTCATCCGCTGTTACGTTTTGGCGCACCCAGGCCAGCGGTGCACCATAAAGTGGACCGGATGGTCCAATCGATATCGAGCTAGAGGCCGATGAAGAAGCCGGCCAGGGCCGCGCTCATCAGGTTGGCCAGGGTGCCGCCAAGCATGGCGCGCAGGCCCAGCTGAGCCAGTTCGTGACGCCGCTGGGGCGCGATGCCGCCCAGGCCGCCGAGCTGGATGGCGATGGAAGAGAGATTGGCGAAGCCGCAGAGGGCGAAGGTGACGATGACCTGGGTATGCGCCGAGAGCGGCTGGACGCCCGCCGCTGCCGACTTGACCGGGTCCAGATAGGTCGAGAGGTCGGCATAGGCGACGAATTCGTTGAGCACCAGCTTCTGACCGATGAAGCCACCGGCCTGTACCGCCTCGTTCCAGGGCACGCCGATGAGGAAGGCCACCGGCGCCAGCAGATAGCCCAGCACCAGCTGCATGCTCAGTTGCGGCACGCCGAACCAGGCGCCGCACCAGCCGAGGATGCCGTTGAGCAGGGCGATCAGGGCGATGAAGGCCAGCAGCATGGCACCGACCGCCAGGGCGATGCGCAGGCCGACCTGGGCGCCTTCGGCGGCTGCGTCTATGACGTTGGCTGGGCGCTCCTCCCCTTCCCCCAGGGTCTTCATGGCCTGGTCGCGCGGCTGTTCGGTCTCCGGCTCCATCAGCTTGGCCATCAGCAGGCCGCCCGGAGCGGCCATGAAGCTGGCGGCGATCAGGTACTTGAGTTCCACGCCCATGCCGGCGTAGCCCAGCAGCACCGAACCGGCCACCGCGGCGAAACCGCCAACCATGATGGCGAACAGCTCCGAGCGGGTGAGATCGGCGATGAAGGGCCGCACCACCAGCGGCATTTCCGACTGGCCGAGAAACAGGGTCGCGGTGACCGTGGTGGATTCCACCCGACTGGTGCCGAGCAGGGCATGCAGCGCGCCGCCCACCAGGCGGATGATCCAGCCCATGATGCCCAGGTAGTAGAGCACCGCGATCAGGCTGCCGAAGAAGACGATCAGGGGCAGCACCCGCACGGCGAAGACGAAGCCACCGTTACCGAAGTACTCGAACATCTTCGGTCCGGCGAGACCGCCGAAGAGGAACTCGATGCCCTTGTCGGCATAGAGCTGCAGCGAAGAGACGGCGCCGGAGACGCTGCCGAGCACCTGCTGGCCCCAGGGAATGTAGAGGACGAACAGGCCGAGCCCCGCCTGCAACAGAAAGGCCGCGAGCACGGTACGCACGCGAATGGCGCGCCGCTGGCGGGAAAAGAGGATGGCGATGGCCACCAGCAACAGCATGCCCAACACAGAGATCATCAAGAGACTCCTGACAGGATCGCCCGATAGCGGCGATCGATGGGCGATATCCGTAAGCAAGGCGCCTGCCAGATCCTGTCCGGGCGATCAGCTTTTTGTGACTGCCTAGTCAGCGAGGCGCAGCGGTCGGTCCAGCTCCAGGCCCGCGGGCGAGAGCCGTGCCCCATAAGCCAGCACCTGCACACCCTGGCGACGGGCTTCGCCCAGGGCCAGGGCATAGGCGGCATCAATTTCCGCGGCCGGGCGTACCGCCTTGATGCCGTCGAGCAATACGCAATAGAGCAGCACGGCCCGCTCACCGGCCGCGGCCAGGGCCGCCAGCTCGCGCAGATGGCGGGCCCCACGGGTGGTCACGGCGTCGGGAAAGGCGGCGATCGCGGTGTCGGCAAAGCCCAGGGTGACGCTCTTGACCTCCAGGTACAGCGGCCCCGCGGGATACTCCAGGCGAAAATCGGCGCGACTGTTCTCCAGCCCGTAGGCCACCTCCCGGCGCAGGGCGGTGAAGCCGGCCAGTTCGGGAATGCCACCGGCCAGCAAGGCCTCCTCCACCAGGCGATTGGCACGGGCGGTATTGATGCAGGCCAGGCGGCCGTGATCCGTCTCGACCAACTCCCAGGTGCCGGGCAGCTTGCGCTTGGGACCACTGGCGCGGCTGAACCAGACGCGGGCGCCTGCCGGCTGGCAGTGGAGCATGGAACCGGTATTGGGGCAGTGCAGGGTCAGCACCTCGCCGCTGGCGGTCTCGATGTCGGCGAGAAAGCGCTTGTAGCGGCGCAGCAGGCGACCCTCTTCCAGGGGCGGCTCGAATCTCACCGGGCGCTCCAGCGCTGCAATCCCTGGGCGATGCGGGCGACGGCCTCTTCCAGGCGCGGCAGCGACTGGGTGTAGGCGAAGCGCACATGGGTGTCGGCGCGGTAGCGACCGAAATCCAGGCCGGGGGTGATGGCGACGTGCTCGGTCTCCAGCAGAAACTGGCAGAAGGCATAGGCGTCGCCGCCAAAGGCGGCGATGTCGGCATAGAGGTAGAAGGCGCCCTGGGGCTCGACGGCAATCTCAAAGCCCAGCTCGCGTAGCGCTGGCAGCAGGTAGTCGCGGCGGCGGGCGAATTCGGCGCGCCGCTCTTCGAAGATGGCCATGGCCTCCGGGGTGAAACAGGCCAGGGCCGCCTGCTGGGCCACGGTGGAGGCGCTGATGTAGAGATTCTGCGCCAGCTTTTCCAGCTCCGGCACCGCGGCGCGCGGCGCCACCAGCCAGCCGAGGCGCCAGCCGGTCATGCCGAAGTACTTGGAGAAGCTGTTAAGCACGAAGGCCGAGTCGTCCACCTCCAGCACGCTGGGGGCGTCCAGGCCGTAGGTCAGGCCGTGGTAGATCTCGTCCACCACCAGGTGACCACCGCGGGCCTTGAGGGCGGCCGACAGCCCGGCGAGTTCGTCGCGATCCAGCAGGGTGCCGGTCGGATTGGCCGGCGAGGCCACCAGGGCGCCGACGCTGTCCGCCTGCCAGTGCCGCGCGACCAGTTCGGGGGTGAGCTGGTAGCGGGTCTCGGCGCCGACCGGAATCAGCTGGGCCGCGCCTTCCACCAGGCGCAGGAAGTGTCGATTGCAGGGATAGCCGGGATCGGCCAGCAGCCAGTGACGCCCGGGATCGACCAGCAGGGCGCTGGCCAGCAGCAGGGCACCCGAGCCGCCGGGGGTGATCAGCACCCGTTCCGGATCCAGGTCGACGCCGTAGCGCTCGCCATAGAAGGCGGCGATGGCGCGGCGCAACTCCGGCAGGCCGCGGGCCGCGGTGTAGCGGGTCTGACCGGCCGCCAGCGCGGCCTGGCCGGCCGCGACCACCGGGGCGGCGGTGGTGAAATCGGGCTCGCCGATCTCCAGGTGGATGACGTCATGCCCGGCGGCCTGGAGCTGGTTGGCGCGCTCCAGCAGGGCCATCACATGGAAGGGCTCGATGGCCTGGCTGCGCGCGCTGTAGGAATTGGACATGGAGGGGGTCCGAACTTGTGGCGAAGGCGGGATTCTAACCAAGGCTTCGCAGACCGGCATCCGCCGCGTCGGCAAGGAGCGGGAGGCCAGTAGTAGCGCCCCCTGGAAGCTTCTGGTAAGTTCGCCGGCTTGCATCCGCAGGGCGACTGGCCAGTCGAGAACATATTCAGCCTGGCGTCGGCATTGCGCGGGACGCCATCGGCAGCCACAGACCCCGGGCGTTCCAACATGGAGAGGCCTGGAAACGCATCCAGCCTGTGGACAGGATCAGCGAAAGTGAGAGGGTCAATCATGCCCAGCGAAGCAAATCAGCAGAACAATCATCTGGCCCGTGGCTACGAACCCTACCAGCCTGCCAAGGGTGAGGAATACATGAGTGAGCGCATGCGCGCCCACTTCACCGGCATTCTGAACAAGTGGAAGCAGGAACTGCGCGAAGAAGTCGATCGCACCGTGCACCACATGAAGGAAGAAGCGGCCAACTTCGCCGACCCGGCCGACCGCGCGACCCAGGAAGAGGAATTCAGCCTGGAACTGCGTGCCCGCGACCGCGAGCGCAAGCTGATCAAGAAGATCGACGAGACGTTGCAGCTGATCGAAGACAACGAATACGGCTGGTGCGACTCGTGCGGCGTGGAAATCGGTATCCGTCGCCTGGAAGCCCGTCCGACCGCCAGCCTGTGCATCGACTGCAAGACCCTGGCCGAGATCCGCGAGAAGCAGACCGGGACCTGAGTCCTGCTGCCTCACCGACGAGGGCGCTACGGCGCCCTTTGTTCTTTCCAGACTTCGGATTTTCCGGCATTCACAGGATGAGCTATGTCCAGGCGCCCCTATGTCGGCCGTTTCGCCCCCACGCCCAGCGGCTATCTGCACTTCGGCTCGCTGGTTGCCGCCCTCGCCTCCTACCTGGATGCCCGCGCTGCGGGCGGGCAGTGGCTGGTGCGCATGGAAGACCTGGACCCCCCGCGCGAGGTCCCCGGCGCTCAGGCGGCCATCCTCACCACTCTGGAGGCCTACGGCTTCGAATGGGACGGCCCGGTGCTGCGCCAGAGCGAGCGCCTGGACGCCTATCGCGCGGTCATCGCGCAGTGGCTGGCCAGCGGCCTGGCCTATGCCTGCGACTGCTCGCGCAAGCAGCTCGAAGGCAGTGGCGGCCTCTACCCCGGATACTGCCGCAATCGCGGCCTGCCGGCGACGGACGCCGCCATCCGCATCCGTGTCCCTGAGCTGGACTACCGCTTCGTCGACCGGGTGCAGGGCGAATTCCGCCAGCACCTGGGCCGCGAGGTGGGCGACTTCGTCATCCAGCGCCGCGACGGCCTGATCGCCTACCAGTTGGCGGTGGTGATGGACGATGCCCTGCAGGGCATGACCGACGTGGTGCGGGGCGCCGACCTGCTGGACTCGACGCCCCGCCAGCTCTATCTGCAGGAATTGCTCGGTCATCCGGCGCCGCGCTATCTGCACGTGCCACTGCTGATCCAGCCCGATGGCCACAAGCTGGGCAAGAGCTACCGCTCGCCGCCGCTGCCACCCGAGCAGGCCGGCGGCTTGCTGGTGCGCGCCCTGCGCACCCTGGGCCAGCCGACGCATGCGGAGCTGGCCCGGGAAACCCCGGCCAGGGTGCTGGCCTGGGGCGTCGCCCACTGGGATGCCGCGCTGATCCCGCGGGTGCCGCACCTGGCCGAAGCCCGGCTGCCGGACTAGTAGTTGGGCCAGAGGCCGGGCGTGGCCAGTTCCAGCAGATGTCCGTCCGGATCGCGGAAATACAGGCTGATCGCGCCACGCGGCCAGCGGGTGCGTTCTTCGATGGCGACCCCGGCAGCCACCAGGTGTACGGCCCAGGCTTCCAGTTCATCCGCCGCGACGGCCAGGGCCAGGTGCTGACAGCCCTGGGCGCCATGGGGCGGAATGCAGCCGCCCGGCAGCCTGACGGGCTGTTCGGTAGTGCCCCGCTGGAACAGCAACAGGACGCTGGCGCCCACCGCATAGGCGGCCAGGCGCTCGTCGGCGAACATCGGCGTGAGCCCCAGCAGCTCTTCATAGAAGCGCCGGGCCCGGGGCAGATCGGCGACATAGAGCGCGGTTTCCAGCACGGCGGCGAGACGGGGTCTGGTCATCGGCGAACTCCGGCGGGGAAAGAAGCCTTCACGTTAGAGGCCTCCCTCTCCGGGGTACAGCGCTTTTGCATTACCATGGCGCCATCGCCGTTCGGGAACCGCGCATGTACATCTACCGGCTGGTCCTGCTCCTCGTGGTAGGCATCTATCTGTTCTCCCCCGCCATCATGGATTGGTGGATCGCTCCCAGCGGCGCCTGGTATCGCCCCTACCTGCTGTGGCTCATCCTCATCGTGGTGACCTTTATCCTGCAGAGCCAGCGCGATGCCGACGAGCTTTAGTCTGTCCCAACTGGTGCTGATCAGCGCCGGTTACCTGCTGATCTTCTTTGGCGTCGCCTGGATGACCGAGAAGGGCTGGGTGCCGCGCCGGCTGGTGCGCCATCCGCTGATCTACACCCTGTCGCTGGGCGTCTACGCCAGCGCCTGGGCCTTCTATGGCACCGTGGGCCTGGCCTACGACTACGGCTACGGCTTTCTCGCCTACTACCTGGGCCTGTGCGGCGCCTTCTTGCTGGCGCCGGTGCTGCTCTATCCCATCCTGCGCCTGACCCGTGCCTACCAGCTGGCGTCCCTGGCCGATCTTTTCGCCTTCCGTTTCCGCAGCACCTGGGCCGGCGCCCTCACCAGCCTGGGCATGCTGATCGCCGTGCTGCCGCTGCTGGCGCTGCAGATCCAGGCGGTGGCCACCAGCACCGGCATCCTGGTGCAGGCCCGCGCCCAGGACGCCCCGGCGCTGGGCTTCTGCCTGCTGATCACCCTGTTCGCCATGCTCTTCGGCGCGCGCCAGATCAATTCCAAGGAACGCCACGAGGGCCTGGTAGTGGCCATCGCCTTCGAATCCCTGGTCAAGCTGCTGGCCCTGGGCATCGTCGGCGGCGTCACCCTCTATACCGTGTTCGGCGGACCCAACGGCCTGGAGACCTGGCTGCAGCAGAACCAGAGCGCCCTCTCCACCCTGCACACCCCGCTGCAGGAAGGTCCCTGGCGGATCCTGCTGCTGGTGTTCTTTGCCGCGGCCATCGTCACCCCGCACATGTACCACATGGCCTTCACCGAGAATCTCAGTCCCCAGGCGCTGGTCAGTGCCAGCTGGGGCCTGCCGCTGTTCCTGCTGCTGATCAGCCTGGCGGTGCCGCCGATTCTCTGGGGTGGCCTGGCGCTGGGTTCGCCGACGCCGCCGGAGTACTTCACCCTGGGCGTGGGCCTGGCGCTGGACAATCCGCTGCTGGCGCTGGTGGCCTTCGTCGGCGGGCTGTCGGCGGCCAGCGGCCTGATCATCGTGGTGACCATGGCGCTGTCGGGCATGCTGCTCAACCACATCGTGCTGCCGCTCTACCAGCCGCCCACCGACGGCAACATCTATCGCTGGCTGCGCATGACCCGGCGCATGCTGATCGCCGCCATCATCCTCGGCAGCTATGGCTTCTATCGCCTGCTGCAGGGCCATGGCGATCTCTCCAGCCTGGGCATCGTCTCCTTTGTCGCCACCGTGCAATTCCTGCCCGGCGCGCTGTCGGTGCTCTACTGGCAGACGGCCAATCGCAAGGGCTTCATCGCCGGCCTGCTGTGCGGCCTGGGCCTGTGGTTCCTGAGCATGCTCATGCCGCTGGTGGCCGACATCAATCCGCTGCACATCGGCGTCTTCAGCTATCGCATCAGCGCCAGCAACTGGCACCTCGCCGCCGTGGCCTCGCTGACCGTCAACGTGCTGGTGTTCGCCCTGGTCTCGCTCTTCACCGAGGCCAGCGAAGAAGAGAAGAGCGCCGCCGAGGCCTGCGCCGTGGACAACGTCCGCCGTCCGCAGCGCCGCGAACTGGCGGCCAGCTCGCCCCAGGACTTCGCCGCCCAGCTGGCCAAGCCGCTGGGCGCCAAGACCGCGCAGAAGGAAGTCGAGCGCGCTCTGGCCGATCTGCTGCTGCCCTATGACGAGCGCCGCCCCTATGCCCTGCGCCGGTTGCGCGATCGCATCGAGGCCAATCTCTCCGGCCTGATGGGCCCGCGGGTCGCCCAGGACATCGTCGAGACCTTTCTGCCGTTCAAGGCGGAAAGCGAGGCCTATGCCACCGAAGACATCCACTTCATCGAGAATCGCCTGGAAGACTACCAGTCGCGCCTGACCGGCCTGGCCGCCGAACTGGACGCCCTGCGCCGCTATCACCGCCAGACCCTGCAGGAGTTGCCCATGGGCGTCTGCTCCCTGGCGCGTGACCGCGAGATCCTCATGTGGAACCGCGCCATGGAAGAACTCACCGGCATCGACGGCGCCCGGGTGGTGGGTTCGCGCCTGAGCGCCCTGCCCGATCCCTGGCAGGACCTGTTCGAGCGCTTTCTCGCCGAACCGGCGCAGCAGCACCTCTACAAGCAGCGGCTGCCCCAGGAACACGAGCAGCGCTGGCTCAACCTGCACAAGGCGACCATCGACGAACCCCTGGCGGTGGGCAGCAACGGCACGGTGCTGGTGGTGGAAGACATCAGCGAGACCCAGCTGCTGGAAGACCGCCTGATCCATTCCGAGCGTTTGGCCTCCATCGGCCGGCTGGCCGCGGGCGTCGCCCACGAGATCGGCAATCCGGTCACCGGCATCGCCTGCCTGGCGCAGAACCTGCGCGAGGAGCGCGAGGCGGACGAAGAGATCGACGAGATCAGCAGCCAGATCATCGAGCAGACCCGGCGCATTACCCGCATCGTCCAGTCGCTGATGAGTTTCGCCCATGCCGGCGGTCGCCAGCAGGCCCACGAACCGGTGTGCGTGGCCGAGGCGGCCCAGGAGGCCATCGCCCTGCTCTCCCTCAACCGCCAGAGCGTGGACGTCGACTTCTTCAATCTCTGCGATCCCGCACACCTGGTGCAGGGCGATCCCCAGCGGCTGGTGCAGGTGATGATCAACCTGCTGTCCAACGCCCGGGACGCCTCGCCGCCCGGTGCGCCGATCCGGGTGCGCAGCGAGGCCCAGGGCCAGACCGTGACCCTGAGCGTCGAGGACGAGGGCAGCGGCATTCCCAAGGCCATCGTCAGCCGGCTGTTCGAACCCTTCTTCACCACCAAGGATCCGGGCAAGGGGACGGGGCTTGGCTTGGCGCTGGTCTATTCCATCGTAGAAGAGCATTATGGTCAGATAATGATCGATAGTCCTACCGACCCCGTGACCGGCCAGGGCACCCGCATCCGGGTACTGCTGCCGCGCTATCTCGGGTTGCCGGAGGCGCCGTGACGGACCCATCCGCCTGCTGGATGGATCTGCTAAAGCATTCGGAAGTCCAGACGACCGCGACAAGACACGCTGCCTGGCGTGGGTCGTCTTGCCTTCCCGTAAGAGAGCGCACTTGATGGCCCATATCCTGATTGTCGAAGACGAGAAGATCATCCGTTCGGCGCTGCGCCGTCTGCTGGAGCGCAACCAGTTCCGCGTCAGCGAAGCCGGGTCCGTGCAGGAAGCCCAGGATCTCTACGATGTCTCGAGCTTCGATCTCGTCATCAGCGATCTGCGTCTGCCCGGCGCCCCCGGTACCGAGATGATCGATCTCGCCAAGGGCAAGCCGGTGCTGATCATGACCAGCTACGCCAGCCTGAGATCGGCGGTCGACTCTATGAAGCAGGGCGCGGTGGACTACATCGCCAAGCCCTTCGATCACGACGAGATGCTGCAGGCCGTGGCGCGCATCCTGGTGGAGCGTGAACAGCGCCAGCCGGCTGCCGCCGTCGAGGAAAGCGTCGCGCCGCCGCCGGCCACCGGCGAGATCGGCATCATCGGCAACTGCGCGCCGATGCAGGACCTCTTCGGCAAGATCCGCAAGGTCGCCCCCACCGATTCCACTGTGCTCATCCAGGGCGAGTCGGGCACCGGCAAGGAACTGGTGGCGCGGGCGCTGCACAACCTGTCGCGCCGGGCCAAGGCACCGCTGATCTCGGTCAACTGCGCGGCCATTCCCGAAACCCTGATCGAATCCGAACTCTTCGGCCACGAGAAGGGCGCCTTCACCGGCGCCAGCGCCAGCCGTACCGGCCTGGTGGAAGCGGCCGACGGCGGCACCCTGTTTCTCGACGAGATCGGCGAATTGCCGCTGGAAGCCCAGGCGCGCCTCTTGCGCGTGCTGCAGGAGGGCGAGATCCGCCGGGTCGGCTCGGTGCAGTCGCAAAAGGTCGATGTGCGCCTGATCGCCGCGACCCACCGGGATCTCAAGGGCCTGGCCAAGATCGGTCAGTTCCGCGAAGACCTCTTCTATCGCCTCAACGTCATCTCCCTGCGCCTGCCGGCCCTGCGCGAGCGCGGTGGCGACGTCATGGAGATCGCCCGGGTATTTCTCGCCCGTCAGTCCGCGCGCATGAGTCGCCCGGGGCTCAAGTTCGGCGCCGAAGCCGAGGCCGCCATCCGCCACTACAGCTGGCCGGGTAACGTGCGCGAGCTGGAGAACGCCATCGAGCGCTCGGTGATCCTCAGCGAAGGCCAGGAGATCAATGCCGACCAGCTGGGCATCGACGTCGAGCTCGGCGAGCTGGAGCTGGCCGACAGCTACCTGGATCCGCTGCCCAGCGCGGGCCTGGGGAACGGCAACGGCGCCCACGAGCCCACCGAGGACCTCTCGCTGGAGGACTACTTCCAGCACTTCGTGCTCGAGCATCAGGATCACATGACCGAGACCGAACTGGCGCGCAAGCTCGGCGTCAGCCGCAAGTGCCTGTGGGAACGTCGCCAGCGCCTGGGCATTCCACGGCGCAAGGCCAGCGCCAGCAGCGACGCCAGCTGATCCACGCCGGGACGCGGCAGCCCTGCACGTCCCGCGGTAACACCCTCCCGCCACGCCTCCCCATCCTTTGCAATGTGTTACCGCCGTAACAGGAGGCGGGTTCAGCGGTAACGAAAATCTCCCTGTAGCCACCAGGCAAAAAGGCTACATTTTTTGTAAACCACTGAAATAAAAGGATTTTTCAAAACTGGCACGGCATCTGCTTTATGTTCTGGCACAAGAACAATAAAAACGTACCCCCTCCATAACAAAAACAAGACGTAGCGACTCCAGCACAACAAGAACAAGCAGGCGGAGGCGTAGCTAACTGATCATTTTGGAGAAGAGTCGTCTTGCGGGATGGTCCCGCGATGTCAGGCCAGAGAACAATAAAACTGCCCCGAGGCAGCACCCGTACCAGGCAGAGCAGGAATGATCCTGACGACATCAGCTTCCAAAGTAATCCGTTTGCTCTTGGCTCTAGACTTCAGAGCCTTTCCGGCGGCCGGTATCCGCACGGGACAGACCGCACAAGAAAAACAAGAGGTCTGGATAGACAATAAAAACAAAGCACGTACCACTTTGGGGGGGAGCTTCGGCTCCCCCAGTGCCTTTGACAGCCTCCCCTCCCTCGTTCAAGATCCCCTCCTTATCTATTGCGCAACGGCTCCCGCTGTGGTCCAGATTGCGTATAGCCGTCTCTCCGAACAGAAACTCGCATGCTGAAGAAGCTGATCCAGACTCTGCGCTCGCCCCTGCGGCGTACTCCGCCCGCGCCTGCCTTGCCCATCGAACTGCCCCGCAGTCAGCATGCTCTGGAACGAGAGCGCATCAGTCGCTACGCCCTGAGTGTCGTCGACCGGCTGGAAAAGGCGGGTTATCAGGCCTACCTGGTGGGCGGTTGCGTCCGGGACCTGCTGCTGGGCTTCGAGCCCAAGGACTTCGACGTCGCCACCAGCGCCACGCCCGAGCAGGTGCGGGCCGAATTCCGCAATGCGCGGGTCATCGGGCGGCGCTTCAAGCTGGTCCACGTGCATTTCGGCCGCGAGATCATCGAGGTCGCGACCTTCCGCGCCAATCACCCCACCGGGGATGCCGAGGACGAGACCCAGGGCTCGCGCCATGAAAGCGGCCGGATCCTGCGCGACAACATCTATGGCAACCAGGAACAGGATGCCCAGCGGCGCGACTTCACCATCAACGCGCTCTACTACGACGCCAGCGGCGAACGCATCCTCGACTACGCCAACGGCACCCAGGACATCCGCCTGCGGCAGATCCGGCTGATCGGCGATCCGGAGCAGCGCTACCTGGAAGATCCGGTGCGGATGCTGCGCGCCGTGCGCTTCGCCGCCAAGCTGGATTTCGAGATCGAGGCCGCCACCGCCGAACCCATCAGCCGCCTGGCGCCGCTGCTGCGGGACATTCCGGCACCGCGGCTGTTCGACGAGGTCATCAAGCTGCTGCTGGGTGGCAAGGCCGAGCGCACCTTCGAGCTGCTCTGCCAGTACGGGCTGTTCGCCCCGCTGTTTCCGGCCAGTGGCGAAGCCCTGGAGCGTGACCCGGAATACGCCGGCAGCCTGATCCGCCAGGCCCTGGCCAATACCGACGCCCGCATCCGCGAAGGCAAGCCGGTCACCCCGGCCTTCCTCTTCGCCGCCCTGCTCTGGCCGGCCTTGCCCGAGCGCGTCCGTCATCATCAGGACCTCGGCCTGCCGCCGATTCCGGCCATGCAGGAAGCCGCCCACGACCTCACCCAGCAGCAGTGCCAGCGCACCGCCGTCCCCAAGCGTTTCACCATGCCCATGCGCGAGATCTGGGACATGCAGGAACGCCTGCCGCGCCGCCAGGGCAAGCGCGCCGATCAGTTGCTGGAAAATCCGCGCTTTCGCGCCGGCTACGACTTCCTGCTGCTGCGCGAGAGCGCCGGCGAGGAAACCGGTGGCCTGGGCGACTGGTGGACCCGCTACCAGGAGGTCGGCGACAGCCAGCGGCGCGAGATGATCAAGAACCTCAGCCGCGACGAAGGCGCACCGGCCAAGCGGCGCCGCCGCGGCGGCAGCAATCGCAAGCGGCGCACTTCGGATGCGCCCACCGCCGGCGACGAATGATGGAAAGGGTCTATCTCGGTCTGGGCAGCAACCTGGCCGAGCCGCAGCGCCAGCTGGAGGCGGCCCTCGAGGCCCTGGCCCGATTGCCTCACAGTGAGCTGGTGGCGGTCTCCGCCTTCTATGCCAGCGATCCCCTGGGACCACCCGATCAGCCGCGCTACGTCAACGCAGTCGCCGCCCTGGACACCGGGCTCGAGCCCCTGGCGCTGCTCGACGCCACCCAGGCCATAGAGCAGCAGCAAGGCCGCGTGCGCAAGGATGAACGCTGGGGTCCGCGGACCCTGGACATCGACATCCTGCTATTCGGCGAGCGACTGATCGACGAGCCACGCCTGCAGGTGCCGCACTACCACCTCCAGGCCCGTGCCTTCGTCCTCTATCCGCTGGCCGATCTCGCCCCCGCACTGCACCTGCCCGATGGCCGCCGCTTGCCGGACCTGCTGTCCGCCTGCCCTTTCGAAGGCCTGGAGCGGCTGCTACCGTCGTCATCCACGCGGTAACACAGCCGTAACACCGAGCATTGACTTGTGCCGGATGCGCCGGGACTATAGCAGCCGTTTGCGCGCGGCCACCCCGCGCCCGCGGCGCCCAGACAATAACCATAGCGCCGTCCCACGAGGACCCCTTGCATGCCTGATATCAGCCTCACGACCCTTCAGGGGCTCAAGCAGCGCGGCGAAAAGATCGCCATGCTGACCGCCTACGATGCCACCTTCGCCCAGGCCGCCAGTCAGGCCGGCGTCGAGATGCTGCTCATCGGCGATTCCCTCGGCATGGTGCTGCAGGGTCACGACAGCACCCTGCCGGTGACCCTCGACGACATGGTCTACCACACCGCCTGCGTCAAGCGCGGCCACGCGGGTGCCTTCATCGTCGCCGACCTGTCGTTCATGACCTATGCCACCCTGGAGCAGACCCTGACCAGCGCCGGTCGCCTGATGCAGGCGGGCGCGCAGATGGTCAAGCTCGAGGGCGATGCCTGGCTGGCCGAACCCATTCGCCGCCTGGCCGCCAATGGCGTGCCGGTCTGCGCCCACCTGGGCCTGACGCCCCAGTCGGTCAACGTCTTCGGCGGCTTCAAGGTACAGGGCCGCGATCCGGCCCGGGCGCAGCAGTTGCGCGAGGCGGCGCGTGAGCTGGAGGAAGCCGGCGCGGCCATGCTGCTGCTGGAATGCGTGCCTTCGGCGCTGGCCGAGGAAATCACCCGGGCCGCCCGGGTGCCGGTGATCGGTATCGGCGCCGGGGCGGCCACCGATGGCCAGGTACTGGTGCTGCACGACATGCTCGGCCTGGCCCTGCGCGGGCGCACGCCGAAATTCGTGCGCAACTTCATGGCCGGTCAGGACAGCATCCAGGCTGCCCTGGCGGCCTATGTCGCTGCCGTCAAGGACGGCAGCTTTCCCGCTCCCGAACACGGATTCTCCGCATGAAAACGGTCCATAGCGTCCGCGAACTGCGCGCCGCCGTCGCCGCCGCGCGCCGCCAGGGCCTGCGCATCGGCCTGGTGCCCACCATGGGCAATCTGCACGCCGGCCATATCGCCCTGGTCGACACCGCGCGGCGTCACGCCGACTTCGTGGTGGCGAGCATCTTCGTCAATCCGCTGCAATTCGGTCCCACCGAGGATCTGGACACCTATCCGCGCACCCTGGCGGAAGACAGTCGCCAGCTGAACGAGGCCCACTGCGACCTGCTGTTCGCGCCGGCAGTGGCCGAGATGTATCCCAATGGCATGGACGGCCTGACCCGGGTGAATGTCCCCGTGGTGTCCGAAGGCCTGTGCGGTGCGCGCCGGCCCGGGCATTTCGAAGGCGTGGCGACGGTGGTCACCAAGCTGTTCCAGATGGCGCAACCGGACGTGGCGGTGTTTGGCGAGAAGGACTATCAGCAGCTGGCGGTGATCCGCAAGCTGGTCCAGGACCTGGACATGCCCATCGAGATCGTCGCCCAGCCCACGGTACGGGCCACCGACGGCCTGGCGCTGTCGTCGCGCAATGGCTATCTCGATGACCACCAGCGGGCCAGTGCGCCCTGCCTGTACAGCCTGCTCAGGCGCCTCGCCGATCAGCTCGCCGCCGGCGCCGCGGTCGAGCCGACCCTCGCCGCCGGTGTCACCGAATTGCAAGCTCAGGGGCTCAAGGTCGACTATCTGGAATTGCGCGAGCAGCTGAGTCTGCAACCGGCCGGGTCGGACACCACCGCGCTGGTCCTGCTGGTGGCGGCCTACCTCGGCCAGACCCGCCTGATCGACAATCTGAGCTTTCGCCGCAGGGCCCGAGTGTGACGCAACCGAAGGTTAGCTCACCCGACCCTGCCTGAACCCTGGAAGCCCGGAACATACCGGGCTTTTTCATGCTCGAAGCGCGGCGCCACGACCGGCGTCTCGCGGTCACCGACTTTCTCTTGCAAGCCAGCGGCTTGTGGGGCACAACAGCAAACAAGAGCCACCAAGGAAAAGCCTAGCCATGGAGTACTATCAACACCCCCTCGACGTGACCCAGCTCGCCTCCTGGACAGCCCTGCAGGAACACCGCAAGGCCATGCAGAACTTCCGCATGCGCGATGCCTTCGCCGCCGATCCGCAGCGCTTCTCGCAGTTCTCCCTGAGCAGCAGTGGTCTGTTCCTCGACTACTCCAAGAACCTCATCACCGAGCAGACCCGTGACCTGCTGGTGAATCTGGCCCGGGAAGCGGGCCTGGAAGGGGCCATCCGCACCCTGTTCGATGGCGCCTACGTCAACTCCTCCGAACACCGCCCCGCCCTGCACACCGCGCTGCGCCGCCCGGTGGGCGACAGCGTCCGGATCGACGGCCAGGACATCATGCCCGAGGTGCACCGGGTCCTGAACCAGATGACCCAGCTGGTCACCCGCATCCACAACGGCCTCTGGCGCGGCTACACCGAGAAGCCGATCACCGACGTGGTCAACATCGGCATCGGTGGCTCCTTCCTCGGTCCGCAGCTGGTCTCCGAGGCGCTGGTGCCCTTCACCCAGCGCGGCGTGCGCTGCCACTACCTGGCCAACATCGACGGCAGCGAATTCCGCGAGGTGACCTCCAAGCTCGCCGCCGACACCACCCTGTTCATCGTCTCCTCCAAGTCCTTCGGCACCCTGGAGACCCTGAAGAACGCCCAGGCCGCCCGCGCCTGGTGCCTGGCCCAGGGCTGCCCGGAGCCGGAGCTGCACAAGCACTTCATCGCCGTCTCCAGCAACGTCAAGGTGGCGGTGGAATTCGGCATCGCCGAAGAGAACATCTTCCCGATGTGGGACTGGGTCGGCGGTCGCTATTCGCTGTGGTCGGCCATCGGCCTGCCCATCGCCCTGGCCATCGGCATGTCCAACTTCAAGGACCTGCTGGCCGGCGCCTATGCCATGGACCAGCACTTCACCAGCGCTCCCTTCGAAGAGAACATGCCGGTGCTGCTGGGCCTGCTCGGGGTCTGGTACGGCAACTTCTGGGGCGCGACCAGTCACGCCATCCTGCCCTACGACCACCACCTGCGTAACTTCGTGAAGCACCTGCAGCAGCTGGACATGGAGTCCAACGGCAAGAGCGTGCGCCAGGACGGCTCGCCGGTGAGCCTGGAGACCGGTCCGGTGATCTGGGGCGGCGTCGGCTGCAACGGTCAGCACGCCTACCACCAGTTGCTGCACCAGGGCACCCAACTGATCCCCGGCGACTTCATCGTGCCGGTGGTGAGCCACAACCCGGTGGCCGATCACCAGCAGTGGCTGTATGCCAACTGCCTGTCGCAGAGCCAGGCACTGATGCTGGGCAAGACCCGCGAAGAAGCCGAGGCCGAGCTGCGCGAGAAGGGCCTGGGCGAAGCCGAGATCGCCAAGTTGGCGCCGCACAAGGTGATCCCGGGCAACCGCCCGAGCAACACCCTGGTGCTGGAGCGCATCTCGCCGCGGCGCCTGGGTGCGCTGGTGGCCCTCTACGAGCACAAGGTGTTCGTACAGAGCGTCATCTGGGGCATCAACTGCTTCGACCAGTGGGGCGTCGAGCTGGGCAAGGAGCTGGGCAAGGACGTCTACCAGCACATCATCGGCCGCAGCGAAGGCAAGGCCGACGACGGTTCCACCCAGGGCCTGATCGACTACTTCCGCGGTCGTCATCGCGGCTGATCGTGTCCGGTCCGTTCCGAAAGGCGCCGCTCTGCGGCGCTTTTTCGTTTTGTCGCCTCGCTGAACCCCGGCAGGGCATCCGCGGCCTAAACTGGGAGCACAACAACACCAAGAAGGAGCCGGCCATGAGCCAACGCTACCCCGTGCCCGAGAGCCTGAGTGCCCGTACCCACCTCGACGAAGCCCGCTATCGCGAGCTCTACCAGCGCTCGGTGGAGCAGCCGGAACGCTTCTGGAGCGAACAGGCCAGCGCCCTGCTCGACTGGTCGCGCACCTGGGACGAAGTCCATAGCGGCGATATGCGCAAGGGCCAGACCCGCTGGTTCAGCGGCGGCCAGCTCAACGTCGCCTACAACTGCATCGATCGCCACCTGGGGGCCCGGGCCGAGCGGACCGCCATCCTCTGGGAAGGCGACGATCCCGCCGACAGCCAGGCCATCAGCTATCGCCAGCTGCACGAGCACGTCAGCCGCCTGGCCAACGTGCTCAAGGAGCGTGGGGTCAGGAAGGGCGACCGCGTCTGCCTCTACATGCCGATGATCCCCGAGGCGGCCTACGCCATGCTCGCCTGCGCCCGCATCGGCGCGGTGCATTCGGTGGTGTTCGGCGGCTTCTCGCCCGAGGCGCTGCGCGACCGCATCCTCGATTCCGACTGCCGGGTGGTGATCACCGCCGACGAAGGCGTGCGCGGTGGCAAGCGCGTCCCGCTCAAGGCCAATGTCGACAAGGCCCTGGCCAAGTGCCCGGAGGTCCATACCGTGGTCATGGTCGAGCGCACCGGCACCGCCGTGGCCCGCCAGGAGGGGCGCGACCTGCCCTATGCCCAGGCGGTGGCCGCGGCTTCGCCCGACTGCCCGCCGGAGCCCATGGACGCCGAGGATCCGCTGTTCATCCTCTACACCTCCGGCTCCACCGGCAAACCCAAGGGCGTGCTGCACACCACCGGCGGCTACCTGCTGGGGGCCACCCTGAGCTTCAAGTACCTGTTCGACTATCACGAGGGTCAGGTCTTCTGGTGCACCGCCGATGTCGGCTGGGTCACCGGCCACAGCTACATCGTCTACGGCCCCCTGGCCAATGGCGCCACCACCCTGATGTTCGAAGGGGTACCGAGCTATCCCGATGCCAGTCGCTTCTGGCAGGTGGTGGACAAGCACCAGGTCAACATCTTCTATACCGCCCCCACCGCCCTGCGCGCCCTGATGCGCGAAGGCGACGGCCCGGTACAGCGCACTTCGCGCAAGAGTCTGCAGCTGCTGGGCAGCGTCGGCGAGCCGATCAATCCCGAGGCCTGGGAGTGGTATCACCGGGTGGTGGGCGAAGGGCGCTGCCCCATCGTCGACACCTGGTGGCAGACCGAGACCGGCAGCATCCTCATCGCCCCGCCACCCGGCGCCCTGGCGCTGAAGCCGGGTTCGGCCACCCTGCCCTTCTTTGGCGTCCAGCCGGTGCTGCTGGACGAGCAGGGCCAGGAAATCGACGGACCCGGCAGTGGCGTGCTGGCGATCAAATCCAGCTGGCCAAGCCAGATCCGCACCGTCTATGGCGATCACCAGCGCCTGATCGACACCTATTTCAGCGCCTACCCGGGTTACTACTTCACCGGTGACGGGGCGCGCCGGGACGAAGACGGCTATTACTGGATCACCGGGCGGGTGGATGACGTGCTCAACGTCTCCGGCCACCGCATCGGTACCGCCGAGGTGGAAAGCGTGCTCACCGAGCATGCGGACGTGGCCGAGGCGGCGGTGGTGGGCTGCCCCCACGAGGTCAAGGGCCAAGCGGTCTATGCCTTCGTCACCACCAAGGGCGGGGTGACGCCGAGCGACGAACTCAAGGCGCAACTGCGCCAGCAGGTGGCCGACCAGATCGGCAGCTTCGCCAAGCCGGAATTCCTGCAATGGGCGCCGGCGCTGCCCAAGACCCGCTCCGGCAAGATCATGAGACGCATCCTGCGCAAGATCGCCTGCGACGAGCTGGACAGCCTGGGCGATACCTCGACCCTCGCCGATCCGTCGGTGGTCGACAGCCTGATCGACGCCCGCCTCAATCGCGCCCCGCACGGCTAGCCGGGGACCCAAAGAAAAGCCCCGCCTAGGCGGGGCTTTTTGCTGCTGCCGACCTTAGTGGGCGGCTTGCATGCGGTGCTTCAGGTCACGCATGCGATCGTGGGTCGCACGGGCCTTTTCCAGCTGGCTGCGCAGGTTGGCCTGGGCATCCGGCGTGGCGTGTTCGTTGACGGCACGCTCCAGCGCGTGCAGCAGGCGGTCTTCCTGCTCTTCCAGTTCGCTGACGTAGGTGACCTCTTCCTTTTCCTTGCTGGCAAAGGAGGTTTTGACGTCGGTGTAGTACTTGCGGAAGCTGCCGGCAAAGGTGCCTTGCTCGGCGGGCTTCTCACCGGCAGCCGACACCTGGCTGCTCAGGGCGCTGATGATCTCGGCCTTGCTCTGGGCGATCTCGGTGAACAGGGCCTTCAATTCGGGGTTCTTCACTTCGGTGAGGGCGTGCTCGTAGAAATTCTTGCCGTCACGGGCGATCTCGATCAGATCGTTGAGGGTTTCGGTCGTGCTGGTCATGGCAGTTCTCCGGGGCGAAGGGCAAGGCGTGATGGCGGCGTCGGGCGCCGCCATCGTGCCGGGTATTAGCGGGCGTCGTTACTGAGCCGCTTTCAGGGCGTCAGCCGATACGGCCTTCACGCCCTTGATGGCCTTGGCTTCTTTGATCGCCAGGTCGCGCTGGGCTTCGGTCGCCACGGTGCCGGACAGGGACACGACGCCCTTGTTGGTCTCGACCTTGATGGCGGTGCCCTTGATGTGTTCGTCGGCCAGGAAGGACGCCTTCACCTTGCTGGTGATCCAGGTGTCGGACGCGGCTTCTTCGGTCTTGTCCACGGTGTTGTTAGCGGCCAGGGTCATGTTCTGGCTGGTGGCAGCAAAGGCACCGCCGGCCAGCGGCAGGCTCAGTACGGAAGCGGTGACGGCAGCGAGGGCAAAGGTACCGAAAGTCTTTTTCATGAGATGACTCCTGTTTTCCTTGGTTGTACTGCGCCCAGGTCCTGGCAGCAGCGACCTAGATGTAGAGCGCAACGGCTGCGCCGAATTCCAAGACTTGTTAAAGACTTTAAAAATCAATGACTTATATAAATTCGACGCGAGTGAAGGGCGGGCAAAATGCAACTTCCTGGCGAATAGCCCTGGTAATTTGCACGAGGTCAGACGACTCTTGAGCCCGAGCCTGGACGCGTTTTCGTCCAGGGTGCCAAAGCCGATAAAGGCGGACGAAAGAAGTAGGTTTCCAGGTGACCCGACCCGAACTGCCGTACCTTTATCCGGTCAATGCTGAATTGAACCCGACACCTGCGATCGGGCCTTGAGGATCCGGGATGCGGCCTCTTTCTCCCGCGCGCATTGCCCTGGTTTATCTGTTGCTGAGCGCCGTCTGGGTGATCGGCAGCGATGGGCTGCTGTATCTGCTGCTCAGCGATCGGGACAATGCCTATCTGTGGCACACCCTGAAGGGCCTGGCCTTCATGAGCCTGCTGTCGCTAGTGCTCTATGGCCTGCTGCGGCGCGAGGCCAGCTATCGCGAAGGCTTCATCGGCGAGCTGCAGAACCAGCGCGCCACCCAGGATTTCGTCCAGCGGCTGACCAATACCGGTGACTGGCAGCTGCTGGACGATGGCCGTCTGCTCTGCTCCGAACGCACCCTGGTGATGCTGCACCAGCCCAAGGGCAGCGATCCGCTGGATTTCGCCACCATCGCCGCCTGCGCTCGCGTCGACGACCGTGACCATGTGCGCAGCATGCTGGAGCGTCTGCAGCACATGCAGGGCCCGCTGAATTTCTCCGCGCACTTTGACGACGGCCAGGGCAGCTGGCGCTGGCTCAACTGGCAGAGCGACTTCGACGAAGCCGGCATCACTCGCGGCGCCCTGGTCGACATCACCAGCTACAAGCTAGCCGAACAGGCACTGCAGGACAGCCAGCGACGCTATCGCGAGCTGGTCCAGCACCTGCCACTGGTGGTGTTCGCCAGCGACCACCGTGGTCGCTGGCAATTTCTCAATCCGGCCTGGGAAGCCCTGACCGGCCAACCCGCCACCCAACCCCTAAACCATCCCCTGGATCAGGCCTTCCATCCCCAGGACGGCGCCCGACTGCGCCAGCTGGTGGCGGAATTCGCCGCAGGTCAGCGCCTGCACTGGAACGGCGTGGTGCGGTTGCGGCTGTCGGTGGAGAGTCATCGCTGGATGCAGATGGAGCTACGCGCCGGCCTCGATGGCGAGATCCAGGGTACCCTGACCGACATCCACCACGACTACCAGGCGCAGCAACTGCAGCAGGCCCGCAGCGATGTCCTCGACGACCTGCTCACCGGCCTGCCGCTGGCGGAAATCCAGCAGGGCATCGCCCTGCGGCTGGAGCGTATCTACCCGGAGATGCGCGTCGCCCTGCTGCTGGACGACCAGGGCGAGCATCTGCGGGTCGCCGCGGCGCCCAGTCTGCCCCCCGCCTTCCAGGCAGCGCTGGAAAGCGTGCCGCGCAGTCGCCACGACCAGGGCTGCTGCAGCGCCGTCGCCGCCAATGCCCCGGTGTTCACCATCGATGTCGAACTGGATCCGGCCTGGCAGCCGCTGTTGCCGGTCGCCCAGGCAGCCGGCATTCGCGGCGCCTGGGCCCTGCCGCTGCAGGACGAGCAGCAGCGCGCCGTGGGCGCCCTGGGCATCTACTACGGCGAGGCGCGACTGCCCGAAGCGGAGACCCAGGCGCTGATCACCGAATTCACCCGCCTGGCGGTGCTGGCCATCCGGCAACAGCGCGTGGTCCAGGCGCAACGCGCCAGCGAGGCGCGCTACCGCGGCATCTTCGAGCAGGCCTATACCGGCATCATGCTCAGCGATCTGGAGGGCCGCTGGCTGAGCGTCAACCACCACTTCTGCCAGATGCTCGGCTACTCGCAACCGGAGTTGCTGCAGAAGGACACCGCTTCGGTGACGCATCCGGAAGAGCGGGCCCTGGGTGCCGCCCTGCGCAAGCAGCTGGTCGATACCGGCCAGGACCGCTACACCCTGGAAAAACGCTATCTGCACCGCAACGGCACGCCGGTGTGGACCAACGTCACCACCCGCCTGATCCGCGACGATCAAGGCGTGCCCCAGTACTTCATCAGCACCGCCCAGGACATCACCCTGCGCAAGCAGCAGGAGGCAAGCCTGCGCCAGGCAGCGGCCATGTTCCAGAACAGTCGCGACGGCCTGCTGCTGCTCGACGAGCGCCGCTGGATCCTGGCGGTGAATCCGGCCTTCGCCCGCCTGCTGGGCACCCAGGAAGGCATCCTGCTCGGCCAGCGCCTGGGACTGCCCGGTGGCGGTCGCCAGGACCAGCGCTTTTATCGCGATCTCTGGCGCACCGTGCGCCGCGAGGGCCGCTGGGAAGGCGAATTGCTCTGGCCGCGCCTCGACGGCAGCACCTTTCCGGCCTGGACCGCCATCGACACCCTCTACCCCCGGGAGACCCGGCAGTACACGGTCACCGTCAGCGACACCACCCGCCTGCGCGAGAGCGAGGCGCGCCTGAGTCATCTGGCGCATCACGATCCGCTGACCGACCTGCCCAATCGCCTGCTGGCGCGCACCCATCTGGAACATGCGCTGGCCCTGGCCGAGCCCCAGGAATACCTGGTCGCCGTGCTGATCCTCGACTTCGATTACTTCCGCACGGTCAACGAAAGCCATGGCCATGCCCTGGGCGATGAACTGCTGGTGGAATTCGCCGCCCGGCTACGCGCCCTGCTCAGCGAGGACATCACCCTGGCGCGCATCGGTGGCGACGAGTACCTGGTCATCATCGAGCGGCTGGATCGACCCGAATTCGCCGCCCAGATCGCCCAGGCCATGCTCGGCAAGCTGGAACAGCCCTTCCACCTCGGCGAACACGACATCTATCTCAACGCCAGCATCGGCATCAGCCTCTTTCCCGACGATGGCGCCACCGCCGATGACCTCATCCGCAATGCCGACACGGCCATGCACCAGGCCAAGGATCAGGGCCGCGACACCTTCCGCTTCTATACCCAGGCCCTTACCGAGCAGTCGCGCCGGCGGCTGAATCTGGAGTCGCGGCTGCGTACGGCGCTCAAGCGCGGCGACTTCGTCCTCTACTACCAGCCGCTGATGAGCGTCAGCACCGCCCAGACCATTGGCGTGGAAGCCCTGGTGCGCTGGCGGGATCCGGAGCTGGGTCTCATCCCGCCCACCGAATTCATTCCGCTGGCCGAGGAAACCGGGCTCATCGTGCCCCTGGGCGACTGGATCATCGAGAGCGCCTGCCAGCAGATGCACAGCTGGCTGGCCCAGGGACTGGAACTGGAAACCCTGGCCATCAACATCTCGCCCCGGCAATTCGCCAAGCGCGACCTGGCCAGCACCATTTCTCGCGCCCTGGCGCGCAGTCGCCTGCCGGCCGAGCACCTGGAACTGGAGATCACCGAAGGCACCCTGATGGGCAATGTCGAGGAGGCGCTGCTGTCCTTGGCGACCCTCAAGACCCTGGGAGTGCGCATCGCCGTGGACGACTTCGGCACCGGCTATTCCTCGCTGGCCTATCTGCGCCGCTTTCCGCTGGACAAGCTCAAGATCGACCAGAGCTTCATGCACGAATTGCGCAGTGACAGCGGTACCCACAGCAGCCAGGCCATCGCCGCGGCCATCGTCGCCCTGGGCCAGGGTCTGGACCTGGACGTCCTGGCCGAAGGGGTGGAGACCACCGAACAGTGGGACATCCTGCGCAAGCTGGGCTGTCAGCAATGCCAGGGCTTCCTGTTCAGCCCACCGCTGCCGCCGGAGGAGTTCGAGGTCTGGTACGCCGAACGGCAGAAGGCGCGCGCCTAGCGCCCTGACCGACGAATGTCACTGTACTGTAATCAAAACCGTTCTAGACTCGGGCTTCCACTTTTCGTCTGTCCCCGAGGGTATCAGCATGAAGATCGTGGTTCGTCCCCTGCGCAAGTCCACCACCAGTGCCTGGCAGGTCTGCATCGACAAGCAGGCCATCACCTTTCTCAGCGAAGCCGATGCCCGCAGCTATGTCGCGACGCTGGAGGCGCGCATCGCCGCACCCCATTCGTTGCCCCTGCGCGAAGCGGCGACAGGCCTGGCCGCGCCGCTCTAGGCCTCACCCCGCCCTGACCGTTGGTCTTGCGGATCATCCTGGCACCGCCCGTTCAGCGGCGGGCCAGGGCGATTCACGGCGCTGCTTGCGCGAACAATTGGCTAGGCAGCTATCGAACATGTAACTTTTGCGGCGTCCGCCCCATCCTACCTCTAGGCCCTGCGTTCGCAGGGACTCGCTGTCTGATGGATCTGGAACGCCCATGCTTGAACTCGCTGCTGCCTTTATCTGCTTCACCTCCCTGCTCACCTACCTCAATTACCGCTTCGTCGGCCTGCCGCCGACCATCGGCGTCATGGTCATCGCCCTGATCTTTTCGGTCGGTCTGCAGAGTCTGTCCTGGCTGGGCTTTCCCGGTCTGGAACACCGCATCGGCGAACTCCTCGGGCAGATCGACTTCAACGATCTGCTGATGAACTGGATGCTCGGCTTCCTGCTATTCGCTGGCGCCCTGCACGTCAATCTCAAGGACCTGCGCGACTACAAATGGGCCATCGGCGGTCTGGCCACCCTCGGGGTGATCATCTCGACGGTGCTGATCGGCTATCTCAGCCACTGGATCTTCGGCTGGCTGGGCTGGCACGTCGACCTTCTCTACTGCCTGATCTTCGGCGCCCTGATCTCCCCGACCGATCCCATCGCCGTGCTCGGCATCCTGCGCTCGGCCGGGGCGCCCAAGTCGCTGGAGACCACCATCGTCGGCGAAGCGCTGTTCAACGACGGCGTGGCCGTGGTGGTCTATTCGGTGCTACTGGGAGTGATCCAGCTGGGCGAGACGCCTACGGTCAACGCCGCGCTCTGGCTGTTTGTCGAGGAAGCCGGCGGCGGCATCCTGTTCGGCCTGCTGATCGGCTTCGTCTGCTACTGGCTGATGCTGAGCATCGAGCAGCACCAGATCGAGGTGATGCTATCCCTGGCCCTGGTGATCGGCGGCTCGACCCTGGCCAGCCACCTGCACGTCTCGGGTCCCATCGCCATGGTGGTGGCCGGTCTGATCATCGGCAACCTGGGTCGTACCAAGGCCATGAACGACTTCACCCGGCGCTACCTGGACGGCTTCTGGGAGTTGATCGACGAGATCCTCAACGCCCTGCTGTTCGCCCTGATCGGCATGGAGCTGCTGGTATTGCCCTTCAGCTGGACCCACCTGGGCGCGGCGCTGCTGGTGACCCTGGCGATCCTCTTCGCCCGCTGGATCAGCGTGGCGCCGGTGGTGCTGCTCAGCCCGCACTGGCGCAACATGACCCGGGGCACGGCGCGCATCCTCACCTGGGGCGCGCTGCGCGGCGGTGTCTCGGTGGCCCTGGCGCTGAGTCTGCCGGCCGGTCCGGAGCGGGATCTGATCCTGGCTCTCACCTACATCGTGGTGCTGGTCTCCATCCTCGGCCAGGGCCTGACCATCGGCCGGGTGGTCAAGAGCGTCACCGGCGGCGCCCCGGTCGCGCGCGACGAACACCACTGACCCCAAAACGAAAGAACCCCGCCGTGGCGGGGTTCTCTGCGCAACAGCCGAGCGATCAGCGCGGCAGGTTGCGGCCGGAGAAGATCTCGCGCATCTCGTGCTTGAGACGCTGGGTGATCTGCTGACGCTGCTCGGACGAGAGGCTGCGGGAGGCGTCGCCGAACAGATAGTTGTCCAGTTCGAATTCCTTGAGCAGCATCTTGGTGTGGAACAGGTTGTCCTGGTACACGTTCACGTCGGTCATCTGGTAGGCCGCGCGGGTGTCTTCGGACAGGTAGTTCTGGATCGAATTGATCTCGTGGTCGATGAAGTGCTTGCGCCCTTCGATGTCGCGGGTGAAGCCGCGCACCCGGTAGTCCACGGTGACGATGTCCGAGTCGAACTGGTGGATCAGGTAATTCAGGGCCTTGAGCGGAGAGATCACGCCACAGGTGGAGACGTCGATATCGACGCGGAAGGTGGCGATGCCGTCGTCCGGATGGATCTCCGGATAGGTGTGCACCGTGATGTGGCTCTTGTCCAGGTGGCCGAGAATGGTCTCGCGCAGCGGACCGGGCGACTCCTCGATCTGGCTCTCGGTCGGCTCGACCGGTTGCTCGGAGATCAGGATGGTCACGCTGGCACCCTGGGGATCGTAATCCTGGCGGGCGATGTTGAGGATGTTGGCCCCGATGATGTCGACCACGTCGGTCAGGATCTGGGTCAGACGCTCGGCGTCGTATTCCTCGTCGATGTACTGGACATAGGCCTGTTGATCTTCCGACGTCTCGGCGTAGCAGATGTCGTAGATGTTGAAGCTCAAGGTCTTGGTCAGGTTATTGAAACCATGGAGCCTGAGTTTGCTTTTCACGGTGGTAAAGCTCCCGTCGTGCGGTCTCTGACCGCGGTCCTGAATGCCCGTCAGTTGCGGATTGCGCAAGCTGCGTAGGGCGGCGAACACCTCTTCGCGATGGCGATTGGCTGTGCTTTCGGGGCCCTTGCCCCTTAAGAGCGGCGCATTATGCAGATCGGCAGCGGTTGGGGCCAGAGTCTGCCGGGCCCAGGTGATGAATTGATGTCGGCGGGAGGGAGACGAGGCGGACAGCGACGCCCGGGCGGGCGTCGCGGGCGGGGGTCAGGCGAGGTCGACGAGTTCGTAGCTGTGGCTGATCTCGACGCCGGCGCGGCCGAGCATTATGGAGGCCGAGCAGTACTTTTCCGCCGACAGCTCGATGGCGCGCTTGACCTGGGCTTCCTTGAGGCCGCGGCCCTTGACCACGAACTTCAGGTGGATGCGGGTGAACACCTTGGGCTCGGTGTCGGCGCGGTCGGCTTCGAGAAAGGCCTCGCAGCTCTCCACCGGTTGCCGCGCCTTGCGCAGGATGCTGACCACGTCGTAGCTGGCGCAACCGCCCAGGCCGATCAGCACGGTTTCCATCGGCCGTACGCCGAGGTTGCGCCCGCCGCTTTCCGGCGGGCCATCCATGACCACCACATGGCCGCTGCCGGATTCACCGAGGAACATGGCCTCGCCTGCCCACTGGATGCGCGCTTTCATCGCTTTCGTCCTACTTATATATACAAATGGTGATCAGCTTAACATGCTGGATGGCGTAAACTGGTAAGCAGTGAAGGGTTATTCAGCTCGCATTTAAGCTGCGCATGTTCTTATCCGGTCTTTGAATTGGAACCGGCGCAGCCTGTGCATGCACCGGTTCGGACATCGGTGCCCCCGACTCAGGTTAGCTTTCAACCTCAGGAATCAGCATGGCCGCTATCATCCCACCCGCGAAGTTACAGCACATCGACAAGCTGCTAGCGCATTGCTCGCGTCGCCGTTACACGGCAAAAACCACCATCATCTACGCTGGCGACAACAGCGAAAGCCTGTTCTTCATCCTCAAGGGTTCGGTGACCATCCTCATCGAAGACGATGAAGGCCGCGAAATGATCATCGCCTATCTCAACGCCGGAGACTTCTTCGGCGAGATGGGGCTGTTCTCCAAGGAAGGCAGCGAGCCCGAGCGCAGCGCCTGGGTCCGCGCCCGCACCGAGTGCGAAGTCGCCGAGATCAGCTACAGCCAGTTCCGCGAACTGAGTCAGCAGGATCCGGACATGCTGTTCTCCCTGGGTCGCCAGATGGCCGAGCGCCTGCGCCAGACCACCCGCAAGGTCGGCGACCTGGCCTTCCTCGACGTCACCGGTCGCGTGGCCCGCACTCTGCTCGACCTGTGCAAGCAGCCCGATGCCATGACCCACCCGGACGGCATGCAGATCAAGATCACCCGCCAGGAGATCGGCCGCATCGTCGGTTGCTCCCGCGAGATGGTCGGTCGGGTCCTTAAGTCCCTCGAAGAACAGGGTCTGGTCCACGTCAAGGGCAAGACCATGGTGGTGTTCGGCACCCGCTGAGCCCGTCCGCTAGCCCCTGCCTGCAGGCGGGGGCCACGGCCCCCGCCCGTCCAGAGCGTCAGCTCTCGACCTTGCGCGACACCTTTTCCACCCGCACCGTGGCCTTCCCGTCGACGGTCTTCTCTTCGCTCCCCTTGGCCTTGGGCTCACCCACGACGAAATGGAATTCTTCGCCGTGCTTGACCGCGCCATAGAGCACCGCCTTCTCGATCAGCTCGGTACCGCGCAGATGCCGCAGCATCAGCGGATCGCTGCGCAGATCGCGATAGAGCGCCAGGCACAGCAGCGCCATCACCACCACGAAGGGCAGCGAGACCACAATAGTCAGATTCTGCAGGCCGTTGAGCGCCGCGCCCGGATTGCCCGGGTCGCCGATGGCCAGCATGATCGCCGCCACCGCGCCGGTGAGGGCGCCCCAGAAGATCACCGTGCGCCGCGAGGGCTCGGTGGTACCGCGCTCGGACAGGGTCCCCATCACCAGGGAGGCGGCGTCGGCGCCGGAGACGAAGAAGATCGCCACCAGCACCATGACCAGCACCGAGGTCACCGAGACCCAGGGATAGCTGGCCAGCAGGTCATAGAGGGCGAAGTTGCTGTTCACCGCGCCGTCGACCAGGGTGAAGGCGCCCTGGCGCATGGCATCGATGGCCGCGCCGCCAAAGATGACGAACCAGACCACGCTGACCAGACTCGGCACCAGCAGGACCCCGGTGACGAACTGGCGGATGGTGCGGCCGCGACTGATGCGGGCGATGAACATGCCGACGAAGGGTGTCCAGGAGATCCACCAGGCCCAGTAGAACACCGTCCAGCTGGACAGCCAGTTGCCCATGGCCTCGCCTCCGCTGGCACTGGTGCGCGCCATCATCTCCGGCAGCAGGTCGATGTAGTCGCCGATGGCGGTGGGCAGCAGGTTGAGCATCAGCAGGGTCGGACCGACGACGAAGACGAACACGGCCAGGGCCACCGCCAGCACCATGTTGGTGTTGGACAGCCACTGGATGCCCTTCTCGACCCCGGATACGGCGGAGATGACGAAGGCCACCGTCAGAACCGTGATGATGCTGATGTAGAGCATCTTTCCCGGTTGCTCGATCCAGCCGTTGTGCTCCAGGCCGCCGGCGATCTGCAGGGCGCCCAGGCCCAGGGAGGCGGCCGAGCCGAACAGGGTGGCGAAGATCGCCATCATGTCGATGACGCGGCCGAGGGGGCCGTTGGCGTGCTCGCCGATCAGCGGGCGGAAGGCCACCGAGATCAGCTGGCAGCGGCCGCGGCGATAGGTGCCATAGGCGATGGCCAGGCCGACCACGGCGTAGATGGCCCAGGGGTGCAGGGTCCAGTGGAACAGCGTGGTCGCCATGGCCACCTGCAGGGCGGCGCTGCTCTGTCCCGCGGCGCCGCCGGGCGGCGGATTGAGATAGTGCGACAGCGGCTCGGCGACGCCAAAGAACATCAGGCCGATGCCCATGCCGGCGCTGAACATCATCGCCACCCAGGAGAGGGTGCGGAATTCCGGTTGCTCGTCGTCGCGCCCCAGGGGGATCCGCCCATAGCGACTGGCGGCCAGCCAGATGACGAAGACCACGAAGCCGGTGGAGGTGAGCACGAACAGCCAGCCGAAATGGGTGATCACCCAGCCCTGGGCGGTCGAGGCGCTGCTGGCCAGACTGGCCTGGCTGACGAAGCCCCAGATCACGAAGGCCAGCGCGGCGATGCTGGTGACGCCGAAGACCACCCAGTCGGTGGTGCCGGCGAGTCGCCGATCCCGTCGCGCCTCCTCGGTCCGGGAGGGATCGGTGACGCTGATAGCAAGTGTTTCGCTTTTTTCTTCCGTTGCCATGGTTCTCGCATGCCCTGGTTATGGATGGCCTGGTGCGGCGGAGTCCTGGCTCGTCCTGCGACGGCCAGCCGCCTCCGCGACTCGCCACGGTGCAACGAGTCGGAGGCCATTAACCGGGTTTATCCCTACAGAAACAAAGCCCTGCGTCGGCAGCGGGCACACGGAGGTCGTTCCCGCCGCCCGGGGTGGGCGCGAGTCGACCTGGATCACCCTGTGGAAAGAAAAAGGCCCCGGGGTGGTCCCGGGGCCTCGTGCGGACGACCTTGGTCTCAGGCGTCTCTGAGCGGGAAGCGGCGATCCGGGAAGAACAGACGCTGCAGCTCCTGGCCTGGTTCGTCGGCGCGCATGAAGGCTTCGCCGACCAGGAAGGCGCGCACCTCGTTGGTTTCCATCAGCTCCACGTCGGCGCGATTGAGAATGCCGCTCTCGGTGATCACCAGGCGATCCTGGGGGATGCGCGGCAAGAGATCGAGGGTGGCTTCCAGGCTGACCTCGAAGGTGTGCAGGTTGCGGTTGTTGACCCCCACCAGCGGGGTGTCCAGCACCGTCAGGGCGCGTTCCAGCTCGGCGCCGTCATGCACCTCGACCAGCACGTCCAGACCGACGTCCTTGGCCGTGGCGGCCAGCTCGCCCATCAGGCCGTCGTCCAGCGCGGCGACGATCAGCAGGATGCAGTCGGCGCCGATGGCCCGGGCTTCCACCACCTGGATGGGATCGACGAGGAAGTCCTTGCGGATCACCGGCAGCTGGCAGGCGGCGCGCGCCTGCTGCAGATAGGCGTTGCCACCCTGGAAGAAGTCCACGTCGGTGAGCACGCTCAGGCAGGTGGCCCCGCCCAGGGCATAGCTGTGGGCGATCTCGGCCGGCACGAAGTGTTCACGGATCACGCCCTTGCTCGGCGAGGCCTTCTTCACCTCGGCGATGATCGCCGCCTCCTTGCGCGCCACCTGGGCCTGCAGGGCGCGGGCGAAGCCGCGCGGGGCGTCGGCGGCACGGGCCTGGGCCTCGAGTTCGGCCAGGCTGGTCCGGGCCTTGAGCTGGGCGATTTCCTCGGCCTTGCGGGCCAGGATCTTCTGCAACACGGTTGGCACACTCACGGGCGACCCTCCTCGCGATAGACGGATGTGAAATGGGCGAGCTCGTCCAGCTTTTCCCGGGCCAGGCCGCTGTAGAGCGCGTCGTGGGCCAAGAGTACCCCTTCATGCAGGC
Organism: Pseudomonas sp. MOIL14HWK12:I1; assembly: GCF_000510705.1. Taxonomy (NCBI): domain Bacteria; kingdom Pseudomonadati; phylum Pseudomonadota; class Gammaproteobacteria; order Pseudomonadales; family Pseudomonadaceae; genus Pseudomonas; species Pseudomonas sp. MOIL14HWK12:I1. The sequence goes on along the minus strand of NZ_AZNY01000003.1, from coordinate 830,023 downwards.
TATGGGCGAGATCCGCGGCGTAGAGCGCCGCGCCGGCGTTGAGCACGATCATGTCGGCGGCCTTTTGCCCGGCTTCGGTCTTGCGTCGGCCGAGGGCGTCGCGGATCAGCGCCAGGGAGGCCTCGGGGCCGTCCACCGTCAGGCCGACCAGGGTCTGGCTCTTGATGCCCAGATCCTCCGGCAGCACCTGGTATTCGCTGATGCTGCCGTCCTTGAGTTCGGCCACCTGGGTCGCCGCGGCCAGGCTGAATTCGTCCAGGCCGTCGCGGGAGTGCACCACCAGCACGTGGTGGCTGCCCAGGCGCTGCAGCACCTCGGCCAGCGGCCGGCACAGCGCGGCGCTGAACACCCCGACCACCTGGTGGCGCACGCCGGCCGGGTTGGTCAGAGGGCCGAGCATGTTGAACAGGGTGCGCAGCCCCAGGGAGCGACGCGGCCCGGCGGCATGGCGCATGGCGCTGTGGTGTGACTGGGCGAACATGAAGCCGACGCCCACCTGCTCGACGCAGCGAGCGATCTGCTCGGGCGTCAGCTCCAGGTAGATGCCCGCGGCCTCCAGCAGATCGGCGCTGCCGCTCTTGCCGGACACCGCGCGATTGCCGTGCTTGGCCACCTTGCCGCCGGCCGCCGCGACCACGAACACCGAGGCCGAGGAGACGTTGAAGATGTTGGCGCCATCGCCACCGGTGCCCACCACGTCGACCACGTGATCGAGGCTCGGCAGCACCACAGGGGTGGCCAGTTCGCGCATCACGCTGACCGCGCCACAGATCTCGTCGATGGTCTCGCTCTTGATGCGCATGCCCATGAGGAAGGCACCGATCTGCGCCTCGTCGGCGCCACCGGTCATGATCTGGCGCATCACCGCCTGCATTTCCGCCACATTGAGGTCGAGTTGTCCGCTGATGCGGTTCAGGGCCTGCTTGATGTCCATCTAGCGCCGTCCTCCCTGCTGCTGGAGAAAGTTGGCCAGCAGGTCGTGCCCATGCTCGGTGAGGATGGACTCGGGGTGGAACTGCACCCCCTCGATCATGAACTCGCGGTGCCGCAGGCCCATGATCTCGTCCATGCTGCCGTCCGGATGCTGGGTCCAGGCGGTGATCTCCAGGCACTCGGGCAGGGTCTCGCGCTTGACCACCAGCGAGTGGTAGCGGGTCACGGTGAAGGGATTGGGCAGGCCGGCGAAGACGCCTTCGCCGTTGTGGTAGACCGGGCTGGTCTTGCCGTGCATCGGCTCGCGCGCCCGCACCACCTCGCCGCCAAAGGCCTGGCCCAGGCTCTGATGGCCCAGGCAGACGCCCAGCACCGGCAGCTTGCCGGCGAAGCGCTCCAGGGTGGCCAGGGAGATGCCCGCCTCGTTGGGCGTGCAGGGACCGGGGGAGACGACGATGCGCTCCGGCGCCAGGTCGTCCAGCGCCTCGACCGGCACCTCGTCGTTGCGCACCACCTTGACCTCGGCGCCCAGCTCGCCCAGGTACTGCACCAGGTTGTAGGTAAAGGAATCGTAGTTATCGAGCATCAGCAGCATGGTGGATTCCTCAGACGGACTGTTCGGCAAGGGTGACGGCGCGGAACATCGCGCGACGCTTGTTGAGGGTCTCTTCCCACTCCGCCGCCGGCTGGGAGTCGGCGACGATGCCGCCGCCCGCCTGCACGTGCAGTTCGCCGTCCTTGATCACCGCGGTGCGGATGGCGATGGCGGTGTCCATGTTGCCGTTCCAGGCCAGGTAACCCACGGCGCCGCCGTAGATGCCGCGCTTGACCGGTTCCAGTTCGTCGATGATCTCCATGGCGCGGATCTTCGGCGCCCCGGAAAGGGTGCCGGCCGGCAGGATGGCGCGCAGGGCGTCCATGGCGGAGAGCTCGGGCTTGAGCCGGCCGGTGACGTTGCTGACGATGTGCATCACGTTGGAATAACGCTCGATGACCATCTTCTCGGTCAGGGTCACGCTGCCGGTGGTGGAGACCCGGCCCACGTCGTTGCGGCCCAGGTCGATCAGCATCAGGTGCTCGGCCAGCTCCTTGGCATCGGCCAGCAGGTCGCGCTCGAGCGCCAGATCGGCTTCTTCGGTGGCACCACGTGGACGGGTCCCGGCGATGGGGCGCACGGTGATCTCGCCGTCTTCCACCCGCACCAGAACCTCGGGCGAACTGCCCACCACATGGAAGTCGCCGAAGTTGAAGAAATACATGTAGGGCGTGGGGTTGAAGCAGCGCAGCGCCCGATAGAGGTCGATGGGCGCAGCCTGGAAATCGATGGTCATGCGCTGCGAGGGCACCACCTGCATGCAGTCGCCGGCCAGGATGTAGTCCTTGATCCGCTCTACGGCGTTTTCATAGTCGGCACGGCTGTAGCTGGAGCGGAAGGCCGGTTCGCTGCCGCTGCCTACCGCGGCGAAGTCCAGGCCCAGGCGCGGGGCGATGGGCTGGCGAATGCGCTCGCGCAGCGCCGCGAGTCGGGCCTGGCCCTGCTCATAGGCGTTCGGCTGGCTCGGATCGACGAGCACGATGCAGTGCAGCTTGCCGGCCAGGTTGTCGAAGACCACAACTTCGTCCGAGACCATCAGCAGGATGTCCGGGGTGCCCAGCGGATCGGGATTGGGACTGGCGCCCAGGCGCTTCTCGACATAGCGCACGCAGTCATAGCCGAAGTAGCCCACCAAGCCGCCATCGAACTTGGGCAGATTGGGCACCACCGGCACGCGATAGCGGGCCTTGAAGGCCTCGACGAAGGCCAGCGGATCCTCGACGGTGGCCGCCTCGAGCTCTCGCTCGCCCTCGTGCACCGTGACCTCGTACCCGCGGGCACGCAGCAGGGTCCGGCAGGGCAAGCCGATGATCGAATAGCGGCCCCATTTCTCACCGCCCTGCACCGACTCCAGCAGATAGGAGTTGGGCGCATCGGCCAGCTTGAGATAGAGGGACAGCGGGGTGTCGAAGTCGGCCAGGGTTTCGAAGGCCAGGGGAATGCGGTTATAGCCTTGAGCGGCCAGGCGCAGGAAGTCGTCGCGGGTCATGATCAGCCTCGTGGCGAGGAAAACGAAAGGTCGGGTGCACAGCGTGCCGGTCTGATACCGGCAGGGACGAAATCAGGCGCGCCAGCGCCAACGGGCCAGGGCCTTGATGACTTTCATCCATGCTCGCGAGGAGCCTGTGCGGGTGACCACCACGATGCGATCTCTTGCTCTTGGGGCGGGGGTTGAAGGGCCACGTTAGCCTAGCCGGCGCGGCATGGCAACCGGCCGGCCACTTCGGCGGCTAGATGAACAGTTCGCGCAGATCGTCGACGACCAGATCCGGCTGCTCGCTGGCGATGGGCTCGCCATGGTTGTAGCCGTAGCTCAGGGCCACGCAGCGCACCCCGGCGGCCCGGGCGGCGCGGATGTCGTTGCGCGAATCGCCGATGAACAGGGCCTGGCCGGCCGCTACCCCCGCCTGCTGCATGACCCACAGCAGGCCCGCCGGATCGGGCTTCTGCTGCGGCAGGGTATCGCCGCCGACGATCCAGTCGAAGTCGCCCAGCCCCATGTCGGCCAAGAGCGGCGCGACGAAGCGTTCCGGCTTGTTGGTGATCACCGCCAGGCGCACGCCCAGGGTGCGCAGCAGCGCCAGGCTGTCCAGCACGCCGGGATAGACGCGGGTCAGGGCGTGACTGCCGCCATAGAGCGCCATGAACAGCGCCAGGGCCTCGTCGGCGGCGGCATCGTCCACCGCGTCATGCCGCATGTCATCCGCCAGTGCCCGGCGTACCAGTACCCGGGCGCCATTGCCGATCCACAGCCGCACCTTGTCCAGTCCCGCCGGCGCGCGGCCCAGGCGTTCAAGCATGGCATCCACCGCGGCGGCCAGGTCCGGCGCCGAATCCAGCAGGGTGCCGTCGAGGTCGAACATCACCAGGGCGGGCGGATGCCCGCCACCGAGGCGTACCAGGGCGCTCATACCGAGCGGGCCTTGGCCAGTTCGGCGCGCATCGCCTGGATCACCGCGGCATAGTCGGGCTGGCCGAAGATGGCCGAGCCGGCGACGAAGGTATCGGCCCCGGCACGGGCGATCTCGCCGATGTTCTTGACGTTGACCCCGCCATCGATCTCCAGGCGGATCGGCCGGCCCGAGGCGTCGATCAGGGCGCGTGCCTCGCGCAGCTTGTCGAGGGTGCCGGGAATGAATTTCTGGCCGCCGAAGCCGGGGTTGACGCTCATCAGCAGCACCATGTCGATCTTGTCCATGACGTACTTCAGGGCATCCAGCGAGGTGGCCGGATTGAACACCAGGCCGGCCCGGCAACCGCCGTCCTTGATCAGCTGCAGCGAGCGATCGATGTGCTCGGAGGCCTCGGGGTGGAAGGTGATGTCGGTGGCGCCGGCCTCGATGAAATCGCCGATGATGCGATCCACCGGCTTGACCATCAGGTGCACGTCGATGGGCGCGGTCACCCCGTAGTTGCGCAGCGCCTTGCAGACCATGGGGCCGATGGTGAGATTGGGCACATAGTGGTTGTCCATCACGTCGAAATGGACCATGTCGGCACCGGCGGCGAGGACCTTGTCGACCTCCTCGCCCAGGCGGGCGAAATCGGCGGACAGGATCGAGGGAGCGATGGCGAAGGGTTGCATGGGATAGCCTCGGCGAAGGTTAAGTGGCGGCATTGTAACGGAGATCCGTCTGCGGCTCGGGCGTTCCCGCTGCCCCGACGGGGCGAACGGCGGTAGGCTCGCCAGGGTCAACCGTCCCCCTGTCGAGGATTCCCGTCGATGTCGTCGCCCGCCCTGCTGCCGCTCTGCCTCCTCCTGCTCGGCCTTGCCGCCCCGGTGCTTGCCGAAGAGGCGCCCACCCCGGCACCGGAAACGCCGGCGGCGCCGGCCGCCGTGGCCCCGGCGTTGGAGCGCAGCCAGGAGCAGCAGCAGGCGCTGATGCGGCAACTGCCCGCCGAGCAGCAGAAGACCCTGCAGGCTGGCGACGAATCCTTTCTCGCCCTGCTAGTGCCCGCCGCCCGGGCCAAGGCCGCCGGAACGGTGGTGCTGGTGCCGGGCGATGGCGAATCGGCCGACTGGCCCAATGTGGTGGCGCCCGTGCGCCAGCAGTTGCCCACCTTCGGCTGGCAGACCATCAGCCTGAGCCTGCCCGATCCCTATGACCCCGTGGTGGCGATCGAGCGGGACACCGCGCCGGCGGACACCGACGCCCAGGCCAACAGCGAGCAGGCAGCACCGCCGGTGACCGGCGGCAGCGGTACGGCGCCCGCCGCCCCGACCCAGGCCGAAGCCGGCAGCGGCGAACCGGCCCAGGCGGCGGTCGCACCGGTGGATCCCGAAGCCGCGGCCAATGCCCAGGCCACCCGGGTACTGGCACGCATCGCCGCCGGCATCGACCTGGCGCTGCAACAGGGCGCCAGCCCCATCGTGCTGGTCGGTCACGGCACCGGCGCCTACTGGGCGGCGCGCTATCTGGCGGAAAAGGAACCGGCCGAGGTCAAGCAACTGGTGCTCATCGACGCCCGCGAACCCCAGGGCATGCCGCCGCGGCTGGACGCCACCATGGGCAAGACCGACCTGCAGATCGCCGACCTGGTGCACGCCCCCGGAGCGGCCGCCCAGCGGCGCAAGGAACGCGCGGCGCAAAAGGCCAACAAGGGCTATCGGCAGATCGATCTGCCGGTGATTCCCGGCGACCGGGCCGCCGAGCAGGAACAGACCGTCCGCCGCCTGCGCGCCTGGCTGGATCGGCTGCCACCGGCCGCTAGCGGAAGCCCCGCCGCGTCTTGATCACCTGGTAGGCGGCATGCAGCTCGGCGGTGCGCTGGGCAGCGGCATAGACCGCCGACTGGCCGGCCCCGGCGCCGGCCTTCTTGTCGGGGTGATGGCGCGAGAGCAGCCGCCGATAGGCCTGCTTGACCGTAGCGGCGTCGGCGTCATCGGTGACGCCGAGCAACTGCAGCGCCTTGCGATACTTCTCTTCATTGCTGGGCTGGCGTGGCGCCGTCTGTACCGGCGGCTGCAAGGCAAGCACCTGGGCTTCGGCCAGACCCATCGCCTGGCCCCAGCCGAGGATCTCGTCGCGATCGCCGGGGCGCACGCTGCCGCTGATCCAGACCATGCGCCAGCAGGCGCGCAGGATGCCTTCGCTGCGCTCGCTGAGGCGCTGCAGATCGGCCGTCGACGGCAGGGTGCCACCCTTGCCCTGCTCGAAGGCGGCGATGGCCTTCTTGCGGTCGTCGGCGCCCAGCCCCAGACGTTCGATCTCGCCTTCGGCCTGGCGGATGTGGGCGGTCAGCACCCGCCCGCCGCGCTTGGCCAGCCGGCCGAGCATCTGGAATTGCGCCTGGTGCTCGAAGCGCCCGGGGCGCCCCTGCCAGCGCGCCTTCCAGCCCGCCAGGGAGGTCAGCCCCAGTTGCCGCTCGCCGGCATGAGCGAGCAGCGCCACCAGCAGCGCACCGGGAATGCTGGCCACCGCCCAGCCGGCCAGGAAACCCAGCAGCGTCAGCGGCCAGAACCAGATCTTCAAGAAGCCGCCTCGAACAGCCGCTCCGCTTCCGCCAGCCGCTCGAGGGTACCGACGTCCACCCAGCGACCGTCCAGTCGCTGGCCCGAGACCTGCCCGGCGGCAATGGCCGGCCGCAGCACGTCCACCAGCTTGAAGGCTCCGGCCGTGCAACTGGCGAACAGGTGCGGATGAAGCACGGCGATGCCGCTGTAGGTGAGCTTCTCCGGGGCGTCCAGGGTGATCCGCCCGTCCACCAGGCCGAAGTCGCCGCTCGGGTGATGCAGCGGATTGTCGACCAGCACCAGATGCGCCAGGCAACCGGCCGGCAGGGTCAGGCTGCCAAAGACGAAGTCGGTACGGATGTCGCCGTTGACCAGCACGAAGGGCGCGCTGCCCAACAGCGGTAACGCACGGAAGATGCCGCCTCCGGTCTCCAGCGGCTCACCCTCGGGGGAGAAGCGGATGGCGACCCCCAGCGGACTGCCATCGCCCAGGGCGGCTTCCAGCTGGGCGCCCAGCCAGGCGTGATTGATCACCAGCTCGGTGATGCCCGCCGCCGCCAGGGCCCGGATGTGGTGCTCGATCAGCGGCCGGCCGTTCACCTCGATCAGCGGCTTGGGCAGGCTCAGCGTCAGGGGTCGCATCCGCTCGCCCTTGCCCGCCGCCAGGATCATGGCCTTCATGCCTCGGCCCGCTCGGCATGCAGCTCGTCGAGCAAGGCGCCGAGGCCGGCCAGCTCGGGGCGGCGTGCCACCACGGTACGGATATAGGCGATAAAGCGCGGGGTGTCGGCGACATAGCGCGGCTTGCCGTCGCGGTGCCAGATGCGGGCGAAGATGCCCATTACCTTGAGATGGCGCTGCACGCCCATCAGGTCCGAGGCTCGCTGGAAATCGGCGAACTCGGCCTGCACCGGAATGCCGGCGGCGCGGGCCTGCTCCCAGTAGCCCAGCAGCCAGCGCTGCACCAGCGGCTCCGGCCAGCTGAGGAAGGCGTCCTTGAACAGGCTGGTGATGTCATAGGTCACCGGGCCGATGACCGCATCCTGGAAGTCCAGCACCCCCGGATTGGGCGTGCTGAGCATCAGGTTGCGCGGCATGAAGTCCCGATGGACTAGCACCTGGGGTTGCGCCAGGGCGTTGTCGATCAGCACCTCGCAGATGGCCTGCCAGCGATCGAGCTGGCTGGCGCTCAAGGTCGTGTCCAGCTCGCGGCCCACGTACCACTCCGGAAACAGACTCAACTCGCGGGCGAGCAGAGCCCTGTCGTAGAGCGGCAGGCTGCCGTTCGTCGGCTGCCTGCCCTGAAAAGCCAGCAAGGCGTCGATGGCCGCCTGGAAATAATCGTCGGCATTGGCCGCATTGATCACCTCCAAGTAGGTCAGGGTGCCGAGGTCGCTCAGCAGCAGGAATCCCCGCTCCAGATCCTCGGCCAGGATGCGCGGCACATGGACCCCGGCGGCGGCCAGCAGCGCGGCCACCTGGACGAACGGACGGCAGTCCTCCTGTGGCGGCGGCGCATCCATCACGATCAAGCTGCGGCCCTCGCCCGCCCAGCGGAAATAACGGCGAAAGCTGGCATCGCTGCTGGCCGCGGTCAGGCTGCCCACGGGCACCTCACCCCAGGCCTGCTCCCGGAAAATTTCCGGTAGAACGGTGGTCAGCCAGTCTTCTATCTGGTTTAAGCGAACATCTTCAGTCATTTACAGCGGATCCCCCGGCCCTAGCCGATGCGCAGGTCATGTTTTATTATCCGCTATCTTTTTGAGCCCATCGAGAGGCCGCGGCCCCTTAATGGCCGGCGTGCAGGACGACTTTAAGGATGGCCGTGAAAACCCCCGCGTTTCGCAGAAAATTCCCCCTCTTGGTAACCGGCAGCCTGCTCGCCATGCAGCCCGTCACCGCCCTTATCGCCGCACCCGCCGAGCAGTTCAGCTGCAGTGCCGGCGCCGGTGGTGGCTGGTCGTGCAACACCCAGGCACCGACCGCGGCCATCCCGCCCCGTCCCAGCAAGGGCGAGACCCAGGGCGTCGCCGCCGAGCCGGCCGCACGCAAGGGCGACGATGCCGTGCTGGTGACCGAGAGCAAGGGTCGTGCCCTCAAGTCCCGCAGCGCCGACTACAGCCACCTGGACTGGGTCCCGCGCGATCAGCTGACCCCGGCCCAGCTGGCCGAGACCGGCCCCTACTGCAGTGGCGCCTATGTCGAGCCGCAGCGCCCGGGCATGTACGACGACACCCCGACGTCCAAGGCCCCGACCTACGTCTCGGCCAAGGCCTCGCGCTACGAGCAGGAGCAGCAGGTCGCCACCCTGGCCGGCGACGTGGTACTGCGGCAGGGCGGCATGCAGGTGGAATCCCAGGAAGCCAACCTGCACCAGCTGGAGAATCGCGGCGAGCTCAAGGGCAACGTCAAATTCCGCGACAATGGCCTGCTGATGGTCGGCGACAAGGCCGATCTGCAGCTGGACAACGGCCAGGTCCAGGTCGACAACGCCGAATTCGTCATGCACCAGAGCCGCGCCCGCGGCAGCGCGCTCTATGCCAAGCGTGGCGACGACGCCATCATCCGCCTCAAGGATGGCACCTACACCACCTGCGAACCGGGCAGCAACGCCTGGCAGGTCAAGGGCAACACCGTGACCCTGAACCCGGCCACCGGCCTGGGTTATGCGACCAACGCGACGCTGCGGGTCAAGGACATTCCGGTCCTCTATACGCCCTTCATCTACTTCCCGATCGACGACCGTCGGCAGTCCGGTTTCCTGGCGCCCTCGATCAGCACCTCCAGCGACACCGGCTTCGCGATCACCACGCCCTACTACTTCAACCTGGCGCCCAACTATGACGCCACCCTCTATCCGCGCTACATGGCCAAGCATGGCCTGCAGACCGAGGGTGACTTCCGCTACCTGACCCGCAGCAGCGAAGGCGAGGTCTACGGTTCCTACCTCAAGGACACCGATCCGGAGCACGAGGGCGAACCGGAAGCCACCGACAACCGCTGGCTGTACGGCTGGAAGAACCGCAGCGGCCTGGATTCGCGCCTGATGGCCGAGGTCGACTACACCCGCATCAGCGATCCCTACTACTTCCAGGACCTGGACACCGACCTCGGCATCAACAAGCCGACCTACGTCAACCAGCAGGGCCGCCTGACCTACCGTGGCGACACCTTTGTCGCCGGCCTCAACGCCCAGGCCTACCAGCTGGCCACGGTCTCCGACGTGACGCCCTACAACCGCCTGCCGCAGCTGACCCTGACCGGCGCCCTGCCCTACAACCCGGGCGGCCTGGACTTCACCTACGACACCGAGGCGGTGCGCTTCACCCGCAGCTTCGACGACAACACCTACTTCGACCTGGACGACAACGGCAATCGCACCAACGTGCGCAACCGCCCGGACGTCAATCTCTTCGGCCTGACCCGCGCCGAAGGCAATCGCTACCATGTCGAGCCGGGCATCGCCCGCCCGATGACCGCGTCCTGGGGCTTCCTGACGCCGTCGGTGCGCTATGCCTACACGCGCTACGACCTCGACCTGGACAGCACCGGTCAGAACGACCTGAATTCGCCGCTGGTCGGCGGTGGTCGTCGCGCCTCGGCCGGTTCCAGCGTGACCAGCTTCAACGACAGCCCGACCCGTTCGGTGCCGATCTTCAGTCTCGACAGCGGCCTCTACTTCGACCGCACCTCGAATCTGTTCGGCGAAGGCGGCAAGCAGACCCTGGAACCCCGCGCCAAGTACCTCTATGTACCCTATCGCGACCAAGACGATCTGCCAGTGTTCGATACCGGCGAATACACCTTCAGCTACAGCTCGCTGTGGCGCGACAACCGCTTCACCGGTCGCGACCGCATCGGCGACGCCAACCAGCTGGCCCTGGGTGCCACCAGCCGCTTCATCGAGCCCAACGGCTTCGAGCGCGCCAACGTCAGCTTCGGCCAGCTGTTCTACTTCCGTGACCGCGATGTCCAGCTGCCCGGCCTGACCAAGGACGACCTGGCCTATGCCCGCAGCCTGGGTCAGAACATCGACAATCCCCAGGCCACCACCTCGCGTTCGCCCTATGCCCTGGCTGGCATGTATCGCTTCAACCGCGACTGGCGCGTGAACGGCGAGTTCAACTGGGATCCGACCCTGCACCAGACCGACTCCGGCAGCGTCATGTTCCACTACCAGCCGGAAGCCGAGCCGGGCAAGATCCTCAACGTCGGCTATCGCTATCGTGACAACGTCCGGGTGTTCGATCCGAACTTCGGCCGCTTCACCTACAACAGCGACGACTACAAGGTCGACCAGCACGACATCTCCTTCATCTGGCCGATCGTGCCCCAGTGGTCCGCCATCGCCCGCTGGCAGTTCGACTACAACAAGAGCCGTACCCTGGAAGCCTTCGGTGGCTTCGAGTACGACAACTGCTGCTGGAAGCTGCGCCTGATCAGCCGCTACTGGCTCAAGAGCGAAGACGACGTCTTCTACACCGCCCAGAGCTCCGAAGCCGATCGCGGGATCTTCCTGCAGATCGTGCTCAAGGGACTCGGCAACGTCTTCGGCGGCAAGACCGAAGGCTTCCTGGACAGAGGCATTCAAGGCTATCGTGAACGTGAAGACCAAGCTATGTAACGCCCTGCGCCCGCTCGCCCTGGGCGCGGCGCTCGCCCTCACCCCCCTGGCTCAGGCTGCCGTGGTACCGCTGGACAAGGTCGTGGCCATCGTCGACAACGACGTGGTCATGCAGAGCCAGCTCGATCAGCGACTCAACGAGGTCAAGCAGAACATCACCCGCCGCGGCGCCGCGGCGCCGCCGGAAAGCGAATTGCGCCAGCAGGTGCTCGAGCGGCTGATCCTGGAAGACATCCAGATGCAGCTGGCCGGCCGCATGGGCGTGAAGATCTCCGACGAGGAACTCAATCAGGCCGTCGCCACCATCGCCCAGCGCAATGGCCTGAGCGTGGCCGAATTCCGTCAGGCCCTGGCCCGCGACGGTCTCTCCTACGATGCCGCGCGCGAGCAGGTCCGTCGCGAGATGATGATCAGCCGGGTGCGCCAGCGCCAGGTCGGTCAGCGCGTGCAGGTCACCCAGCAGGAGGTGCAGAACTTCCTCGCCTCGGACCTGGGCAAGCTGCAGCTGTCCGAAGAATACCGGCTGGCCAACATCCTGATCCCGGTGGCCGACAACGCCGGCAATGCCGGTCTCGACGCCGCCGCGCGCCAGGCCCAGGACACCTACAACCAGCTGCGTCAGGGCGCCGACTTCAACCAGCTGGCCATCGCCCGCTCGGCCGGGGACAACGCCCTCGACGGCGGCGAGATCGGCTGGCGCAAGGCTGCCCAACTGCCCCCGCCCTTCGACCGCCTGATCGGCAGTGTCGGCGTCGGTGGCATCACCCAGCCCGTGCGCGTACCTGGCGGCTTCGTGATCCTCAAGGTGGAAGAGAAGCGCGGAGGCGAGGCCAGCATCGTCGACGAGGTGCACGTCCGGCACATCCTGCTCAAGCCCAATGCCGTGCGCAGCGATGCCGAGACCCAGCGTCTGGCCGCGCGCCTGCGCGAGCGCATCCAGAACGGCGAGAGCTTCGCCACCCTGGCCAAGAGCTTCTCGGAAGATCCGGGCTCGGCGCTCAATGGCGGCGACCTGGGCTGGATCAATCCGGAATCCCTGGTCCCGGAATTCCGCGAGGTCATGAACAACTCGCCGGTCAACCAGCTGTCGCAGCCGTTCCGCACCGCCTTCGGCTGGCACATCCTGGAAGTCCTGGGTCGTCGGGCCACCGACAATACCCAGCAGGCCCGCGAGCAGCAGGCGTTGAATCTCCTGCGTAGCCGCAAGTACGACCAGGAGCTGCAGACCTGGTTGCGGCAGATCCGCGACGAAGCCTACGTCGAGATCAAGCAGTAACCCCGAGGCCGCAGGCACCCCCTGCGGCCTTCTTGTTTCCGGAGCCCGCCATGGCCCTGCGCTTCGCCCTGACCCCCGGTGAGCCCGCCGGTATCGGTCCCGACCTTTGTCTGCTGCTGGCCCGCGTGGCCCAGCCCCACGCCCTGATCGCCATCGCCAGCCGCGACCTCCTGGCCGCCCGCGCGCTCGAACTGGGACTCGCCATCGAGCTCATCAAGGTCGCCCCCGCGGCCTGGCCCGACCGCCCGGCACCCGCCGGTGCCCTCTATGTCTGGGACACCCCGCTGGGTGCGCCGGTGGTGACCGGCCAGCTCGACACCGCCAACGCCGCCTATGTCCTGGACACCCTGACGCGCGCCGGCCAGGGCTGCCTCGACGGCACCTTCGCCGGCATGATCACCGCGCCCGTGCACAAGGGCGTGATCAACGACGGGGGCGTGGCCTTTTCCGGCCATACCGAATTCCTCGCCGAACTGACCCACACCCCGCAGGTGGTGATGCTGCTGGCGACCGCCGGCCTGAGAGTGGCCCTGGTCACCACCCACCTGCCGCTGCGCGAAGTGGCCGATGCCATCGACCACCAGACGCTGCTGGACGTGACCCGCATCCTGCATGGCGATCTGCAGCGCTATTTCGGCGTGGCCCGGCCGCGCATCCTGGTCTGCGGTCTCAATCCCCATGCCGGCGAGGGCGGTCATCTGGGCCGGGAAGAGATCGAGATCATCGAGCCGGCGCTGGACAGCCTGCGCGCCGAAGGCCTTGATCTCGTCGGACCGCTGCCCGCCGACACCCTCTTCACCCCCAAGCACCTCGAGCACTGCGATGCCGTCCTGGCCATGTACCACGACCAGGGCCTGCCGGTGCTCAAGCACAAGGGTTTCGGCGCGGCGGTCAACGTGACCCTGGGCCTGCCGATCATCCGCACCTCGGTCGACCATGGCACCGCCCTCGACCTGGCCGGCAGCGGACGCATCGACACCGGCAGTCTGAAGGTGGCCCTGGAGACCGCCTACAGCATGGCGGCCCATCGCCGTTCGGTGACCTAAGAGGCTATTCATAACCTCGCGAGCTAGAGCCAAACAAGGCGAAAAGCCCTGAGGAAGCGGAGTTTACGAATGGTAAATGAGCATTCCGAAGGTCTTTTCAACGCAGTTTGGCCGACGCGCAGCAGGTTATGAAGAGACTCTGAGCGCTCCGGTGACGGCCAAGGGTCTGCTAAACTGGTGGGTCTTTGCCGTCTTGAAATCGCAGGCCCGCTGCCTGCGCCGGAGCACCTGATGACCGAGCTCTACCAACACCGCGCCCGCAAGAGGTTCGGCCAGAATTTCCTGCACGACGCCGGGGTGATCCATCGCATCCTGCGCGCCATCCACGGGCGATCCGGCGAGCGCCTGCTGGAAATCGGTCCGGGCCAGGGCGCCCTGACCGAGGGCCTGCTCGGCAGCGGCGCCCGGCTCGACGTCATCGAGCTGGATCAGGACCTGATTCCCCTGCTCCGACTCAAGTTCGGCCTCAATCCGCTGTTCACCCTGCACCAGGGTGACGCCATGAAATACGACCTCTCCAGCATCGCCGCCGGCGATCGACTGCGGGTGGTGGGCAATCTGCCCTACAACATCTCCACGCCGCTGATCTTCCACCTGCTCAGCTTCGCCGACATCATCGCCGACATGCACTTCATGCTGCAGAAGGAAGTGGTGGAACGCCTGGCCGCGGTGCCCGGCAATGGCGACTGGGGACGGCTGTCGATCATGGTGCAGTACCACTGCCGCGTGGAGCACCTGTTCAACGTCGGTCCAGGCGCCTTCAATCCGCCGCCCAAGGTGGATTCGGCGATCGTGCGCCTGGTGCCCCACACCGAGCGGCCCCATGTGGCCCGCGATCCGGTGCTGCTCGAGCGCGTCGTCCGCGAGGCCTTCGGCCAGCGCCGCAAGACCCTCAGGAACACCCTCAAGGGTACCCTGGACAGCGCCGCCATCGAGGCCGCCGACGTCGATCCGGGGCTGCGCCCCGAGCAGCTGGACCTGGCCGCCTATGTGCGCCTGGCCAACCAGCTGGCGTCCAGCTGAAGCCTTTCCACCCGCCTCCGCAGAGAATTCTCCCGTGACCGAGCCCGATCCGCGCTATCTCATCACCGTGCAGGTCACCACCCGCTACCTGCCCGAGCAATCCAGTGCCAGCCAGGAGCGCTACGCCTTCGCCTACGACGTGAGCATCCGCAACGACGGCCAGCTCCCGGCGCAGCTGCTCAGCCGCCACTGGATCATCACCGATGGCAATGGCGAGGCGCAGGAAGTGCGCGGACCGGGCGTGGTGGGCGAACAGCCGCTGATCGCCCCGGGCGAAACCCACAGCTACTCCAGCGGCACCCTGATGCCGACCCAGGTCGGCAGCATGAGGGGCAGCTACCAGATGGTCGCCAGCGATGGCCATCTCTTCGAAGCCGCCATCCCCACCTTCCGCCTGGCCGTACCCGGCTCGCTGCACTAGGAGTCCCGATGACGCTGTACGCCGTTGGCGATCTGCAAGGTTGCCTCGACCCGCTCAAATGCCTCCTCGACGAGGTCCGCTTCGATCCTGCGCAGGACCGCCTCTGGCTGGTAGGGGATCTGGTCAACCGCGGACCTCAGTCCCTGGAAACCCTGAGATACCTGTACGCGATGCGCGATTCGCTGGTCAGCGTCCTGGGCAACCACGACCTGCACCTGCTGGCGGTGGCCCTGGGCGGCGCCCGGCTGAAGAAACAGGACACCCTGAGCGACATCCTCGCCGCCCCCGATCGCGACGAATTGCTGCTTTGGCTGCGCCATCTGCCGCTGATCCAGCACGATGCGGAGCGCAATTGCGTGCTGGTCCACGCTGGCCTGCCACCGCAGTGGACGCTGGGTCAGGCGCTGAGTCTGGCCGGCGAAGTCGAAGCCGTGCTGCGCGATGACCAGGCCCACGTGCCCTTTCTCGAGCAGATGTATGGCAACGAGCCGGCGCTCTGGCAAGATGATCTCCAAGGCCAGGAACGCCTGCGCCTGATCACCAACTACCTGACGCGCATGAGATTCTGCAGCGCCGAAGGTCGTCTGGAATTCAAGAGCAAGGAAGGCCTGGACAGCGCACCGGCCGGCTTCGCCCCCTGGTTCAGCCATGAGCACCGGCTGACCCGCGACGTGCGCATCCTGTTCGGCCACTGGGCCGCGCTCAAGGGTCGCTGCGCGGCGCCCAATGTCGAGGCCCTCGACAGCGGCTGCGTCTGGGGCGGCGACATGACCCTGCTCGACGTCGACGGCAACCGTCGTCATCTCTGCAGTTGCAAGGAGAAGAAATGAGCGAATTCACCTGTATCTCCCCCGAGCGGGCCCTGGAGCTGCGTAGCCAGGGCGCCCAGATCGTCGACATCCGCGATCCGCACAGCTACGCCTCCCTGCACGTCGCCGGGGCGCAGCGGCTCGACAACCAGAACATCCACGACTTCATAGCCGCCGCCGATCTGGACGCGCCGCTGCTGGTGTTCTGCTACCACGGTCACTCCAGCCAGAGTGCGGCCGCCTTCCTGGCCGGCCAGGGCTTCAGCCAGGTCTACAGCGTCGACGGCGGCTTCGAAAACTGGCGCACCCGCTATCCCGACGAGACCGCCAGCGGCCAGGCTTGAGCGGGCCTCTAGCACAGCCGATTGACGCTGTCGTTACAAGAATAAACCGAATTGGCTCTTCCACATCTCGCAGATAGGACTATTCTGGAATCAGGCCCTCCGGAAACGGCGGGCTCGATAACCGGCTTTGGACCATCGGTGTAACCACTGGAGATTCGGGGGAATTCCAGGGGGACCGTTTCCATCGGTCTCCTTCGTGCGTCTCTCGAAACCCGACCCTAATTCTGCAGGCGTGTAAGGATCGATTAGGCAAGACGACCGCGAAGGTATTAGAGACGTTATCTTTCGTCGCCCGGCATGACCGCTCCCCACCGGCAGCAAGGCAAGGCTCCAGGCATCGATTCCAAGCTGGTCCAGGGTATCCAGCGAGGAGACGTCATGAGCATTTTCAGTCACTTCCAGGGGCGTTTTGAAGCGACTCGCCAGGAAGAGTATTCCCTTCAGGAATACCTTGAGATCTGCAAGAAGGATCGTACCGCCTTTGCCAGTGCCGCCGAGCGCATGCTCATGGCCATCGGCGAACCCGAACTGGTGGACACCACCAGTGATTCACGCCTGTCGCGCATCTTTTCCAACAAGGTCATCCGCCGCTATCCGGCCTTTGCCGACTTCCATGGCATGGAAGACTGCATCGAACAGATCGTGTCCTACTTCCGCCATGCGGCGCAGGGGTTGGAAGAGAAGAAGCAGATCCTCTATCTGCTCGGCCCGGTGGGCGGCGGCAAGTCGTCCCTCGCGGAGAAACTCAAGCACCTGATCGAGAAGATCCCCTTCTACGCCATCAAGGGCTCGCCGGTATTCGAATCGCCCCTCGGGCTGTTCAATCCCGACGAAGACGGCCAGATCCTCGAAGAGGACTACGGCATCCCCCGTCACTACCTGCGCAGCATCATGTCGCCCTGGGCGGCCAAGCGCCTGCAGGAATTCGGCGGCGACATCAGCAAGTTCCGGGTGGTCAAGCTCTACCCCTCCATCCTCAACCAGATCGCCATCGCCAAGACCGAACCGGGCGACGAGAACAACCAGGACATCTCCGCGCTGGTGGGCAAGGTGGACATCCGCAAGCTGGAGGAATACCCGCAGAACGATGCGGACGCCTACAGCTATTCCGGCGCCCTATGCCGGGCCAACCAGGGCCTGATGGAATTCGTGGAGATGTTCAAGGCCCCGATCAAGGTCCTGCACCCCCTGCTGACCGCGACCCAGGAAGGCAACTACAACAGCACCGAAGGCCTCGGCGCCCTGCCCTACAGCGGCATCATCCTGGCCCACTCCAACGAATCCGAGTGGCACACCTTCCGCAACAACAAGAACAACGAGGCCTTCATCGACCGGATCTACATCGTCAAGGTGCCCTATTGCCTGCGCGTCTCCGACGAGATCCACATCTACGACAAGCTCTTGGTCAACAGCTCCCTGGCCAGCGCCCATTGCGCGCCGGATACCCTGAAGATGCTGGCCCAGTTCTCGGTGCTCTCGCGCCTCAAGGAACCGGAAAACTCCAACATCTATTCGAAGATGCGCGTCTATGACGGCGAGAATCTCAAGGACACCGATCCCAAGGCAAAGTCGATCCAGGAATACCGCGACAGCGCCGGCGTCGACGAGGGCATGAACGGCCTCTCGACCCGCTTCGCCTTCAAGATCCTCTCGCGGGTGTTCAACTTCGACGCCAACGAGATCGCGGCCAACCCGGTGCACCTGCTCTATGTGCTGGAGCAGCAGATCGAAGCCGAGCAATTCCCGGCCGAGACCCGCGAGCGCTACATGAGATTCATCAAGGAATACCTGGCGCCGCGCTACGTGGAATTCATCGGCAAGGAGATCCAGACCGCCTACCTCGAGTCCTACAGCGAATACGGCCAGAACATCTTCGACCGCTATGTGCTCTATGCCGACTTCTGGATCCAGGACCAGGAATACCGCGATCCGGAAACCGGCGAGATCCTCAATCGCGCCTCCCTCAACGAGGAACTGGAAAAGATCGAGAAACCGGCCGGCATCAGCAATCCGAAGGATTTCCGCAACGAGATCGTCAACTTCGTGTTGCGCGCCCGTGCCAACAATAACGGCAAGAATCCGAGCTGGCTGTCCTACGAGAAGCTGCGTGCGGTGATCGAGAAGAAGATGTTCTCCAACACCGAGGAGTTGCTGCCGGTCATCAGCTTCAATGCCAAGGCCAGCAAGGAAGACCAGCAGAAGCACAGCGACTTCGTGACCCGCATGGTCCAGCGCGGGTACACCGAGAAGCAGGTGCGACTGCTGTCCGAGTGGTATTCACGGGTACGCAAGTCGCAGTAAGGCAGCCTGAGGCTGAACCCGCGACGACGCGCCTGCCGCGTCGTCGTGGCGTCCTGCAATAGCCCGGAGGGCCTGTATGAGTTATGTCATCGACCGGCGTCTAAACGGCAAGAACAAGAGCACGGTGAACCGCACGCGTTTTCTGCGGCGTTATCGTGAGCACATCAAGAAGGCGGTCGAGGAAGCCGTTAGTCGGCGCTCCATCACCGACATGGAGCACGGCGAGCAGATCAGCATTCCTGCCCGCGACATCGACGAACCCGCGCTGTACCAGGGCAAGGGCGGACGCCAGACCATCGTCCACCCGGGCAACAAGGAATTCGTCAGCGGCGAGCGCATCCCGCGGCCCCAAGGCGGCGGCGGTGGTCAGGGCCAGGGCAAGGCCAGCAACAGCGGCGAAGGCATGGACGAATTCGCCTTCCAGATCACCCAGGACGAATTCCTCGACTTCATGTTCGAGGATCTGGAGCTGCCCAACCTGGTCAAGAAGCAGCTGACCGGCACCGACACCTTCAAGACGGTACGCGCCGGCATCAGCAACGAGGGCAACCCCGCCCGCATCAACATCATCCGCACCCTGCGTGCCTCCCATGCCCGGCGCATCGCCCTCTCCGGCGGCAGCCGCAACAAGCTGCGCGAAGCCAAGGCCGAACTGGCACGGCTGCGGGTGGAAGAGCCCGACAACCTGGGTGACATCCAGGCGCTGGAGGCCGAGATCGAGCGGTTGCGCGCGCGTATCGACAAGGTGCCCTTCCTCGACACCTTCGACCTCAAGTACAACCTGCTCTCCAAGCAGCCCAGCCCCAGCTCCAAGGCGGTGATGTTCTGCCTGATGGACGTCTCCGGCTCCATGACCCAGGCGACCAAGGACATCGCCAAGCGCTTCTACATCCTGCTCTACCTCTTTCTCAAGAGAAACTACGAGCGCATCGAGGTGGTGTTCATCCGCCACCACACCAGCGCCAAGGAAGTGGACGAGGAAGAGTTCTTCTACTCCCGCGAAACCGGCGGCACCATCGTCTCCAGCGCCCTCAAGCTGATGCAGGAAGTCATGGCCGCGCGCTATCCGGTCAACGAATGGAATCTCTATGCCGCCCAGGCTTCCGACGGCGACAACTGGAACGACGACTCGCCCATCTGCCGGGAGATCCTGACCAAGCAGATCCTGCCGTTCATGCAGTACTACACCTATGTGGAAATCACCCCGCGCGAGCACCAGGCGCTGTGGTACGAATACGAGAACGTCCGGGGCAGCTTCCCGGATTCCTTCTCGCAGCAGCAGATCGTCTCGGCGGGGGATATCTATCCCGTGTTCCGCGAACTGTTCCAGCGGAGACTCGTGTCATGAAACGTGAGCCCATCTCCACCGGCTCGGAATGGACCTTCGAGCTGATCCAGACCTATGACCGGGAGATCGCCCGGATCGCCAAGCGCTATGCGCTGGACACCTATCCCAACCAGATCGAGGTGATCACCGCCGAGCAGATGATGGACGCCTACGCTTCCGTCGGCATGCCCATCGGCTACAACCACTGGTCCTATGGCAAGCACTTCCTCCATACCGAGAAGCACTACAGCCGCGGCCAGATGGGGCTGGCCTACGAGATCGTGATCAATTCCGATCCCTGCATCGCCTACCTCATGGAAGAGAACACCATGACCATGCAGGCACTGGTGATCGCCCACGCCTGCTACGGCCACAACAGCTTCTTCAAGGGCAACTACCTGTTCCGCACCTGGACCGATGCCAGCTCAATCATCGACTACCTGGTGTTCGCCAAGCAGTACATCACCCAGTGCGAGGAACGCCATGGCATCGATGCCGTGGAAGAACTGCTCGATTCCTGCCATGCGCTGATGAACTACGGGGTGGACCGCTACAAGCGGCCCTATCCCATTTCCGCCGCCGAGGAACGCCAGCGGCAGAAGGAGCGCGAAGAGCAGCTGCAGCGTCAGGTCAACGACCTCTGGCGGACCATTCCCAAGATGGTCGGCAAGGAAGCCCACGACGAAGGGGCGCGCTTCCCCAGCGAACCCCAGGAAAACATCCTCTATTTCGTGGAAAAGCACGCGCCACTGCTGGAGCCCTGGCAGCGCGAGGTGATCCGCATCGTGCGCAAGATCGCCCAGTACTTCTATCCCCAGCGCCAGACCCAGGTGATGAACGAGGGCTGGGCCACCTTCTGGCACTACACCCTGCTCAACGATCTCTACGACGAGGGCCTGGTCACCGAAGGCTTCATGTTCGAATTCCTGCAATCCCACGCCGGGGTGATCTACCAGCCGGGCTTCGACAGCCCCTACTACAGCGGCATCAACCCCTACACCCTGGGCTTCGCCATGTTCCGCGACATCCGCCGCATCTGCGAGGACCCCACGGACGAAGATCGCCGCTGGTTCCCCGAGATCGCCGGCAGCGACTGGCTGGCCACCGTCACCTTCGCCATGAAGAGCTTCAAGGACGAGAGCTTCATCCTGCAGTACCTCTCGCCCAAGGTGATCCGCGACCTCAAGCTGTTCAGCATCCTCGATGACGACCAGCGTGACGAACTGGAGGTGGCGGCCATCCACGACGACGGCGGTTATCGGCTGATCCGCGAGCAACTGGCTGCCCAGTACAACTTGGGCAATCGCGAGCCCAATGTGCAGATCTGGAATGTCGATCGGCGTGGCGATCGTTCGCTCACCCTTCGCCACTTCCAGCATGACCGCAAGCCGCTGGGCAACTCCACGGACGAGGTGCTCAAGCACCTGCACCGACTCTGGGGTTTCGATATCCGCCTGGAAAGCATGAGGGGCGACGACGTGGCCCAGAGCTTCCAGGTTCCACCCCGCCACGAGAGCCGCGATCACGACCGGCGTCTGGATCTGGCTTCGCCGATCTGAGTCGAGCCGATCTTTCGGGCTATCCTAGACCTCCGCAAGGAGGTCTTTTTCTATGCAAATCTACAAGGTGGGCGGTGCCGTACGGGATCGCCTGCTCGGTCGCCCGGTAACGGAGGTCGACTGGGTCGTGGTGGGTGCCACCGCCGAAGCCCTCGCTGCCCAGGGCTATCGCCCGGTGGGCGCCGACTTCCCGGTGTTCCTGCATCCCCAGACCGGCGAGGAATACGCCCTGGCCCGCACCGAACGCAAGAGCGGGCGTGGCTACGGCGGCTTCACCTTTCACGCCGCGCCCAATGTCACCCTGGAGCAGGATCTGATCCGCCGCGATCTGACCGTCAACGCCATGGCCGAAGACGACCACGGCCAGGTCATAGATCCCTATGGCGGGCGCGCGGATCTCCAGGCGCGCCTGTTGCGCCACGTCTCTCCCGCCTTCGCCGAAGATCCGCTGCGCGTGCTGCGGGTCGCCCGCTTCGCCGCCCGCTATTGCAGCCTGGGTTTCCAGGTGGCGCCCGAGACGCTGCTGCTGATGCAGGACATGGTCGCCAGCGGCGAGCTGGATGCCCTGAGCGCCGAACGGCTGTGGAAGGAAATCTCCCGCGCCCTGCTCGAAGAGCGACCCGATGTTTTCATTCGGGTGCTGCACAACTGCGGCGCCCTGGCCGCGCTGCTGCCGGAGGTGACTGCCAGCTTCGCCGGCGAGCAGCCCGAGCCGGGTGCCCGGGTCTATGCCATCCTGCGCCAGAGCGCCGAGGTCCAGGCCTCGCTGAACGTGCGCTGGGCCTGCCTGCTGCTGGACGTACCGGAAGAGCAGCACGCCGCCCTCAACGCCCGCCTCAAGGTGCCACGCGATCCCGCCGAGCTGGCCTTGCTGCTGGCGCGCCACTGGCCCACGGCGCTGCAGGCCCGACAGCTGACCCCGGAGGCCTGGTTCGAGCTGCTGCAGGGCTTCGACGTGCTGCGCCGCCCGGCGCGCTTCGAGGAGTTCCTCCAGGCCTGCGCCTGTGCCGCAGCGGTCAGGCCCGCCGAGGGCGAGCCACCGCTGGCGCTGCTGCGTCAGGCGGCCGAGGTAGTGCGCGGGGTCGCGGTCCAGCCGCTGGTCGCCCAGGGCTTCAAGGGTGCCGCCCTGGGCGAGGCCCTCAAGCAAGCCCGCATCGAGGCCCTGGCGCAGCTTTCGTAGGTTGGCGCTGAGCACAGCGCAGCTCTTCCCCAGCGACCCTCACCCCAACCCTCTCCCTGAGGGAGAGGGGGTTGTCCGAGCGAAGCGAAGCCTGTGCTAGAACCGTAGCGTGGAAAACGGCGCAGCCTTTTCCACTGGGGAGCCTTCGCGAGGCGTGCCCTCACCCCAGCCCTCTCCCAAAGGGAGAGGGAGAAGAGTTCCCGCAGGTTGGGTTGAGCGCAGCGAAGCCCAACGACCGTCGCGCTACACTCGATCGGCGCCCAGCAACGCGTCTGGCGTCAGTTCCATACCCTTCCAGCGGAACGCCACCGGCCGCAGCACCTGGGTGGTCTGGCCACGCATCTCCTGCCACAGCTCGTCTAAGCGCCTACCGTTGTCCGGATGCCGTCGTTCGCCGGCCAGCAGGGCCAGTGGCCAGAGCACGAAGGCGTTGCGCAGGATCTCGGCGCGCGGCAGGGTCAGGCCGGCGAACTCGCCGGTCAGGTCGCCGTGCAGCAGGATGTCGATGTCCAGTGGCAGACCCTGGCGATCCGGTGCATAGCGCCCGCTGCGGGTTTCGATGGCCTTGAGTCTCTGACTCAAGGTGGCGGGATCGAGGTCGGTGTCGCCGGCTACGACGAGATTGAAGAAGGGCGCACTGCGGATGCCTACTGCCTCGCTTTCGAACACTGGCGAGCAGTGCAGATCGATCAGCAGCTCGGCGAGTTCGTCCAGGGCCATGCCCAGGTGCTGCTCGCGCTGGATGTTGCTGCCCAGCCCCAGATAGACCCGGGTCACGCCTGCCCCCGCTCGATCTCCACGCCCACGCCACGAGCGGTCGGCACCGCGCCGGGCTTGGTGATGCGCAGGCGCAGCCAGGGCAGCTTGAATTCCGCCTGCAGCAGGGCGGCCAGGCGCTCGGCGAAGGTCTCGACCAATTCGAAGGTGGTCTCGTGGGCGAAGGCGGTGATGCGCTCGGCCACTGCCGCGTAGTTCAGGGTGTGCTCGAGTTCGTCGTTCGCCGCCGCCGCGCGGATGTCCCAGCCCATGGTGAGATCGATGCGCAGGCACTGGCGGATGTCACGCTCCCAGTCGTACACCCCTATCACGGTGTCGACCTCGAGTCCCTCGATGAAAACCTTGTCCACTGCCTTTGCCTCGCACCTTTGTCGTGCTCTGTGTGATCGTCACCGCCGGCCTATCGTCGGGCGGCGGGCTGTCGGTAGAATCGAGCCTTCTCCTGGCGCGGAACCCTACCATGTTCTGGCTGCTGCTCCTGCTGGCCTATCTACTGGGCTCGCTGTCCTTCGCCGTGCTGCTCAGTCGCCTGTTCGGCACCCGCGACCCGCGTCACGACGGCTCCGGCAATCCCGGCGCCAGCAACATGCTGCGCCTGGCCGGACGCAAGCTGGCCCTGCTGACCCTCGCCGGCGACCTGAGCAAGAGCCTGATCCCCGTACTGATCGCCCAGCAACTGGGGCTTGCGCCCCTGCAGCAGGCCTGGATCGGGCTGGCCGCCGTGGTCGGCCATCTCTATCCGCTGTATTTCCACTTCCGCGGTGGCAAGGGCGTCGCCACGGCGGCCGGACTGCTGCTCGGCCTTTATCCGCCAGCGGCGCTACTGGGGCTGGTGCTCTGGGCCGCGGTGTTCGCCAGCCTGAGGATCGCTTCCCTGGCGTCCCTGGTCGCGGTGCTCGGCATCCTGCCGCTGTTCGCCTGGCAACGTCCGGACCTGCTGGCGCCGATGCTGCTGCTCGCCCTGCTCATCCTGATCCGCCACCGCCACAACCTGCGCGCCCTGCGCCAGGGGACCGAGCGTCATTTTTGACCCTGGCGCCGTCCGGGGATTGTCCGCTGGCGCCCTCCGCCCGTCTCAGAGCGCCGCCAGCTGCTCCATGGGCCAGCGCGCCTTGACGGCGATGGCCGGGCCTTCCTGCTGGCCGGCCAGCAGCCGCTGGCAACCGGCATAGGCGATCATGGCGCCGTTGTCGGTGCAGAAGCGCGGCCGCGCATAGAAGACCTGGCCGCCCAGTTCGCCGAGCATCTGCTCCAGGTTCTCGCGCAGCGCGCGGTTGGCGCTGACGCCACCGGCGATCACCAGCGACTTGAGCCCGGTCTGCTTCAGCGCGCGCTTGCACTTGATCGCCAGGGTCTCGACCACCGCCGTCTGGAAGGCCAGGGCGATGTCGCAGCGGGTCTGCTCGCTGTCGTCACCGACCGCCCGGCAGCGCTGCCAGGTGGTGAGGGTAAAGGTCTTGAGGCCGCTGAAGCTGAATTCCAGGCCGGGCCGATCGGTCATGGGGCGCGGAAAGACGAAGCGCCCCGCCACGCCGCGCTCGGCCAGGCGGGCGATCTCCGGTCCACCGGGATAGCTCAGACCCAGCAGCTTGGCGGTCTTGTCGAAGGCTTCGCCGGCGGCATCGTCCAGGGACTCGCCCAGCACGCTGTAGCGGCCGATGCCATCGACCTGCACCAGCTGGGTGTGGCCACCGGAGACCAGCAGGGCGACGAAGGGAAATTGCGGCGGCTGCTCTTCGAGCATGGGCGCCAGCAGATGACCTTCCATGTGGTGGACGCCCAGGGCGGGCACGCCCCAGGCCAGCGCCAGCGCCTGGGCACAGGCCGCGCCCACCAGCAGGGCGCCGACCAGGCCGGGGCCGGCAGTGTAGGCGATGGCATCCACGTCTTCAGGACGGCTGCCCGCCGCGTCCAGCACTTCGCGGATCAGCGGCAGCATGCGCTTGACGTGATCGCGCGAGGCCAGCTCCGGTACCACGCCACCGTAGACGCGGTGCAGATCGATCTGGCTGAACAGCGCATCGGCCAGCAGGCCGCGCTCGCTGTCGTAGAGGGCGACGCCGGTTTCATCGCAGGACGTTTCCAGTCCCAGAACACGCATGGAGATAAGCCTTCGAGGGTATAGAATGTCAGGCTGCGCATGATAAGCGCCGCTTCCAGCACCGGCCAGCGCTTTTCGTCCGCCGGGGCTTGGCAGCGGGGCAGTTGAAGCGTTACTATCCGCAACCCTTAAAAACCGACGCTTCCCGTGCCCTTTTGCCGCTAGCGTTGGATTAAACCTCGGTAAATTTGAAGGTACGACCTGGATGCCCAACGTCAAAGTCAAAGAAAACGAACCCTTCGACGTAGCGCTGCGTCGTTTCAAGCGTTCCTGCGAGAAGGCCGGTGTACTGGCCGAAGTTCGTAGCCGCGAGTTCTACGAAAAGCCCACCGCCGAGCGCAAGCGTAAAGCTGCCGCCGCGGTCAAGCGCCACGCCAAGAAAGTACAGCGCGAGCAGCGCCGTCGCGAGCGTCTGTACTGAGTTACAGCGCTCCTCTGGCGTCATCAAACAACCCGACCTCTGGTCGGGTTGTCTGTTTCTGGCCTTCCCGCTTCGCCCTGGCGCACTCTGGCGCTAGACTGCCCTCCTCGCTCCATCCTCCGCTCCTCGCCCCTCTATCCAGACGCTGACCATGGCCGGACTTATCCCGCAAGGCTTCATCGACGACCTGCTCAATCGCACCGACATCGTCGAGGTGGTGGGCGCGCGGGTGAAGCTCAAGAAGGCCGGCAAGAACTGGATGGCCTGCTGCCCCTTCCATAACGAGAAGACGCCCTCCTTCAGCGTCAGCCCCGACAAGCAGTTCTACTACTGCTTCGGCTGCGGCGCCGGCGGCAACGCCCTGGGCTTCATCATGGACCACGACAACCTCGAATTCCCCGAGGCGGTCGAGGAGCTGGCCAAGAAGGCCGGCGTGGACGTGCCGCGCGAAGAGAGCGGTGGTCGACGCAAGCCGCGGCAACCCACGGATTCCCCGCTCTACCCGCTATTGGCCGCCGCCGCCGAATACTATCGCCTGGCGCTGCGCAACCACCCCAAGCGCCAGGCGGCGGTCGACTACCTGAAGAAGCGCGGCCTCACCGGCGAGATCGCCCGCGATTTCGGCCTGGGCTTCGCCCCGCCGGGCTGGGACAACCTGGGCAAGCACCTGGGCGGCGACGACCTGCAGCAGAAGGCCATGCTGGACGCCGGCCTGCTGGTGGAGAACGCCGAAAGCGGCAAGCGTTACGATCGTTTTCGCGACCGGGTGATCTTTCCGATCCGCGACAGCCGGGGCCGGGTCATCGCCTTTGGCGGCCGGGTGCTGGGCGACGACAAACCCAAGTACCTCAACTCGCCGGAGACCCCGGTGTTCCACAAGGGCCAGGAACTCTACGGCCTGTTCGAGGCGCGCAAGCACAATCGCGACCTGGACGAGATCCTCGTCGTGGAAGGCTACATGGACGTCATCGCCCTGGCCCAGCAAGGCATCCGCAATGCAGTGGCCACCCTGGGCACCGCCACCAGCGAAGAGCACATCAAGCGGCTGTTCCGCATCGTGCCGAGCATCCTGTTCTGCTTCGACGGCGACCAGGCCGGTCGCAGCGCCGCCTGGCGCGCCCTGGAATCGGCCCTGCCGGTGCTCAAGGACGGCTTCCGGGTGCGCTTCCTGTTCCTACCCGAGGGCGAGGACCCGGACACCCTGGTGCGCGCCGAGGGCGCCGACGCCTTCCAGGCGCGCTTCGTCCAGCAGGCCCAGCCGCTGGCCGAGTATTTCTTCCAGCAACTGATGATCGAAGCGGACCCGGCGACCCTGGAAGGCAAGGCGCACCTGGCCACCCTGGCGGCGCCGCTGATCGAGAAGATTCCCGGCAACAACCTGCGCCTGCTGATGCGCCAGCGCCTGAGCGAACTCACCGGCCTCGGCAACGATGCCCTGAGCCAGCTGGCGCCGTCCGCCCCGCCGCAGGACGCCCCGCCCCTGGACTATGGCGACTACGCCTATGCCCATGCCGAGGAAGCCCCGGCGCAGCAGCAGTGGACGCCCCGCCGCGAAGGCAAGGGCGGGCGCGACGGCAAGGGCTGGAAAAAGGATTTCAACGGCAAGGGTGGCGGCGAGCGCCCTCCCCGTCAGCCACCGGTCAAGGTGGAGACCCCGGTGCTGGCCGCGCTGCGCAGCCTGCTGCACCACCCGACCCTGGCCCAGGCGGTGCAGGACGCGCGCAACCTGGCCGAGGAAAGCGATCAGTACGCCCAGTTGCTGGTCGCCCTGGTCGAGGCGCTGCAGAAGAAGCCCGGGCAGAGCACCCTGGCGCTCATCGCCCGCTGGCACGGCACCGAACAGGGTCGACTGCTGCGCGCTCTGGCGGAAAAAGAATGGCTGATTGCCGGAGACAACCTTGAACAACAGTTTTTCGACACCATAACGAGGTTAGCCGCCAGCCAGCGTGATCGCCTGCTGGAGCAACTCCTACGCAAGGCGCGACAGAGCGAACTGAGCTCCGAAGACAAGGACCGCCTACGCGAACTCCTCAGCCGTCCGGCGGGGTCCGTGACCTAACTGGCACGACAACCTTCTAACCGGCTATAATGTTCAGCTATTTTTGCCCGCCTAAGCCTTCAGTGGAAGGGTACCTATGTCCGGAAAAGCGCAACAGCAATCCCGTCTGAAAGAATTGATCGCCCGCGGTCGTGAGCAGGG
Organism: Pseudomonas sp. MOIL14HWK12:I1; assembly: GCF_000510705.1. Taxonomy (NCBI): domain Bacteria; kingdom Pseudomonadati; phylum Pseudomonadota; class Gammaproteobacteria; order Pseudomonadales; family Pseudomonadaceae; genus Pseudomonas; species Pseudomonas sp. MOIL14HWK12:I1. The sequence continues at coordinate 802,132 of NZ_AZNY01000003.1, read as the reverse complement.
TTACCTGACTTACGCGGAGGTCAATGACCACCTACCGGAGGATATTTCAGATCCGGAACAGGTGGAAGACATCATCCGCATGATCAATGACATGGGGATCAACGTATTCGAGACCGCGCCGGACGCCGATGCCCTGCTGCTGGCCGAGACGGATACCGACGAAGCCGCCGCCGAAGAAGCCGCTGCCGCCCTGGCCGCAGTGGAGAGCGATGTCGGCCGCACCACCGACCCGGTGCGCATGTACATGCGTGAAATGGGCACCGTGGAACTGCTGACCCGCGAAGGCGAGATCGAGATCGCCAAGCGCATCGAGGAAGGCATCCGCGAAGTCATGGGCGCCATCGCCCAGTTCCCGGGCACCGTCGACTACATCCTCAGCGAATACACCCGCGTCACCACCGAAGGCGGTCGCCTGTCCGACGTCCTTGCCGGCTACATCGATCCCGACGACGGCAGCCTGCCGAACGAGAGCGATGAGCTGCCCGTCCCGAACAAGGCCGCCGATGCCAAGGCCGTGGACGACGAGAAGGACGACGAAGAAGAGAGCGACGACGACGCCGAGGAAGAAGGCGACGGCGGTCCGGATCCGGAAGAGGCTCGCCTGCGTTTTGGCGCGGTTGCCGAGCAGCTGGAAAAGACCCAGAAGGTGCTGAAGAAGCACGGCCGCGACGACGATCGCGCCGTGGAAGAATTCGTCGCCCTGGCGCTGCTGTTCTCGCCGATCAAGCTGGTGCCCAAGCAGTACGAAGCCCTGGTGACCCGCGTGCGCGAGTCCCTGGAGCGCGTGCGTGGCCTCGAGCGCGCCATCATGCAGCTGGCCGTGCGCGATGCGCGCATGCCGCGTGCCGACTTCCTGCGCCACTTCCCCGGCAACGAGACCAACACCGAGTGGACCGCCGGCCTGCTCAAGGGCAAGCCCAAGTACGCCGAAGGTCTCGAACGCTTCCAGGCCGACATCCAGGCCAAGCAGGCCCAGCTGGCCGAGCTGGAGCGTGACTACGAGCTGAAGGTCTCGCAGATCAAGGACATCAACCGCGCCATGTCCATCGGCGAGGCCAAGGCCCGCCGCGCCAAGAAGGAAATGGTCGAGGCGAACCTGCGTCTGGTGATCTCCATCGCCAAGAAGTACACCAACCGCGGTCTGCAATTCCTCGATCTGATCCAGGAAGGCAACATCGGTCTGATGAAGGCGGTGGACAAGTTCGAATACCGCCGTGGCTACAAGTTCTCCACCTATGCCACGTGGTGGATTCGCCAGGCCATCACCCGCTCCATCGCCGACCAGGCGCGCACCATCCGGATTCCGGTGCACATGATCGAGACGATCAACAAGCTGAACCGGATCTCCCGCCAGATGCTGCAGGAGATGGGCCGCGAGCCGACCCCGGAAGAGCTGGGCGAGCGCATGGAGATGCCCGAGGACAAGATCCGCAAGGTGCTCAAGATCGCCAAGGAACCGATCTCCATGGAGACGCCCATCGGCGACGACGAGGATTCGCACCTGGGCGATTTCATCGAGGACAGCACCATGCAGTCCCCGATCGAAGTGGCCACCAGCGAAAGCCTCAAGGAAGCCACCCGCGACGTGCTTTCCGGCCTCACCGCCCGTGAAGCCAAGGTCCTGCGCATGCGCTTCGGTATCGACATGAACACCGACCACACCCTCGAGGAAGTGGGCAAGCAGTTCGACGTCACCCGCGAGCGTATCCGCCAGATCGAAGCCAAGGCCCTGCGCAAGCTGCGCCACCCGTCCCGCAGCGAACACCTGCGCTCCTTCCTCGACGAGTAAGGCGCCAGCGCAGTACAGAAAACCGGAGCCCAGGCTCCGGTTTTTTTATGCCCGACAAGGGTTTGGCGATCCCTGCCACCCCCGGTATACTCCACCGCGCTATAGGGCCTATAGCTCAGTCGGTTAGAGCAGAGGACTCATAATCCTTTGGTCCACGGTTCGAGTCCGTGTGGGCCCACCACCTTTAAAGCCGCGCACTGCGCGGCTTTAAGCTTTATAAGGTTGTGGCATCTGGATCAGTCCTATGGTCCAAAGGTACAAAATCGGTACAGTGCTGGTACGCCAGCCTGCCTTTGGAGTCCTTTTCAGATGGCCACAATCGTTAAAACCCCTGCCGGCACATGGAAGGCCGTAGTCCGCAAAACGGGCTGGCCGACCAACACAAAAACCTTCCGTACCAAACGCGATGCCGAAGACTGGGCACGCCGCACCGAAGATGAAATGGTGCGCGGCGTGTATATCCAGCGAAGCGGCTCCGAGCGCCTGACGCTGGAGAAAGCCCTTGAGCGCTATCTGGCCGAGGTGACGCCGAGCAAGAAGCCAACCACACGCAAGGCGGAGGCCACCAAGGCCAAGCAGCTCATCCAGCACCTGGGCAAATATTCCTTGGCCGCTCTCTCCGCCGAGATCATCGCCAACTACCGCGACACCCGGCTCGGCACCCTGAGCAAGCGCGGCGTCCCCACCAGCAACAATACCGTGCGGCTTGAGCTGGCCCTGCTCAGTCACCTCTACACGGTGGCAATCCAGGAGTGGGGCCTGGGACTGACCTTCAATCCAGTGCTGAATATCCGCAAACCCAGCCCGGGAGATGGCCGCGACCGCAGGCTGACTGCCGACGAGGAAAGACGCCTGCTCGCCGCAGTTAATAACCACAGCAACCCTATGCTCGGCTGGATCGTGCGCATCGCCCTAGAAACGGGCATGCGCTCGTCGGAGATCACTGGTCTGCGCTGTTATCAGGTCGATCTCAAAAAGCGCGTGGTGCGCCTCGCAGACACCAAGAATGACAGCGCCCGAACTGTCCCCCTCACCAAGCTGGCCACCGAAGCCTTTAAGGCCGCCCTGGAGAACCCTGTGCGTCCCAAGGATTGCAACCTGGTGTTCTTTGGCGAACCGGGAAAGGACGAGAAACGTCGCCCCTATGCCTTCACCAAGACCTGGGGACTGCTGAAGAAGAAACTCGGCATGCCCGACCTGCGCTTCCACGATCTGCGTCATGAGGCTGTCAGCCGGCTGGTCGAGGGCGGCCTATCCGACCAGGAGGTCTCGGCCATTAGCGGGCATAAGTCGATGCAGATGCTAAAGCGCTACACCCACCTGCGGGCCGAGGACCTCGTCGGCAAGCTGGACAAGTTGAAACGCCAGCGCAAGGCGCCTTGACGGTGCGTTAAACGCACCACAAACTATACGCAGATAACGTACAGACAATGAAAGCACTATTTGTCGAACTACCGCCCTTTGAGCGCCATCGAGCGGACTACCTGGACGATGAGGCCTTTCGCAGCTTCCAGCGCCTGCTGATGAAGAACCCGGAAGCCGGCGACGTGATCCAGGGAACCGGCGGCCTACGAAAGATTCGCTTCGCCGACGAGCGACGACAGAAAGGCAAGCGCGGCGGCATCCGAGTCATCTACTACTGGTGGCTGGGTGGCGCGCAGTTCTGGCTGTTTACCCTGTATGGGAAGGACGTCCAGGACGACCTGAACGAGCAGCAGAAGAAATTACTCAAGGGGCTGCTGCAAGCAGAAATTGATGCGAGGACGACACCATGAAACGAGACATCTTTGCCGAGCTGGTCGAGGGCTTCGAGGCTTTGGAGGATGAACGCCAAGGCAAGGTGACTCTGCGCTCGCACAAAGTCCAGTTACCCGAACTGTGCGAAGTCAGCTCCGAGGAGCTGGTGGAGATCCGCCAGAAGCTGAACATGTCACGCCCGGTTTTCGCCATGTATCTGCGCACCAACCCGCGCACCTTGGAGAACTGGGAACAAGGCCGAGCCAAGCCAAACGCCCAGGCGACTACGCTGATTCGTCTGGTGCAAAAGTATCCTGAAACTGTCGAGCACCTTGCAGCCCTTGGCTAGGTTCTGTACGAAAAGTACTGCCGCAGACATCGCAGCGTGCAAGCCAGCGTGACCATTGCGGCAAAACTCCTGGCGAGCTTGTCGTAACGGGTGCCAATTCTCCGGTTCTCTTTTAGCCAGCCAAACATCCGCTCGATGATGTTCCGCTGCCGGTATTTCGGACGATCAAACAGTCGGGGTAGTCCTGGCTTGGGTTTGCGCTTCATGGCGCGCTGCGGAATCACCGGCTGCATGCGGTAGCGGTCGCAGTACTGGCGCAGATGCTCGGCATCGTAACCTTTGTCTGCCAGTAACCAACGGCAGCGCTTACGAGGTCGTCCCGACTTTCCGGGGATACGTACCTGATCTAAGAGTGGCTGAGCATGGCCAATGTCGCTGGCCTGCCCGGGTGACAGCATGAAGCGGAGAGGTATCCCGTTGGCATCGCAGATCAGGTGAATCTTGGTGGTTAGGCCGCCTCGGCTACGTCCCAATGCATGATCTACCGGTTCTTCTGGCCCCCCTTTTTCCCGGCGCCAGAAGAGGCTCGGGCTGCACGCACCGCGGTGGAGTCGATCATCCACGTATCCAGGTCGATCAGGCCTTCCTGATTCAACCGGACGTGCAATCGCTCAAGTACTCGGTTAAACGTGCCGTCGTCTCGCCAGTCACGGAACCGTTGATAAACCGTCGACCACGGGCCGAAACGTTCCGGCAGATCACGCCAGGCGGCTCCGGAGCAGAGGATCCAAAAGATGCCGTTGAGCACCAGCCGATCATCACTTCGAGGTCGGCCCATCTTCTGTTCCGGGGCAACCAGATCCTTGATCAACTCCCAGCCCGCATCTGGGAGTTCGTAGCGCCTTGCCATGTGGGCCTCCAGCCAATCATGGTGGCGATTCTACCTGTACCGACTTTTCGTACAGAACCTAATTCAAAGGGCTGCAGCCATATCCATACCTACACATAACCCCTTTGCAGGAGGTTGGGGGGATGTTTGCCCCCGCTCGAATCATGACTCTTGGAGCCGTCTTCACACCAGAGGCCTGCACCATGACCATGTTCGTCGCACTCGACCCAAACGGTCGGCTGATCACCATTGAAAACGCCCATCGTGGCATAGCTTGCAATTGCACCTGCGTAAGCTGCGGTGAATCTGTCATGGCCCGGAAAGGGCCGATACGGGAGCACCATTTTGCCCACGTCTCACAGAAGAAGAGCTGCTACATCCAACGCGAAAGCCTTCTCCACCTCTATGCCAAGGAGGTCATCTGCGATGGACTCGGTATGCAGCTACCACACCTCCCCGGCGTCTACCCCAACAGTGAAGACACAAGCAGCTGGTGGGACTTTGAAACCGTCACTCCGGAGATACGGCAACAGGGCTTTCAGCCAGACCTGATCGCCGAGCTGAAAGATGGCTCACGGCTGTTCATCGAGATTGCCGTCACTTCGTTCATTGATGAGGAGAAGCTGGAGCGCATCAAGGGGGCTGGCACGCCGACCATAGAACTAGACCTAAACGACCTGCTGCAGAGCTCTCAGCCGATACCATCCGAGGCTGCCAAGAACTACATCCTTCATCAGCCACACCACAAAAGCTGGATCCACCCCGAGGCGCCGACGATCGCGCAGGCACTTGAAATGCAAATGCCAGATCCACGTTCACTCGCAGATACCCCCCCGCCCCGGACGACACCCGCGCAGCAAGAGCAGCGCTTCGTCATCATGCAGATGTGGGTATCTGCCAGAACGCTGCCCAGCGGCTCAATTGCCGTCCGCTCCTGGTCATTTAACCCCCAGATCACAGAGCTACTTAAAACCTGGCGCAACCAGTTGGGCGGGGAATACAACCCCAGGTACAAGAACTGGATTTACTACCCTAACAGCCGCGAAGAGATTCTGGCCAGGCTGCAAGCACTGGATCAGAACTGATGAGCAGTCAAGCACGTCAGCTGAAAATCTATGCTCCCTGCAACAACCAGATCACCAGCCTTCTGCTTGACCAGCTTTGATAGACTACAGACGACTTTGGACGACCATTGCCTCCCAACATCCGGGGTAAAGCCACCATGAACACCGAACCGTGGGTTACCGCCGAGCACGTCGCACAACATCTCGGAGTGGCTAAAGACACTGTTTATCGCTGGAGAGAGCAGAAGGGATTACCAGCACATCGCATAGGACGACTATGGAAGTTTCAATTGTCAGAGATTGATGACTGGGTTCGTGCTGGCGGCGCTAATGAAGCCGGGAATTCACAAGCCACGTAATAGCGCCGCAGGCCACTACACGCTCTAGCCAAGCCCAAACGATTTAATGAATGAGAAAAAACATGAGCAATCTGGATCTTAAGCGCGACAACAAGAAAGGAAAAATCTGGAGCCATGTACGCAGCAAATGGCTTGTAGAGACACCAGAAGAGACAGTTCGACAGGAGTACTTGCTCGTACTGGTAAACGAATATGGTTTTACTCTCGATCAAATTGCAGAAGAACAAGAACTGACAGGTAGAGGATCAGCCAGAGCCAGAGCGGATTTTGTCATATGGCGCACGCCTCAAGACAAGGCAGAAGACAACCCGCCATTCATTATCGTGGAATGTAAATCCGATAACGTCACTATCAAGCCTATTGACTACGCACAAGGCGAGAACTACGCACGATTCTGGAATGCACCATTCTTCGTTACCCATAACTCACGGGAAACCAAGTACTGGCGGGTCAAGAAAGACAAAGTGCCCGGCTACACGGAAGAAATCGAGAATATTCCCCATGGCGATGCCTCGGACAAGGACATTGAGGAGCTACTTTCCAAGCTCCGCGCCTTTAAGGAAAAGGAGTTCGCCGATCTGCTGCACAAATGCCACAACATCATCCGCAACCGGGAGAAAAAAGATCCGGCAGCCGCCTTCGATGAAATCGCCAAGGTACTTTTCATCAAGGTTTATGTGGAACGTTCACTGCTGACTCGACGCAATAAAACCAACCTCTTTACCGTCGATGTGCTGAAAAGCCAGATCGCCGAGAATCCGCTCGACAATCTGTTTCAACAAACCAAGCTCGCATACGCCACCGACAAGATTTTCGATGAAGATGAACGCATCAACCTAAAGCCTGCCACCGGTGAGGCCATCGTCAAAGAATTAGAAAAATACAACCTCTCTGACACCAGTGAGGACGTAAAAGGCGTTGCTTTTGAGCGATTCCTCGGCCGTACTTTCCGGGGCGAAATCGGCCAGTTCTTCACCCCACGCACTATTGTCGAATTTATGGTGCATATGGTCGATCCCAAAGAAGGTGAGATCGTCTGCGATCCGGCTAGTGGTTCAGGCGGTTTTTTGATCCGTGTGTTCGAGATAGTCCGGGAAAAAATCCTTGCTGACGCCGATCGAGAGTACAACGTGTTCAAGGCCAAAGTCGAAGAAGACGAGTCACTGACCGAAGAGCAGCGTGCTAAGAAGCTCCAAGACAAGTTCAACGAAATACAGACGCTTATCGACCAAAAGATTGAAGGTTCCAGGCTGTGGAAGCTCTCAAATCGTTGCATCTATGGTACCGACGCCAACGACCGCATGGCACGTACCAGCAAGATGAATATGATCATGCACGGCGATGGCCACGGCGGCGTTCACCACCACGATGGTTTTCTAAATGTTAATGGCATCTTCGAAGGGCGTTTCGACATTGTTCTCACTAACCCCCCTTTTGGGGCGAATGTCGAACCTACCGACAAAATTCTAGAGTCAGATATCAAGGTGAGCGCCGTTGCCAAGTTACGTTATCTCGATGAGTATGGGGACCTCTATCTTCAGGCTCAAAATCGTGTGCAAGCGGCACTAAATAAGCCCATTACCAGCCTGTTCGAATTACCAAAAAGCGATAAGGCCAAGATTAAGACCGAAGTGCTCTTTATCGAGCGATGCCTTGACTTACTCAAACCTGGAGGCCGCCTCGCTATCGTGCTGCCGGAAGGCATTTTCAATAACCCCTCACTCACCTACGTGCGCGAATTCACCGAAGACCGAGCCTTCCTCCGCGCCGTGGTCAGTCTACCGCAGGAGACCTTTGTCAGCTCCGGGGCCAGCGTGAAATGCTCGCTGCTCTTCTTGCAAAAATTCACCGAGGAGGAGCAGCAACAGTTTGACGAGACCTACGCCACTGCAAAGGCGGAGATCGAAGCCCGGTATGCCGATGAGATCAAAGCGGAACGGGAACGGCTGGATAGCGAAATCGAGGCAGCCAAGCAGGCGAAGGACGCCGAGCAACGGCAGGCCCTGCAAAAGGAGCTCAAGGACTACCTGAAAGCAATAGAGATCCGTCAGATCACCGAAACCCGGCAACTGCTCAAGGAGCGCTTCGACTACCCCATCTTCATGTACGAGGCGGAAAAGGTCGGCATCTCCGCCACTGGTGAGGAGGACCAGAACGAGCTTTACCCCAACGACCGGCAGCCGGCCAATTGTGACAAGACCTGCCTGGAGTGGTATCGCGAGTATCTCTCCGACCCGAGCGCCTTTGCCGTTGCGGGAGGGGCTGAATAATGGGCGAAGTGGCTCAAGCCAGACCGCGGGCCTTTAGCGTTAGTTTCAGCGGCTTGCAGACTTGGAGCGTTGCAGCTCAGTTCGCTGTTAACTGGAGCTGGCCAGATGAGGTCATCAAACCGTTGGTCAGCATCCTCAGGCGACGAAACGAAGCCGCTTTAGAAACGCTGACTCTCGAGTCCATGGTTACTCTGCTGACCATTCGCTTTGATGGTTCGATTGAACCACGCGAGCCGGTCCGCATAAAGGACGTCAAAGGGCGGCTGTTTCGTGTCTACACCGGTGACGTGGTTTTTTCAAAAATTGATGTGCGCAACGGGGCAATAGGGCTTGCTCCCAATGGCATTGACTGCATGTGCGTCACCTCAGAATTTCCAGTTTATTCCGTCGATTTTCAGAGAACAGATTCTGAATACGTGAAACTGTTATTCCGAACAGAGGCGTTCAAAAAGCTATTGAATTCGATGATCAGCGGCGCATCGGGCCGAAAACGGATTCAACCAACCCAGCTTGAGGGGGTAAAAGTCCCCATCCCCGCGCTGCCGATTCAGCAGAAAATTGTGGCCCATTGGGAGGCTGCCAAGCTGGAACGCGCAGCGGCGGATACCGCTTTGTCAGATTTGGTGTTGGAGCTTCATTCGTGGCTCGTCAAGCAGACAAAAGATTTTGGCCAGGTTACCCGCTCCAAAGTATTCCTCGCCAATTACGAGAACACTCAGCAATGGGATGTCAAAGCGGGTCGTGCCGCCGCTTTCATAACGGCGAACCCTAATTTTATACGACTAGGTGATTACACCGAGGAATGCGCTGAAACCGTCAGGCCCTGGGATGAGCCGGAAAAGGAATGGCCCATTTATGGAGTGAATAACAAGGAAGGTGTCTTTCTAAGTTCTATGCAGGTCGGAAAGGATTTCAATGCGCCTTACAAGAAAATTGAAAAAGACTGGTTCTTTCACAACCCCACACGCGCTAATGTCGGTTCCCTCGGCATCGTGCCCGAAGTACCCGTGGATGCGATCACAAGCCCTGAATACCAGGTGTGGCGGCTGAAAGGCGGCTTTCTACCTGCCTTTATGGCACTTATGCTTAGGACAAACTACTTCCTTGCACTCGTGGCTTTTAACCGTGTCGGCGGCGTTAAACAACGGATGTACTACGCAAACCTGGCCGAAATCAGGCTTCCTGAAATTCCAACAGAGGTTCAAAAAAGCTTTGCCGACCGGCGGCAACAGATTCTGGCAAACATCTCGGCGGCTAATGAAAAGCTTGCCCAACGGAAAAAAGATATAGAGAAAATGATTCTCGGCACCCGCCCGGTGGAGGTGTACTAATATGTCGCGAGGCCGCCAATACATCGAATTCGAGGGACTGTTCTCGGAAAGCGTGCTGGGCATCTTCCGCATTATCAGGGGCTTTGCCGATCTGCGCGATCTGGCAGCCATCTCCGTCCCCTACAAGATGGAGGATGGAGAGCAGGGCTTTAGGGTGGTAGGCCATCAGCGAGTGGAATCGGCCAAACACGCCGAGGAGATCAAGAACTACCTGGAACAGAGCGAGAATCGCTTCCTCCCAGAGATAATTCTTTCCGTTCGTGCGCCGGTCAAACTCATAGTCAATCGGGGCGAGATCGCCCCGGACGAACAGGGGTTGGGCGAAACGGTTTTCGGGGTGAGAAGCGACAACGATAGCCTAGTGGATATCTCCCGCCGATATTCAAGTCCGACCATACGGATGCAGCGGCTGCGCGTGCGGCGAGGCGACCTGGGGCAGCTTAAGCAGGATAAAATCATTCGCCGCATCGACGGCAATCATCGCCTGCATCTGGCCGAACAGCTTACCGAAGACCCCAACACACCGACCAAGTACCTCGCTCCATTCTGCATGGTGCTGCTCGGTCCGGTGAACAATGATGCAGACGACTTCTCTGAATCGCTGATTTTCCACACCATCAACAGCACAGCCCTACCGCTGGAGTCGGAACACGGTCTTCGGCTGCTGCTGGGGCAAGACCCAGCGCACGCCATGACGCCGGATAACGAATTCGCCTACAACCCGGCGCTGCACCTAACGCGGCTATTGGCCGACCGCCTGCGAGGTCTACCGCAACCGGCTCGGCAACGCTTCGGCGAGCGTCCATTGACCACACTTTGGGAGTCGGCTCGCAACCTTATCAGTATGGACGAGACTATTGCCCGCGATCGACAAACCTTGACCAGCTTTGCCGACAACCTGTTTGCTGCGCTGGCGGATATCGCTACCCAACTGACCGTAAACCATCCATCGCTATGCAAAACCTACAGCTTCTTCGAGCTGGCAGCACGGGTCTGGAGAGAGGCAGAAGGACAAGATCATGAGCAAAAAGTCCGCTGGACGGTAAACTATCTCGACCGCCTTAGCCGTTGGCTTGGTGGGCAAGGAATAACAAATTTGCTTGATCCTTTATCTCCAGCAGAGCAACTTCTCAAAACCTATAAAGCTGCCCAATCTCGAGTTCCGAAGAGAGTCTTTCTAGCGCGCTGGTACCCAGCGCCGGACGCTCCGAATGACGCCCACAACAAAGCCACGTTACGCCTGCAACAACTTCGGCAGACTCTAAGCAATCTCCAGCAGCAACATGGAGTCACCTTGGAATTGGTCGACATGGGCACCGAGGAGGGTGGGTCTTTTCCGATTCATAACCGAATGTACGAAGCCATTTCTTCGTCCGACATAATAATTTGCGACCTAACCGGCCATCGCCCCAACGTTTATATTGAAGCCGGCTACGCACTAAAGCATCACGAAGAAAATCGGCTTATTTTCTTATTCGAGCCGACTACCGCTCAAGACCAAGTGCCATTTGATTTAAACACTTTCAAATATGTAGCCATTACTCAGGCTGCGGAAATTCCAAACAAAATCCTCCCCGAATTGAAGGCCATCCTAAAGGCCTCTGGCGCTCACATTATGGAAGAAGGCGCATGAGTGATATTCAGCTGTTCCGTCTGAATGGACAACAAGACGCGATTGAGCTTCCCGGCCGCTCCGTTGCAGTAGAAAAGCAGCTACAAAGCTTGATAGAAACACAGATGGAGTGCTTCTTGGGGGTGCGTTTTCTCGCCAGCGAATACGCCACGGGCAAAACCCATAAGGGTCGAATCGACTCCCTTGGTCTAGACGAAAATGGCTGCCCAGTAATCGTTGAGTACAAGCGACACAGCAACGAGAACGTGATCAATCAGGGATTATTCTACTTGGACTGGTTACTTGATCATCAGGCTGAGTTTCGCTGGCTGGTAATGGAAAAACTCGGGAAGGATGCTGCCCATCAGATCGAATGGAGTGGCACTCGCTTGCTATGCATTGCCGCCGACTTCACACGTTACGACCAACATGCAGTGCAACTGATCCAGCGCAATATCGAGTTGATCCGCTACAAGATTTTTGGTGATGATTTGTTACTCTTGGAACTAGTCAATAGTGTGAGCGTGACAGACGCCTCAACTACATCTAAAGCAGCTGCTATCGAGCCAAGCAAGTCAGTGCTAGTGGGCAAGGATAAGACTTGGCAGGAGCAGCTGTCCCAGGCTACGCCAGAGATTGTCACTCTGTTCGATACGACCAAAAGCTACCTGCACTCCATTGGGGATGATGTGCAGGAAAAACATCTGAAGCTCTATGTGGCGTTTCGCCGCCTAAAAAACTTTGCCAGCCTAGTACCCCAACCCAAGCGCCTGCTGCTGATGCTCAAGCTCAATCCAGATTCTGTCGAATTGGTCGAAGGTTTCAGCCGTGATGTACGCGCTATCGGCCACTGGGGAACGGGCGACCTGGAGCTGAGCTTACGCAGCCAAGCCGACCTGGAGCGCGCCAAGCACCTGATCGAACGTAGCTATCAGGAGAACTAAACTCTGAAGACGATCCGGCAAAGCTACAGTGGTAGCCGGCCCAGTAGGGGGCCAGGTACAAAAAACAGTACACTGGCGGTACAGTGCCCAGCTTTTACAAATTTCGCCAAACTACGCTTAAACCGCTCTACGACAATGCTTTCAGCCAACTTTACCTACGATAAGCTACGCCCGATTTCACTGGGCTTACAGCGTTTCTAGGCAACTCATAATCCTTTGGTCCACGGTTCGTGTCCGTGCGGGCCTACCAGCTTTCAGGAGCCGCGCTTTGCGCGGCTTTTTTGTGCCTAGGTTTTGGGCTTTTGCCCTGCCTTCTCGAGTCCTACTGCTTTAGCCGAACGTCTGCACGAAGGGCGCGGCGCTGTGCCGGATGGCAGCGGCGATCTGTGGCGCCTGGCTGCAAAGCTCAGTCGAACGCTGCAGTACCCGCTCCAGCGCTTCCAGCTGGGCGCGGATCACCTCAGCCGGTCGTTGAACATCGCAGACTTCCGCAAAATCCAGCAAACCCTGGCGCGAAGCGAACAGCGACTTGTTGCCCATCAACTCCAGCGCCAGGACATCCTCGGGAAGGTAGGCGGTGGTGTTGACGATGTCGTAGGCGGGCGCCAGCCGTGCATCACGCTGGGCAGGGTCGGCATAGAGCAAGCCGAAGTTCTTCAGATGCGCATCGCCATTGCCGAGGATGCAGCTTAGGCTCACCGTGGCGAAGAGTTGCGCCAGCGAAGACCGGACATGTTCGGGCGCACAGAACAGGCGGATGGCCTTGGCGATCGCCGAATAGCTCTTGCTGTACTTCTGCTCCGCCGCCAGCCCCATCAGGGCAGCCATATCTTCGAAGCCGAGAGGTTCAAGATGTTCGTCGCGGTCGAACCGGCGCATGACGAAGAGCTTGGCATTGCTGGAGAGATGGAACTCGGGCACCGGAATGCCTGCTTCGCGGGCCACGGACATGCAGAGGTATTCGTTGATCGCCAGGCCCGGAAATTCGTCTCGACCGCTCTTGATGATCAACTCGGCGGTTCTCGAGGTGAAGCGGGCATCCTCCCGCTCGGGCACCAACACCTTGGGCTGTACGCCGGAAATACCGGCGCGCAGGATGTAGCGATCCACCAATTCGACGAACAGGTCTTCCGTGCCATCCCAGGCGAGAATCTCGCTGAGCCGTTCGCCTGGGAAGCGCTGGCGTTCCAGCAGTGTATCGATCTCAGGCGACGTCACCGTCACGCGACCGATTGGCGAACTACTGCCTGTCAGGGCCAGCAGAGCCATGGGATCCAGAGGTACCAGCTTGGCCAACCTGTTGCGTAGCTGCTCCAGTACATAGCCTTCCGGCAAATTCATCTGGAAGATCGGATGCAGTTCGCGGCGGCGATAGTCATCCAGGCGCACCGGCATCAGCAGACTGATGGCAGCCCTTGTCGAAGCATCGTCCTGGTAGCGAAACAGGTAGTCGCCATCCTGAGCCATGAGCGCTCCGCTCCCGCCTGCCGGGGTTGCGACTCGCAGCCGGGTCTTCATCAGTCGAATACCCCCTGAATCTCGTCCAAGGTCGGCAAGGCGGCAGGGATTATTGCCAGCTCGCAATCCAAGGCTGCGAGTGCTCGTGCGTAGGCTGCCATACCGACACGAGAGTCTCCCCGCTCCACGGCGATGATCTTTTGCCGGGTAAGGCCTGCCAGCTCGGCGAGGCCTGCTTGAGTAAGGCCTCGATTGAGGCGCCGCTGGCGGAGTTGGCTACCAAGACGTTGACTGATCAGCTCGCTATCCATGTTCTGCATACGTAACAAATTCGGTTATTTGTAACGTATACGAAACCTGAAGCTTCCAGTAAAGCCAATTCTATCGTTGTGGCAAGACGTGCCTTTTGCGTGCCTGATGGACGCGCTCTGGCATCACCTGAATGGCTAGACGTGCAGCAACGCCAACACCCCAACCACCACCCCTCCCCCCGCCACCCCATACACCGCCGCCTGCAACCAGCGCCGCCGGGTCAGCAGGGTGATGGCGGCCAGGGAGATGGCGACCTGCATCAGCATGGTGGCCTGGGCCCAGCGGTGGTGGCGGTGGAGCTGGGTTTCGCTCAGGGCTTCGTTGGCGTCGACCTTGGCTTCCAGGGCTTCGGCCTTGTTACGGATCTCGGCTTTCTGCTGGGCGTAGCGCTGGCTGTCCAGGGAGAAGCGCTGGGCGGTGTCGGGGTTGGTCGCGAGGGCAGCGCCGAGGTCGGCGAGGTTCTGTTTTTCGCCCTTGGCCTGATAGTAGCCCCACTGGTTGGCGGCTTCGGTCTTGGCGATGGCTTCTTCGTTCTTGTAATAGAGCGCCAGGCTCTCGGCGTTGCCGCCCTGGTAGGCGCAGAGCGCGCCTAGCGTCGCCAGGATGGCGGTGGTGACGGCGATGCGGCCGGTGAGGCTGTCGCGGCGATGGGCGCCGTGGGCGGCGTGTTCCACCTCGTGGTCGTGGGGGCCGTGGACTTCGTATTCGCTGGACAAGGCTCAGCTCCGCTGCGGATTCCTGCGGCGAGGCTAGCCGGGTCTACTTAACGCCTCCTTAAGACTGGGGCAAGCGCGCCTGCAGCCAGCGGCGCAGCGGACCGGCCACCCAGCGCTGCATGGCCAGACCGAGCAGGACGATGAGCACCAGGTGCAGCGGCAGCATCCAGCCGGGAATGGGGATGGGCAGCGCCAGCGCCTCGCCGACGTCTTCGGCCAGGTCTTCGAGGCTGTCGCCGGCCAGGTGCATCCAGCCCAGCAGGGTGCGGGTCCAGGGTTCGAGCACGCCGATCAGCGGGGTGTGGACGGCGAAGATGCACAGCGAGGCCTCGCCGAGGCGCTGGGCCAGGCGCCGCACGCCGGCGCGACCGGGTTCGCCGAAGGTGGCGCAGGCCAGCAGCACCGCGGCCTGGAAGGGTGTCAGCAGGCCGTTGTGGACCAGGTAGAACCAGCGGCGGCCATCGCCTTCCAGCAGCAGCGCGCCCAGCCACAGGCCGGTCAGGCCGAACAGCAGCAGGGGCAGGCGCAGGCGCTGGGTCTTCGCTGCCACCCAGGGCTCCTGCACGGCGCGATAGAGCAGGATGCCGAGCAGGAATTCCGGCAGGCGGATCAGCGGATTGCGGTGGATGACGCCCACCGTCACGGTATCGAAGGCCTGGGCCCAGGTGGCCACCAGCGGACCGAGCAGATAGAGCCCCCAGAGCGCTGCGGCGGCCAGGGCCCAGCGACGCAGGCGCATCAGCCGCGGGCCGAGCAGCGGAAACAGCAGGTAGAAGAACAGCAGCGCCGAGATCGACCAGGCGGCGCCGTTGAGCCAGAGAAAGCGCGGCTCCCAGGATTGCAGCAGCAGCAGTTGCAGGAGCACGTGGGTGGTGGCGGCCAGCCAGGACAGCGGCAGCATCTCGTCCAGCTCGCTGCCCTCCTCTAGCTGCAGATAGGGGTGCTGGTTGTAGTAGACCGGCACCCCGTGTTCCAGCCAGGAATCCTGTGATAACCAATAGGACAGCCCCAGCGCGACCAGCAGGGTCAGCAGGTGGATGGGATAGAGGTTGCACAGCCGCCGTAGGACGAAGCCGCGGGAGCTGCCCTTGAGCGCGCCCTGGTGATCCAGGCTGACGTGGGCCAGCAAGAAGCCCGACAGCAGGAAGAAGGTGCTGGTGGCGAAGAAGCCCATGCCGGCCAGCCGGCGGAAGGCATCCGGCAGATCGCTGTAGAGCCCGCCCAGGTGGTAGACGACCATGTACAGCGCCATGAGGAATCTCAGCCATTCCAGGCCGTAGTAACGGGCGGTGGGGCGGCTTGCAACTGAAGAGGTCATGACGGCGATTTAGGGCGGATAGACCCTGATTATAAGCCGCCTGGGCCGGAGCTCTGCTGATGTTCATGACAAAAGCATGACAGCCGGTTTCCAGACGTTGCCATGTGCCGCTCAGGACTCCGCCGCCCGGAGGTCCTGCGCTCCCCGAGACCGATTCATCCCGCGAATGCGGGCTCCGGCAACCCCTGCACCCCGGGATCCAAGGCGAAGAGTCCACCCGCCAACGGCTGGTCGCTGAGATCGCCACCCGGACGGATGGAAGTCACGAACAGGGTATCCAAGTTGCGCCCGCCAAAGGCGCACATGGCCGGCTTCTTGACCGGTACGCTCAGGGAGCGATCCAGGCGGCCCTCGGGGGTGAAGCGATGGATCAGGCCGGCATCGTTGCCGCAGATCCAGTAGCAGCCGTCGACATCCACCGCGGCGCCATCGGGTCGGCCGGGATGGGCGTTCATGTCGACGAACAGCCGCCGGTTGCTGGGTGTGCCGGTATCCGGGTCGTAGTCGAAGGCCCAGATCAGCTGACGGCTGGGATGGGAGTCGGACAGATAAAGGGTGCGGCCATCGGGACTCAGGGCCAGGCCATTGGGCACGATGAGGTCGTCCAGCAGCAGCCGGGCGTCCTCGCCCGCGGCATGGCTGTAGAGGCGTCCAGCCGGCGCGCCCTGGGCCATGTCCTGCACCATGGTGCCCACCAGGAAGCGGCCCTGGCGATCGCAGCGACCGTCGTTGCATCGCATCGCCGGCTGGGCATGGTCGAGAGCGACCAGGCGTTCGCCGCTCAGCTGGCCAGAAGCCTCGGCCTGCAGGGCGAAGAGGCCGCTTTCCAGGCCGGCAAGCCAGCCGCCATCCTCGCGGGTGGCGATGCAGGCGAGCATTTCCGGTGCGCTCCAGCTGTCCAGGGCGCCAGCCGGGGTCCAGCGATGCAGCCGTTTGGCCGGGATATCGACCCAGTAGAGCGCCTGTTCGGCAACCTGCCAGACCGGACACTCACCGGTGGCGTTGCGGGCATCGACGAGCAATTCGGCGGTCATGGCGGCCCTCCTCAGTCGTCGAAGGGACCGGTGGCGACGAAGGCACCACCCTGGTAGACCATCGACGGATCGTCCGCTGCCGGCATGGGCTGGGCTTCGACCTTGGCGCGGAATGGCTCGGAGCTGTCCTTGGGCTGGAAGCCCAGGTGCGCGGCGAGGCGGTTGTCCCACCAGCTGTCACGGTTGGCGGAGGCGCCATAGACGATGGTATGGCCGACGTCCGGCGTGGTCAGGCTGCGCAGGATAAGGTCGGTCAGGTCTTCGTAACTCAGCCAGGTGGCGAGCATGCGGCGATTCTGCGCCTCGGGGAAGGAAGAGCCGATGCGGATGCTCACCGTCTCGATGCCATAGCGATCGAAATAGAAGGTCGCCAGGTCCTCGCCAAAGGCCTTGGACAGGCCGTAGTAGCTGTCCGGGCGCTGAGGCACGCTGGCGTCGATGCGCTGGTCCTGGCGATAGAAGCCGATGACATGGTTGGAGCTGGCGAAGACGATGCGCTTCACCCCGTGGCGCCGCGCGGCCTCATAGAGGTTGAAGGTGCCGCGGATGTTGGCTTCGAGGATGGGCTCGAAGGCGTGTTCGGTGGAGATGCCACCGAAATGCAGGATGGCGTCGACACCTTCCACCAGCGCATGGACGCCGGCCTTGTCCGCCAGGTCGCAGGTCATCACCTCTTCCGCCGGGCCTTCGGCCGCCGCCATCGGCGCGATATCGGACAGCCGCAGGATCTCGGCATGGGGTTTAAGCCGCTGGCGCAACTCCTTGCCCAGGCCACCGGCAGCGCCAGTGAGCAGGAGTCGATGGAAGGGTGACGAGGAGACTTCGGACATGAACGGGCGCCTTCTTATGGAGTTATCTGGCAAGAGGTATGACATCCCACCTCTTTTCGCGATTCTCGCGGGCGCCCGGGGTCCTGTCAATGCTACCTAGGCCGGCAGACAGGGCAGCCGCAGGCGGAAGGTCGCACCCTGTCCGGCGATGCTTTCCACGTGCAGGCTGCCGTGGTGCGCCTTGACGATCTGGTCGGCGATATAGAGGCCCAGGCCCAGGCCGGCGATGTTCTCGGTGCCACTGGCGCGCTCGAACTGGCGGAAGATCAGCGCCTGGTGCTCCACCGGGATGCCGATGCCATGGTCCTTGACGCTCAGTTCCACATCGGCGCCATCGCTGCGCAGGGAGATCTCCACCGGACGCCCGGCGCCGTATCTCATGGCATTGGTCAGCAGATTGGTGATCACCTGCTCGATGCGGAATTCGTCCCAGTAGCCGGGCGCTGGGCCTTCGGCGTGCAACTCCACCGGGCAGCCGGCCGCGGCGAATTGCGAGGCGAAGCTGTCCACCACCGTGTTGACCAGGGCGGCGAGATCGCACTGCGAGGGGCGGATCGACAGCTTGCCGGTGCGGATGCGCGAGATGTCGAGCATGTCATCGATCAGGTGCACCAGGCGCTGGATCTGCCGCTCGTCGCGCTCGGCCATGCCGGCCAGCTTGTCGGGGGTGAAGGCTTCCAGCTTGCCCTTGTCCAGGTACATGCGGCGCAGCTGGGCTTCGAGCATTAGGGTGTTGAGCGGTGTCTTGAGTTCATGGGAGACCATGGACATGAAGTCGTCGCGGGTGCGTACCGCCTGCTGCAGCTCGACCTGGGTCTGGCGCAGCTCGGCCAGCAGGATCTCCTGCTCCTGGCGACTCTGCTCCAGGGCCACCAGTTGCTCGGCCAGGCGCTTGCGGTGCCAGTAGAGGTCGACGAACACCCGGGTCTTGCTCTTGACCGCATGGACATCGAGGGGCTTGTGCAGGAAGTCCACCGCACCGCTCTCGTAGCCCTTGAAGGCATAGTTGAGGTCGCGGCCGGCGGCGCTGACGAAGACGATGGGGATGTGCCGGGTCTTTTCCAGGCCGCGCATCATCTCCGCCAGTTCGAAGCCGTTCATGCCCGGCATCTGCACATCGAGGATCGCCAGGGCGAATTCGTGCATCAGCAGGAGCTCCAGCGCGGCCTCGGCGGAGCTGGCCTGGAAGATCTCCAGCGCCTCGCTGCGCAGCAGGGCTTCCAGCGCCAGGAGATTTTCCGGCAGGTCGTCTACGAGCAGGAGCTTCGCCTGTTCGACGGGTACTTCAGCCATGGTCGCGTTCCAGCTCGATGAGCAATAGATGGATGCCCGGCACATCCAGCACGAAATCCGGGTGGAATCTCTTCAAGGCCGCCTCAGGCATGGTCGGCACCTCGGCCGATTGCGGCGACTGGACAACGGTGACTCCGCCGTTCTGAGCCAGGGCGTGCAGGCCGCTGGCACCGTCATGGTTGGCACCGGTCAGCAGGATGCCGCAGACCTGTTCGCCCAGGGCGTCGGTCGCGCTTTCGAACAGGACATCGATGGACGGCCGGGAGAACTGCACCGGCTCGTCGCGGGACAGCGACAGAGTGAAGTCGTCCTCCACCAGCAGGTGATAACCCGGCGGCGCGAAATACAGGGTGCCCGGCAGTATAGCGTCCTTGTCCTCGGCCTCGCGCACCCGCAGGGCCAAGCGCGCCTGGAACAGTTCGGCCAGGCGCGAGGTGCGATCGTCCGGCAGGTGCAGCACCACGGCCAGCGGCAGACGGTAGCTGGCCGGCAGGGTCGAGAGCAGGCGCAGCAGGACCTGCAGCCCGCCGGCAGAGGCTCCGATGACGATGAGGCGCAACGGCTTGCGGGGCGGGAACATGCTAGAGCCTGCGGAACAGCCGTTCCTGCTTCACCACCGGCTCGAAGTGGTTGGCATAGGCGGAGAAGTCCAGCGACTCCTTGCTGCCCAGACCGAGAAAGCCGCGGTGACTCAGGGACTCGTGAAACAGCCCGAGCGCCCGATTCTGCAGATTCTTGTTGAAGTAGATGAGCACGTTGCGGCAGGACACCAGCTGGGTCTCGGAGAAGACGCTGTCGGTGGCCAGGCTGTGATCGGCAAAGGTCACGTTGGCGATCAGCGACTTGTCGAACAGCGCGCCGTCATAGGCTGCGGTGTAGTAGTCGGAAAACGCGCGGGTGCCGCCGGCCTTCTGGTAACTGGCGGTGTAGGCGCGCATCCGCTCCAGCGGAAAGATGCCCTGGCGGGCCTTTTCCATGGAGCGCGGATTGATATCGGTGGCATAGAACAGGGTGCGGTCGAGCAGCCCTTCCTCCTGGAACAGGATGGCCATCGAGAAGACCTCCTCGCCGGTGCTGCAGCCGGCGATCCACACCTTGAGCGAGGGATAGGTGCGCAGGACCGGCACCACCTGCTGGCGCAGGGCGAGGAAGTAGCCCGGATCGCGAAACATCTCGCTGACCGGGATGGTGATGAATTGCAGCAACTCGGCGAACAGCGCCGGATCGCGCAGCACCCGCTCCTGCAGCGCCGAGATGCTCGGGCAGTCGAAGCGCGTCAGCGCCTGCAGTACCCGGCGCTTGAGCGAGGCCTTGGAGTAGTTGCGGAAGTCGTGGCTGTACCTCAGGAAGATGCCTTCCAGCAGCAACCTCAGCTCGATGTCCTGCAGCCGTTCGCTCATGACCTACAGCCGCTCCAGCGACGGCATCCAGACGCGGATCAGCGAGAACAGCCGGTCCAGGTCGATGGGCTTGGCCAGGTAGTCGCTGGCGCCGGCGGCGAGGCAGCGCTCCTGGTCGTCCTTCATGGCCTTGGCGGTGATGGCGATGATCGGCAGCTTCTTCATGTGCGGCCGCTTGCGGATCTCGCGCATGGCTTCGTAGCCATCCATCATCGGCATCATGATGTCCATCAGCACCAGGTCGATGGTGTCGCTGTTGTCGAGCTTTTCCAGCGCCTCCAGGCCATTGCGGGCGATCTCCACCTTGGCGCCCTTCTGCTCCAGGGCACTGGTGAGGGCGAAGATGTTGCGCACGTCGTCGTCCACCAGCAGCAGGGTGCGGCCGTCGAAGGCCTTCTCGCGGCTGCGGGCGCTTTCCAGCATGCGCTGGCGATCGAGCGGCATGTCGGCCTCGATCTTGTGCAGGAACAGGGTCACCTCGTCGAGCAGCCGCTCGGGCGAGCGCGCGCCCTTGATGATGATGGAGCGCGAATACTTGAGCAGCGCCGCCTCTTCGTCGCGGGTCAGGCTGCGCCCGGTGTAGACGATCACCGGCGGGAAGGAGCAGATGTCTTCGCTGGCCATGCGCTGGAGCAGCTCGCCGCCTTCCATGTCGGGCAGCTTGAGGTCGATGACCATGCAGTCGTAGACCTCGTCGCGCAGCAGTTCCAGGGCCTGGCTGCCCATCTCCACCGCGGTGATCTCCACGTCCACGTCGCCGATCAGCTTGGCGATGCTGTCGCGCTGCAGGGCGTCGTCTTCCACCAGCAGCACCCGCTTGATGCCGGCGGCGAACTTGGCTTCCAGGCGAGTGAAGGCCTCGCGGAGTTCGTCGCGGGTGGTGGGCTTGATGGCGTAGCCGACCGCGCCCATGTGCATGGCCGTCTCGATGCGATCCGAGGCCGAGACCACGTGCACCGGGATGTGGCGGGTCAGCGGGTTTTCCTTGAGCCGTTCCAGCACCGTGAGACCGGAATGATCGGGCAGGCCCATGTCCAGCAGGATGGCGTCCGGACGGTATTCCAAGGCCGCGGCGAAGCCTTCCTCGGCGCGATGGGCCACCAGGCAGCTGTATTTCAGTTCGTGGGCCAGATCGAAGAGGATCTGCGCGAAGGGCACCTCGTCTTCGATCACCAGGACCCGGCGATCCGGATAGGGCCAGTCGTCCCGGTCGTCGGCGAAGGCCGCTCCCACGGGAGCCGCCGCCTCGGTGATCGGCGGTGCAGCTGGCGGACGCGGGGTGGCGGCCAGGGCCGGCAGGGGCGCGGATGCCGCGGCCGGCGCGGTGTTCGCGGCAGGGGCGGTAACCGGGGTAATGGGTAGAGCAGGCGCAGCGGCTTCCTGATACTCCAGCGGCAGGCGCAGGGTGAAGGTGCTGCCCTCCCCCGGCTGGCTGGTGACGCTCAGGGTGCCGCCTAGCAGCAGTGCCAGGTCACGGGAGATCGACAGTCCCAGGCCGGTGCCGCCATAGCGACGGGTGATCGCGCCATCCGCCTGGCGGAAGGCCTCGAAGATCAGCTCCTGCTGCTCGGCGGCGATGCCAATGCCGGTATCGCTCACAGCGAAGCTGGGCTGGCCGTCTTCCAGCGAAAGGCGCAGGGTCACCTGGCCGTGCTCGGTGAACTTGAAGGCGTTGGACAGCAGATTCTTGAGGATCTGCTCGACCCGCTGGCGATCGCTGAAGAAGGCCGGCGGCATCCGCGCGTCCAGCTCCACCACGAAGGCGACACCCTTGTTCTGGGCCACCGGCTCGAAGGCGGTCTTCAGGGCTTCCACCAGGCGGCGCACGGACATCTGCTCCGGGCGGATCTCCAGCATGCCGGCCTCGACCTTGGAGATGTCGAGGATGTCGTTGATCAGGGTCAGCAGGTCATTGCCCGCCGAATAGATGGATTCGGCGTAGCGCACCTGCTCGCCACTGAGGTTGCCGGCCGGGTTGTCGGCCAGCAGCTTGGACAGGATCAGCGAGCTGTTCAGCGGTGTGCGCAATTCGTGGGACATGTTCGCCAAGAATTCGGACTTGTACTGGCTGGCGCGCTCCAGCTCACGGGCGCGGTCTTCCAGCATCTGCTGGGCTTCGTTGAGGCGGTTGTTGCGGTCGTCCAGCACGTCGCGCTGCTGCAGCAGTTCCTGAGCCTGTTCGGAGAGCTGCTCGTTGGTCTGCTCCAGCTCCGCCTGCTGCTGCTCCAGATGGACCTGGGACTCCTTGAGCGCCTGGGACTGCTCTTCCAGTTCTTCGTTGGCGGTGCGCAGTTCTTCCTGCTGCACCTGGAGTTCTTCGTTGAGCTGCTGGGTTTCCGCCAGGACCTGCTGCAGGCGCTGGCGATAGCGCGCGGCTTCCACCGAGGAGCCGATGGAATCGGCGATCAGGGTCAGCAGTTCCTCGTCCTGCGGGCGCAGGGCACGCAGGAAGCCCAGCTCGACCACGCCATTGACCCGGCCGTCGTTCTCGATGGGCACGATGAGCGCTGCGCTGGCCTGGCGTTCACCCAGGGCTGAATTGACCTTGAGGTAGTCGGCGGGCAACTGCTCCAGCGCCATGACGCGACCGTCCAGCACCGCCTGACCGGCCAGCCCCTCGCCCGGCGCCAGGCGCTGGCGCCGACGACGGCCCTCGTCGTCCAGGGCGTAGTCGGCGACGCGCTCCAGACTGCCGTCGTCGAGCCGCACATAGAGGGCGCCGGCCGCAGCGCCGAGATAGCGCGCCAGGAATTGCAGGATGCTCTGCCCCAAGGGCGCCAGTGACGCCTGGCCGATGACGGCTTCCGACAGCTGATTCTGGCCCGAACGGAACCAGCTCTGCCGTTCCAGATTGTCGGTGTGCTCGGCCTGCTGATCGAGCAGCCGGGTATAGGTCGCGGAGAGTCGCATGAGCTCGCGGCGCCCGAAGAAGGCCATGATGCCCGACAGCAGCAGGCTGACGATGAGGAAGGCGGCGACGAAGATCACCGTCATGCGACTGGCCGTCTCGGTGCGCTCGGCGCGCATCTGCTCTTCGTAGGCGATGAAATCGGTGTAGTCGCGGCGGATGCTGTCGATGCGGTTCTTGCCCTGGCCATCGTTCAGCGGCGTCTGGAAATCGCCACCCAACCGCCGCGCATCGATCACCCGGCTCGCATAGTCGCGCCACTCGCGATGCACCGCTTCGATCCGTTCCAGGCGCCGGATCTGCACGGCACTGTCGCTGACCAGATTCTTCAATTCATCGAGCTGCGGCTCGACATTGGGCAGCGCGCGTTCATAGGGCTGCAGGAACGCGGTATTGCCGCTCAGCAGATAGCCGCGCATCCCGGTTTCCAGGTCGACCACCAGGCGGAAGTTGGCATTGGCCTCGCTGATGACGCGGTCGGTATGCTCGACCCACTGGGTGACCTTCAGCAGGTAATAGATGATGGCGATAAAGAAGATCGCGCTGAAGACACCGATGCTCAGAGGCAGGGAGAGATTGCGCTTGAGGATCTGGCTGAAATGCTTCTGATCGAGGGGCGACTCGCGATTCATGGGGTCTGAAAGCCTTGTACGGGACAAAACGGTCGGCGACGGCAAAGCCTCGGCCTGCGGAGGGGTGTCGTCACTGACCGTGGCACCACCGGCGGTCGATCAAGGATACCGGTGTGGTGGGCCGGCAGGCCTCGAACAGGGCTGCAGGAAGCGCCCTCGCCTAGCGCGGACCTCTTGCCCTCAAGCCCCTGCCGCTTCGGTTGCGCTGACCCCTAGGTCAGCCAGTCGCTTGCGGCACCGGGGCCGCGATCCGGCCGTGGGTTCAGCGACGAGCAATCACCCAGACGGCATGGATGATACCCGGAATGTAACCCAGCAGCGTCAGCAGGATGTTCAGCCAGAAGGCGCCGCCGAAGCCGACCTGGAGAAAGACGCCCACGGGCGGCAGGATGATGGCGAAGATGAGGCGGATGAGGTCCATTTCAGGCTCCAGTAGCAGGCAGGCAAGAAGATGCCTCTAAGACTGGCAGGGCCTGAATCAGGTTCCGGCAGGCAATAAAAAACCCCGCCGAAGCGGGGTTTCGCAGACTTAACCCAACATCCTTGTCGGGCCGCCAATCCTTGGCCATCTATCCCTGTAAGTCTCTGCCTGACATCCTTGCCGGGGGGCCATCCTGGCCACATTTCCTTGAAGTCATCTGGAGCGCTGGGTACATCCTGTACCGCGATCCGATGGGTGTAGATTACGCAGCTACCCGGGTGTAGGCGATGGCTTATCGCGGCGATGTCATGTAAGCCAAAGCTTACACGACATGGCTTTTCACCTTTTCCGTCAACAGCTTAGAAGGCCTCCTCGGCCAGGGCGTAGAGCGGCTGGGCGCCGCTGCGCACGGCGGCCGCCAGGCTCAGGGTGCGCGGCAGCAGGCGGGCGAAATAGAAGCGTGCGGTGGCCAGCTTGGCTTCGGCGAAGGCCGCGTCCTGCTCCGCCGCGGCAGCCGCGGCCCGTGCCCAGAGATAGGCATAGGCGACATAGCCAAACAGGTGCAGGTAGTCCACCGAGGCGGCGCCGAGCTCATGGGGGTCGCTGGCGCCGGCCTGCAGCAGCCACTCGGTCGCGCCGTCCAGCTGATCCAGGGCCTGGCGCAGGGGCGCGGCGAATTCGTTGTCCGCCGGCAGGCTGGCGAGATAGCCATGGACCTCTTCGCTGAAGGGCCGGTAGAGGGCGCCACGACTGCCGGCCAGCTTGCGGCCGACCAAATCGAGGGCCTGGATGCCGTTGGTGCCTTCGTAGATCTGGGTGATGCGCACGTCGCGCACCAGCTGTTCCTGACCCCATTCGCGGATGTAGCCATGGCCGCCGAACACCTGCTGGCCGGCGACGCAGAGTTCCAGGCCGAGATCGGTGAGGAATCCCTTGGCCACCGGGGTGAGCAGCGCCACCAGGGCTTCGGCGCGTTCGCGCTCGGCCGGCTCGGGGCTGTACTTGGCGGTGTCGAGTTGCAGGGCCACATAGCTGGAGAACAGCCGGCCGCCTTCGTTCAGCGCCTTCATGGTCAGCAGCATGCGCCGCACATCGGGGTGGACGATGATGGGATCGGCGTTCTTGGCGGCCTGCTGGATACCGGCCGGGGAGCGGCTCTGCAGGCGTTCGCGGGCATAGGCCAGGGCGTTCTGGTAGGAGCGTTCGCTCGAGCCCAGACCCTGGATGCCGACGCCCAGGCGCTCGTAGTTCATCATGGTGAACATGGCGGCCAGGCCCTTGTTGACCTCGCCCACCAGATAGCCGACCGCGCCATCGAAATTCATCACGCAGGTGGCGGCGCCCTTGATGCCCATCTTGTGTTCCAGGGAGCCACAGGCCACGGCGTTGCGCGCGCCCAGGGCGCCCGCCTCGTCCACCAGGATCTTGGGCACCAGGAACAGCGAGATGCCCCGGGAACCGGCCGGCGCATCGGGCAGCTTGGCCAGCACCAGGTGAATGATGTTCTCGGTGAGGTCGTGCTCGCCAGCGGTGATGAAGATCTTGGTACCGGTGACCCGGTAGCTGCCGTCGGCCTGGGGCTCGGCGCGGGTGCGGATCAGGCCCAGGTCGGTACCGGCATGGGGCTCGGTCAGGCACATGGAGCCGGCCCACTGGCCACTGTAGAGATTGGGCAGGTAGGCCTGCTTCAGGGCTTCGCTGCCATGAGCGTGCAGGGCCAGGCAGGCGCCGGCGCTAAGCATCGGATAGAGACCGAAGGCCAGGCAGCTGGCGTGCATCATTTCCTCGACCTGGGCGGTGAGCACCTTGGGCATGCCCATGCCGCCGTATTCGGGATCCCCACCAACCCCCACCCAGCCGCCTTCGGCAAAGGCCTGGTAGGCCTGGCGGAAGCCCTGGGGCGTGGTCACTTCACCGGCTTGCCAGTGGCAGCCTTCTTCATCGGAGTTGCGATTGAGCGGCGCCAGTTCCTGGGCGCACAGCTTGCCGGCTTCTTCGAGGATGGCATCGGCGGTCTCGCCGTCCACCACCTCGGCCAGGGCGGGCCACTGACTCCAGCGGTCCTTGACCTTGAAGACGGCATCCAGCACGAAACGGATATCGCGAAGCGGCGGGGTGTAGTCGGCCATGTCGAGTCTCCTCGGAAGGTGTTCTTATCGGTATGACCCGAGTGTAAGACCGAACCGGAAGGGAGACATAGGTTCATGATCTGACCCGATGGTCAGCCGATCGGAGGTCTGCAGTAGGTGTTTTTTTCGCGGACGCGAAAAGACGAAAACCCCGCCGGAGCGGGGTTTTCAGTGGAACGGCGACGCCTTAGTAGCCGAGGGCGAAGTCTTCCTCGGCCAGGGCCATCAGGCTACCGGCGCCGGCCAGCAGCGCCTCGGCATGGGCGCGGGTACGGGGCAGCAGGCGCTCATAGTAGAAGCGCGCGGTGGCCAGCTTGGCCTGGTAGAAGGCGGCCTCCTCGGTACCGGCGGCCAGCTTCTCGGCGGCGACCCGGGCCATGTCGGCCCAGAAGTACGCCAGGCAGCAGTAGCCGGAGTACATCAGGTAGTCGACGGCGGCGGCGCCCACCTCTTCGCGATCCTTCATGGCGGCCATGCCGACCTTGAGGGTGATCTCGCCCCACTCCTTGTTCAGCTTGGCCAGCGGCTCGACGAAGGCCTTGAGCTGGGCATTCTCGGCGTTGGCCTGGCAGAACTTGTGCACCACCTTGGTGAAGGCCTTGAGGGATTCACCCTGGGTCATCAGCACCTTGCGACCCAGCAGGTCGATGGCCTGGATGCCAGTGGTGCCCTCGTAGAGCATGGCGATGCGGGCATCGCGCAGATTCTGCTCCATGCCCCACTCGGCGATGTAGCCGTGGCCGCCGTAGATCTGCACGCCGTGGCTCGCCGCCTCGAAACCCACCTCGGTCATGAAGGCCTTGGCGATGGGGGTGAGGAAGGCCAGCTGGGTCTCGACCTGCTGCTTCTGCTCTTCGTCCTGGCTGTACTTGAGGATGTCCACCAGCTTGGCGGTGTAGTAGATCATCGCCCGACTGCCTTCGGCGAAGGCCTTCATGGTCAGCAGCATGCGGCGCACGTCGGGGTGCACGATGATGGGATCGGCGGGCTTCTCGGGCGCCTTGGGACCGGTCAGGGAACGCATCTGCAGACGCTCGCGGGCGTACTTCAGACCGCCCTGGAAGGCCACCTCGGCATGGGCCAGGCCCTGCAGGGCGGTGCCGATGCGGGCGAAGTTCATGAAGGTGAACATGCAGTTCAGACCGCGATTCGGCGGGCCGATCAGGAAGCCGGTGGCGCCGTCGAAGTTCATCACGCAGGTGGCGTTGCCGTGGATGCCCATCTTGTGTTCCAGGGAACCACAGTGCACGGCGTTGCGCTCGCCGGCCGCGCCGCTGGCGTCGGGCAGGCGCTTGGGCACGATGAACAGCGAGATGCCCTTGGTGCCGGCGGGGGCGTCGGGCAGGCGGGCCAGCACGATGTGGACGATGTTCTCGGCCATGTCGTGTTCACCGGCGGAGATGAAGATCTTGGTGCCGGTGATGGCGTAGCTGCCGTCAGCACGCGGCTCAGCCTTGGTGCGCAGCATGCCCAGGTCGGAACCACAGTGGGGTTCGGTCAGGCACATGGTGCCGGTCCATTCGCCGGTCACCAGCTTTTCCAGGTAGGTGTGCTTCTGCTCGTCGGTGCCGTGCTGCTCCAGGGTGTTCATGGCGCCGTGGGACAGGCCGGGGTACATGCCCCAGGACCAGTTGGCCTGGCCGACCATTTCCGAGAGAGAGATGCCAAGGGACTCGGGCAGGCCCTGGCCACCGTGGGCCGGGTTGTGCGCCAGGCTCGGCCAGCCGCCTTCGACGAACTGGGCATAGGCTTCCTTGAAGCCATCGGGGGTCTTCACCCCGTCTTCGCTCCAGGTGCAGCCCTGCTGATCGCCGATGCGATTGAGCGGCGCCAGGACCTGTTCGCAGAACTTGGCGCCTTCTTCGAGGATGGCGGAGACCATGTCGGGAGTGGCGTCGCCGCACCCGGGCAGGCTCTGGTAGTGCGCGTCATAGCCCAGGAGTTCGTCGCGGACGAAGCGGATGTCCCGCAGGGGGGCTTTGTAATCGGGCATGACTGTTACCTCTTTGCGAATGCTTGTTGTCGAGGGTGGCGGCAGCGTCGCTGCGGACCTACCGCCAGGGCGTTTAAACAGTCGTTTGAAACTAATGTTCCAGGCCTGGCCTTGTCAAGCGTGGCGAGGACGAGCGGAACGACCGGTCAGTCCGCCAGGGCCAGGGCTTCGTCCAGGGCCGCCGCCGTCGCCGGACGTACCAGCCGCGCCAGTTCCTGGCCGTCCTTGAAGACGATCAGCGTGGGCCAGAGCTTGACGCGAAAGGAGCGTCCCAGGCGGCGGCCGGGACCGTCTTCGATCTTGAGATGGCGCACGCCGGGGTAGTCCGCGAGCGCCGTGGCCAGCAGCGGCTGGGCGGCGCGGCAGTGTCCGCACCAGGGTGCGCCGAATTCCAGCAGGGTGACACCCGGCAGGGCGTCGACATCAGCGCGGGCGGGCTCCTTTTCCGCATAGGTGGTCGTCATGGTCATGGCGGGACTCCTGAAGTCGGTTCCAACGGTGGACAAGTCGCTGGCGGGACTGCTCGGTCACGGGAAAAGGACTAGGGTCGATCCTGCGGTACGCCCCGATGTCATGACAATAAAACAAGGCGCTCCATTTCTGCCTCCGTCTCCGCCCTTTCCCGAGGCCCGCCATGAGCCAGAC
Source organism: Pseudomonas sp. MOIL14HWK12:I1 (assembly GCF_000510705.1). Classification (NCBI taxonomy): domain Bacteria; kingdom Pseudomonadati; phylum Pseudomonadota; class Gammaproteobacteria; order Pseudomonadales; family Pseudomonadaceae; genus Pseudomonas; species Pseudomonas sp. MOIL14HWK12:I1. The sequence goes on along the minus strand of NZ_AZNY01000003.1, from coordinate 772,759 downwards.
AGCGACTTCCGTTTCACCCGCCACCCTGCGCAAGGTCATCTCCGCCGCATCCATCGGCAACTTCGTCGAATGGTTCGATTTCGCCCTCTATGGCTTTCTCGCCACCCTGCTCGCGGCGCACTTCTTTCCCAGTGGCGACGCCACCGCCGGCCTGCTCAAGACCTTTGCCGTCTTTGCCGTGGCCTTTGCCTTCCGGCCACTGGGCGGCATCGTCTTCGGCCTGCTGGGCGACCGCATCGGCCGCAAGCGCACCCTGGCCCTGACCATCCTGATCATGGCCGGCGCCACCGCCCTGATCGGCATCCTGCCCAGCTACGCCACCATCGGCATCTGGGCGCCGATCCTGCTGACGCTGATCCGCTGCGCCCAGGGCTTTTCCGCCGGCGGCGAATACGCCGGGGCCTGCGCCTACGTGATGGAGCATTCACCGCGCGATCGCCGCGGGCGCTATGGCAGCTTCGTACCGGTCTCGACCTTTCTCGCCTTTGCCAGCGCGGCCCTGACCGCCTGGGGCCTGGAGCGACTGCTGGGCGCCGCCGCCATGGCCGACTGGGGCTGGCGCATCCCCTTCCTGGCCGCCGCGCCGCTGGGCCTGATCGGTCTCTATCTGCGGCTGAAGCTGGACGAGACCCCGGCCTTCCAGGCGCTGGAAGCGGACCATGAGGTCAGCCATTCGCCGCTGGGCGAGACGCTCAGGCTGCAGGGTCGCTCGATCCTGCGCCTGGGCGCCTTCATCTCGCTGACGGCGCTGTCCTTCTATATGTTCACCACCTACTTCTCCACCTACCTGCAACTGGCCGGCGGCTTCGACCGGGCCGCGGCCCTGGCCATCAGCCTGATCACCCTGTTCGCGGCGGCGGCGGCCTGTCCGGTGCTGGGACGCGTTACCGACCGCATCGGCCGGCGCATGACCACTGTGCTGGCCAGCCTGGTGCTGGCGGTGGGCGTCTATCCGGCGCTGCTGCTGGCCAGCAGCGGCCAGTTCGGCAGCGCCCTGCTGGGCTCCCTACTGCTGGGCGCCGGGGCGGTGCTGTGCAACGTGGTGACCGCACCGCTGCTCAGCGAGGTCTTCCCCACCCGCACGCGCTACACCGCCGGGGCCATCACCTACAACCTGGCCTACACCATCTTCGGCGGCACCGCGCCGCTGATGGCGACCTGGCTGATCGGCGCCACCGGCAGCAATCTCTCGCCGGCGCTCTACCTGATCCTGATCGCCCTGCTCGGCCTGATCGGCGGCCTGAGTCTGCCCGAGACCTCGCGTATCGATCTGGACGAGGTCAGCGAAGGCGGTGAAACGACCTATCGCGCGGTGCGAGGCTAGACCGCTCGTCCCTTGACCGGCACTTCCTCCGGGTCCATCTGCCGATAGGCAAAAGGCCCGGAGTTTCGCCATGCCCGCCGCTCACGATCTGCAACGCTTCCTCGACGCCCAGGCCGACACCTATGCCACCGCCCTGGCGGAGATTCGCGCCGGGCGCAAGCGCAGCCACTGGATGTGGTTCATCTTTCCGCAGATCCAGGGGCTGGGCCGCAGCGAGACGGCGCAGCGCTACGCCATCGCCTCCCGCGACGAGGCCAGTGCCTACTTGGCGCATCCGCTGCTGGGACCCCGCCTGCGGGAGATCACCGCCGCCGCGCTGGAGCATCCGCAGCTGTCGGCCACGGCGCTGTTCGGCCAGCCGGACGATCTCAAATTCCATTCCTGCCTGACCCTCTTCGCCGCCGTGGCCGAAGACCCCGAACCCTTTCGCCAGGCGCTGAAGACCTTTTTCGCCGGCCAGCCGGACGAAGCCACCCTGACGCGACTCTGCTAGCGCCAGAGCTCGGGTAGCGCCCCTTCCCGTCCGGTCACCGGATCAGTCAGTGGCACAGGCACCTGGGCGATCAATTCGACTGAACGGGCATGGGCGGCCGGATCGGCGCGCTGGGTGATGAAGTCCTGCCGATCGGGCGGATAGGCGCCCACCACCAGGAAATCCGCGCTGGATTCCAGGTTGCGGTGCCCGGTCCCTGCCGGCAGCACCACCACGTCGCCCGCGGTCACCTCCACATCCTGCCCCTGCTCGCCACCCAGCCGCAGCCGCGCCTGCCCGCGCGCCACGCCAAGGACTTCATGGGCATTGGGGTGATAGTGATGATAATCGTAGACGCCATAGCGCCATTGCGGCGGCCAGGCGTTGTCGGCGAACAGCCGCTCCAGGGCGGCGGCGCGGTTTGAGCCGGCCAGGGGAACTTGGCGATAGAGCAATACGGGCAGGCGACTGTTGGGGATGACGCCATCGTCGGCGAAATGCAGTTGTTCGGGCTGACCGGCACCCACCGGCGCGGCCAGGGCCAGGGCGGCGGGCGCCAGGCCCAGCATCAGGGAAAGGACGGACAGAGACGGACGATGCGGCATGCGGGACTCCCTCGGGGCTTTGCCAATGGAGGCCGGCCTGGTGCCCGGGTTCAGCGCCCGCGACGAGGGGTCAGGCCAGCCATTCCCGCAGCAGCGCCGAGGTGCGCTCCGGCAGTTCCAGCGGCGGCAGGTGACCGCAGTCGTCCAGCACCACCAGGCGCGAATCCTGGATGCCGGCGTGCATCAGCTCGGCTTCGGCCGGCGGGGTCAGCTGGTCCTGGGCGCCCACCACGATCAGGGTCGGGATGCGGATCCCTGCCAGGGTCGGGCGTGAGTCGGGGCGGTCGATGATCGACTGCTGCTGGCGCAGGAAGGCCTCCTTGCCCACCGCCTTGCCCATGGCCAGTACGGTATCGGCCACCGGCGTGCCCAGGCGCGAGGCGTGGATCAGCCGCGGCAAGAGTTGCGGACTGATACCGAGGAAACGCCCGCGCTCGGCCAGTTCGAGCATGGCGCGGCGCTGGGCGGCGCGCTCCGGGGCGTCCGGGCTGGCCATGGTGTCGAACAGCGCCAGCCGCGCTACCCGTTCCGGCGCCTGGCGCAGGATCTCGAAGGCCACGTAGCCGCCCATGGACAGGGCGCCCAGGGCGAAGCGCGGCGGCGCCTCGGCCAGCACCCGGCGCGCCAGGGCAGGGATGCCCAGGTCGCGGGTGAGGTCGGGAATGAGCACCGGACAGACGTCGGCCAGGTCGGCGGCCTGAGCGGCCCAGAGACGGCTGTCGCAGAGCAGGCCGGGAAGCAGGATCAGCGGAAGGGTATCGGTAGCGGTCATCACTAAGGACTTGAGAGACACTGCGGAAAACGCGCAGTGTAGCGCGGATCACCAGCGAACCCCGTGGGCTTCGCGGGTTCCAAGGGACATTGCCAAGGATCCGGAAACATCCATGCGTACTGAAGGCTTCTTCGACTGGCTCGGCGCCGCGCTCGGCCAGGTCATCCGTTTCATTATCGATCTGTTCGGCTCGGTGCTCGGCGGCCTCGCCGACGCCGTGCACGACTTTCTCCATGGCATGGCCCGCTCCATCGGCATGGACGACTCCTATATTAGCTTCGTCGTCCTGGCCATCGGCCTGCTGCTGCTCTACGCCGCGGTACGCGCCTTCATGGCGCGCTCGGTGGTGGGCGGCGTCATCTGGCTGATTCTCGGCCTGATGGTGATGAGCTGGCTGATCCGCGGCTGACTGGTCGCCAGGCGCTCCGCCTGGCACAGTAGGGCTCTCGCTCGGCACGGACGCCGTCATGACCCCACCCCTTTCCCAGGCCTTGAAGCGCCACTGGCAACGCCTGCGGCCCGGGACCAGCTGCGCCCTCTGCGCCGCCTGGCTGCCGGCCGGACTGCCCCTGTGCGAAGGCTGCGACAGCGAATTGCCCTGGCTCGGCCCCCATTACCAGGGCTGCGCCCTGCCGCTGCCGGTGGACGGCCTGTTCTGCGGCGGCTGCCTGGCCAAGCCGCCGGCCTTCGACCAGGTGCTGGCGCCCTGGCGCTATGCCTTTCCGGTCGACACCCTGATCAACAGATTCAAGCACCGCGATCACGGGAGTCTCGGCCGTCTGGCCGGGGCGCTGCTGGCGCGGCATCTGCAGCACCTGTTCGACGAAGGTCAGCCGCGCCCGGAGTGCCTGCTGCCCGTTCCTCTCTCGCCCCTGCGCCTGCGCCAGCGCGGCTTCAACCAGGCCGCACTGCTGGCCGGCTGGCTCGGCAAGTCCTTGAAGCTACCGGCGGATGGCGGACTGTTGCAGCGAGTGGAGGAGCAGCACAGCCAGCAGGGCCTGAGCGCCAGCGAGCGGCGGCGCAATCTCCGGCAGGCCTTCGCCCTGGTGCAGGACGCCGGATTGGAGGGTCGCCATCTGGCTCTGGTGGACGACGTCCTCACCACCGGCGCCACCGCCGACAGCCTGGCGCGCCTGCTCAAGCGCACGGGCGCCCGGCGGGTGGATGTCTATTGCCTGGCGCGGACGCCGCCACCCGGCGAGTAGCGCTGTCACCAAACCGTCATTTAGTCTGACTAGCCTCGCCTGCACACCGTGAGGGAGCCATCAGCATGCACAACGACCAGACCGATCTCGAACGCCTCGTCCAACTGAGCCGCCGGCGCTTCATCGGTGCCGGCGCCCTGGCCGGTGCCGCCCTGTTCCTGGGCGGCGGCCTGCTCGGTCGCAGCGCCCTGGCCGACGCCGTCAGCGAAGCCTCGGGCAATCCGCTGATCGGCTTCGCCAACATCCCCGCCTCCACCGCCGACACCCTGGTGGTGCCGCCCGGCTATCGCGCCAGCGTGCTCATCAGCTGGGGCCAGCCGCTGCACGCCGACGGTCCGGCCTTTCGTCCCGATGGCAGCCCGAGCGCCGCCGACCAGGCGGTACAATTCGGCGACAACAATGACGGCATGGCCTTCTACCTCTTCCCGGACGATCCGGATCGGGCGCTGATGGCGATCAACAACGAATACACCAACTACCGCTATCTGCTCAGCCACGGCACGCCGCCCAAGTCCCTGGAAGACACCCGCAAGGCCCAGGCCGCCGAGGGCGTCTCGGTGATCGAGGTGAAGCGCGTGGGTGGCCAGTGGCATTTCGTCCAGGGCTCGCCCTACAACCGCCGCGTGCATGGCAACACGCCCATCGCCGTCAGCGGTCCGGCTGCCGGCCATGACCTGCTCAAGACCGCCGCCGACCCGGCCGGACGCGAGGTGCTGGGCACCTTCCAGAATTGCTCCAGCGGCGCCACCCCCTGGCACACCTATCTGACCTGCGAAGAGAACTTCACCGACGTCTTCGGCAGTCGCGATGCCAACCTGAAGTTCGACGCCGCCCAGAAGCGCTACAGCGTCAAGCACGCCAGCGTGGAGAACGACTGGCACCTGCACGACGATCGCTTCGACCTGGCGCAGAATCCCCACGAACTCAATCGTCACGGCTGGATCACCGAAATCGATCCCTTCGATCCCCAGGCCAAGCCGGTCAAGCGCACCGCCCTGGGGCGCTTCAAGCACGAGAACGCCGCCCTCGCCCGCACCCGCGATGGCCGCGTGGTGGTCTACATGGGCGACGACGAACGTGGCGAATTCATCTACAAGTTCGTCAGCCGCGAGCGCCTGCAGGACGATCCCAAGGCCAATCGCGACCTGCTCGACCACGGCACCCTCTATGTCGCTCGCTTCGACGAGGGCGATCGTGATCCGAACCGCCCGAAGGGTCGCGGCCAGTGGCTGCCGCTGGTGCATGGCGAGAACGGCCTGACCGCCGCCAACGGCTTCGCCAGCCAGGCCGAGGTGCTCATCCACGCCCGCCAGGCCGGCACCCAGGTCGGCGCCACGCGCATGGACAGACCCGAGTGGATCGCCGTCAGCCCCAAGGACGGCCAGGTCTATTGCACCCTGACCAACAACACCAAGCGCGGCGAGGACGGCATGCCGGTGGGCGGCCCCAATCCCCGCGCCAACAACCTCTACGGCCAGATCGTGCGCTGGCGCGAGAGCGGTGACGATGCCGCGGCCCTGAGCTTCGACTGGGACCTCTTCGTCATCGCCGGCAATCCCAAGGTGCACCCGGGCAAGCCGGAAGCGGGCTCTCAGCAGATCAACGCCGAGAACATGTTCAACAGTCCCGATGGCCTGGGCTTCGACGCCGCCGGCCGGCTGTGGGTGCTCACCGACGGCAAGTACAGCAACAAGGGCGATTACGAGGGCATGGGCAACAATCAGATGCTCTGCGCCGATCCGCGCAGCGGCGAGATGCGCCGCTTCCTGGTCGGTCCGGTCGGCTGCGAGGTCACCGGCCTGGCCTTTTCGCCGGACTACAAGACGATGTTCGTCGGCATCCAGCACCCGGGCGAGGAAGGCGGTTCGAGCTTTCCCGAGGCCCAGCCGAACGGCCAGCCACGCTCTTCGGTAATGGTCATCAGCCGCGAAGATGGCGGTGTGATCGGCGCCTGACCGGCGAGCGGATAGCGCTCGAGCCTTCGCCATGGGGCTCGGGCATGCGCTAGCATCTCCCGGATGCAGGGTGGCAATCGCCATCGTCCCCCGTGACCGAGGAGCGCGCCATGTCTCATCCGTTCGAAAATCTGAGTCCCGACCTCGTCATCGACGCCATCGAAAGCCTGGGCTATCTCAGCGATGCCCGGGTACTGGCCCTCAACAGCTACGAGAACCGCGTCTACCAGATCGGCATCGAAGGCGAGACCCCGCTGATCGCCAAGTTCTATCGCCCGGATCGCTGGACCGACGCGGCCATTCTGGAAGAGCACGCCTTTTCTGCCGAACTGGAAGAGCGCGAGGTGCCGGTGGTCGCGCCCCTGCAGCGCGACGGCCAGACGCTGTTCAATCATGCCGGCTTTCGCTTCGCGCTCTTTCCCCGCCGCGGTGGCCGGGCGCCGGAGCCGGGTGATCTCAATCAGCTGCATCGACTCGGCCAGCTGCTGGGTCGCCTGCACGCGGTGGGCGCCAGCCGCCCCTTCCAGCACCGCGAGACGCTGGACGTCCAGGGCTATGGCCATGCCTCGCTGGACACGCTGCTGACCGGCAACTTCATTCCCCAGAGCCTGCTGCCAGCCTATGAATCGGTGGCGCGCGACCTGCTGCAGCGTCTCGACGAACTCTTCGAAAGCGTCAGCTACGACGTCATCCGCCTGCACGGCGACTGCCATCCGGGCAACCTGCTCTGCCGCGATGACGCCTACCATATCGTCGACCTCGACGACTGCCGCCACGGTCCGGCCATGCAGGATCTCTGGATGCTGCTGGCCGGCGATCGCCAGGAGCGGCTGACGCAGCTGTCCGAGCTGATGGACGGCTACGAGGAATTCCACGACTTCCAGCCGCGCGAACTGGCCCTGATCGAGGGGCTGCGCACCCTGCGGCTGATGCACTACAGCGCCTGGCTGGCACGTCGTTGGGACGATCCGGCCTTTCCCAAGAGCTTTCCCTGGTTCGGCAGTGAACGCTACTGGGGCGACCAGATCCTCACCCTGCGCGAACAACGCGCCGCCCTGGACGAGGCGCCGTTGCGGCTGTTCTAGGCTTGCTGCGACGCAGTGGAAAAGGCTGCGCCGTTTTCCACGCTACAGGCCCGGATATCCCCCTCTCCCTCCGGGAGAGGGCTGGGGTGAGGGTAAGCCGTGCGATGAACTCTTCAGTGGAAAAGGCTACGCCGTTTTCCACGCTACAGGCCCGGATACCCCCCTCTCCCTCCGGGAGAGGGCTGGGGTGAGGGTAAGCCGTGCGATGAACTCTTCAGTGGAAAAGGTTACGCCGTTTTCCACGCTACGGGCTCGGATACCCCCTCTCCCTCTGGGAGAGGGCGGGGGTGAGGGTAGGACGCGCGATGAACTCCTCAGTGGAAAAGACCGCGTCGTTTTCCACGCTACAGCACTGATCGCGGCCATGGGCCGCTCCTACAGGCACAGGAGTCTCCGTAGGAGCGGCCGCATCGGCGGGCCGCCATGGCCGCGATAGCGCAGTGGCGCAGCAGGCAAACGCTTGCTGTCGTCACTCCCACATCACACCGCCCCTTAGGCTATCCTGCCCGGACAAGAACGTTGCCTGCCTAAGGACCTCTCATGTCTGCCTTGCGCCAGGGTTATGCCCTGGGCCTCACCGCCTATGGGCTGTGGGGCTTGTTTCCGCTGTTCTTCAAGCTGCTGGCGGCCCTGCCGGCGACCGAAATCCTGTTCCAGCGCATCCTCTGGTCCGCCCTGTTCAGCGCCTTGCTGCTGCTGGTCTGGCGCCATCGCGGCTGGTGGGCGGAGTTGCGCGCCCACCCGCGACGGCTGCTCTGGCTGGCGCTGTCCGGCGCCCTGGTGGCCTGCAACTGGCTGGTCTACATCTGGGCGGTCAACAACGCCCATGTGGTCGAGGCCAGCCTGGGCTACTACATCAATCCGCTGGTCAACATCCTGCTCGCCCTGGTGATCCTCGGTGAACGCCTGCGGCCGCTGCAGTGGATCGCCGTGGGCCTGGCGGTGCTGGGCGTCGCCCAGCAATTGTGGACCCTGGGGCAACTGCCTTGGGTCTCCCTGGCGCTGGCGCTGACTTTCGCCTTCTATGGACTGGTGCGGCGGCAGACGCCGGTAGCCGCGCTGCCGGGCATGGTGGTGGAGAGCTGGATGCTGGTGCCGATCGCCCTGGTCGCGCTGCCGCTGCTGACCCCGGGGGTGAGTCTGCAGGCGGAGACCTGGCAATCCTCGCTGGGCCTGCTGATCGTGCTGGCCGGGCCGGTCACCCTGATCCCGTTGCTGTGCTTCAACGCCGCGGCGCGCAAGCTGCCCTATTCGACCCTGGGCTTCCTGCAGTACCTGGCGCCGACCCTGGTGCTGATCCAGGCGGTCTGGCTCTACGACGAACCCTTCCCCCGCGAGCGGCTGTTCGCCTTCATCTGCATCTGGACGGGCCTTGCCGTGTTCAGCTTCGATCTCTGGCGCGCCAGTCGCAAGCTGAAGGCCAGATAGCAGAACGCCCCTGGCAAGGGGCGTTCGTCACCGCAGCGGCGCCGATCAGGCTTCGCCGGCGGTCTGCATGCGCGCCAGTTCCTGGGCGTAGAGGGCGTCGAAGTTCACCGGCTGCAGCATCAGCGCGGGGAAGGAGCCACGCACCACCATGTTGTCCAGCGCTTCACGGGCGTAGGGGAACAGGATGTTGGGGCAGAAGGCGCCCAGGGCATGGGCCATGGAGGCGGCGTCCAGGCCCTTGATCAGGAAGATGCCACCCTGCTGCACTTCGGCGATGAAGGCGGTCTCTTCGTTGTTCTTGACGGTCACGGTCAGGGTCAGCACCACTTCGTGGAAGTCGTCGCCCAGGGTCTTCTGGCGGGTGGCCAGGTCCAGGTTGACGTTGGGCTGCCAGTCCTGACGGAAGATCTCGGGGCTCTTGGGCGCTTCGAAGGACAGGTCGCGGATGTAGATGCGTTGCAGGGAGAACTGAGCGCCGTCTTCCTGGGCGCCATTGGCTTGGTCGGTCATGGTAGGGCCTTGAGTGATGAGTGTTGGTCAGGCGGACAGCAGCGGATCGAGACGTCCGCTTCGGTCTAGGGCATAGAGATCGTCGCAACCGCCGACGTGGGTGCTGCCGACCCAGATCTGCGGCACGCTGGTGCGACCGGCCTTGCGGGCCATCTCGCTGCGCAGCGCCGGCTGGCCGTCGACGGAGACTTCCCGGTAGGCCACGTTCTTGCGATCGAGCAGGTGCTTGGCACGATGGCAATAGGGACACCAGGCACTGGTATAGATGACGACGTCAGACATGCGCGGTCTCCAGTGGCCGATGAGGCGGCCACGCTAGGGGTTCACTTCACCAGGGGCAGATTCTCTGCACGCCAGGTGGCGATGCCGCCGTTCAGCCGAGCGGCGGTGAAGCCGGCCTTCTGCAGATCGCCGCACACGGCGCCGGCCTGCTGGCCGGCGCTGTCCACCACGATCAGGGTCTTGGCCTTGTGCTTCTCCAGTAGAGACAGGCTGCTGGCGACTTTCTCCTGGGCGATGTTCAACGCGCCGACGATATGCCCGGCGGCGAAGTCCTTGCTCGGGCGGATGTCGAGCACCACGCCCTCTTCGCGATTGACCAGGTTGGTGAGTTCGCCGGTGGACAGGCTGCGCCCGCCCCGACGGGTCTCGTTGAACAGCATCAGGGCGACGATGGCGAGGAAGGCGGCGACGAGCAGCGGATGATGGGTGGCGAATTCGACCACCCGACCGAGAAATTCCATAATGAAAGAACTATCCAAGGAGGGCTAAAAATGCTGGCCAGTATACACAGCCCCCCGATGGCGCCATACCCTCGCCGCCCCCGGGTTATCCGCAGGTAACCAGCTCATCCCGAACTGCCTCCTTGGCGGCTTCCGTCGCTCTGCCTAGGCTTGGCTTCCCTTCATTTACGAGGAATCCAGCCATGACCTCCATCGCCCTGCTCGGCGCCACCGGTAACGTCGGCAGTCGCTTGCTCGATGAAGCCCTCTCCCGTGGCCACCGGGTCACCGCCCTGGTGCGGGAACCCGCGCGCCTGGCGTCCCGTGCCGACCTGAACGTGGTTGCCGGCGACGCCAAGGATCCGCAGGCGGCCAAGGCGCTGTCCGGCCATGACGTGCTGGTCAGCAGCCTGAGATTCGCCGACATCGCACCGGATACGCTGATCGACTTCGCCAGAGCCACTGGCATCCCGCGCCTGCTGATCGTTGGCGGCGCCGCCAGCCTGAAGCTGCCGGACGGCTCGCGACTGTTCGATGCGCCGGCCTTTCCCGCGGAATACCGCAGCGAAGCCGGGGCCGGTATCGCTACCCTGGACGCCCTGCGCGGGGTCAGCGACCTCGACTGGGTCTTCGTCAGTCCGCAGATGGTCTTCGCCCCGGGCACCCGCACGGGCCGCTTCCGCCTGGGCGACGATACCCTGCTGTTCGATGCGGCCGGGGACAGCCACATCTCCTACGAAGACTTCGCCGTGGCCCTGCTCGACGAGGTCGAACGTCCCGTTCATCACCGTACCCGCTTCACCGTCGGCTACTGAAACGGAAATGCCCCCTCGTTCGCAGCCTGGCCGCCTGGTCGGGCCGTGAACGCTGAACGGCGTGCCTTGCCGTTTTTTTTGCCGGATGTGACGGGCATACTAGGCGCTTCGCCCTAGAAACGTACGACCTCGCATGCGCCGTGTTCTCGCCCTTCTCCTGCTTGCCAGCGTTCTCGCTCCCGCCCTGGCCGACGATCGCGCCGATACCCAGCGGCAGATCGAGCAGACCCGCCGGGAAATCCAGGAGATGCAGAAGGTCCTCAAGCAGGTGCAGGCCGAGAAGTCCGGCGTGCAGAAGCAGCTGCAGGGCACCGAGACCCAGATGGGCGAGCTGGAAAAGCAGGTGGACTCGCTGCAGAAGCAGCTGGAGAACGGCGAAAAAAAGCTGCAAGAGCTGGACGGGCGCAAGAAGAAGCTCGACCAGTCTCGCGCTGAGCAACAACAGCTGATCGCCGTGCAGGTGCGGGCCGCCTACCAGAGCGGACGCCAGGAATACCTCAAGCTGCTGCTCAACCAGGAGCATCCGGAAAAGGTCAGCCGCACCCTCACCTACTACAACTACCTGAATCGCACCCGGCTGGATCAGCTCGCCACCTTCAACGACACCCTGCGCGAGATCCGCGAGGTGGAACAGGGCATCCAGCAGGAGCAGAGCGACCTGGTCGCCCGTCGCGAAGACCTGGAAAAGCGTCAGGCGGAGCTGGCCGAGGTACGCAAGGAGCGCCAGGCGGCGCTGGCCAAGATCAACGCGGACTACCGCGACAAGAGTCGCGAGATCGAGAACCGCGAGCAGGATCAGGCCGCGCTGAACAAGGTGCTCAAGACCATCGAGGAAACCCTCGCGCGCCAGGCCCGCGAAGCGGAGGAAGCCCGTCAGCGGCAACTGGCCGAAGCCCGCGCCGCCGAAGCACGGGAAGCGGCACGGCGCCAGGCGCAAAGCGAGCCGAAAGCCCCGCGCCCCTCGAACGCCCCGGAACTGGCGGTGTCTAGTGCAGCACCTGCCTATGGCGGCGCCTTCGCCAATGCCCGCGGCAAGCTGCCCTGGCCGGTCGATGGCCGTCTGGTGGCGCGTTTCGGCAGTGCCCGCGGCGACGACCCCCGCGCGAAATGGGACGGTGTCCTGATCGCAGCCGGAGCCGGTACCCGGGTCAAGGCGGTGCACGATGGCCGGGTGGTCTTCGCCGACTGGCTAAGAGGCGCCGGCCAACTGGTTATCATCGATCATGGGAATGGCTATCTCAGCCTGTACGGACATAATCAGAGCCTGCTCAAGTCTGCGGGTGACGTGGTCAAGGCCGGGGATGCCATCGCGACCGTCGGCGCCAGCGGCGGTCAGGAAGCCTCCGCCTTGTACTTCGCCATCCGCCAACAGGGCCGCCCGACGGACCCGGTCATCTGGTGCCGTGCTCAGGGATAGTGCGACACACCTCGGTTTAGGAGCTGCACATGCCGCATCGCTTTCGTCCCACCGTCCTGGTCCTCGCCCTGCTGTTCAGCGGCGTCGGAGTCGTCCAGGCGCAATCGTCGCAGAGCACGCCGGCTGCGGTGACGCCGGTCGCACCGGGCGCCGCGCCCGCGGCACCGGCCAGTGCTCCGCTGCCGCTGGACGAGCTGCGCACCTTCGCCGAGGTGTTCGACCGCATCAAGGCCGCCTATGTGGAGCCGGTGTCGGACAAGGTCCTGCTGGAGAACGCCATCAAGGGCATGCTCAGCAACCTGGATCCGCATTCCGCCTATCTGGAACCCAAGGACTTCGCCGAACTGCAGGAAACCACCAGCGGTGAATTCGGCGGCCTGGGCCTGGAAGTCGGCCAGGAGAACGGCTTCATCAAGGTGGTCTCGCCCATCGACGACACCCCGGCGGCCAAGGCGCGCCTGCAACCGGGCGACCTGATCGTCAAGATCGACGGTCAGCCCACCAAGGGCCAGGCCATCAACGAAGCCGTCGACAAGATGCGCGGCAAGCCGGGCAGCCCCATCGTGCTGACCATCGTCCGCGGTGGCGGCCAGCCGTTCGACGTCAAGCTGGCGCGGGCGGTGATCAAGGTCAACAGCGTCAAGAGCCAGCTGCTCGAATCCGGCTACGGCCTGCTGCGCATCTCGCAGTTCCAGGTCAATACCGGCGAAGAGACGGTCAAGGCGCTCGGCAAGCTGCGTCAGGAGAACAAGGGCAAGCTCAAGGGCCTGATCCTCGACCTGAGAAACAACCCAGGCGGGGTCCTGCAGTCGGCGGTCGAGGTGGCCGATGCCTTCATGACCCACGGTCTGATCGTCTACACCAAGGGCCGCCTGCCCAACTCCGAGCTGCGCTTCTCGGCCGATGCCGCCGATCCCAGCGAGAAGGTGCCCCTGGTGGTGCTGATCAATGGCGGCAGCGCCTCGGCCGCGGAAATCGTCGCCGGTGCCCTGCAGGATTCCAAGCGCGGCATCCTCATGGGCACCGACAGCTTCGGCAAGGGTTCGGTGCAGACGGTGCTGCCGCTCAACAACGACCGCGCGCTCAAGCTCACCACGGCGCTCTACTACACGCCGAGCGGGCGCTCCATCCAGGCCCAGGGCATCACCCCGGACATCGCCGTGGCGCCGGCCAAGGTCACCCCGCAGAGCGGCGGCGACGAATACTTCCGCGAAGCCGATCTGGCCGGTCACCTGGGCAATGGCAATGGCGGCGCCGATCGGCCCACCGGCAGCAAGGCGCCCAACCAGAGTCCGCGGCCGCAGGATGACGACTTCCAGCTCTCCCAGGCGCTGTCGCTGCTCAAGGGACTCAACGTCACCCATACCCCGTGAGGGCGGGACGCTGGCTACTGGCCGGGGCGCTCGCCCTGGTCGGCACCCTCGCCCAGGCCGCCACCGCGCAGCTGACCATCGTCATCGACGACCTCGGGCAGAATCCGGCGCGGGATCGGCAGGTCCTGGCCCTGCCCGCGCCGGTGGTCCTGGCGATCATCCCCGAGACCCGCTACGCCGCCGAACTGGCCACCGTGGCCCACCGCGCCGGACGCACCGTGCTGCTGCACCTGCCCATGGACCCGGCCGGCGGTCCCTATGCCTGGCATCCGGAGATGTCCTCGGCCGAGCGCCTGCAACGCCTGGACCGGGCGCTGGAACGGGTACCCGAGGCGGATGGGGTGAACAATCATGAAGGTAGTCGCATGACCGCGGACCGCCCCGCCATGGCCGAGTTGATGCAGGTCCTGCAGGAGCGTCACCTGCTGTTTCTCGACAGCCGCACCAGCGCGGCCACCGTGGCCGCGGCGGAAGCCCAGAAGATCGGCCTGGCCAGCGTCTCGCGCGATGTCTTTCTCGACAACGACGCCACCCCGGCGGCGGTGGCGGCCCAGCTGGCCGAAGGCGTGCGCCTGGCCCAGCGCCAGGGCAGCGCGGTGCTGATCGGCCATCCGCACCCGGCGACCCTGGCGGTGCTGGCCCAGCAGTTGCCGCTGCTCAAGGCCCAGGGCGTGGAGGTCATCGACCTGCCGCAGATGATCGCCCTGCGGGCCAACCAGGCCATGCCCGGGCACGGCCGCGCCGGTCGCTATCGCTAGCGAGCGGCCTCCAGGCGTCAGAGGTAGTTGTTGGTGATGCTGTCGATCACTCCTTCCTTGCGCATCTGCTCCAGCGCCGCCCTGAGGCGTATCACCACCTCGTCAGGGGTGTCCTTGTTCAACGCCAGATACTGATCCACCTCGTTGAAGCGCAGCAGCGTCTGCAAGCCGGTCACCCCCTGCTGCTTGGCGAGATAGCGGCCGACAGGATCGGCGGTAGCCCAGATGTCGATCTGGCCTTTCACCAGTTTGTCGACGTTCTCCTGATCGCGCAGGGCGTCGATGACCGGAATGCCCTGGGCGGTCAGCGTCTTGCTGATCACATCGTTGCGATAGGTACCGATGCGATAGCGGGCGGCGTCCTTGAGCGTCTTGACGTCCAGCTTGCTGCCAGGCAGCGCCTGCAGGGTCCAGCTCGAGCGGCCGAAAGGGCCCACCCACTTGAACTGATCCTTGCGCGCCTCGGTGTAGGCCACGGAGAAGAGGCCGTAGTTGGGCGTCTCCTGGGTCAGCCGATAGATGCGGTCCCAGGGGAAGCGCAGCGAAAGGCTGTACTTGATGCCGGCCCGCTTGAACATCTCGCGGACGATATCGGTGGCGATACCGTCGATGGCGTCATCGCGGGCGAAGTTCTTGTCATCGACCGACATGTTGAAGGGAGGATAATTCTCGGTCAGGAGCACGACCTGGTAGTAATCCGGCAACTCGGCACGGGCCTGGGTCAGACCCAGGGTGCAACCCAAGACTACACCTGCAAGACGCAACCACAGCTTTTGCATTGCAACTCCCTGGCGACGCACGGCCGCATTTCCGAGGTTTCGTCGAATATCCCTTTACAACATTCAGCGCTCACTGCCGCTGGCTGCGCCGCGGTCGTCAGTCCTGAGTCGATCCCGGTCTGGCCGCCTGGCCGATCCGGAACTCCTGGCCCCTCGCGTCCACGCCCACCGCCAGGCGGCGCACTAGAGATAGTTGTTGGTGATGCTGTCGACCAGACCTTCCTGGCGCATGGCATCCAGCGCCTGCTGCAGGCGGGTCACCACCTCGTCGGGGGTGTCCTTGTTCAAGGCCAGGTAGAGGTCGGATTCCTGGAAGCTGAGCAGGGTCTGCAGATTGCTGACGCCCTGCTGCTTGGCCAGGTAGCGGGCGACCACGTCGGTGGTGGCCCAGACGTCGATCTCGC
The DNA here is from genome assembly GCF_000510705.1 of Pseudomonas sp. MOIL14HWK12:I1. Classification (NCBI taxonomy): domain Bacteria; kingdom Pseudomonadati; phylum Pseudomonadota; class Gammaproteobacteria; order Pseudomonadales; family Pseudomonadaceae; genus Pseudomonas; species Pseudomonas sp. MOIL14HWK12:I1. The sequence goes on along the minus strand of NZ_AZNY01000003.1, from coordinate 757,135 downwards.
CCTTCTGCAACTTGGCGATGTTCTCCTGATCACGCAGGGCATCGATGGGAACGATGCCCTTCTCCTGGATCATCAGGCTCACCGCGGAATTCTTGTAGGCACCGACGCGCAGCCGGGCCGCCGTGGCCAGGTCCGGCACCTTGAGGGTGCTGCCGGACAGCGCCATGAACACCTTGCGGGTCTTGCCCAGCGGCCCGACCCACTTGAACAGCGGCAGCCTCGATTCGGTGCGCGACACGGAGAACAGCGCGTAGTTGGGGCTCTCCAGGGTCAGGTTGTAGATGCGATCCCAGGGAAAGCGCAGCGAGAGGTTGTAGTCGATCCCGGCGCGCTTGAACATTTCGCGCACCAGATCGGCGCTGATGCCGTCGATGGCATCGTCACGCGCGAAATTCTTGTCGTCCACCGCCATGTTGAAGGGCGGGAAGTTCTCGGTCAGCAGCACCACGCGATAGCCCGCTGGCAATTCCGCCCGGGCCGTCCCCAGGCCCAGGGTGCAACTCAACAGTACGGCGGCGATGGCCAACCAGGACTTGCGCATAGCTCTCTCCTCAGGCGACCGTCCGCGCCGATCGCTCGGCCCGCCGGGATCACAGATAACGATTGAAAATGGTCTGAACCGCGCCGCTCTGGCGCATCTCGTCGAGGGCCTTTTGCAGCTTCTGTACCACCTCGTCGGGGGTCTGCTTGTTCAGCGCCAGGAACAGCTCGCCGCTGTTGAAGCGCAGCAGCATCTTGAGTCCGGTCACGTCTTCCTGGCGGGCCAGGTAGCGGCCGGCGGGGTCACCGGTGGCCCAGACATCGATCTGTCCCTTGACCAGGCGCTGTACGTTTTCCTGATCGCGCAGCGCGAGATCCGGCTGGAAGCCCTGCTGGGCGAGACTCTCGGCGATGGCGTCACCCTTGTAGGCGCCGATCTTGAGCTGCTGCTTGCGGACGTCGTCCAGGCTGCGCAGCTGCAGGTGGCTGTCGGCGCGCCCGAGCAGCACCCAGTCGTCCGGGCCGATGGGGCCGACCCACTTGAACAGCCCCTCGCGCTCGGGCAGCCGGGCGGTGACGAAGACCCCGTGGTCGGGTTGATCCAGGGCCATGCCGTAGATCCGCTCCCAGGGAAATCTCAGGGTGAGGTTGTAGGAGATGCCGGCGCGCTGGCACATCTCGCGGACCATGTCGACGGCGATGCCCTTGAGCTCGCCCTCGCGGGCGAAGTTCTTGCCATCCACGGAGAAGTTGTAGGGCGGGAAGTTTTCCGTCAGCAGCGTCAGCTGATAACCCGCCGGTAGCTCCGCCCTGACCGCAGTCGTCGATACCAGCAGCAAACCGGCCAAGCAGGCCCAGATTCCCTTGCGCACGCCCCTCTCCCTGCCGGCACCGCCGGTGCTTAAGATTTTGTGGAGCGTATCACAATCCCTTTTTCGGCCAGGTACCGTTTAGCCTCGGGAATGGTGCATTCGCCGAAATGGAAGATGCTCGCCGCCAGCACCGCAGAGGCCTTGCCTTCGAGGATGCCGTCGGCCAGGTGCTGCAGATTGCCGACGCCGCCGGAGGCGATCACCGGGATGCCCACCGCCTCGCTGACGGCGCGGGTCACGCCCAGGTCGAAGCCGTTCTTCATGCCGTCCTGGTCCATGCTGGTGAGCAGGATCTCGCCGGCGCCCAGGCCTTCCATCTTCTGCGCCCAGGCCACGGCGTCGAGGCCGGTGGGCTTGCGTCCACCATGGGTGAAGATCTCCCAGCGCGGGGTTTCGCCGGGGCCGCTGACGCGCTTGGCGTCGATGGCCACCACGATGCACTGGGAACCGAAGCGCGCCGCGGCTTCACCGACGAACTCCGGGGTGAAGACCGCCGCGGTGTTGATCGACACCTTGTCGGCGCCGGCATTGAGCAGGTTGCGGATGTCCTGCACGGTGCGCACGCCGCCGCCCACGGTCAGCGGGATGAACACCTGGCTGGCCATGCGCTCCACGGTGTGCAGGGTGGTATCACGACCCTGGTGGCTGGCGGTGATGTCGAGAAAGGTGATCTCGTCGGCGCCCTGCTCGTTGTAGCGGCGGGCGATCTCCACCGGATCACCGGCATCGCGGATGTTCTCGAACTTGACGCCCTTGACCACGCGGCCATTGTCCACGTCCAGGCAGGGGATGATGCGTTTCGCCAGCGCCATGACTGAGTCCTCAGACCTTGAAGTTGTCGCACAGCGCCTGGGCCTCGGCGACGTCGAGGGTGCCCTCGTAGATCGCCCGACCGGTGATGGCGCCGATGATGCCCGGGCTGCGGGCGTCGAGCAGGTTCTGGATGTCACCCAGGTTGTGGATGCCGCCGGAGGCGATCACCGGGATGCTGGTGGCTTCGGCTAGGGCGCGGGTGGCCGGCACGTTGCAGCCCTGCATCATGCCGTCGCGGGCGATGTCGGTGTAGACGATGGCGCTGACGCCGTCGGCTTCGAAGCGGCGGGCCAGGTCGGTGACCTGCAATTCGCTGACCTCGGCCCAGCCGTCGGTGGCGACGAAGCCGTCCTTGGCGTCCAGGCCGACGATGACCTTGCCGGGGAAGGCGCGGCAGGCTTCAGCGACGAATTCCGGCTGCTTGACCGCCTTGGTGCCGATGATCACGTAGCTGACGCCGGCGCGGACATAGTGCTCGATGGTCTCCAGCGAGCGGATGCCGCCGCCGATCTGGATCGGCAGGCCGGGATAGCGCTTGGCGATGGCGGTCACCACCTCGCCATTGACCGGCTGGCCTTCGAAGGCGCCGTTGAGATCCACCAGGTGCAGCCGGCGGCAGCCACCGTCGACCCACTGGGCGGCCATGGCCACGGGATCGTCGGAGAACACGGTGGAATCTTCCATGCGCCCCTGGCGCAGGCGGACGCAGGCACCGTCCTTGAGGTCGATGGCGGGGATGATCAGCATGGCAATACCTTGGCTCGGGGGTGAGGGCGATCTAGGGCTTTTCCAGCGCCCAGATGTCGCTTTCCAGGCTGTCGACACGCTCCCTGAGCAGGGTCTGCACGTCGGCAACCGCCTTGTTGTAGTACAGCGGCCCGCACTCGCGGGCGAAGAAATCCAGCAGCTCCTCGACTTCGAACCGCCCCAGGCGGACCTCGAAGCGGTCGTCCAGCAGGGTCTGCAAGGCCGTGACCAGGCGCTGGCTCTGCTCGGGATCGAGCGTCACCAGCGGCGCGGGCGGCTTGCGCGCCATTACCAGCGGCCGTCCCAGGCGAGGAAGTTGGCATAGAGCTGCAGGCCGCAGTCGGCGCTCTTCTCGGGGTGGAACTGGGTGGCGAAGCGCGAGCCGTCGGCCAGCGCCGCGGCGAAATCCAGGCCATAGTGGCCGCGACCGACCACCTGGCGCGGATTGCCGGCCTCGACATAGAAGCTGTGCACGAAATAGAAGCGGGCGCGATCGGGGATGCCGTGCCAGAGCGGATGGTCGAGCACATGGCTGACCTCGTTCCAGCCCATGTGCGGCACCTTGAGGCTCTCGCCCTCTTCCTGCATGCCGCCCGGGAAACGCCGTACGGCGCCGGGGAACAGGCCAATGCAATCCACGCCGCCGTTCTCTTCGCTGCGCTGCATCAGCGCCTGCATGCCGACGCAGACGCCGAGGAAGGGGCGGTCCTGGCTGACTTCACGGACCAGCTCATCGATGCCCTGGCGGCGGATCTCGGCCATGCAGTCGCGGATGGCGCCGACGCCGGGCAGGACGATGCGGTCCGCCTCGCGGATCACCGCGGGATCGCCGGTCACCAGTACCTGGTGGCTACCGGCATGCTCCAGGGCCTTGGCCACGGAGTGCAGGTTGCCCATGCCATAGTCGATGACGGCTACCGTCTGCATCACAGGCACCCCTTGGTGGAGGGCATGACGCCGGCCATGCGCGGGTCTTCGGCAAGGGCCATGCGCAGGGCGCGGCCAAAGGCCTTGAACACCGTCTCGATCTGGTGGTGGCTGTTGACGCCGCGCAGGTTGTCGACGTGCAGGGTCACCTGGGCGTGATTGGTGAAACCCTGGAAGAATTCGAGGAACAAATCGACGTCCATGCGGCCCACGGTGGCGCGGGTGAAGGGCACGTTCCAGTGCAGCCCGGGCCGGCCGGAGAAGTCGATGACCACCCGCGACAGGGCTTCGTCCAGGGGCACATAGGCATGGCCATAGCGCTGGATGCCCTTCTTGTCGCCGACCGCCTTGGCGAAGGCCTGGCCGAGGGTGATGCCGATGTCTTCCACCGTGTGGTGGTCGTCGATGTGCAGGTCGCCGCGGCAGTGGATATCGAGGTCGATCAGCCCGTGGCGGGCGATCTGGTCGAGCATGTGCTCGAGGAAGGGGACCCCGGTGTCGAAGCGCGCTGCGCCCGTGCCGTCCAGATCCAGGGATACCTTGACCTGGGTTTCCAGGGTGTTGCGCTCGACGGTTGCCTTGCGTTCGGCCATAGCCTGCTCCGCGAAAATCGGTGGGCGAAAGGGCCGATATTATAGGGGCGCGGGGGCTGGATCGAAAGCGCGGCGGGACGAGGCGTCCCACCGCGAGGGGCGCCCGCGTGGGGACGCCCCATTACCGTCCGGTTCGGCTGTGACTCAGCTGAACAGGGCGGCGGTCTTTTGCAGGGTGATCCAGATGCCCCAGGCCAGCGGGATGCCCACGGCCAGCCAGGCGGCGATGGCCAGCGGCTTGGTCTTGGGATCGGCGCTCCACTCCAGCACCTGGGCGCTGCCGGCGTTGCTGTCGTGGCCATTGGCGCGCTCGACGGCGAGTTCGGCCTCGGTCATGAAGTGCTTGTCGGCCACCGGACGCACCATCAGGTTGCAGATGAAGCCCAGCACCAGCAGACCGGCCAGGATGTACAGGGTGATGTCGTACACCTGGGCGCGGGGGATGCCCATGCTCAGCTGATACTCGCGCAGGTAGTTGACCAGCACCGGACCGAAGACGCCGGCGGCGGCCCAGGCGGTAAGCAGGCGACCGTGGATGGCGCCGACCATCTGAGTACCGAACAGGTCGGCGAGGTAGGCCGGCACGGTGGCGAAACCACCGCCGTACATGGACAGGATCAGGCAAAAGGCGAAGACGAACAGCGCCACGCTGCCCAGGTGACCGGTCCAGGGCACGATGGCATAGAGCACGAAACCCAGGGTGAAGAAGACGAAGTAGGTCATCTTGCGGCCGATGTAATCGGAGAAGGATGCCCAGAAGAAGCGACCGCCGATGTTGAACAGGCTCAGCAGACCGGTGAAGCCGGCGGCGATGGCGGCGATCTGCTTGAGCTGATCGGCGCTGAGTTCACCGTAGGCCAGGCCGTTGCCCAGCAGACGACCACCGAAGACTTCCTGCAGCAGCGGCGACGCCATGCCGAGGATGCCGATGCCGGCGGTCACGTTCAGGCAGAGCACGGCCCAGACCAGCCAGAACTGCGGGATGCCCCAGATCTTGCTCACGTGGACGTGGCGATTGGTGATCATGGCGTTCTGCGCCTTCTTGGTCGAAGGCGTCCAGCCGGCGGGTTTCCAGCCGGTCGGCGGTACGCGATAGCCCAGGGCACCGCTCATCATGAACACGAAGTAGACCACCGCCATGACCAGGAAGGCCTGCCAGACGCCGACCTCGGTCGCCGAGGCGAAGTGGCGCATCAGCAGGTCGGCCAGGGGGGCACCCACCATGGCGCCGCCACCGAAGCCCATGATGGCCATGCCGGTGGCCATGCCGCGCTTGTCCGGGAACCACTTGATCAGGGTCGACACCGGCGAGATGTAGCCCAGGCCCAGACCGATACCGCCGATCACGCCCGAACCCAGCCACAGCATCCAGATCTGGTGGGTATAGATGCCCAGGGCGGAGATCAGCAGACCACCGCACCAGCACAGGGCCGAGACGACCCCGGCCTTGCGCGGACCGGCGTGTTCCAGCCAGCCACCGAACAGGGCGGCGGAGCAGCCGAGGAAGATGAAGAACAGGGTGTAGATCCAGCCGAGCTGGGAGATCTTCCAGTCACAGGTGGCACTGAAGATCTGCTCGAAGAAGCCCATCTCGACCGGGCAGGCCACGGCGGCGGTGATGCCGATCGCCTTGGACAGCGGCAGCCAGAAGACCGAGAAGCCGTAGGCCATGCCGATGCACAGGTGGATGGCCAGGGCGGCCGGCGGGACCAGCCAGCGGTTGAAACCGGGCCGGGCGACGATGCGCTCCTTGGAAAGGAAAGCCGGACGTGCCGAAGCGACACCGCCAGCAGTGAGAGTAGTGCTCATGGGTTCAGCCCTTTTCTAGTGTATAGCGTCCAGGCCGGTGGACATTCCCTGCACGCTTCCCCTTAAACGAGTCAAAGAAACGGCGCCAACCGACCAGAGGTGCGCGACATTAAAGCGCACCCTGGCCAACTGCCAGCCCTGCTGATTTACCAGGGTACGGGCGGCATCAGTCATCCGACGAAACGGGCGAGTACCACTGCTGTCACAGCGCCGACACCTCGATGTCATCGGGGCCGGCCGAGCCCCTATACTGGCCAGTCGCGCCATCGCCCGCCGGAACAGGAATTTCCTCGTCATGAAAGCTTTCGCCAAAGTGCTGGGTATCGTCCTCGTCGGCCTGCTGCTCCTGCTGGTCGCCGTAGGCTTCGCCCTCACCCACCTGGTCGATCCCAACGACTACAAGGACGAGATCCGCCAACTGGCGCGCGACAAGGCCAACGTCGACCTGCAACTCAAGGGCGACATCGGCTGGAGTCTGTTTCCCTGGCTGGGCGTCGAACTGCACGACGCCACCCTGGCCAGCGCCGCCACCCCGGATCGCCAGTTGGCCCAGGTGCAGCGGCTGATCCTCTCGGTCCGCCTGCTGCCGCTGCTGCTGCGGCGCGACCTGGAGATGAGCGACATCAAGATCGACGGCCTGGACCTCACCGCCAGTCGCGATGAGCAGGGCCGCACCAACTGGGCCGAGATCGGCCGCCCGGCACCCAAGGCGGACACGGGCGCCGCGCCTACCGATACCTCCGGCGGCGCCTCCGCGCCAGGCGAGCCGAGCGCGGGTCGCCAGCCGCTCAAGCTCAATGTCGAGAGCCTGACCGTGCGCAATTCGCGGGTCGAATACAGCGACGCCCGCAGCGGCGCGCGCTATGCCTTCGACGGCATCGACCTAGAGACCGGTGCCATCTACGCCGGCACGTCCATTCCCATCAAGCTGGCCGGCACTGCCAGCACCACCCAGCCGCCGGTCAACGCCACCGTGCTGCTCAACGGCAAATTCCGCTTCGATCCCGCCAGCCAGCAGTACGCCCTGGACGACCTCCAGCTGACCGGCGACGCCAGCGGCGAGCCCTTCAACGGCAAGCTGGTCAACTACTCCGCCAGCGGCCAACTGGCCGTCGACCGCCGCGCCCAGACGGCCGAGTGGACCAGCCTCAAGCTCACCGCCAACGACCTCAAGGCCCTGGGCGATCTCAAGCTCACCGGCCTGGAAAGCGATCCGCAGCTGGCCGGGCGCGTCTCCATCGCTCGCCTCGACCTGCGCGCCTTCCTCGACAGTATCGGCGTCGAATTGCCGGCCATGGCCGATGCCAAGACCCTGCAGCGCTTCGAGATGAATGCCCAGGTGCAGGCCAGCCGCAACGCCCTGGCGCTGGACGATTTCAATTTCCAGCTGGACGACAGCACCCTCAAGGGCCGGGTCGCCGTGGCCGACATCGCCCGCCGCGCCCTGCGCGTCCAGCTCAGCGGCGACCGCCTGGACCTGGATCGCTACCTGCCGGCCAAGGCCGCCGCGGCGCGCCAGGCCAATGGCGCACGCCAGGAAGAGGTCGCCCAGGTCGATGCCATCGCCACCCAGGGCAATTCGCCGCTGCCGGAGGCCCCGACCCAGCACGCCTGGAGCCAGGAGACCCTGCTGCCGGTGGAGCGCCTGCGCAGCCTGGACGCCGAGGTCGATCTCGGCCTGCAGCACCTGACCCTCAATCGCCTGCCCTTCGAAGGCGCCAGCCTCAAGGCCAGGGCCGCCGATGGCCAGTTGCAGCTCAGCGCCCTGGAAGGCGAATTGTTCGGCGGGCGCTTCGCAGCCGAGGGCGCCCTCGACGTGCGGGGCGTCCAGCCGCAACTGACCGCCCGCGAGCGCATCAAGGGTGTACCGGTGGAGCGCATCCTCCAGGCCCAGGGCCAGAAGCCGCCGGTGGAAGGGCTGCTCGACCTGGACGCCGATCTGCGCAGTTCGGGCGCCAGCCAGCGCAGCCTGATCGACAACCTGGGCGGTACCGCGCGCTTCGCCCTGCGCAACGGCCAGCTGATCGACGCCAATGTCGAAAGCCAGCTGTGCCAGGGCATCGCCCTGCTCAATCGCAAGCCGCTGGAGCTGCCCCATGGCGGCCAGAACACCCCCTTCCGCCAGCTGAGCGGCAGCCTCAGCATCGTCAACGGCGTGGCCCGCAACCAGGACCTCAGCGTCAGCGTGCCCGGCCTTGCGGTAAAGGGCGCGGGCGACATCGACCTGCGCACCCTCGGTCTCGACTACCGCCTGGGCATCACCGTGCAGGGCGACACCAATGCCGCCGCCGACCCCGGTTGCCAGGTCGGCGAGCGCTATGCCGACATCGAGTGGCCCCTGCAGTGCCGCGGCCCCCTGGAACTGGGCGCCAAGGCCTGTCGCCTGGATCGCGAAGCCATGGGCCAGATCGTCGCCCGCGCCGCCGGCAATCGTCTGAACGAAAAAATCGAAGAGAAGCTCGGTGATAAGATCAGTCCCGACATCCAGAACGCCATCCGAGGGCTGTTGCAACGTCGATGACTGATGACGACTTTGGTACCGCCGTGCTGGCCTGGTACGACCTGCACGGTCGCAAGGATCTGCCCTGGCAACAGGCCGTGACGCCCTATCGGGTCTGGGTCTCGGAGATCATGCTCCAGCAGACCCAGGTCGCCACCGTGCTGGGCTATTTCGATCGCTTCATGCAGGCGCTGCCCACCGTCGAGGCGCTGGCCGCCGCCCCGGAAGACGAGGTCCTGCACCTCTGGACCGGTCTTGGCTACTACAGCCGCGCGCGCAACCTGCACAAGGCCGCCAAGACCGTGGTCGAGCGCCATGGCGGCGAATTTCCCCGTAGCGTCGAGGCCCTGGCCGAGCTGCCCGGCATCGGTCGCTCCACCGCCGGCGCCATCGCCAGCCTGAGCATGGGCATCCGCGCGCCGATTCTCGACGGCAACGTCAAGCGCGTCCTGGCCCGCTACACCGCCACCGCCGGCTATCCCGGCGAACCCGCCGTGGCCCGCCGCCTCTGGGACGTGGCCGACAGGCTGATGCCCCGCGAGCGGGTCGGCCCCTACACCCAGGCGATGATGGACCTGGGCGCCACCCTCTGCACCCGCAGCAAGCCCAGTTGCCTGCTGTGTCCGGTCAAGCCGGGCTGCCGCGCCCACCTGCTGGGCCAGGAAACCGAGTTTCCCACGCCCAAGCCGCGCAAGACGCTGCCCCAGCGGCAGACGCTGATGCCGCTGTTCGTCAACGACGCCAACGCCGTGCTGCTGCAGCGCCGCCCCTCGACCGGTCTCTGGGGCGGTCTCTGGGGGCCGCCGGAGGTGGCCGACGTGGCCGAGCTCGAAGCCCTCGCCGAACGCCAGGGCCTGGTCATCGACGAACGCCAGGCGCTGCCCGGCCTGGTGCACACCTTCAGTCACTTCCAGCTGGCCATCGAACCCTGGCTGGTCCAGGTGGACCACCGCCAGCACCGCGTGGCCGAGGGCGACTGGCTTTGGTATAACCTCGCCTCCCCGCCGCGCCTGGGCCTTGCCGCCCCGGTGCAGAAACTGCTCAAGCGCGCCGAGCAGGCGCTCAAAGGAGAACCCGCATGACCCGCACCGTGATGTGCCGCAAGCACAAGCAGGAGCTGCCTGGCCTCGATCGTCCGCCCTATCCTGGCGCCAAGGGCGAAGACATCTATCAGCACGTCTCCAAGCAGGCCTGGGAAGAGTGGCAGAAGCACCAGACCATGCTCATCAACGAGCGTCGGCTGAACATGATGAACACCGAGGATCGCAAGTTCCTGCAGGCCGAGATGGACAAGTTCCTGTCCGGTGAAGACTACGCCCAGGCCGAGGGCTACGTACCCCCCAGCGCCTGAGTCGACGGCTAAGCGCCCGAAAAATCTAAATTTTTTTGGGCTCACTGTTGACACAAGGTCGAGAAACGCTTTTAATGCGCCCCGTTGCCCAGGTAGCTCAGTTGGTAGAGCAGGGGATTGAAAATCCCCGTGTCGGCGGTTCGATTCCGTCCCTGGGCACCAAGACAAGCTTCCGGATCCTGCGGGATCTGGAAATCAGAGAAACCGGCCTAGCGCCGGTTTTTTTGTGCCTGCGATTCCTACCCGCTCGCGTCCAAACCCCGGGCGCGTCCCTTCCCTGCCGCTCAGGACGTCTTTGCAACGACCCGCGCTGCGGGCGCCTGGTCTGAAGAGTTCGGTGCCGCTCTGCTCACGCGGGTGCTGAAGCCTCGTCCACCGCACCGAGATGGATCGCCAGCCACACCGTGGCTACCGCGGGATCGGTGTAGGTCACCCAGTGCTCGACATCAGCCGGGATGAACAGCGTATCGCCCGGTTCGAGTGCCACCTCCCGCCCCTCCAGGGCGATCCGCGCGGCGCCCTTCAGCAGCAGCACCCATTCCTCATGGGCCTGCCGCCAGGGCGCCGCTGCCGGCGTCGTCTGGCCCTGGGAGACGATCCGCTCTATACGACAGCCGGGCCGCTCCAGCAGGGCCGTGAACACCTCCGCCGCGGAGGCATCGGGCAGGTCGCGAAACAGATTGCTCATGACGTTTTCCCTCCGGGGCTGGCGCCAGGGCGCCGAGGTCATCCAGCCTGCACCGGTCCGCACGGGCGCTCAAGCCGCGCAGGGCTCCTCCGCACTCGGAGCCCGCGGCCAGGCCACCGGGTCCGCGGCTATTTGCGGTCAGGAGTGCGATCCGCCCGACGGTTTCAGGAGGTCGTTTCCCGGCTGCAGGGGATTTCGGCGATGATCGATCGCAGCAGTGGCAGCCCGTCCAGGGTGCCGCTCGACCTTGGCTGACCGCTGTGGTCAGTCGGACTTCGCACCAGGCGCACGGAGGCGCTCGCTGCATGCCCATTCCCTCGCTTCCCCTCGTCGCTCCCGCTCTGCCCGGCGCTCTCCCCCAGGACGCCGCTGCTCAACCCGACCCGCGCGCCGTCGAGCCCGCCGCACCCTTCTGGCTCAGACTCCTGAGTGGCGTCAGCCTCTGGTTGAACCGGTTGTTTCTCAGCCTGGTCATGGCGCTGATCGGCTTTACCCTATGGCACTGGTGGCAGGGATGAAGCGGCGCCTGGATCAACTGGAGTTGACCATCCTGATGTGCGGCATCGGCCTGCTGGCCATGGCGCTCATCGTCGCCGTGGGCATGCAGGGCCTGGACTGGGCCTGAGCCTACGGGCGGCCTTACCAGACCTTTACCTGGCCTGACGTCCGCTGACCGCCAAAGGTGTTTCATGGTGACGCGGCCTATCGAGCGCCGCGAGGAGAGCACCATGGCATCGCGAGCGTCGTTGATTCTGCTGTTGACCGCCACCCTGACCGCCAGCGGCCTGGCCGCCGCCTACGAGGGCCCCGAGCGTGGGCAACCCTGGGCAGGCGGCCCCGCAGCCGTCGCCGAGGGCGGCGAATTCCTGCCGGCGGGCGAATTTCGACGGCATCACCGGCACCACCCCTATTACCGCAGGGATCGCTATCCCTACAGCTATTACCAGCCCTATCCGCAGCCCGGCTATGCCGCGCCCCATTGGCGGCCGGCGCCACCGGGCTACTACCCCTACCAGCCGGCCTATGAACCCCGTCCCTATTACGGGCCCCCGCGCCATTGGTGAACTGCTTGGCATCACGACGGCGAGATGATGGCCTTTTGCGATGAGCCACACAGGGAGATGTTTGCCAGAGGAGCAGAATGCCATCACCCATTAGGCTTTAGGGCGCTGCCAACATGTATGAGAGAGATGATGTAATCTGCATGGCTTGCCTTGCGACCATGGCTGCAGCCTTCACCGGCTTCATCATGGTGATGGCGCTGTTGTGATCGCCAGATAGACGAAACCCCGCCGAGGCGGGGTTTCGAAGGCGGTATGGCACGGTCCTAGATGGGACGACTGCCATATTTGCTGTCGGGCTTCTTCGGCGGATCGGCGACCACATTGGCGTCGATTTCCTGCACCTTGCCACCGCGGGCCAGAAAGTCCTGCATGGCCTTTTCCAACGCATCCCGCTCGCGCTGCTTGGCTTCCACCGAAGGCAATTCCTCGGGCTCGGCTTCACGCTTCTTCTTGGCCTTGCTCCCGGACGCGGGCGCTTCGCTGTCCCCGCTTTCCTCTTGCTCGGCGTCGTCGGTTGCGGCAGCGAAGTCTTCGTTATCGCCCTCTTCTTCCGCGCCTGTCTCCAGGTCGTCCTGCTCCAGATCTTCGTCGCTCATAAACCGCCTCCACACACTTTGGCAAAATCGGACCGCGCGTTTTGACGCGGCCTCCTAAAAAAAATTCCTGGCTATTCGCCCTGCAGCGTCGCGATCAGTCGCCGTGCGCCACCCTGGTCGCGATGCTCGCCCAGGTAGATGCCCTGCCAGGTTCCCAGGGCCAGGCGACCCGCCTGGACCGGCAGACTCAGGCTGCAGCCGAGCAGACTGCTCTTGAAATGCGCAGGCAGGTCGTCCGGCCCTTCATAGTCGTGTTCGTAACCGGCCTGTCCCTGGGGCACCAGCTGGTTGAAGAACCGCTCGAAGTCGCGGCGTACCGCCCCATCGGCATTCTCGTTGATGGTCAGCGAGGCCGAGGTGTGCTGCAGCCAGAGGTGCAGCAGGCCGATCCGGCACTCGCCAAGCTCGGGCAGCTGCTCCAGCACCTCAGCGGTGACGAGATGGAAACCACGCGCCCGCGCGCGCAGGGAAAAGCTCCGCTGCAGCCACATGAACAACCCCCGCCGACTGACTGGGCGCGCATTCTAGCGCGACGATCGGAAAAGCAAAGCGGTGATTGCTCACCGCTTGCGTGCAGTCTAGACACAGCAGGATGGCGGTTGTTCCAGCCGTATGGCGGACATGAAAAAGGCGCCTCGCGGCGCCTTTTTCCAGAGTGGTGGCTTACAGGTTGTAGCCACGCTCGTTGTGCAGGGTGAGGTCCAGACCTACGGTTTCCTCTTCTTCGTTGACTCTCAGACCCATGACCACGTCCAGCACCTTGAGGATCACGAAGGTGACGATGCCGGTGTAGACGATGGTGAAGGCCACGCCCTTGAACTGGATGAACAGCTGGGCGCCGATGTCGGTAACGGTGCCGAAGCCACCCAGGGACGGAGCGGCGAAGACACCGGTCAGCAGGGCGCCGACGATGCCACCGATGCCGTGCACGCCAAAGGCGTCCAGGGAGTCGTCGTAGCCGAGCTTGCGCTTGAGGCTGGTGGCGGTGAAGAAGCAGATCACGCCAGCGGCCAGGCCGATGATCAGGGCGCCCATGGGGCCGGCGGTACCGGCGGCCGGGGTGATGGCGACCAGACCGGCGACCACGCCGGAAGCGATGCCCAGGGCGCTCGGCTTACCGTGGGTGATCCACTCGGCGAACATCCAGCCCAGGGCGGCAGCGGCGGTGGCGATCTGGGTGGTCAGCATGGCCATGCCGGCGGTGCCGTTGGCGGCGGCGGCGGAACCGGCGTTGAAGCCGAACCAGCCGACCCACAGCATGGCGGCACCGACCAGGGTGTAGCCCAGGTTGTGCGGCGCCATGGGGGTGGTGGGATAGCCCTTGCGCTTGCCCAGGACCAGGGCCGCGACCAGACCGGCCACACCGGCGTTGATGTGCACCACGGTGCCGCCGGCGAAGTCCAGCACGCCCCAGTCCCACATCAGGCCGCCGTCACCGCTCCAGACCATGTGGGCGATGGGGGCGTAGACGAAGGTGAACCACAGGCCGGTGAAGACCAGCATGGCGGAGAACTTCATGCGCTCGGCGAAGGCACCGACGATCAGCGCCGGGGTGATGATGGCGAAGGTCATCTGGAAGGTGACGAAGACGCTTTCCGGGAACAGGGCGGTAGCCGAGGTCACGGCATCATGCTGCAGGCTGGACAGGAAGGCCTTGCCCAGACCGCCGATGAAGGAATTGAAGTTGGTGACGCCCTTTTCCATGCCGGTGGTGTCGAAGGCCAGGCTGTAGCCGTAGACCATCCACAGGATGCTGACGAGACCGGTGATGGCGAAGCACTGCATCATCACCGAGAGGACGTTCTTGGCACGCACCATGCCGCCGTAGAATAGCGCGAGACCCGGGATGGTCATGAACAGCACCAGGGCCGTCGAGACCAGCATCCAGGCCGTATCCCCGCTGTTGATGGCTGGTGCCGCAGCCGCTTCCTGGGCCATGGCCAGGCCCGGCAGCGCTACGAAAGACATGAGGGCTCCTAGCCCTGCGTAGGTGCGCAGAGTCATCGTTGTTTCTCCTGGGGCTCGTGTGGGGTTGGGCGGTCGGTTAAGGCGTCAGATGGCGTCTGTGTCGGTTTCGCCGGTGCGGATGCGGATGGCCTGCTCGAGATTCACCACGAAGATCTTGCCGTCACCGATCTTGCCGGTGTTGGCGGCCTTGGTGATGGCCTCGATGACGCGGTCGAGCTGATCGTCGGCGATGGCGACGTCGATCTTGACCTTGGGCAGGAAGTCGACGACGTATTCGGCGCCGCGATAGAGCTCGGTATGGCCCTTCTGACGGCCGAAGCCCTTGACCTCGGTAACGGTGATGCCTTGCACACCGATCTCGGACAGCGACTCACGCACGTCGTCGAGCTTGAACGGCTTGATGATGGCGGTGACTAGTTTCATGAACTTCTCCCGATTGAGTTGACTGGCCCCAGGAAAACAAACCCCGGTCCAAGTCTAGCGCAGTGACCGTCTGTTTAACCGTTGGCGTGGTAATCGCCGCGGTCACGGCAGAAGCGGCCAGAGCGCGCCTCCACCCCAGGCGCCCTCTGACGCCCGTCTCTGCATCGGCAGTAGCAGAAAGCTTGCCAGGTTTGTGAAGGCGTACGGATTTCGAGCGCCAGCCCGGCTGGCGCGCCTCCTGAAGGGGCAGGACCTGGCCCTGCGGGCAGGACTTTGCACCAACAGCGAACAGCTCTGGGCCGGGGTTGGCACCAAAGCGGTGCAAGGCCGCTGCCGGAGGGCCGGAAGCCCGCTGTGCTACACTCGAGCTTTGATCCATTGCAGGGGATAACCATGTCCACGACCCGTTCGCTGTTCGATTCCCTGACTCAGCAGGCCAGCCGGCTGTTCGGTCAGGACTCGCCGCTGCCCAAGGCCGAGATCGAAAGCCAGTTCAAGGCACTGCTGCAAGGCGCCCTGAGCAAGCTCGATGTGGTCAGCCGCGACGAATTCGATGCCCAGATGGCCGTGCTGGCCCGCACCCGTGCGCGCCTGGAAGCCCTCGAAGCGCGCCTCACCGAGCTGGAAAAGCCGCAAACCGCCGAGGTCAAGCCGCCGGTTACCCCGGCCACGGACGTCGCGCCCGCCGACTGATCCCCAAGGGCGCGCCAGGATGGTGCAGCCCTGAGTCTGGCGAATCACGATCAAGGAGAGATCATGTCGCTTGCCCTCGTTCATACCCGCGCCCAGGTGGGCGTGGAAGCGCCGCCGGTGGTCGTCGAGGCGCACCTGGCCAACGGCCTGCCCGCCCTCACCCTGGTCGGGCTGCCGGAAACCGCCGTTCGCGAAGCCAAGGATCGGGTGCGCAGCGCCATCCTCAACGCCGGCTTCGAATTCCCCAGTCGCCGCATCACCCTCAATCTCGCGCCCGCCGACCTGCCCAAGGACGGCGGGCGTTTCGATCTGGCCCTGGCCGTCGGCATCCTCGCCGCCAGCGGGCAGCTGCCGGCGCAGGGCCTCGACGGCTACGAGTGCCTGGGTGAACTGGCCCTGTCGGGCGCGGTGCGGGCGGTGCGCGGCGTGCTGCCCGCAGCGCTGGCGGCCCGGGCCGCCGGGCGGATCCTGGTGGTGCCCCGCGCCAATGCCGAGGAAGCCTGCCTGGCCAGTGGCCTCAGAGTGCTGGCGGTCGATCACCTGCTGGAATTCGCCGGTCACCTGAGTGGCCAGGCCGTACTGGCGCCCTATCAGCCCAGTGGCCTGCTGCGCACCCCGCTGCCCTATCCCGATCTCGCCGAGGTCCAGGGCCAGCACGCGGCCAAGCGCGCCCTGGTGGTGGCCGCGGCCGGTGCCCACAACCTGCTGCTGGCCGGCCCACCGGGAACCGGCAAGACGCTGCTCGCCAGTCGCCTGCCGGGACTGCTGCCGCCCCTGGACGAAGAAGAGGCGCTGCAGGTGGCCGCCATCCATTCGGTGGCCGGCCCCGAGCCGCTTGAACACTGGCCGCAGCGACCCTTTCGCCAGCCGCATCATTCGGCGTCCGGTCCGGCGCTGGTGGGCGGTGGCAGCCGTCCCGGTCCCGGCGAGATCACCCTGGCCCACCGCGGGGTGCTGTTTCTCGACGAGTTGCCGGAATTCGATCGCAAGGTGCTGGAGGTGCTGCGCGAGCCCCTGGAGAGTGGCGAGATCGTCATCGCCCGGGCGCGGGAGCGGGTGCGCTTTCCGGCGCGCTTCCAGCTGGTGGCGGCGATGAATCCCTGCCCCTGCGGCTATCTGGGCGATCCCAGCGGCCGCTGTCGCTGCAGCCCGGAGCAGATCCAGCGCTATCGCGGCAAGCTCTCCGGTCCGTTGCTGGACCGTATCGACCTGCACCTGACCGTGGCCCGCGAGCACCTGCGCCTGGGCGCTTCAGTGGTCAGCGAACTCACCACGGCGGAGGCCGCACGCCAGGTGGCCGACGCCCGCGCCCTCCAGCTGGCGCGCCAGGGTCGCCCCAACGCCCTGCTCGGTCTCGATCAGCTGCACCAGGTCTGTGCCCTTGGCGAGGCCGATCAGCGCTGGCTGGAAGGTGCGGGGGAACGCCTGAATCTGTCCCTGCGCGCCCTGCACCGGGTGGTCAAGGTGGCCCGTACCCTGGCCGATCTCGCCGGCGAGGACGAGATCCAGCGACCGCAGATGGCGGAAGCCCTGCAGTATCGGGCGAGTCACTAGGCGCCGGCAGGCGGGCCGTAGTGGCGTGGCGGCTCCTGCAGGCGATCGCGCAACGCCTGGTTTTCCTGCGCCAGCTCGAAGCACATGGCCCGCCACTGGTGGGCCAGCTCCCGATAGTCGTCCCGCTCCGCCCGCAGCGTGGTCAGCATGCGTTCGACGGCCTGCACCGCCTCGTTGGATACGCCCATGACACCCCTCCGCTTATACTGTATTTGCATACAGTAGTCAGAGTATTGCGGCCAGGCAAGGGCCAAGGTGCGCAGGAATGAAAAAGGGAGGCCTGAGCCTCCCTTTCGCTGCTGCCGGAAAGGTCCGGTCAGCTGAAGCGCCCTACTTCGGCGCTCAGGTCTTCCGCCAGATGACGCAGCTCGCCCGCCGTACCGGCCAGCACCTCGGCGGCATCGCGCTGAGCGGCGTTGTCCACGGCGATCGCCTGGATGTTGCGACTCAGGGCGGTGGCGGTGGTGCTCTGCTCGGCGGTGGCCTGGGCGATGCCGGAGAATTGCTCCACCGCCTCGGCGACCTGCTGGTCGATGCTGCGCAGCGCCTGGGCCACGTCGGCGTTACGCGCCAGGCCCTGCTCCATGAGGCGATTGCCTTCGTCGATGGCGCCCATGGCGCGCTGGGTCTCGCCCTGCACCGCGCCGATCATCTGCGAGATCTCGCGGGTCGCTTCGCTGGTGCGACCGGCCAGCTGCCGGACTTCGTCGGCGACCACGGCGAAGCCGCGGCCCTGCTCACCGGCCCGCGCGGCTTCGATGGCGGCGTTGAGCGCCAGCAGGTTGGTCTGCTCGGCGATCCCGCTGATGACGCCGATGATGCCGCCAATCTGCTGGGAGCGGCCGTCCAGGCCCTTGATGAGTTCCGCGGTGCTGGCCAGGGAATCGGCGATCTGCTCCAGGGCGCCCGAGGCGCCCTGCATGGCCTGGGTACCGGTGCGGGTCTGCTGGGCGTTTTCCTGCACCAGACGCTCGGTGCGCTGCATGCCGTCGGCGATGTTCTGGGCGGTGGCGCTGAATTCCTCCACGGCGCTGGCCATGCTGTCGATCTGGCTGGACTGCTCGGCGGAGCGTCTCAGGGTCTGGTCGGAGAGCTGGCTCAGTTGCTGGGACCGCTCGGTGACCGCGCGCGAAGAGCCACGGACCTGCTCGACGGTGGAGGCCAGGGCATCGGCCATCTGGTTGAAGCTCCGGGCGAGTTCGCCGATCTCGTCGTGGCTGCGCGCCTCGACCCGCACGCTGAGTTGACCGCGACCCAGGGCCTGGGCCCGCTCCACCAGCTGGCCCAGCGGCTTCAGCTTGTGGCGCAGCAGGACGACCGAGGCGAGTACCGCCAGCACCAGGGCGATCAGGCTGCCGATGGCCAGGCGCAGGCCCACGGCGTGCACCGGCGCGTCCAGCTCGGCCTTGGGCAGGGTGGCGACCACGGTCCAGCCTTCGCCGGCGACCGGCGCGCTGACGCTGAGGAAGTCCTCGTTGCCGTCCTGCCAGGTGTGTTCGTGCTGCTTGGGATCGTTCTTGAGGGCGGCGAGGAGCTCGTTGGCCTGCTTGGCATTGGCCGGCGGCACCAGCCAGTTGCCCTGCTCGTCGAGCAGGGCCAAGGAGCCGGTCTCGCCGATGCGCAGCTGGGTCAGCTGGGCCATTTGCTGGGCCTGGGCGTCGGTGTAGTCGAAGCCGACGAAGAGCACGGCGATGACCTTGCCGGCGCCGTCGCGGACCGGGGTGTACTGGGTCATGTAGGAGCGCCCGAACAACTGGGCGCGCCCGACGTAGTTCTGGCCCTGCAGCAGACCGGCATAGGCCGGGTGCTTGCGATCGAGCTGGGTACCGATGGCGCGGCTGCCGTCCTGCTTCTTCAGCGAGGTGGTGATACGGGTGAAGTCGTCGCCATCGCGCACGAAGATGGTAGCGACGCCACCGGTCAGCCGGGTGAAGTCGTCGACCTGGCTGAAGTCGCTGTTCAGCGCCTGACCGGCGAACAGCAGCGCGGGGGCCGTGGCGCTGCCCAGGGGCAGTCGCTCGCCGGCCAGGCTCAGGCCGCCATCGAAGCGGCGCTCGAACAGGTTGGCCAGGCGCTGGGTGCTGATCTTCAGGGTGCTGAGAAAGGTCTGCTGCTGATCGGAGAGCAGTCGGGCCTCGCTGCCCAGGTGCTTGCGCTGGGTGCCTTCGATGGACACGCTCAGGGCATGGAGGGCGAACAGACAGCTGCCGGCGATCACGACAATCAGTACCAGACTGAGGGCCAAGGCAAGTTGTCGGGCGATACTACGACGCGGGGAAATGACCATAGGGGGCTCCAAAGCGCCTACATCCCTGTAGGGCAGTACGAATTTGAGGGCAAGGGCTATATCAGGCGACCGACCGCTCTAGGGCGGTCTTCTTAGGGGTTAACTGTTATCTTATCGGCAGAGGTACGATGAACTAAAGCCAATGACAGCAGTCTGGCGCCTTATTTATGGCGAATGACCTCCGGAAGGCTCTGGGACGCCACTTCGCGCTGCAAGAAGTCAGCCAGCTGGCGAAAGCGCGCCTGCCCCCGGCGATTGCGCGGCCAGACCAGGTAATAGGCATCGCCGCTGGCCACCGCCTCGGGCCAGGGCAAGGCGATGAGTCCGGCCGCCACGTCTTCGGCCAGCATCACCAGATCGCCGATGGACACCCCGTAGCCCCGCGCGGCAGCGGCCATGCCCAGCTCCAGGGTGTCGAACACCTGGCCACCCGTCAGGGGCACCGCCTGGGTCAGGCCCATGGCCTGCAGCCAGCGGCGCCAGTCGCGGCGGTCGAAGGTGGGATGCAGCAGCTCTTCCCGCTGCAGGCGCGCCGGGTCCCAGACGCCTTCACGCGCGGCGGCCGGCGAGCAGACCGGCACCAGCCACTCCTCGAACAGCGGCACCACCTCCCAGTCCGCCGGGAAGCGGCCATCACCGAGCAGCACCGCGCAATCGAAGGGCTCGTGGACGAAGTCGACCCGGTCGCTGGCCATCCAGACGCTGGTGAGCTGGATGTCCAGTTGCGGACTGAGCTGGCGAAAGCGCGCCAGCCGCGCCAGCAGCCAGCGCAGCGACAGGGTGGTGGGCGCCTTGAGTCTCAGGGTGCCCTCGGCCACGGCGAGATTGCCACAGGCCCGCGCCAACGCCTCGAAGCCCTCGCTCAGCCCCGGCAGGAGCAGCTTGCCGGGCTCGGTCAGCGCCAGCTGACGGCCGGCGCGCTCGAACAGGCGGCAGCCAAAGGTCTCTTCCAGCGTCCGCACATGGCGACTGACCGCACTCTGGGTCAGCGACAACTCCTGAGCCGCGCGGGTAAAGGAGCCATGGCGAGCGGCGGCCTCGAAGGCGCGCAGGGCATACAGCGGCGGCAGCCGCGAGGGGACGTCGGACATGACTCTGACTCATGGATGGCATGGCTATTTTCCGATTGTGGAAGGCGCGACCGCATCCAACAATGAGTTCTTGTCAAAGTCGGCCCTGCTCAGCGAGATCCACCCATGTCTCTGCCGCGTCACGAGTTGCTCGCGCTGTTGCGCCTCGCCCTGCCCCTGATCGGTGCGCAGCTGGCCTATGTGGCCATGGTCTTCACCGACACCCTGATGATGGGCCGCCTGGGCCCGGCCGCCCTGGCCGGCGGGGGCCTGGGGGCGGCGGTCTATTCCTTCGTCTCGGTGATCTGCGTGGGGGTGATCACCGCGGTGGCCAACCTGGCGGCCTTGCGCCGGGGCGCGGGCGATACCGAGGGCGTGGCAGCGGTGACGGCGGCCGGGATCTGGATCGCCGCGGTGCTGGCACTGCTGGCCGGCACCCTGCTGTGGCATATCGAGCCATTGCTGGCCCTGGCCGGCCAGCCGGAAGAGAGTCGCCAGGCGGCCGGGGTATTCCTGCGCTGCCTGGCCTTCGCCCTGCCCGGCCATCTGCTGTTCATGACGCTGCGGGGTTTCACCAGCGCCCTGGAAAGACCCGGACCGGTGTTGACCATCGTGCTGGGGGCGGCGCTGCTCAACGCCCTGTTCAACCTGGCGCTGCTGCACGGCTGGGGCGGCCTGCCGCAACCCGGGCTGCCAGGCATCGGCGCGGTGACCGCGGTGGTGATGAATGGCGCGGCCCTGGGCCTGGCGCTGTATATCGCCCGCCATCCGGCCTATGCCGCCTATCCCCTGCGCCGCTATCTGCGCCGCCCGGATCGTCGTGCCCTCGCCGACACCCTCGGCCAGGGCCTGGCGATCAGCGGTACCTATGCGGTGGAAGCCTGCCTGTTCCTCTCCGCGGCGCTGTGCATGGGCGCCCTCGGCGCCACCGCCCTGGCGGCCCATCAGATCGCCAATCAGCTGGTGTATCTGGTGTTCATGTTGCCAGCCGGCCTCTCCTACGCCACCAGCATCCGTATCGGCCAGCACCAGGGCGCCGGGCGGCCGCGCGAGGCCCTGCTGGTGGGGCGGCTGGCCATCGGCGGCGGCGCGCTGGTGATGCTGGGCATCGCCCTGCTGTTCTGGAGCTTTCCCACCTGGCTGGTGGGGTTGTTTCTGCCGGATGGCCACAGCCCGGTCAGTGAGCTGGCGCGGCAGCTGGTGCTGATCGCGGCGGTGTTCGTCATCTTCGATGGCACCCAGAGCATCGCCCAGGGGGCACTGCGCGGCATCCGCCAGGCGCGCCTGGGTTTCTACGGCGGCTTGCTCTGCTACTGCCTGATCGGCGCCAGTGGCGCCTGGCTGCTGGGCGTCCGCTTGGGTATCGGCCCCCATGGCGTCTGGTGGGGCCTGGCATTCGGCCTGGCCTGTGCGGCGCTGCTGCTGACCGGCGCCTTCGAGTGGCTGATGCGGCGGCAGTTGGGCGCAGGTGCCGTGCAGGACCTGTCGGAGCCGCTGGCCGCGCCGCGTGGCCTGGCGCAAGACGGCTGAGCGCTGCGGCAGCCCAAGCGTTTTACCAAGTGGTCCACCCTTGGGGCCTGCGCTAGACTAGACATTTTGGGCCACCCCGGCGTAGCGCCCGGTGTCCAGGGCCCCCAGGATAGCCAGAGATGCAACGTTTCATCGTCGCCGACGACCATCCGCTGTTTCGTGAAGGCCTGGTGCGCATCCTGCGCCAACTGCAGCCGCAGGCGCAGGTGGAGCAGGCCGACAGCCTGCAACAGGTCCTGGAACTGGCACGCCAGGGCGAGCCGCCCAGCGGGCTCCTGCTGGACCTGCTCTATCCTGGCCAGGACCTGAGCTTTTCGCTGCGCGCCCTGCGCCAGGAATTCAAGCGCAGCACCCTGATCGTGGTCTCGATGCTGGAAGACGCCACGGTGATCGAGCATATCCTGGCGGCGGGCGTGGATGGCTTCATCGGCAAGGCGCTGCCGCCAGCGGCCATGGCCGAGGCGATCGCCGACTGCCTCGCCGGGCAACCAGTGGTGCGCTATGCCATGCCGAATCTGGCTCCGGCCAGTCTGGCGCCCGACCACCGGCTGCAGGCGCTGACGCCGCGGCAGCTGGAGGTCCTCGGCCTGATCACTCAGGGCCTGAGCAACAAGGAGATCGCCCGGATCCTGGCCATCTCGCCCTTTACCGTGCGCATCCATGTTTCCGCGCTGCTGCGCACCCTGGGCGTCGGCACCCGCGCGGCGGCGGCCGCCTTTGGCGCCAAGGCCGGCCTCGGCGCCCAGCGCTCGCTCAGCTAGCCGCGACGCGAAAGGCCAGCAGCAGGGCGCGCAATTCCGCCGGTCGCACCGGCTTGGCCAGCACCGGGATCTCGGCGTCGCCCAGCGCCTGCTGGACCTGCGGAATGTCGTGCCCGGTCACCACGATGGCCGGGATGCGCCGGCCCTGCAGCCGATTGAGATAGGCGATGCAGTCGGCGCCCGAGGCGCTGCGATCCAGATCGAAATCGGTGATCACCAGGTCGCAATTCACGGCACCGGCGGGGATGCTGGTGGCGGTGGTGACCTCGCAACCCCAGCTGCGCAGCAGGGTCGCGGTGGCCAGCAGCACGTTGGCATCGTCTTCGATGAGCAGCACCCGCCAGCCGGCGAGCAGGTGCTGGGGGCCGTTCACCGGCCGTGGCCGCGCTTCCAGCGGCAAGGTGGCCAGCGGCAGGCCCTGGAGCCTGACCGCGGTACCGCGGCCGGGGCGCGAACGGATGGTCAGCTGCAGATCGAGCAGGGTGGCGATGCGCTGCACGATGGACAGCCCCAGGCCGACGCCTTCGATGTCGCGATCGCGCGTCTCCCGTACCCGGTAGAACTCCTCGCACAGGTGCGGCAGGTGCTCGGCGGCGATGCCCGGTC
This sequence comes from Pseudomonas sp. MOIL14HWK12:I1, assembly GCF_000510705.1. Taxonomy (NCBI): domain Bacteria; kingdom Pseudomonadati; phylum Pseudomonadota; class Gammaproteobacteria; order Pseudomonadales; family Pseudomonadaceae; genus Pseudomonas; species Pseudomonas sp. MOIL14HWK12:I1. The sequence continues at coordinate 733,803 of NZ_AZNY01000003.1, read as the reverse complement.
CCTGGTCGTAGACAACCAGGGCGAGCTGGCCCTGGCGCCGGCGCACCGCCAGCAGCAGAGGTTTGCCCGGGGCGTACTTGAGGGCGTTGGACAGCAGATTCTGCAGCGAGGTGAGCAGCAGCGCCGGGTCGCTGTAGACCTGCAGCCCACAGGCGCGCCAGCGGATCTCCACCCCGGCCCAGCGCGCCGCCTCGGCATTCTGCCGCACCAGGTCGCCGAACAGGGTATCCAGGTCCACCACCGTGCGCCGCGGACTGACCTGCTGCTGATCGAGGGTGTAGATGTCCAGCAGCGAGCGGAACAGCTGCTCGACGCCGAGCAGGGAGCGGTCGATGTTGTCGACCAGCCGGCCCTGATCGGCGCTCAGCTGGCCGTCGCGCAGGCAGGCGGTGAACAGGCCGATGGAATGGATCGGCTGGCGCAGGTCATGGCTGGCCTGCGCCAGGAAGCGCGCCTTGGCCAGGTTGGCCGCCTGGGTCTCGCGCAGCGAATCCTGGATGCGGGTCAGCAGGAAATGCACGTAGCCGGGCACCAGCAGCGCGGTCATCAGCATCATCAGGGCCACCGTCGGATAGCGCTGCAGGAAGGGCATCCCGGCAATGATGGCGGCGAGAGCGGTCAGCGACAGTCCGGTGGCCAGCAGCAGGTAGCCACGTCCATAGCGCAGGCCATTGCCCACCGTGACCCAGAGCAGCACGCCGAACAGCGGCAGCAGGGCCTCGCCGCTGGTGATGGAGGAAAAGGTGATGGCGCTGAAGTCCAGGCTCATGGCCAGCAGCCGTCGCCAGGGCTTGACCCCCGGCCGCCGCCGGACCTCGACGAACAGGCCGATGGCCGCCACGGCGAACAGGGCGTAGCAGAGCAGGTTGGCCAGCAGGATGGCGGTGTCGAACAGCCCCCAGGCCCAGGCGCCAATGATGTAGGTCGAGGCCGGCAGGATGAAGGCCAGCCGAACCTTGGCCTGGCCCAGTTCGGGATCGCGGGCGCTGACCCCCAGGGTCTCGGTCGCGGCGCTCATGACGCCAGATAGCCCAGTTGCCAGGCCCGCGGGATCAGGCGAAAGATCACCGCCAGGGTCGCGGCCAGGGCCGCGCTGGCGTACCAGGCCGCCAGGCCCAGTCCCGCTTCCAGCGCAGCGCCGAGCACTCCGCCGAGCAGCATGCCCAGCCAGGGCACCAGCTGGATGCGCCAGCCGCGTCGCCGCTCGCCCAGCAGCCAGTGACCCAGACCGCGCCCGAAGCGCGACAGGGCGCCGGTGACGTAGGTGAGGCCGATGGGCAGGCCATAGACCTGCTCCACCACCACATTGACCATGCCCATGGCGAACACTCCGGTCAGCAGCGCCAGCGGGCCCAGGGGCAGACTGGCCGCCAGCGCCAACAGCAGGGCCAGCAGGCCGAGCAGCAGGCAGGCGCGCTGGCGGGTCAGCCGTTGCAGCAGCACGCCGCCGGCATTGCCCAGCACGAAGGTGCCGATGGCCAGCGCCAGGTGCCCCGCCGCAGCCCAGCGGCCTGCCGCCACCTCGGCTGCTAGACGGGTGGTATTACCGCTCATGAAGGAGACGAAATCGCCGGTGGCGAGAAAGCCGATGGCATCTGTCATGCCGGCCAGCAGCGACAGGCCGGCGACCAGCGCCAGGCCGACCGCGCCGTGGCGCGGCGCGACCGGCAGAGCGGCGGGTGGAAGGGGGGAAGAGGTGTGCATGGCAGCCATCCTGGCTGAGCGAAAAAAGACGGCCATCAGTGTGCGACGTGACGCGCCCCGACGCCATGGGCGACGCTCCGGAAGGCGCCCTGGGCTAGACTGATGGACCCGCCTGGCCGGAGGCCTCGTGACCACGCCCCTGTTCGCCCTGGTACTGCTCGCCGCCCTGCTGCACGCCGGCTGGAACGCCCTGCTCAAGATCGGCCTCGATCGCTTTCTCACCGCCAGCCTGATCCAGATCGGCGCCGGCGTCGCCGCCCTGCTGACCCTGCCCTTCGTGGCCCTGCCCGCGGCCGCGGCCTGGCCCTGGATCGCCCTCTCCGCCCTGCTGCACATCGGCTACAACGCCTTTCTTGCCCGCGCCTATCGCTATGGCGACCTGGGCCAGGTCTATCCGCTCTCCCGCGGCAGCGCCCCGCTGCTGGTCAGCGGAGTGGCTTTTCTCGCCCTCGGCGAAGTGCTGTCGCCGCCCGCCCTGCTCGGTCTCGGCCTGCTGGTGACCGGTCTCGCCCTGATGGCGCTGCTCGGGGCCCGGCGCGGCACGCCGCCCAGCCTGGCGTTGCTGGTCTGCGCCTTCACCACCGGCAGCTTCATCGCCGCCTACACCCTGGCCGATGCCCTGGGTGCGCGCGCCAGCGGTGATGCGGTGGCCTATGCCCTCTGGCTGTTCGCGGTGAACGGCGTGGTGGCCGCGCTGGTGCTGCGCCTGAGTCGCGGCGGCTCGGCCTTCGCCGGACTCGGTCCGCACTGGCGCGCCGGGCTGGCTGGCGGGGTCATGTCGATGCTGGCCTACAGTCTGGTGATCGTCGCCACCACCCAGGCGCCCATCGGCCTGGTCTCGGCGCTGCGCGAGACCAGCGTGCTGTTCGCCCTGCTGATCGGGGTCTTCTGGCTGCACGAGAGTCTGCCGCTGGGGCGCGTCTGCGCCGGCCTGGCCATCGTCGCCGGGGTGGTGGCGATCAAGCTGGCCTGAGCGGGGCACCCGGGGAGCGGCTAAGCTGTGCCTTCTTTCGACCTGGAGGGACCCATGGGCAAATCGCTGCGACTCTCGGAAAAGTGGTTCAACCGCGGCCTCTGGCTGCTGGCGCTGGTGTTCGCCGGCTTTCTCATCGGCCTGGGCGGCACCCTGGTCGGCGATCTGCCCCAGGTGGAGCGCCAGCAGGGTCTGGAAGACTTCATGGATCCGGCAGCCACCGCCACGGCGCGAGCGGACCAGCGCCAGGCGAACCAGGCCCGGCGCGCGGCCCAGGACGCCCTCGACCAGGCCCAGCTGCAGCAGGCCGCCGCCGCGCGTAGCTACACGGCCAATCGCGAGACCTTCGACAACTGGCTGGCGACCCGCCAGACCACCCAGCGCCCCGAGCAGGACGCCGAGCTGATCGCCCGCAGCCGCGCCCTGGACGCGCTCAAGGCCGGCGAGCGCGCCGCCGAGCAGGAGGTCGAACGCCAGGAGCAGGCGCTACTGGATGCCGAGCAGCACGCGGCCGCCGCCGCGCGTAGCCTGGTCGAGCTGAGCGACGCGGCCCAGCAGGCCTGGCTCGACGCCCGCCAGCAGGCCGAACTGCGGGTCTTTCTCTATCGCCTGGCGCTGACGCTTCCCCTGCTCGCCGTTGCTGCCTGGCTGTTCGTCCGCCAGCGCAAGAGCACCTGGTGGCCCTTCGTCTGGGGCTTCATCTTCTTCGCGCTGTTCGCCTTCTTCGTCGAGCTGGTGCCCTATCTGCCCAGCTATGGCGGCTATGTGCGCTATCTGGTGGGCATCCTGCTGACGGTCCTGGGCGGGCGCTACGCCATCCGCGCCCTGCAGGACTATCGCGCCCGCCTGGCGCTCAAGGAAGCCCAGCCGGACACCGTCAGACGCGAAGAGCTGCACTACGACACCGCCCTGGCGCGGCTGGCCAAGGGCGTCTGCCCGGGCTGCGAGCGACCGGTGGACCTCAAGGACCCGGGGATCGACTTCTGCCCCCATTGCGGCATCGGCCTGCATGACCACTGCGGCGCCTGCCAGACGCGCAAGAGCGCCTTCGCGCATTTCTGCCACGCCTGCGGGACGGCGGCGCGTGGGTCCGAGCGAAGTCTGGCGGGCGCGCCTTGATGGCAGGCCTCAGGGCTTGCTCGAACTGGTATTGACGCCCTTTTCGGTGTGCTCGCCGTCGTGCTTGTGCAACTGGCCGGTGGGGTCCTGCAGCTGGATGACCTGGCCCTGCTGCCAGGCATTGGCGCCGGGGGCGACCGCGGGGGTCGGCAGGTCGGCACGGGCGGCCCTGGTCTCGCTGGACGAGATACCCAGGCGGCGATCACGCTCGGCGAGCAGCTTGGGATCGAGCTGGCCGTCGGCGGTGAAGCCCATCATCAGCTGAGGCACGCCCAGGGGCAGCTCCAGATCCTGATCGGTATGCCAGGTATGCCAGGTCTTGCCGTAGGTATGCACCAGCTTGTCCATCAGCCGGTGTTCGGCCACCTGGGGTACGCCGGGCGCGACCAGCTGGCCCGACTTCACCTCGTGCACATGGCTGTGCCAGAGCGCCTTCTCGGCCTCGGGCAGAGTCTTGAACAGCCGTTCGCTAATGATGTACTCGACGCCCATCAGCTTGGCATCGGCGACGTTGCCGTCGTAGATCACGCACTGGAACATCTCTTCGCCCAAGACGCTGCAATAGTGATGGGCCTCCATCTGGCTGTGGGGATGGCCGTTGTAGAAGTGGAAGCCGTCCAGGTAGGTGTTGAGGGCGGCGATGGGCGGCTTGCGCTGCAGGACATCGGCGCCGGCTTCGAGCACCCGGGTATCGGTCTGGGCGGGGGCACCCGGCACCGGGACCGGCGATTGGGTGTCGTTGGCGGCCTGGGCCAGCGGAGCGCAGGCGAGCAGCAGCAAGGCGGGGAGTCGGCAGAGGGTCATGGCGCATTCTCGACGGGAGCTTGCCGAGTTCGAAGCCCGGGCAGACGCCTAGGTTCCACCGCTGCGCTAGGCTCGTCATACGAATGTCATGCAACGGCCATAAATTCGTCATCGTCCGCGCCTGGCCTTTCGGTATAAGCGAAACGCCACAGCCACACCTTTGCACCCAGGCTCCTCTCACTGTCGGGACGACTCAATGAACGCACACAGCTCTCCCTCCGGTCATGCCCTGCGCCGCGTGGTCTTCAACAAGAAGGGCGGTGTCGGCAAGTCCAGCATCGCCTGCAACCTGGCGGCCATCAGCGCCCACGAGGGCTATCGCACCCTGCTGGTGGACCTCGATCCCCAGGCCAACTCCAGCCAGTACCTCACCGGCGAGGTGGGCGACGACCTGCCCCACGGCATCGCCGATTTCTTCAAGCAGACCCTGAGCGGCGGCAAGAAGGCCCAGGCCAACATCCACGCCACCGCCTGGCCGAATCTGGATCTGATCGCCGCCTCGGGCGAGCTGACCGAGCTGCAGTTCAAGCTCGAATCCAAGTACAAGATCCAGAAGCTCGCCAAGTACCTCGACAAGCTTGGCGAAGACTATGACCGCATCTACCTGGACACCCCGCCGGCGCTGAATTTCTACAGCATCTCGGCGCTGATCGCCACCGATCGTTGCCTGATCCCCTTCGACTGCGATGTCTTCGCCCAGCAGGCGCTCTACGACCTGATCGAGGAGCTGGAGGAGATCCGCGAGGACTACAACGAAAAGCTCGCCGTCGAGGGCATCGTCATCAACCAGTACCACGCCCAGGCCAGCACCCCGCGGCAGCTGATCGAGGAACTCCAGGCGCGTGACCTGCCGGTGCTGGCGGCGCCGCTGATGTCTTCGGTGAAGATGCGCGAATCCCACCAGCAGCATCGCCCGCTGATCCACCTGGACCCGGGCCACAAGCTGACCCGGCAGTACCTGGAACTGTTCGCCCTGCTGGAAGGCTGAAGGCGCCCCAGCGCAAGAACGTTCAAGACGGCGGCGACGCGGCGCGGCACCCTGGGTATCCCCTGCCCTCCGGAGCCGTGCCGATGACCGCTTCCCGCCGCCGCGCCTTCCTCCAGGGCGCCTGGCAGATCATGCCGCTGTCGCTGGCCTGCGCGCCCTGGGGCCTCCTGGTCGGCGCCCTGGCCATCGAGACCGGACTCAGCGTGCTGGAAGGCCAGGCCTTTTCCCTGCTGGTGTTCGCCGGGGCGGCGCAACTGGTGGCTCTGGGCATGCTCAAGGCCGGCGCGGGCCTCGCCGCCATCCTGCTGACCACCCTGCTGCTGACCTCCCAGCACCTGCTCTATGGCCTGCACCTGAGACGCGTCCTGGCGCCCCAGCCGCTGCCCTGGCGGCTGGGCTTCGGCTTCCTGCTCACCGACGAATTCTTCGCCCTGAACCATGCCGAGCAACCGGCCAGCTTCGACCGCTGGCGCGCCCTGGGCATGGGCCTGAGTTTCTATCTGCTGTGGAATCTCTTCACCCTGGCCGGGCTGCTGCTGGGGCGGGTGCTGCCCAACCTGGGTGCCCTGGGCCTGGACTTCTCCATCGCCGCCACCTTCATCGCCCTGGTGGTGCCCCTGGTGCGCGACCTGGCCACCGTGGCCTGCGTGCTCACCGCGCTGCTGGTGTCGGTGTGGCTGCATCACCTGCACTGGCAGGGCGCCCTGGTGCTGGGCGGCCTGGCGGGGATGAGCGTGGGCTTTCTGGTCCGCCGCCTGCGGGAGCGCCTGCCATGATCCTCGCCACCGTGCTCGGCATGGCCGCCCTGGTCTTCTGCAATCGCTATCTTTTTCTCGAACCGCGCCTGCCGCTGCGCCTGGGCCGCAACCTGCGCACCTTCCTGGAATTCGCCGTGCCCGGGATGCTCACCGCCATCTGCGGCCCCATCCTGTTCTCCGGCGAAACGTCGCTTGCCGCGACCCTGGTCGATCCCTACCCGCTGGCGGCCCTGACCGCGGTGGGGCTGATGCTCTGGACGCGACGGGTGCTGACCACGGTGATCCTCAGCATGGGCGTGTTCTACCTGCTACGCTGGCTCCTCTAGCCCGAAGGTGGAACCCATCGGGGCCACGAGAGAGCCATGAACGGACAACAAGAAAACGCCCGCCTCTGGCCGGCCCGCGGCCTGGGCGGCGTCGAGCTGCTGTATGCCCGCTATCGCCGTCAGCGCTTTGCGCCCCATGTGCACGAAGGCTATGTGTTCACCGTGATCGAGCGCGGCGCCCAGCGCTTTCGCCACCGCGGCGCCGAGCACCTGGCCGCGGCCGGCAGCATGGTGCTGATCAATCCGGACGAGTTGCACACCGGGGCCACGGCGGTCGAGGAAGGCTGGCAGTACCGCGGCTTCTATCCGACGCTGGCGCAGCTGGGCCCCGTGTTCGCCGAGCTGGGACGCCCGCTGGACGCCACCCCGGCCTTCGCCACCAGCGTGCTGCACGACCCTCAGGTGAGCGCGGCCTTCGGCCAGCTGCATCGGCTGGCCGATGGTGGCGCCGAGGCGCTGGAGCAGCAGACCGCCTGGCGCGAGGCGCTGCTCCTGCTGTTCGGCCGCCATGCCCGCCTGGGCGCCCTGGCGGAACCGGGCCGCGAACCCCTGGCGGTGCAGCGCGCCCGTGAATTGCTCGGCCAGCAGTTGCAGCAACCGCCCAGCCTCGAAGAACTGGCCCAGGCGGTAGGGCTGTCGCCCTTTCATTTCCTGCGGGTGTTCCGCCGCGCGACGGGCCTGCCGCCCCACGCCTGGCTCAAGCAGCAGCGACTGACCCGCGCCCAGGGCCTGCTGCGTGCCGGCTGGGCGCCCCTGGAGGTAGCCCTGCAGCTGGGCTTTGCCGACCAGAGCCATCTCACTCGCCAGTTCAAGCAGGCCTACGGCGTGGCGCCAGGCGCCTACCGCCGCGCCTGGCAGGGCTAGCCAGGGCCCGACGAACGGTCCTGCCCGCAAAAGCGGCCTGCCAGAGCCCGGCAAGCGGCAACGGCGCCTGACTCACCGCAAGCCTCGGAGAAACTTTTTCCGGTCGCCTCGGGCCTAGTCAGGAAGAGCGCCGGCGCTGCCGGCCGCTCTCCCCTGCCCCTTTGGAGTTACCGGTATGACCCTCGAAGAACGCATCCGCCAGCGCGCCTATGAAATCTGGGAACGCGAAGGTCGTCCCCATGGCCAGGATTTCGAGCACTGGTTCCAGGCCAATCGCGAACTGGAAGACCAACCCGACGACAACCTGACCCAGGTCGGCGGCATCCAGAGCAGCGTCGCCCCGCCGGCACCCAAGCCGCGCAGCCGCTCGCGCAAGAAGACTCCTGAAGACAGCACCAAGGCCTAGCGCCAGTCGTCCAGCAGCCAGACCTCGGGGTGATCGTAATGGGCGTCGCCCCGGTGCAGGGTGATGCCCAGGATCTCGCTGCGAAAGCCTTGAGCCAGCAGCCATTGGTAGGCGCCCCGGCGAGCGGTATTGACGCCGGCCAGCAGTCGCTGCTGACCGTGGTCCCGGGCCAGGCCGTCGCAGGCGGCGATCAGCCGGGCGAAACGCGCCTCCGCGCCCGCGCCGGGCAGCACCGCCGCGCACTTCACATAGCAGACCCCGGTACCCGCCTCGCTGTGGGGCCCGAAGTGGCAGACGGCGAAGCCCTCCGCCCGGCCCTGCGCATCCTGCAGCAGCAGACTCTCGCCGAGCCCCTGCGCGCGAACCGCGGCCATCTCGGCGGAGACATCCAGCCCCGGCGCGTTGGCCCGACCCACGTCGACACAGGCCGCCAGCAGCCGGTCGGGTTCGGCCGCCAGGGAAAAGCGCAGCGCCGGCGGCGCGGCCTGCGCCTGCACCGGCCGCGCCATCACCGCGGTCAGGGTCTGCGGCCAGAAGCCGAAGCCCTGGTAGAGCCCCAGGTGACGCGGACTGTCGGGAAAGGTGAAGAGTCCGGCATGCACCAGCTGCCAAGCATCGAGCTGCGCGACCGCGGCGCCCATCAGCGCCTTGGCCACCTTGGCGTCCCAGTAGTCCGGATGCACCGCCAGCGGGCCGAGGATGCCGTGGCGCCCCCAGCGGGTGACGCAGATGGCGCCGACCAGCCGCGCGCCGTCGAGGGCCTTGAACCAGGCGGTGTGGGGTGCGGCGAAGCGACTGCGCACATAGTCGCGGTCGTTCCAGAATTCGCCCGGTTCGGCGGCGCCCATCCAGGTGGCGAAGGCCAGGCGCACCACCTCGGTGGTGGCCGGCAGGTCGGCGGCGGTCAGGGGTTCGACACTGAAGGCGGGGGTGGACATGGGGCGACTCCTTGGCTGTAGGCCTTGGACCCGCCCGGCTGGAGCTTTGCGCCCGGGCGGCAATCGCCGGTTACAGCAGCAGCACCGCGGCCCAGCCGAACAGCAGCATCGGCAGGCTGAAGTGCAGGAAGGACGGCACCACGGTGTCCCAGATATGGCTGTGCTGGCCGTCCACGTTGAGGCCGGAGGTGGGGCCCAGGGTGGAATCCGAAGCCGGCGAACCCGAGTCGCCGAGGGCGCCGGCGGTGCCGATCAGGCAGACGATGGCCAGCGGCGAAAAGCCCAGGTGCAGACACAGCGGGCCGAGGATGGCGGCGAGGATGGGCACGCTGGAAAAGGACGAGCCAATGCCCAGGGTCACCAGCATGCCCAGCAGCAGGAGCAGCAGCGCGCCCAGGGCGCGGTTGTCGCCGATCAGGCCGGCGGCGGTGGCGGCCAGGTCCTTGATCTGGCCGGTGGCGGTCAGTACCTCGGCGAAGCCGCCGGCGGTGAGCATGATGAAGCCGATCACCGCCATCATCTTCGCCCCCTCGCTGAACAGGTCGTCCGCCTCGCGCCAGCGCACCACGCCGGTGGCGGTAAAGACCACGAAGCCGACCAGGGCACCGAGGATCATGGAGTCCAGCCAGAGCTGCACGCCAAAGGCGGCGATCACCGCGATCAGCGCCACCAGCAGGGTGCGGCCATTGTAGGGACGGTCGGCCCGCTCGGTGCGCGCCACCAGGTTGAGATCGTACTGTCGCGGCCGGCGATAGCTGACGAAGACCGCGAGCAGCAGGCCGACCACCATGCCCAGGGCCGGCAGCAGCATGGCGCGACTGGGGTCCACGCCGCTGACGTCCACCCCGGCGCGGGCCACGCTGGCCAGGAGGATGTCGTGCAGATAGAGACTGCCGAAGCCCACCGGCAGGAACATGTAGGGGGCGATCAGGCCGAAGGTCATGACGCAGGACAGCCGCCGGCGATCCAGCTCCAGGCGCGTCAGCACATAGAGCAGCGGCGGCACCAGCAGCGGGATGAAGGCGATGTGGATGGGCAGGATGTTCTGCGAGGCGATGGACACCGCCAGCAGCAGGCCGAGCAGCGCCCAGCGCAGCGAGCGTCCGCCCTGGGCCGCCTGGCGTTCCATCAGCGCCAGGGCGCGATCGGCCAGCATGTGCGCCAGCCCCGACTGGCTGATGGCCACGGCGAAGGCGCCCAGCAGCGCATAGGAGAGCGCCACCTTGGCGCCATTGCCCAGGCCGGCGTTGAAGGCCAGCAGGGTGCCTTCCAGCCCAAGGCCGCCGACCAGACCACCGGCCACGGCGCCGGCGATCATCGCCACCACCACGTGCACCCGCGCCAGACTCAGGACCAGCATCAGTCCTACCGCCACCACCACCGCATTCATCGCCGACTCCGCACCACCAAAGGGGCGCGCACTCTGCCGCAGCCCGGCGCGGGCGTCAAAGGCCGGGGATGGATGGCGGGGCGTACGGCTTATCCACAATGGCCGCTGCCGCGGGCGGGTGGAAAAGCCCTGGCGGCGCCTGGCGCGAGTCGCTTGCAGCCGGGCGAGCCGACGTGCCGTATGCCTTGGCATGACCCCACCTTAATGCAGGCGCTCTGGAGTGAACCTTTCATGGACGGAAGGCGTCTGACGCGGACGCTTTCACGGTCACGCCAAGGACGAACTGCCCATGCAAGACGCCATCGACATGCTGATCACCGCCTTCAGTCCGCACTCCTGCCTGGCGGTCCCCCGTCGCGCCGATCGTACTCTGCTGTTCACCGTCACCGACACCGCCCGCGCGGTCACGGTCACTAAGGCCATTCCCCTGTGCAGCCTGGAATGCACCGCCACCCTGGCCACCGTAATCAAGGACCTGCAGCGCGACCTCGATCGGGCGATCGGCACCCTGAGCCCGGAAAGCCTCGCCGACCTGCGCCAGCGCGGTCCGCGGGTGCAGCGGTTCGAGAGTTGAGCGGGGTTGGGGGTTGAGCGCAGGCTGAGTCTCCCTCACCCCAGCCCTCTCCCAGGGGGAGAGGGGGCGATACGGAGTGAGAGGGAGCTTTGCCGTAGGGTGGATGACGGCGCAGCCTCATCCACCTCGGATCCCGAGTCAGCCAGTGGAAAACGCTTTGCGGTTTTCCACGCTACGGACGGCGCTTGCCGGAAAGAGTGGGCGTTGGCTGTGCCCTCACCCCGGCCCTCTCCCTGAGGGAGAGGGGGTCATTTGGAGTGAGATGGAGGCTTTGTCTTAGGGTGGATGACGGCGCAGCCTCATCCACCACTGGTCATCCCGCTCAGCGCCGGCTGGTGCGGGTGCTGACGTCGACCCAGACGGCCAGAACCAGGATGCCGCCCTTGACGATCATCTGCCAGTAGCTGTCCACGTCGAGCATGGACATGCCGTTGTCCAGGCTGGCGATCACCAGGGCGCCGAGCAGGGCGCCGTAGACGGTGCCCGAGCCGCCGCGCATGGAGGTGCCGCCGATGAAGCAGGCGGCGATGGCGTCCAGTTCGCCCATGGTGCCGGCCGAAGGCGAGCCGGCGGCCAGGCGGGCGGTGTTGACCAGACCGGCCAGGGCGCACATCACGCCCATCAGACCAAAGATGCCGAGCTTGATCGCCTGGACGTTGATGCCCGACAGCCGCGTGGCTTCCAGGTTGCTGCCCACCGCATAGATGCGCCGGCCGAATACCGTCTGGCTGGTGATGTAGCTGAACACCCCGAGCAGCACCAGCAGGATCAGCACCGGCACCGGGATGCCGTCATAGCGGTTGAGGGTCTGGATGAAGGCCGCCAGCACCACGCCGATCACCACCACCCGCAGCACGTCGCGCCACAGCGGCGCGAGGGTCAGGCCGAGGGTCTTGCGCTTGCTGCGCTGGCGCCAGGTGAGCACCACGGCCACGGCGAACAGCAGCACGCCCAGGGCACTGCCCACGGCCGGCGGCAGATAGCCCTGGCCGAGGTAGACCAGTTCCGGCGACACCGGGGCGACGGTGACGCCACCGGTGAGACCGAGCAGCACGCCGCGAAAGGCCAGCATGCCGCCAAGACCGACGATGAAGGACGGTATCCCGCGATAGGCGCTCAGATAGCCGTTGATCAGGCCGATCAGCAGGCCACCGGCGGCCACCGCCAGCAGGGTGATCGGCAGGGGTACGTGGTAGGTGACGTCGAGTATCGCCGCCACCCCGCCGAGCAGGCCGAGTTGCGAGCCCACCGAGAGGTCGATCTCGCCGGCGATGATCACCAGCACCATGCCGCAGGCGAGGATGCCGGTGATGGACATCTGCCGCAGCAGGTTGGAGAGGTTGCGCGGGGTGACGAAGCCGCCTTCGGTCTGCCAGCTGAAGAACAGCCAGATCAGGGCCACGGCGATCAGCAGGGCGAGCATCTTGTAACGGGTGAACAGCTGTTTCACGGCGTGCATCAGAAGTGCTCCCGGGCTTGGGCGACCGCCCGTTCGGTGGTGCCCAGGGCCGCGGCCAGTACCCGCTCCTGGGTCAGATTCTCATTGGGGAAATCGCCGCGCAGCCGGCCTTCGCCGAGCACCAGCACCCGGTCGGAGACGCCGAGCACCTCGGCCAGCTCCGAGGAGACCATGACGATGGCCACGCCCTCCGCGGCGAGCAGGCCGATCAGTCGGTAGATCTCGAACTTGGCGCCGACGTCGACGCCGCGGGTGGGCTCGTCGAGGATCAGCACCTTGGGCCGCGCCAGCAGCATCTTGGAGAGCACCGCCTTCTGCTGGTTGCCGCCGGAGAGGCCGGTGATGGGCAGGAAGGGGCTGCTGGTCTTGAGTTGCAGCCGGGCGATCTCGGTGTCGATGCAGGACAGTTCCGCCTCGCTGTCGATGCGACTCAGGTGGGCGAATCGGTCCAGCACCGTGAGGGTGATGTTCGAGCCCACGCCCAGGTCGGGAATGATGCCCTGGCGCTTGCGATCCTCCGGGACCAGGCAGAGGCCGGCGCGAATGGATTTCAGCGGGGTGCGGGTGTCGATGCGCTGGCCATTGAGCCAGACCTCGCCTTCGTAGCGGCCGTCGTAGGCGCCGAAGATGGCCGAGACCAGTTCGGTGCGCCCGGCGCCCACCAGCCCGGCGATGCCGAGGATCTCGCCGGCGCGCACGGCGAAGGAGACGTCGTCGACGCGCTTGCGCTGGGGATTGTCGACGTCCAGGCAGGTGAAGTGACGCGCCTCGAAGATCACCTCGCCGATCTCATGGGGGATCTGCGGATAGAGGTTGGTCATGGCGCGGCCGACCATCTGGGTGATGATGCGGTCGATGTCCATCTCGGCCATGGGCGTGGTGGCGATGTGCTTGCCGTCGCGGATCACCGTGATGGTGTCGCAGATGGCCGCCACCTCGTCGAGCTTGTGCGAGATGTAGACGCAGGCGACGCCCTGCGCCTTGAGGTCGCGGATGATGTCCAGCAGCACGGCGATCTCGGAGGTGGTGAGCGCCGAGGTCGGTTCGTCGAGGATCAGCAGCCGGGCGTTCTTGTTCAGCGCCTTGGCGATTTCCACCAGTTGCTGCAGGCCGCCGCCGTACTGGGACACCGGCAGGGCCACGTTCATGTCCGGCACCTTGAGCCGGCGCATCAGCTCGGCCGAGCGCTGCAGCATGGTCGGATAGTCTAGCCGCCCGCCGAAGCGGCGCGGTTCGTGGCCCATGAAGATGTTCTCGGCCACGGACAGATCGGGCACCAGGGTCAGTTCCTGGTGGATGATGACGATGCCGGCCGCCTCGGATTCGGCGATGGACTGGGCTTCCAGGGGTCGCCCGTCCCAGCGGATCTCGCCTTCCCAGGTGCCGTGGGGATAGACCGCCGAGAGGACCTTCATCAGGGTGGACTTGCCGGCGCCGTTCTCGCCGCACAGCCCTACGCATTCGCCCGGACGCACCTTGAGATCGATGCCATCCAGCGCCCGCACCCCGCCAAAGCTCTTGGCGATGCCGTGCATTTCCAGCAGATAGTCGGCCATGGCCGCTCCTTGCCCAGGGGCCGCCCGACGCCAGGCGTCAGACGGCCAGCCGGTGGCCAGTGGTTATTTGCCGTCGATCTGGGCCTGGGTGTAGAAGCCGTCCTTGACCAGCAGGTCGACGTTGGCCTTGGTCAGCTCGGTGGGGGTGAGCAGCAGGGTGTCGACCTTCTTGGTGCCGTTGTCGTAGCTGGAGTTGAAGCCCGGCTTCTCGTTGCGCACCAGTTGCACCGACAGCTTGGCCGCCTCGGAGGCGATCAGCTTGAGCGGCTTGTAGACGGTCATGGTCTGGGTCCCGGCGATCACCCGCTTGATGGCGGCCAGGTCGGCGTCCTGACCGGACACGGCGACCTTGCCGGCCAGCTTCTGCGCGGCCAGGGCCTGGATGGCGCCGCCGGCGGTGGCGTCGTTGGAGGCGACGATGCCGTTGATCTTGTTGTCGTTGGCGGTCAGGGCGTTCTCGACGATGGCCAGGGCCTCGGTCGGGTTCCACTCCTTGACCCACTGCTGGCCGACGATCTTGACGTCGCCCTTGTCGATGGCCGGCTGCAGGACCTTCATCTGGCCCTGACGGAGGATCTTGGCGTTGTTGTCGGTGGGCGCGCCGCCGAGCAGGAAGAAGTTGCCCTTGGGCTGGGCCTTGAGCACGCCACCGGCCTGCATCTCGCCGACCTTCTCGTTATCGAAGGAGATGTAGGCGTCGATGTCGGCGTTGAGGATCAGGCGGTCATAGGAGATCACCTTGACCCCGGCCTTCTTGGCCTCGGCCACCACGTTGTTCAGCACCGTGGCGTTGAAGGGCACGATGACGATGGCGTCCACGCCGCGGGAGATCAGGTTCTCGATCTGCGACAGCTGGCGCTGCTCGTTGGCGTCGGCGGATTGCACATAGACCTTGGCGCCGAGTTGCTCGGCGGCGGCGACGAAGTAGTCGCGGTCACGGGCCCAGCGCTCCAGGCGCAGGTCGTCGATGGAGAAACCGATCTTGGGATGCTGGGCGTCGGCCTGGGCGAAACCGGTGGTGCACAGGGCGAGCAGACCGGCGAGCAGGGTCGTCTTGAAAGTCATGGTGGCGTCCTTGGTTATTGTTGTTGTGGAGCGAGAGAACGGATTTGAGTGTAACGATTCAGCGCGCTTGCACAAGCGGGTCAGCCAGGCTTTTCTGCCGACCCGCTCGCGGTCGCTAGCGATACAGGTAACGGTTGACCACGCCTTCGAGCAGCTCCTGGCGACCGCTCACCGGCTGGGGCACCAGGCCCTGGCTGAAGGTGTGCTCGGCCAGTTGTTCCAGACTCAGCTGGCCCCCGAGGATGCGCTGACCGAGGGACTGGTCCCAGCCGGCATAGCGCTCGGCCTTGAACTTGCCCAGGGGGTCGTCCTGCAACAGCGCCGCGGCGCGCTCCAGCGACAGCGCCAGGGTGTCCATGGCCGCCACGTGGCCGTGGAACAGGTCGACGTCGTCCAGGCTCTGGCGGCGCACCTTGGCGTCGAAGTTGAAGCCGCCGCGGGTGAAGCCGCCGCCCTTGAGGATCTCGTAGATCGCTAGGGTCATTTCCTCGACGCTGTTGGGGAACTGGTCGGTGTCCCAGCCGTTCTGCGGATCGCCGCGGTTGGCGTCGATGCTGCCGAATACGCCGAGGGCCACGGCGCTGGCGATCTCGTGCTGGAAGCTGTGCCCGGCCAGGGTCGCGTGGTTGGCCTCGATGTTGACCTTGATCTCCTTCTCCAGCCCGAATTGCTGCAGGAAGCCGAAGACGGTGGCCACGTCATAGTCGTACTGGTGCTTGGTCGGTTCCTGGGGCTTGGGCTCGATCAGCAGATCGCCCTGGAAGCCGATGCGGTGCTTGTGCTCCACCACCATCTGCATGAAGCGGCCGAGTTGCTCGCGCTCGCGCGCAAGGTCGGTGTTGAGCAGGGTCTCGTAGCCTTCGCGGCCGCCCCACAGCACATAGTTCTCGCCGCCCAGGCGGTGAGTGGCGTTCATCGCCGTGCAGACCTGGGTGGCGGCGCAGGCGAAGACTTCCGGATCGGGATTGCTGGCGGCGCCGGCGGCATAGCGCGGGTGGCTGAAGCAGTTGGCGGTGCCCCACAGGAGCTTGAGGCCGGTGTCGCTCTGGTGGCGCTCCAGCTCGTCCACCAGACGGGCGAAGTTCTCGCGGTACTCGGCGAAGCTGGCGCCTTCCGGGGCGACGTCGGTGTCGTGGAAGCAGTAGTAGTCCACGCCCAGCTTGCTGAAGAATTCGAAGGCGGCGGCGGCCTTGGCGCGGGCCTGCTCCAGGGGCGAACCCGCTGCCTGCCAGGGCCGCTGGAAGGTGCCCTGACCAAAGACATCGCTACCTGGCCAGACGAAGGTGTGCCAGTAGCAGACGGCCATGCGCAGGTGCTCGCGCATGGGCTTGCCCATGACCAGGCGGTCGGCTTCGTAGTGGCGGAAGGCAAGCGGGGAATCGCTGTCGGGACCGGCGTAGCAGACCTTTTCGACATTGGGGAAATAAGCCATGGCGTTGTCCTTGTTCTTATCTGTCGCACCCGATACGGCGTACCGGTTTGCGTCGATGGTAGCGCCGCTGCCCGGGCTGCCTATTGTGAAAATCACCAGAGCCAGGTGCGATTTTGCCGCTTGAGGCGCGCAGGCGGCGGTCGTAGTCTGGAGCCCCGCCCGCGCCTCCTGCCGGAAACGCCGCCATGCCCAGCCAGCCGCCCGTCCACCGCGTCGCCCTGCTGTTCAACGGCAGCAAGATCTACGACCGAGGCATCCTCGCCGGCATCGGCAACTACCTGAGCGGCACCCGGGCGCGCTGGGATCTGTTCCTGGAAGAGGATTTCCTCTGCCGGCTCAAGGGCATCGAGCGCTGGCAGGGCGACGGCATCATCGCCGACTTCGACGACCCGGCGGTGAGCGCCGCCCTGGCTCACAGCGCGCTGCCGGTGGTTGCCGTCGGCGGCTCCTACGCGACCCCTGGCGACTACCCGCCCGGCATTCCCTACGTGGCCACCGACAACGCCGCCCTGGTACGCCTGGCCTACGACCACCTGATCGAATCCGGGCTGACCCGCTTCGCCTGCTTCAGCCTGCCCGCCGCCGACACCAATCGCTGGGCCGGCGAGCGCGAGACGGCCTTTGCCGCCCTGCTCCGCCGCGACGGCCTGCCGGTGGAGATCTATCGCGGCCTGGAGACCAGCGCACCGCTGTGGGACACGGCGGTGGAACAGCTGATCGCCTGGCTGGAGGCCCTGCCCAAGCCGGTGGGCATCCTCGCCGTGACCGACGCCCGGGCGCGGCAACTCCTGCAGGCCTGCCTCACCGCCGGCATCCCGGTGCCGGAACAGGTGGCGCTGGTGGGCATCGACAACGATCCCCTGGCGCGCACCCTGACCCGAGTGCCCCTGACCTCGGTGATCCAGGGTACCGAGGCCATCGGCCGCGAGGCGGCGCGCCTGCTGCACCAGCGGCTGCACGGCGTCGAACTGGGGGCGCCACGGGTGCTGATTCCGCCGGAGGGGATCAACGTCCAGGCTTCCAGTCGTCACCAGCCGGTGCGCCATCCCCAGGTGATGCGCGCCCTGCACTTCATCCGCCAGTACGCCTGCCAGGGCATCAAGACCGAGCAGGTGGCCAGCTATGTCGGCATCTCCCGTTCGGCGCTGGAGACGTCCTTTCGCCGCGAGCTGGGGCGCAGCGTCCACGACGAGATCCTCGGCTTCAAGCTGGCCGCCGCGGCCGTGGCGCTGCAGGAAGAGGCGCCGGGCCTGGCCGAGGTCGCCCGGCGCTGCGGCTTCACCTCGGCGCAGTACCTGCACGCGGTGTTTCGCCGGGAATTCGGCTGCACCCCGCGGCAGTACCAGTCGAATCCCAGACCCCTGGCGAGCGCCCATGAAAAAGCCCGTCCGGAGACGGGCTTTCAGGTCGCTACCGCGGCTTATTTGCCGACGGTCTGACCCAGGAACCAGGCACGCTCTTCGGCCTGGTCGATCCACTCTTCCAGCAGGCTGGTGGTGGAGACGTCGTTGGCGTCGTCGGTCAGGGTGTGGGTGGTGCGCATGTAGGCCGCCAGCGACTGGTTGTCGTCATGCAGCTCGGTCAGCATCTGATCCGCCGACAGATCGGTGGCATCGCTGCTGGCCAGGCGCTTGAGTTGCACCATCTGCTCTAGGGAGCGCACGGTCGGCTGGCCGATCTTGCGCGCCCGCTCGGCGATCAGGTCGGTGATGCCGTACAGCTGGGTAGCCTGCTCTTCCAGCAGAAGGTGGTAGTCGCGGAAGTGCGAGCCCTTCATGTGCCAGTGGTAGTTCTTGGTCTTGATGTACAGCGCGAAGACATCGGAGAGCAGCACGGCCAGGGCTTCGCCGACGGCCTGCTGGTTCTGCAGGGTGGCGTCTTCGCCCTGATGGGCCTTCTGCTTGACGCTGGAAACGGTCTTGAGTTCTTGCTTGGCATTGGCAACGGCCATGAGAGATCTCCTGTCAGGACGTGAAGAGGAAAAGGGGTTCGCTTGCATTGGCGCGAACATCAACGTCTGCAGAAATCGACCGCACCGGACGAAAAATCGTTCATCGAATTTGCATATCGCCACCATGGGCATGACGAATGGTTGCCTATGTTGCGACTGCGTTTCATTGCCCGTCCCAGAGGCCCTCTTTCGCCACGGCCGCTGCGCTTGTAGCTAGATGTGTAGGTAAAACCGTTTGTCAGCTTTGCCAGCAAACCGACGCCGCGTAAGAACCCCTGCTCGTTCCGCCCGGTCACCTAAAAGGCAAGGCACACGAACGGTCGCCGAGAGCTCTCTGCCGGCCACGACAAGGTTCTGCACACAGGTAACAGCGTATGACGACGCCCCTCAATCCCGCCCAGGGACAACCCTCGCAGACCAAGGACGGTTCTACGGCAGAGGCCCATCTGCATGACCTGAAAGAGGTCGCCAAGGACACGGTGCAAGACGCCAAGCAGGAAGGTGCCGCCCACTTCGAGCACTACCGCGACACCGCGGCCGACCAGCTGGGTGCCATTGCCCAGAGCGCCCAGGCGGCGGCCGACGAACTGGAAGACAAGGACACCCTGGGCCTGGCGCACTATGTCAGCGACATGGCCCGGAGCCTGACCGGTCTGGCCGAGGATCTGCGCGGCAAGAACGCCGAGCAGCTGCTGCAGCAGGCCGGCACCCTGGCCCGCGACAACCCGGCGCTGTTCCTGACCGGCAGCATCGCCATCGGCTTCGGCCTGTCGCGCTTTCTCAAGGCCTCCAGCCAGCCGGATACCGGCAGCAGCTCGCGCGTCGGCGGCGCGGACGCGGTGCCCTCACTGACCACCCCCTCGGTCGCGGCGGAAAACGAACTGGTGGAGCCGGCGGCGGGTGCCGACGTCATCCACACCAACAACATTCCCAAGGGTCCCGACCTCCATACCCCGACCACCACCCGTGGTGGCGATCCCATCGGTGGCGCGGCGATCAACCCGGCCCGCAGCGACAGCAACCTGAACACCGGCACCTCATCCAGCCAGCTGGATCGACCCACCCTGAGCGGAGGCAAGCAGCCATGATCAACGACAACCCCACTCCGCGCCCCACCGAGGGCGACACCTCGGTCGTCGGCCTGGTCAAGCAGCTGGTCCAGGAAGTGCCGGCGCTGTTCACCAAGGAACTGGCCCTGGCCAAGGCCGAACTGGGCGAATCCCTGCGCACCACCAAGGCCGGCGTGGCCGGCGTCGCCGCAGGCGCCATCGTACTGCTGGCCGGCTTCATCGTGCTGCTCATGGGCGTCGTCTATTTCCTCTCCCAGTACCTCACGCCCTGGGCCGCCGCCCTGCTGGTGGGCGCCGTGGTCATGGTGATCGGTTTCATCATGGTGCAGTCGGGCAAGAAGCAGTTCGAGCCGTCCCACTTCACCCCTGATCGCACCGTCAACAGCCTGCAGAAGGACAAGGACGCCGTACGGAGGGCCGCACAATGAGCATCACCGATCAGATCGATCAGGAATCCCGCAAGAATCCCGACGAGCTCGAGCGCGAGATCGACCAGAAGCGCGAGCGTATCGAAGACCTGGTGGGCGCCCTGGAAAGCCGCCTGTCGCCCGGCCAGCTGTTCGATCAAGCACTGTCCTACACCAAGGGCCACAGCGGCGAATTCGCCCACAACCTGGGCAATACCCTCAAGGCCAATCCGGTGCCGGCGGTGCTGACTTCGGTGGGCCTGCTGTGGCTGGCGCTGGGACAGAATCGCACGCCGGCTCCGGCCACCACGGGCACTCCGCTCAAGGACAAGCTGTCCGGTGCGCTGGACTCGGTCGCCAACAGCGCCGGCCATACCCGCGATTCCCTGAACCGTGGCAGTCACGATGTGCGCGACAAGGTGACCGGCCTGGGCGAGAGCGTTTCGGCCAAGGCCTCCCAGACCGGGGAGCGGCTGAGCGATACCGCGGCGCAGGCCAAGGACACCCTGACGGACCAGGCGCAACAGCTCAAGGGCACCTTCGATACCCTGCTACGCGAGCAACCTCTGGTGGTGGGTGCGCTGGGCATCGCCCTCGGCGCCCTGCTGGGCGCTGCCCTGCCACGCACCGAGACCGAGGACCGCGCCCTGGGCAAGCACAGCGACAAGCTGACCGCCAAGGCCAAGCAGGCCGCCAGCAGTGGCTACGAGCAGGTCAAGGCGGCAGGCCAGGACGTGGCGAAAGAGGCGCGCCAGGCCAGCCAGGACCACCGCAGCCAGCCGGCGGACACGGGCACTCCTGCGCCGGAAAATCTGGGCAACGATCCCGACGCCGGGGTCGAGTCCATGGCGGGCTCGCCGAGGGCAGGCACCGGCAGCACCCTCGGCGCCACCCAGGCAACCGCGGGCATGAATGTCGGCCGTACCGTGGCCAACGGCAATACCCCGGGCGCGGTCGGCGACGAGAGCGGCATGGCCACGCCGCCACGCAGCTTCTGACCGGCAGGATGGCCGAGGTCAGCCGCTGACCCCGGTCCTGAAAAACGAAGGCGCCCGGGTCTGCACCCGGGCGCCTTCACTTTCCGTGCCCCTATCAGTAACCCGGATCCGGATTCTCCTTGGGCTGCTCGGGTCGCTTGCTGTCCTGCGGGCGCTGTTCTTCACCGCCCTGGTTGAGTTCCTTGTGGGTCTCGCCGACCTTGCCGGCGTTTTCCGGCTTGTGATCGAGATCGTCGCGCTTGGCCATGATCCTCACCTCTTGTGGCTGAGTAGCTTAGGCAACGCGGCGGGGCCAGGGTGCCCTGGCCCCGCCGATCAACGCAGGGGCGGCGCCATGAACTCCGGCCCCACCGGATCCTTGACGTGTTCGGCGAGGATGGCGTCGATGGCCGCCAGGTCCTCGGCGGACAGCCGCCAGCCGAAGGCCTCGTCCAGGCCCTGCAACTGCTCGGGCTTGCGCGCGCCCCAGAGGGCGATGGTCGGCCCTTGGTCGAGGATCCAGCGCACCGCCAGGGCCAGCACCGACTTGCCATGGCGCTCGCGGGCAAAGGCGGTCAGTGCCTCCACCGCGGCCAGGTACTGGGCGAAGCGCGGCGCCTGGAACTTGGGATCGCCCTGGCGCAGGTCATCGCCGTCGAATTGCGTCTGCGCATGCATACGTCCGGACAGCAGGCCGCGGCAGAGCGCGCCATAGGCCAGCACCACCAGACCGTGACGCTGGGCATAGGGCAGCACATCGGCCTCGATGGCGCGCTCGAAGAGGTTGTAGGGCGGCTGCACGGTGGACAGATTGGCGAACTGGCGGAAGGCCTCCAGTTGCTCGGGCGAATAGTTGCTCACGCCGATGGCGAGGATCTTGCCCTCCTGCCGCAGGCGCTCCAGCTCACCCGCGGTTTCTTCGTGGGCCACCTGGGGATCGGGCCAGTGCACCTGATAGAGATCGATGCGATCGGTGCGCAGGCGCCGCAGGGAATCCTCCACCTCCTGGCGAATGCGGGCCGCGCTGGCGTTGCGGCGCACCTCTTCGTTGGGCCACTCCAGGGCTACCTTGGTGGCGATCACCGCCTGGTCGCGGATGCCTTCCAGGGCCTTGCCGACGATCTCCTCGGACCGACCGAAGCCGTACACCGGCGCGGTATCGATCAGGTTGATGCCGCCATGCACGGCGCCGCGGATGGTCTCGATGGAACGGGCTTCGTCGGTACCGCCCCACATCCAGCCACCGATGGCCCAGGTACCGAGGCCGATGCGGGAAACGGGGGTATCGATACCCGGGATACGCAGGGTTTCACTCATAGGATCTCCAGGCGAAGACGCCAGTCGGAAGGGTTAGCCTTGTGAGGCTAATTCAAAAGGCGTTGAATAGGGCTCAACGAACGCTTGACCTTTAGAGCCTGTTCAAAGGCTCGCGAGCTAGAGACAAACAAGGCGAAAATGCCTGAGGAAGCGGAGTTTACGAATGGTAAATGAGCATTCCGACGGGGCTGGCCTTCCAGGGCATTTTCAACGCCGTTTGGCCGACGCGCAGCAGACTTTGGACAGGCTCTTATCGCGCGAGGACTGTACATGCCGACCCTCAACCGCGGCGAACTGGCCGATCTCAACGTCTTCGTCGCCCTGGTCCGGCGGCGCAGCTTTCGCCAGGCCGCCATCGAGCTGGGCGTCACCACCTCGGCGCTGAGCCATGCCCTGCGCCAGCTGGAGACGCGCCTGGGGGTCAAGCTGCTCAATCGCACCAGCCGCTCGGTGGTACCGACCCTGGCCGGCGCGGCGCTGGCGGAAAAACTCGAACAGGGCTTTGCCTTGATTGGCGAGGCGCTGGGCGAACTGGACCAGCACCGCGACGCCCCGGTCGGCCGCCTGCGCCTGAGCGTGCCCCGGGATGCGGCGCGGCTGCTGGTGACCCCGACCCTGCCCCGGCTGCTGGCGGCCTATCCGCAGTTGCAGCTGGACATCAGCGTCGAGGATCGCCCGGTGGACATCGTCGCCGACGGCCTCGATGCCGGCATCCGCTATGGCGATACCGTGCCCCAGGACATGGTCGCCCTGCCGCTCACCGACGAATTGCGCTGGATCGTGGTGGGCGCCCCCGCCTACCTGGCGCGCCACGGCCGGCCGCAGCAGCCGGAGGAGC
Source organism: Pseudomonas sp. MOIL14HWK12:I1 (assembly GCF_000510705.1). Classification (NCBI taxonomy): domain Bacteria; kingdom Pseudomonadati; phylum Pseudomonadota; class Gammaproteobacteria; order Pseudomonadales; family Pseudomonadaceae; genus Pseudomonas; species Pseudomonas sp. MOIL14HWK12:I1. The sequence goes on along the minus strand of NZ_AZNY01000003.1, from coordinate 710,887 downwards.
TTGCCGACCACCAGTGCGTACGCCTGCGGCTGGGCAGCGGCGCCCTTTATCGCTGGGAGCTGGGCAGTGGCGCCAGCACCCGGACGATCGACGTGCCGGGTCCGCTCACGGTCAACGAGACCGAGACCTCGATCCAGGCCGCCCTCGACGGCCTGGCCCTGGCCTATTGCCTGGAATGGCGGGTGGCCGACGAACTGCGCGACGGTCGCCTGGAACAGGTGCTGCCGGACTGGGCCTCGCCCGGCGCGCCGCTGTGCATCTACTACCCGAGTCGGCGCCAGCCGCCACCCGGCCTGCGCCAGTTGATCGAGGCCCTGCGCCAGACCTGGACCGGACGCCACCCCTGAGGGCGCGAACCAACCGCCGCGCCCGGGGGTCCCCTGACCACGCCATGATTGCCTGACCGAGGAGGCCCTCTTGCCCGCAGCCAACGCCGCCGCATCCGACCTGCCGCTGCCCGTGGAGCGCGAACTCAGCCCCCGGGCGCTGCTCACCGGGGCGCTGCTGGGCATCCTGCTGACCCCGGCCAATGTCTATGCCGGCCTCAAGATCGGCTGGTCGTTCAACATGTCGATCATCGCCCTGCTGGTGAGCTACGGTCTCTGGCACCGCCTGGGGCGCCGCCTGCAGCAACCGGGCTGGACGCTGCACGAGAGCAACATCAACCAGACCGTGGCCTCGGCGGCGGCCAGCATCGTCTCCGGCGGCCTGGTCGCGCCCATCCCGGCCTACACCCTGCTGACCGGCCAGGAATTGCCGACCCTGCCGCTGATGGGCTGGGTGTTCGCGGTGAGCTTTCTCGGCATCTGGGTGGCCTGGTACCTCCGGCCCCTGCTGCTGGCCGATGCCAGCCTGAAATTTCCCGAGGGCCTGGCCACCCTGGAAGCCCTGCGCCAGGTCTATGCCAGTGGCGCCGAAGCCCTGGCCCGCCTGCGGGTGCTGCTGGGCGCCCTGGCGCTGTCGGCGGCGGTCAAGCTGGTGGACACCTTCGCCTGGACGCTGCCGCGAGTCGCGCCCTCGCCAGCCCTGGAACGCCTGACCTTCAGCTTCGATCCCTCGCTGCTGCTGCTCGGCTTTGGCGGCATCATCGGCCTGAGGGTCGGGTTGTCACTGCTGCTCGGCACCCTGCTGGCCTGGGGCGGTGTCGCGCCCTGGCTGCTAGCCAGTGGTGTCGCCGCGCTGCCGGCGGAGGCCAGCGGTCCGCAATACGCCTTCCTGGTGCAATGGCTACTCTGGCCCGGGGTGAGTCTGATGGTCAGCGCCACCCTGGCTGCGCTGGCCGTGCGGCTGATCACCCTGCCCCGCGCCGAACGCCGTCGCCAGGGCTGGCAGCGGCCGCGCGCCTGGCCGCTGGCGCTGCTGCTGGCGGCGGCTCTGCTGGTGGTGCTGCTGCAGGTGCGGCTGTTCGGCATAGATCCCTGGCTGGCCCTGCTGGCCCTGCCCCTGGCGCTGTTTCTCGCCGCCATGGCCGCGCGGGTGGTCGGCGCCACCGGCATTCCCCCCATCGGCGCCATCGGCCAGCTGTCGCAGCTGACCTTTGGCCTGGCCGCCCCCGGGCAGGTCAACATCAACCTCATGGGCGCCAACACCGCGGGCGGGGCGGCGGGCCAGAGCACCGACCTGATGAACGACTTCAAGGTCGGCCAGGCCATCGGCGCCACCCCGGCCAAGCAGGTGGTCGCCCAGTGCCTGGGCATCGCGCTCGGTGCGGTAACCGGGGTGCTCACCTATCGGCTGCTGATTCCCGATCCCCAGGCACTGCTGCTCGGCGCCGCCTGGCCGGCGCCGGCGGTGGCCCAGTGGAAGGCGGTGGCGGAAACCCTGACCCAGGGCCTGGGCGCCCTCGACGGGGCCATGCGCCTGGGCATCGTCCTGGGCGCCCTGGCCGGCTTGCTGCTGGGCCTGGCCGAAGCCTTGCTGCCGAGCCGTCGCGCGCACTGGCTGCCCAGCTCGGCGGCCCTGGGGCTGGCCTTCATCCTGCCGGCCTCGGTGTCGCTGATGATGACCCTGGGCGCACTGCTCACCGCCCTGGTGCGCTGGCGGGCACCGGGGCTGGCCGAGCGCTTCGCCCTGGCCGCCGCGGCCGGCCTCATCGCCGGGGAAAGTCTGGCCGGGGTGGGGGCGGCTTTCTGGCAAATGCTCGCATCCTGAACTGCGACAACGTGTCAACTGGACAATAATTTCCAGACGTAATGTCGCGAAGCTTTCAATAACCTTTCAAACCCATGAAATTCGGGGGTTCTGGTCCGATTCAGCTTGCCAGCGCGCTTTTGCAACACATAAGGTTACAAATAGCGCGACCCACCCGCGAGAGGTCTGGGCGCCCTGCGCGAGCTGTCTCCATAACAAACCCAATCCGAGCTAGCAGTCATGGCCACCACCTCGAAAGCCAAATCCATCTTCCGCGTCGTCAGCGGAAACTTCCTCGAAATGTACGACTTCATGGTCTATGGCTTCTATGCCACGGCCATCGCCAAGACGTTCTTTCCCGGCGATAACGAACTCGCCTCCCTGATGCTGTCGCTGGCCACCTTCGGCGCCGGCTTCCTGATGCGCCCCCTGGGGGCGATCTTCCTCGGCGCCTACATCGACAAGCACGGCCGTCGCCACGGCCTGATCGTCACCCTGGCGCTGATGGCCCTGGGTACCCTGCTGATCGCCGTGGTGCCGGGCTATGCCACCCTGGGTGTCGCCGCACCGCTGCTGGTGCTGCTCGGCCGCCTGCTGCAGGGCTTCTCCGCCGGTGTCGAACTGGGCGGCGTGTCCGTCTACCTGTCGGAGATCGCCACCCCCGGCCGCAAGGGCTTCTTCGTTTCCTGGCAGTCCGCCAGCCAGCAGGTCGCGGTGGTTTTCGCCGGCGTGCTGGGCGCGCTGCTCAACCACTGGCTGTCGCCCGCCGAAATGGGTGAATGGGGCTGGCGCATCCCCTTCCTGATCGGCTGCCTGATCGTGCCCTTCCTGTTCATCATCCGTCGTTCCCTGGAAGAGAGCCCGGAATTCGAGGCGCGCAAGCATCGCCCGACCTTCGGCGAAACCATGACCTCCATCCGCCAGAACTTCGGCGTGGTGCTGGCGGGCGTAGCCATGGTCTCCATGACCACCGCCTCCTTCTACCTGATCACCGCCTACACCCCGACCTTCGGCAAGCACGAGCTGAACCTGACCGCGCTGGACAGCCTGATCGTCACCGCCTGCGTGGGTGTTTCCAACTTCATCTGGCTGCCGGTGATGGGCGCCCTGAGCGATCGCATCGGCCGCCGTCCGTTGCTGATCTTCGCCACCGTACTGGCCATCCTCACCGCCTACCCGGCGATGATCTGGCTGACCCACGCCCCGGGCTTCTCGCGCCTGCTGATGGTCGAGCTGTGGCTGTCCTTCCTCTATGGCACCTATAACGGTGGCATGGTAGTAGCCCTGACCGAGGTGATGCCTGCCCATGTGCGCACCACCGGCTTCTCCCTGGCCTACAGCCTGGCCACCGCGACCTTTGGCGGCTTCACCCCGATGGTCTGCACCTGGCTGATCCAGGAGACCGGCAACAAGGCCGCCCCGGGCATGTGGCTGACCGTAGCGGCCGTCCTCGGCCTGGTCGCGACCCTGACCCTGTTCAAGGGCAACACCGAGCCGCGCTTCAAGACCGTCACGGCCTGACAGCCCTGTCGCAGAGCGGCAGGTCCTGCCGCTCTCGCGTCCACCCAGGTCGCTCCGCGCATCGAACTGTCATGACCTTTTGTTATGGTCTAGACCAGATGACCGCATACCGCGGTCGCCGTGCCGGAGTCCGCCGATGTCCACCCTTCCCCGCCTTCTCGCCGGCCTGGCCGGCGGTCTGCTCAGCCTCACCGCTGCCGCCACCGAGCTGACCCACTGGCCGGCCGATGCCGCCCGCCAGCTCGACGCCCTGATCGCCGCCAATGCCAACCAGGGCAACTACGCGGTGTTCGACATGGACAACACCAGCTATCGCTACGACCTGGAAGAGGCCCTGCTGCCCTTCCTGGAGATGAAGGGCGTGCTGACCCGCGACACCCTCGACCCTTCGCTCAAGCTGATTCCCTTCAAGGATGTCGGTGGCCACAAGGAAAGCCTCAACAGCTACTACTACCGGCTGTGCGAGGTCGACGACCTGGTCTGCTACCCCTGGGTCGCCCAGGTGTTTTCCGGCTTCACCCTGCAGCAGCTCAAGGGCTACGTCGACGAGCTGATGGCCTACGGCAAGCCGATCCCCGCCACCTACTACGGCAAGGACGACAAGGTGGAGACGGTGGAGATCAATCCGCCCAAGCCCTTCACCGGCCAGCAGGAGCTCTATCACAAGCTGATGGAGAACGGCATCGAGGTCTATGTGATCAGTGCCGCCCATGAGGAGCTGGTGCGCATGGTGGCGTCCGATCCGCACTACGGCTACGGCGTGAAACCGGAAAACGTCATTGGCGTCACCACCCTGCTCAAGGACCCGGCCACCGGCGCCCTGACCACCGCCCGCAAGCAGATCGCCGAAGGCAAGTACGATCCCCAGGCCAACCTGAAGCTGCAGGTCACGCCCTACCTCTGGACCCCGGCCACCTGGTTCGCCGGCAAGTACGCGGCCATCCTCACCTACATAGATCCCTGGAAGAAACCCATCCTGGTCGGCGGCGACACCCCGGTCAGCGACGGCCCCATGCTGTTCCAGGGCGTGGACGCCGCCAAGAACGGCATCCACCTGTGGATCGACCGCAAGTCCAAGTACCGCACCCAGATCGAGGCGATGATGAAGAGCAACGCCGAAGGCCAGGCCAAGGCCGGGGTGGCGGTGAACGCGGACAAGCACTGGGTGATCGTCAAGCCCGAAGACATCCAGTAGGCCCGCAGCGATCGGGCGGGCTAGACTGGGGACTCCCTCAGCCCGCCCTGGAGCCCGCCATGGAACACCTGGTCCTGACCGTCATCGCCCCCGATCGCCCCGGTCTGGTGGAAGCCCTGGCCGACTGCGTGGCCGCCCAGGGCGGCAACTGGCTGGAAAGCCGCATGGCCCACCTGGCCGGCCAGTTCGCCGGCATCCTTTCGGTGGAAGTGGAACCGGAATTGCGCAATGGCCTGGTGGAGACGCTGCAGCAGCTGGCCATTCCCGGCCTGCGCATCCTGGTCGGCGAACCCGGCCAGCCGGCGCCGGTGGGTGCGCCTCTGGTGCAGCTGGATCTCCTGGGCAATGACCGGGTCGGCATCGTCCGCGACATCACCCGGGCGCTGCACCAGGTCGGGGTCAACGTCGAACGCCTGTCCACCGAGACCCGCCCGGCACCCATGAGCAGCGAGGTGCTGTTCCACGCCACCGCCCTGCTGGCGCTCCCAGCGGACCTCGAACTCGAGGCGCTGCAGGCCCACCTGGAAACCCTCACCGACGACCTGATGGTGGAGCTCAAGCTCTATCGCCACGGGCACGACTAGGCCCTAGCTCCGCCCCTTCTCCAGCCGTCGCCGGATGCCCTCGGGGACATCGTCCGGCAGCGGCATCCGCCCGTCCGCCGGCAGGGCTTCCAGGCCGGCTTCGTCCAGCAGCACCAGCACCTCCTCCTTGAGGCGACTCAGGGCGAAGGCCTGCCAGGCCTCGCGCACCGAGGGGAAGAGCTCCAGTTCGTAGTCGAAGGTGCGAATCGGTCGCCGACTCTCCAGGGCCGCGCGCAGCAAGGGCTGGGCGTGGGGATGGCGCAGCTGGTGCAGAAAGGCCTCGCGCAGCTCCAGGCGATCGTCCTGGGTCAGGCGCGGCAGCGGCAGGTAGCGTTCGGGATCTTCCAGTTCCTCGCGTTCTTCCAGACTGAGATCGTCCGGATCGAGCAGGCGCAGGGCGCCGCTGGCAAGGTCGAGGAAGTGGGTACCTCGCTCCCGGCTGTCCAGAGCGGCAGCCAGCAGATCGAGGTCGAGGGTGAGGGGGCGCATGGCAGGACTCCGGCACAGGCGAACAGGAGCGGAGTTCTATCTCCGCTCCTGTTGCGACCTGGCACCGGAAGCTGCGTTCAGCCTTTCCGCTGATAGGGGAAGAAGCGCCGCTCGCGCAGGTCGTGCTCGATCTGCTCCAGGCTCTTGCCCTTGGTCTCCGGCACCAGGCGCCAGATGAACAGCAGCGCCACCAGGGAAATCCCGGCATAGAGCCAGAAGGTATGGGCGGCGCCCAGCTTGGTCACCAGGCTCAGGGTGGTGAGGGTCACCAGCAGGTCGAAGCCCCAGTGGCTGAAGGCGCCGACGCTGGCGCCCTTGCCGCGCACGAACAGCGGATAGACCTCGGCGTTGATCAGCCAGATGCAGACGCCGAAACCGCCGCAGTTGAGCATCAGGTAGGCGGCCAGGCAGGCCACCACCGTCCAGCGCTCGACATCGGTCTGGGGACCGGCGCCCTGGAACAGGTAGCCCATGATCGCCAGGGCGATGATGGAGCCGGGAATCAGCGTCAGCAGGTAGCGGCGACGACCGATGCGATCCACCAGGAAGCTGCCGACCACGGTCATGATCACCACCAGGATGGTGCTGCAGCCGGTGGCCAGCACCGCGGTCTGGTCGGAGAAGCCGGCCTGGGTAAGGATGGTCGGTGCGTAGTAGATCAGGGCATTGTTGCCGGTGATCTGCGAGAACATGGCGATGCCGGCGCCCACCAGCAGGGCCGGACGGACCCAGGGCGAGAAGAGGTCACTCCAGTTGCCTTCCGGGGCGTTGCTCACGGTCTTGATCTCGGCCAGTTCGGCCTGGGCGGCAGCGGCGCCGCCACGAACCCGTTCCAGTACCGCCAGGGCGTCGCCCTCGCGACCCTTGACCAGCAGCCAGCGCGGACTCTCCGGCAGTACCGCCATGCCCGCCAGCAGGATCAGCGCCGGCACCAGGCCGAGGCCGAACATCCAGCGCCAGTGTTCGTCCAGGGCGAAGCCGGTGAAATAGGCCACGGTGATGCCGAACACCACCATGAACTGGAACAGCACCACCAGCTTGCCGCGGTGCTCCGGCGGCGCCACCTCGGCGATGTACACCGGGATGATCTGGGTGGAGCTGCCGGCCGACAGGCCGAGCAGGAAGCGCGACAGGATCAGCAAGGTGACGTTGGGCGACAGCGCCGAGAGCACCGAGCCCAGGGCGAACACCAGGGCCACGCCGATGATGGTCTTGCGGCGGCCGAGGCGGTCGGAGATCGGACCGGTGCCGAGGCAGCCGAACAGGGCGCCAAAGATGATGGCGCCGGTCACCAGTTGCTTCACGGTGTCGTCCATGGCGAATTCGCGGCCGAGGCCGAGCAGGGCGACACCGATGATGCCGGTGTCGTAGCCGAACAGCAGACCGCCCAGGGCGGCGATCACGGCGATGAGCACGACCAGCCCCTTGCGCGGGGTGGCCGCCACGGGTGCGGCGAGCGAGGGTGATGAAGCGAGCATGGGGAAATCCTTTCTTGTTTTGCCAGGGCAAGGATCGCGGCGGCGACCTGATCCACCCGCGCGGGCGGGCCGTGGGGGAGCATGGCCCAGGGAAAAGCGCGATGCGGCAGGCAGAGAAACGTTAGGTGAATCGTTTCACCTAATGATGCCAGTTGTAACAGGACTTGTGAAAAGCATCACGCTTGGCGACCGGCAGCGGCTAGCTGCCGATGGTCAGTTCCTGGAAGCGCTGCTCGGGCAGCGCCGCTGCGCCCTGCCCCGGGCGCAGAGCCTGATCGCCCAGGCGCTCGACCAGGAAGTCGATGAACACCTTGAGCTTGGGCGGCAGGTGGCGCGTCGCCGGATAGAGCAGCCAGGCGCCGCCGTGGTAGTGCGGCAGAAAGGACCACTCCGGCAGCACCTGGATGATCTCGCCACGGGCCAGGGCCGCCTGGGCGGTGAACAGGGGCAGACTGCCGATGCCGATGTGGTTGAGCACCGCGTCCAGGCGCACCCCGGTGTGATTGGCGGCATAGCGACCGCGCACATTGACGTGGACCACCTTGGCGCCCTGGCGAAACTTCCAGCGTGAATCGGCCGGTTCCTCCGCCAGGTAGATGCAGCTGTGCCCGGCCAGATCGCGGGGATGGGCGGGCTGACCGTGCTCGGCCAGGTACTGCGGCGTGGCGCAGAGCAGGTGCTCGATGGTCAGCAGCTGACGACCCACCAGCCCGGGCGGCGGCCGATCGGTGATGCGGATGGCCAGGTCGACGTTCTCGTCGATCAGATCGACATAGCGGTCTTCCAGCAGCAACTGCACGTCCACCGCCGGATAGCGGCGCAGGAAGTCGGCCATGTGCGGATGGATCACCGTGCTCCCCACCGCCTTGGGCACCGACAGCCGGACGATGCCGGCCGGCGCCTGGTTGAACTGGCCACTGACCTCCAGCACCGCCCGCGCGGCGCCGACCATGTCGCTGCAGCGCCGATAGACCTCCTCCCCCGCCTCCGACAGGCGCAGCTTGCGCGTGCTGCGATTGAGCAGCCGGGTGCCCAAAGCCTTCTCCAGGCGCGCCACGCTGCGACTGGTGGAGGATGGGGTCAGACCCAGCTGACGGGCCGCCGCAGAGAAGCTGCCGCTCTCCACCACCCGCACGAAGATGGCCATCTCGCTGAGCAGCGGCAGGGGAAGATTTATGCTCACAGCGCAAAATTCCTTTGGAGGGAGGGTGGATTATCACCCTTGCGTGCGCTCTTTAGAATGAGGATGTTTCTCGTTTTCTAGGTAGTAGACGTATGACCGAGCGCCTGTATTTCCTGAGCGACAGCCTGATCGCCGAGGTCGAGGTCCACGCCTGTAGCGCCGCCGAGGACGGTTATGTCGTCGAATTGCTGGCCACGCCCTTCCATCCCCAGGGCGGCGGCCAGCCCAGCGACACCGGCTGGATCGGCACCGCCGAGGTGACCCGGGTGGTCCAGGACGGCGACCGTATCCTGCACCACACCACCCGCCCCCTGCCGCCCGGCCGTGTGCTGGCCCGGGTCGACGAAGGCCGGCGCCAGCTGCATTCGCGGCTGCATTCGGCCGGGCACCTGCTCGGTCACATCGGCGAGACCCATGGCTGGAAGCCGGTCAAGGCCCATCACTGGCCGGGCGAAGGCCGCATCGAATTCATTCCGGGCGAGGATACCTGCGCCCTGGACGTCGAATCCTTGCAGGCGCACTTCGACGCCCTGGTGGAAGAAGACCTGCCGCTGCAGATCGAGGTGCAGGCCGATGGCCAGCGCCAGGTGCGCTTTGGCGAGGACGTGGCGCGCTATGCCTGCGGCGGAACCCACGTGCGCTCCCTGCGCGCGGTCGGTGCCCTGAGCGCCCTGGGCGTCAAGGAAAAGAAGGGACGCCTGCTGGTGAGCTACGACATGGCTGGCGCCTGATCAACCGCTCACCTCACCCGCAGAAAGGAAGCGCCATGCTGCTCGAACTCGACGCTCTCGACACCGAGAGTCTGCTCCGTCTCACCGATGAACGCCTGCTGGCCGTGCGCGTGCGCCACTTCGTGCCGCGTCCGCTGGCCGACGACCTCGGCCAGCAGATCCTCGGCAACGGCTTCGCCACCTACACCAACGCCCCCAGCATCGGCCGCATCGGCATGGCCTTCTACGAGGCGGAGCACCAGCGCGCGCAGATGGACGACTATTTCGCCAGCGTCACCAGCAACCTGGAAGAATTGCGCCGCCGCTGCCGCCCCTACCTCAATCCCATCGACCTGGTGCGCTGCACCCTCGACGAGGTCTGGCCGGCCGGGGCCCGCCTGCAGACCCTCTGGGGCCGCAAGATGTACGTCGGCCTGTCGCGGGTGGTGAAGCCGGGGGTGCGCTTTCTCGCCCACCACGACATCTTCGCCAAGGACGCGCCGGGCAGCGAGGAAGCCGAAAGCCTGGTCGCCCAGCTGGCCTGCAACGTCTACCTGACCATGCCCAGTGTCGGCGGCGAACTGCAGCTCTGGTCGCGCGAGCTGTCGCCGGAGGCCTTCGACGCCATGCGCGGCGACAGCTACGGCATCGAACCCGACCGGCTCGGCCCGCCCTGCCTGACCATCCGCCCCGAACCGGGCGATCTGATCCTCTTCAATTCCCGCCGCATGCACGCCGTGACCCCCGGCAACGACCAGCCGCGCCTGTCGCTGTCGTGCTTCGTCGGCTATCGCGGGGCGGCCGAACCCCTCACGTACTGGAGCTGACATGTCCCCCTACCTGAGCGAATTCCTCGCCCTGGCGACCATCCACTTCCTCGCCGTGCTGGCGCCCGGTCCGGACTTCGCCGTGACCGTGCGCCAGAGCGTGAGATTCGGCCGCCTGATCGGCCTCTGTACCGCCCTGGGCATCGGCGCCGGCATCTCGGTGCACGTGCTCTACACCCTGCTCGGCATCGGCGCCCTGATGCACGCCACGCCCTGGCTGCTGGGCGTCGCCAAGGTGGTCGGCGGCGCCTACATCCTCTGGCTGGGCTTCAACCTGATCCGCAGCAAGCCCACCGCCGCGCCGCTGGACGACAGCCAGTGGCAGCAGGCCGATCTGCAACGGCAGTCGCCCGGCAAGGCCTTCCTCACCGGCTTCCTGACCAACGCCACCAATCCCAAGGCCACCCTGTTCTTCCTGGCCATCTTCACCACCGTGGTCAGCGGCAGTACGCCACTGACCGTCCAGGGCCTCTATGGCCTGTGGATGTGCGCGGTCAACGCCGGCTGGTTCGCCCTGGTCAGCCTGCTGTTTTCCAGTCCGCGCGTTCGCCAGACCTTCCTGCGCCTGGGCCACTGGTTCGAACGAGCCATGGGCCTGGTGCTGGTTTTCTTCGCCGGTCGACTGCTGTTGTCGGCGCTTTGACGTCAGTCCATTCGTCTTGGAGGTCCTCCATGCCCTACGTCCACCGCGCTCCCGCTGGTATTCCCACGGAAAAGTTCGTCGTCCGCCTGCCCGATGGAATGCGTGAACGCATCGCCGCCGTGGCCCGCTCCCATCGCCACAGCATGAACACCGAGATCGTCGCCTGGCTGGAACGCAGCCTGGTGCAGGACGGGGTGCTGGAGCAGCAGCAGGTCGACGCGGACGACGAGTTGCTCAATGCCAGCGAGCAACTGCTGCTACAGCGCTTTCGCCAGCTCAACGAGCGTCAGCAGAATGCGCTGATCTCGGTGCTGGAGCTGGAGTTGCCCGTGCCGGTGAACACGCGCGAAACCGCCTGAATCCGGCCGGTTCGGGCCCCGCAGCGAACCGGCCGTCGGTTCCGGAGCCGCCAACCAGGCGGCTCTGACGTGCGGCTTTCAAGTATCGATCGGGACAGCCGATGAAGGGGGTCTTCGCACTCTCTTCCGGAATCCCCATGTCTGTATCCAAAGCCTCCTGGCTGAGCAATCTCGGCATTTCCAAGAAGCTGGCCCTGGGCTTCGGCGCCCTGCTGGTCATGGTGACGGTGGTGGCCCTGTTCGGCTATTTCACCGCCAATACCCTGCTCGAGCGCATCAACAAGACGCGCTACAGCGGTCAGCTCAAGGCGGATGTCCTCAGCGTCAGGATCGACGAAAAGGCCTATCTGCTCGATCCTAGCGCCGCCAATGCCACCCGGCAACAGGCCACCTTGGCTAGCGTGACGGAAGACATCGGCAAGGGCCTCAGCCTGCTGACCAACCCGGCCAACGTCGCCATCCTGCAGGATATCCAGCGGGAGATGAAAACCTATCAGGAGCGCTTCGCCGCCCTGCAGCAGGCCAACCAGGCCAGCGCCGGGGCGCAGAAGGAACTGACCCAGGTTTCCGACACCGTTACCGAGACCCTCGATCAGCTGTTCGAGCTGGTCTTTTCCCCGGGTGGCAGCTACAGCACCGCCGACCTCAAGGCCTTGGCCGAGATGAAGGCGCAGATGGTCGGTGTGCGTCTGGCCATCCGTCGCTTCCTCGGCACCCCGGATGACAGCAAGTCCCAGGCGACCCTCAAGGTCATCGACGAGCTGCTCAAGACGCTGGCCACTGCTCAGAAGCAGATCGACGGCGACACCGCCGCCCGCCTCTACAGCGCCACCCAGGACGTGACCCGCTATCGCGCCTTCTTCGAATCCATCGTCGCCCAGAACCGTCAGGCCCAGGCCGCCGTCGCCAGTCTGCAGGAGCAGGGCAACAAGCTGGTGCAGTTGCTGGATCAGCTGGGCGAGGGTCAGCTCAAGTCCGCCGCCGCCGAGCGCCAGGCCGCCCTGCTCAAGCTGCTGCTGAGCAGCCTGATCGCCCTGCTGATCGGCATCGCCGCCGCCTGGCTGATCACCCGCCAGATCACCCAGCCGCTGGCGACCGCCATGGCCATGCTCAAGCGCGTCGCCGCCGGCGACCTCACCCAGCGCAACGAGGTGAGCCGCCGCGACGAACTGGGCGAACTGCAACGCACCACCCAGGCCATGGCCGATGACCTGCGTCAGCTGGTCGGGGGCATCGCCAATGGCGTGGGGCAACTCAGCAGCGCGGCCGACGAACTCTCGGCCTTTGGCGTCCAGACCAGCCGCGGCGTCACCCAGCAGCGCGACGAGATGCAGCAGGTGGCCACCGCCATGAACGAGATGGCGGCCACGGTGCACAACGTGGCGCAAAACACCGCCAACGCCTCCAGCGCCGCGCAGAACGCCGACAGCATGGCCCGCGAAGGCAGCCGCACGGTCAAGCGCGCGGCCGAGGAAATCACCCTGGCCGCCGAAGAGGTGCAGGGCCTGAGCGATGCCATGGAGCGCCTGGACAGTGCCAGCGGTCGCATCGGCAGCGTCATCGACGTGATCAAGGCGATCGCCGAGCAGACCAACCTGCTGGCGCTCAACGCCGCCATCGAAGCCGCCCGCGCCGGTGAACAGGGCCGCGGCTTCGCCGTGGTGGCCGACGAGGTCCGCTCCCTGGCGCAACGGACCCAGGAGTCCACCCAGGAAATCGGCGAACTCATCGCCACCCTGCAGCAGGGCACCACCGAAGCCAGTGCGCGGATGCAGGCCAGTCGCGACCGCACCCTGGGCACCGTGACCCTGGCCCAGGACGCCGAGCGCGCCCTGGAGGTCATCTACCAGGCGGTGGCGGAGATCCAGAGTCTCAATCAGCAGATCGCCACCGCGGTGGAAGAGCAGAGCCTGGTGGCCGAGGAGATCAACGGCAACGTGGTCAAGGTCAGCGGCCTGGCCGAGGAGTCGGCCACCGCCAACGCCCATGCCGCCGCCTCGGTCAACGAGCTGGCCCGCCTGGGCGGCGATCTGCAGCAGATGGTCGCGCGCTTCCGCGTCTGACCCTGCTCGCGACGACGCCAGGCGCTGGCGTCGTCGGGTTCAGACCTTGGGCGTCAACAGCTGCCCCTGGATGCCGTCGCCGATCACCAGGAAATGGCCGCCGGCGACGTGGTGCAGGGTGCGCAGGCCGTCCTGGCCGCGAAAATCCCAGCGCCCCTCGCGAAACACCCGGGTATCGGCCCGGGCGGCGACCACCTCGCCGAGAAACAGGTCGTAGTCCTGCTGATTGTGCGCCTCGGGCAGCAGCCGGCATTCCAGCCAGGCCACGCAGCCGGCGATCAGCGGCGCGCTGACCTGTTCGCCCGCCAGCGTCTCGATGCCGTAGGCGGCGAACTTGTCCAGCTCGCGGCCGCTGGTGTTGCCCACCGTCTGCACCAGATCCACCTGGGCGGCGCAGGGCACGCTGAGCACGAAGCTGCCCTCGGCCTCCAGCAGTTCGCGGGTCCAGGTCTGCTTGTCCAGCACCACCGCCACCTTGCCCGGTTCGAAATCCACCGCCATCGCCCAGGCCGCGGCCATGACGTTGCGCCGACCGGCATGGGCGGCGCTGACCAGCACCGTGGGACCGTGGTTGAGCAGCCGATAGGCCTTGGCCAGGGGGACGGCGGCAAGGGTCGAATTCATGGAGGGACTCCGGCGGGAAAAGCCCCAGGGTAACGCAGCCCTTGCCGTTCGGCGCCGCGCGGGTAAAAAATTGCCGCTTGGCGACGCGCTCGCCAAACGCCGGGAGACATCAGGGGTCTATCGCCCACTCCCGGCCCGGGACCAACAAGAAACCTGCGTTAAGGATGACCCCTATGCCCACCTGCCTGGCCCGCTCCCTCCTGCTGCTCTGCGCCTGCTGCCTGGGTCTGCCGCTGGCCCATGCCCAGGTCGCCAAGCCGGCGCACAGCGCTCCGCTCACCCAGCCGCTGCTGTCCAGTTCCATCAACGATTTCAGCAACGAAGACTGGGATCGCGGCGTCCTGCGCCGGGTGGCCGGTCTGACCATTCCGGCCACCCCGGCCAACGTCGAAGGCTTCATCAGCGGCCGCCAGGTCCAGCTGGGCGATGGCGAATGGCGCGCCATCACCGAAGTCCAGCGGGTCGGCGACAACCTGGCGGTGTTCGTCGAGGGCAAGCCGCTGGACGCCGAGACCGTGGGCTATCCCAGACGCCTGGCGGTGGATGACGCCCCCGGCACCGGACGCCATCTGCAGCGCCTGCCGGGTCGCTTCAACACCCCGATCAACGACTTCACCAACCAGGACTGGCTCAAGGGCATCTACCGCAAGGCCGCCGGCATCTCCATCCCGGTCACCGAGCGCAATCGCGAGGAATTCAAGCCGGGCGCCATCGTTCGCCTGGCCGATGGCCAGGACTATGCCGTCACCCATGTCAGCGAATTCGGTCGCAGCATGGGCGTGTTTCTCGACAGCCCGGTACTGCCAGGCGAGAAGTACGGCTATCCGCGCCAGCTGACCTTCGTCGCGCCACCGCCCAAGCCCTAAGGGCCTGTTCAAAGTCTCGCGAGCTAGAGCCAAACGAGGCGAAAAGGCCTGAGGAAGCGGAGTTTACATAGTGTAAATGAGCATTCCGAAGGCCTTTTCAACGCAGGTTGGCCGACGCGCAGCAGACTTTGAATCAGGCTCTGACCGCGGGGACCGGCGCTGGTAGAATTCTTGCCCAGCGTCATCACCCCGGTCCGCCATGTCCAAGCTCAACCCCCGCCAGGCCGAAGCCGTGGCCTACATCAGCGGTCCCCTGCTGGTGCTGGCCGGTGCCGGCTCCGGCAAGACCAGCGTCATCACCCGCAAGATCGCCTACCTGGTGCAGCAGTGCGGCATCCGCGCCCAGTACATCTGCGCCGTGACCTTTACCAACAAGGCGGCGCGCGAGATGAAGGCGCGGGTGGCCAGCCTGCTCAAGGCCGGCGAAGGCCGCGGCCTGACCGTGTCCACCTTCCACAACCTCGGGCTGAACATCATCCGCCGCGAGTACGCGCATCTGGGCTACAAGCCCGGCTTCTCGATCTTCGACGAGGGCGACATCAAGGCGCTGCTCACCGACATCATGCAGAAGGAATACCAGGGCGACGACGGCCTGGACGAGATCAAGAACTACATCGGCAACTGGAAGAACGACCTCATCCTGCCGGACGAGGCCCTGGAAAAGGCGCGCACCCCCAAGGAGCAGACCGCCGCGGTGGTCTACCTGCACTATCAGCGCACCCTCAAGGCCTACAACGCGGTGGATTTCGACGACCTCATCCTGATGCCGGTCAAGCTGTTCCAGGAACACCCCGAGGTGCTGGAGCGCTGGCGCAATCGCATCCGCTACATGCTGGTGGACGAATACCAGGACACCAACACCAGCCAATACCTGCTGGTGAAGATGCTGGTGCAGGAGCGCGCCCAATTCACCGTGGTGGGCGACGACGACCAGTCGATCTATGCCTGGCGCGGTGCGCGGCCGGAAAACCTGATGCAGCTCAAGGACGACTTCCCCTCGCTCAAGGTGGTGATGCTGGAGCAGAACTACCGCTCCACCAGCCGCATCCTCAAGTGCGCCAACGTGCTCATCGCCAACAATCCCCACGTGTTCGAGAAGCAGCTGTGGAGCGAGATGGGCCACGGCGATCCGATCCGGGTGCTGCGCTGCAAGAACGAGGACGGCGAGGCCGAGCGTATCGCCCTGGAGATCCTCACCCTGCACCTCAAGACCCAGCGGCCTTACGCGGATTTCGCCATCCTCTATCGCGGCAACCACCAGGCCAAGCTGATGGAGCTGAAACTCCAGCACCACCAGATCCCCTACCGGCTCTCCGGCGGCACCAGCTTCTTCGCCCGCCAGGAGGTCAAGGACGTGATGTCCTACCTGCGCCTGCTGGTCAATCCGGACGACGACAACGCCTTCCTGCGGGTGATCAACGTACCGCGCCGGGAGATCGGCTCCACCACCCTGGAAAAGCTCGGCAACTACGCCGGCAGCCGGGATCGCTCGATGTACGCCGCCGCCGACGAGATCGGCCTGGGTGAGCACCTGGACGCCCGCTTCACCGAACGCCTGGGGCGCTTCAAGCGCTGGATGGACGGGGTACGCAAGAATTGCGCGGGTGAGGATCCGATCGGCGCCCTGCGCAGCATGGTGATGGACATCGACTACGAGAACTGGATCCGCCAGAACGCCAGCTCCGACAAGGTCGCTGACTTCCGTATGGGCAACGTCTGGTTCCTCCTGGATGCCTTGAAGAACATCCTGGAAAAGGATGAAGACGGCCAGATGACCATCGAGGACGCCATCGCCAAGCTGGTCCTGCGCGACATGCTCGAACGCCAGCAGGAGGAAGAGGAAGGCGCCGACGGGGTGCAGATGATGACCTTGCACGCCTCCAAGGGCCTGGAATTCCCCTATGTGTTCATCATGGGCATGGAGGAGGAGATCCTGCCGCACCGCTCCAGCATCGAGGCCGACACCATCGAGGAGGAGCGCCGCCTGGCCTACGTGGGCATCACCCGCGCGCGCCAGACCCTGGCCTTCACCTATGCCACCCGGCGCAAGCAGTACGGCGAGCTGATCGACTGCACCCCCAGTCGCTTCCTGGATGAGTTGCCGCCCGAGGACCTGCAGTGGGAAGGTCTGGAAGAAGCGCCCCAGGAACAGAAGGCCGCCCGCGGCAACGATGCCCTTGCGGCGATGCGGGCGATGCTCAAGCGGGGTTGAGGAGGAAGGTCTCCAGTGGGTGGCTCCCTCACCCCAGCCCTCTCCCAAAGGGAGAGGGGGTATCCGAAGTCACCCCAGGTTTCGCCCCACGCCGATCAGTCCCCTCTCCCCCTGGGAGAGGGTTAGGGTGAGGACCCGCCCCAGGCCTGACTGACACCCTCACCCCAGCCCTCTCCCGGAGGGAGAGGGGGCGTCCGAAGTCATCCCAGGCTTCGCCCCACGCCGATCAGTCCCCTCTCCCCCTGGGAGAGGGTTAGGGTGAGGACCCGCCCCAGGCCTGACTGACACCCTCACCCCAGCCCTCTCCCGGAGGGAGAGGGGGCGTCCGAAGTTACTCCGGTGACTCGCCCCACACCGAGCAATCCCCTCTCCCCTTGGGAGAGGGTTAGGGTGAGGGCCCGCTTCACTCTGAACTGACACCCTCACCCCAGCCCTCTCCCAAAGGGAGAGGAGGCGTCCGAAGTCATCCCAGGCTTCGCCCCACGCCGATCAGTCCCCTCTCCCCTTGGGAGAGGGTTAGGGTGAGGGCCCGCCCCATGCCTGACTGACACCCTCACCCCGGCCCTCTCCCAAAGGGAGAGGGGGCGTCCGAAGTTACTCCGGTGACTCGCCCCACGCCGAGCAGTCCCCTCTCCCCCTGGGAGAGGGTCAGGGTGAGGGCCCGCCCCACGCCGGACTGACACCCTCCCCCCATTTCTAACCCCCAAAACGACACCGCCCCCGCTACCGGTCAGGTAGCGGGGGCGGCGGTCTGGCCGCGCCGGGGTCTTACTTGGCGAAGCTGGTCACCATGTCGAAGATCGGCTTGGGACGCTTGAGGTCGTACATCATCCCGAAGTGGCGCTCGTGGATCACCGAGAGGCTCGGCTCGTCGAGCAGTTCGTAGACGTTGATCTCGGCCACCACGTCCTTGTAGCTGGTGTTGAGCACCGTGAGCATTTGCTTGACGCTGTCGTAGCAGGCCCGATCGCCGTCACGGCCGCCGTCGGTGTTGCCCTGGTAGACGTTGCCGCAGTTCATCTCGTTGAAGAACACCTTGGTCTTGTACTTGGTGGCCATGGCGCGCATCTGCCCCAGGTACATGTCCATCCAGTAGCCCTTGTCATCGAAGTACGGGTAGTAGTGGAAGCTGATGTAGTCGAAGTTGAAGCCCGACGCCCTGGCCTGGTCGAGGAACCACATGGCCCCATTGCGATCACCCGGGCAACGGGCGGTGGCGGTGCGGTCATCCGAGTTGCACGCCATCACGTTGATGGTGGTCTTGAGGTTGGCGCCCAGCTCGTCCGAGGCCTGCTTGATGCCACGATAGATGCCGACCAGGGTGTTGATGCGATCCTGCGCTCCCGCCTTGGAATAGTCCTGCTCGTTGCCGACTTCCCAGATCTTGATGTCGTTGGCGTAGCGCTTGGCCAGGGCATAGGCCTGCGCCTGGGTCAGCTTGTGGGTGATGACCGGTCGCAGGGTGATGTTGTACTTGCGGGCCAGGGCCACCAGCCGATCCAGCTCGGGCAGGTTCATCACCAGATACTCGCCGGAGCGATAGGTGCGCAGGTTGCGCGCAGCCAGGACCTGCAAGCGGGCTTCCATTTCGGCCGGCGGATAGGCCGCGCTGTTGTCGTGGCCGACCACCCCCAGCGGGATGTTCTTGTAGCCGCTCAGCGGAGCCGAGGCAACAGTCCCACCGGTAACCGGCTGGACCACGTTCTGCACCGGTTGCACGCTGGCCGCGGGGGTCGGCGTGGTCGTGGTGGCAGTGCCCTGGGCCAGCGCCGCGCTCACCTTCTTGTCGAAGGCGGTCTTGTCGTCGCCAGCGGCGGCGCGCAGGACTTCCAACGGCAGATTGGCGCGGGAGGTGACACCATTGGCCAGGCGGCTGGTCCAGAAGGCGCTGCCGCTGCTGTCGGCGCTACGGCCATAGAGATTCTGGTAGACCTGGTTGACCAGAGCGGCGCCGCTCAGCGCGCCATAGAGGGCGGTCGACTCGCCATTGGCGGCGAAGGTGGCTGCCAGTTGCTCGACGCTCATGTCGCTGGCCAGGCGCGAGGCCCAGTAGTTGAGGCCACCGGCATCGGCCGCTCGACCGTAGTAGGCCAGGTAGAGCTGCTCGACAGTGGTCAGCTTGGACGAGGTCGCGGCGTTGGCGGTGGTACCGGTGGCCGCACCGGTGGTAGCGCCTGTCGTGGCACCGCCCGTGGTGGTGCCCGTGGTGCCGCTACCCGTGGCGGGCACGGCGCCGGTGGTGGTGCCGGTGGTCGCCCCGGCAGTGCCCGAGGCCCCGGTCCCGCCGGTGCTGCCGGCGGTCGCGCCGCTGGTAGCGGTCTCGGTCTTGGGCGGCGTGGTAGCGGTCGGAGTCACCTGCGGGCCGATGCCGGCGCAGCTGTCCTTGTCCAGGTACTTGGCCAGCACCGCCCACTGCGGACGGTCCTTGCCATTGATCGGCTCGACCGCCTGGTTGTAGGTGCCCCAGCCCGGGCCGGCGGCCCAGTAGGTGGCCGGAATGCAGTTCTGCTTCAGATAGGCCAGCATGCCGTCGAGGATGGGCAACCAGCGCGCATCCGTGTCAGGTACGCCGAAGCCGCCGATGAAGCCGCGCTTGTTGTTGGTCTTGAGCCAGGAGACGAAGGGCTTGAGGCGCTCGACGCCATAGCTCGGCGAGAGGGTCGCCACGTTCAGGCTGGTGTCGAAGAAGGCCTGGGCCATGAAGATCAGGTTGTTGGCCGGATCCTTGAGCTTGAGCAGCGCATCGTTCCACTGCGGCCAGCGGGTGGTGTCGGCCCAGCCGTTGCCTTCGATGAAGATCGGGTGGGTCGAATCGACCACGCGCACACCGTCGATGCCGTACTGGGCAGCGGTCGGCCAGTTGCTCACGGCGTCGTGGGGCTCGTTCATGATGTCGTAGCCATAGAGCGCCGCATGGGTGCCCCAGCGCTGGGCGACGCGGGTCATGAGATTCTGGAAGGCCTCGTAGGGGACTTCGCCCGCGCCGATGACCTTGCCCTGGTAACGGGCGTAGTTGTGCAGATCGAGGATGACCTTGACGCCATACTTCTGGGCGTAGCCCAGGGTGCGATCGATCAGGCCGGCATAGGTGGGATCGAGATTGACCCCCATGGACGGTTGCAGGCGCTCCCAGAGAATGGGAAAGCGCACCAGCTTCACGCCCTTGGCGCTCCACTGCTGGAAATGGCTCTCGGCCGGGAAGATGAAGTTGCGGTCGTTGACACCGGGCAGGATCTGGGCGGCGAAGGTGGCGCCGGAGAAGTTGAGACCGACCAGGTCAACGGCCTGGGCGGAGGTGGCAAGCGAAGCGGTGGCGAACAGGGCAGGCAAGAGCAGCGCCTGACGCGGCAGGCGGCGGGAGATGGAGCTAAGGATTGTCATGCAAAGGAACCAGATAGGCCGAGGTGCGCGATTCGATCCGTGCATCCCACCTCGGTACAGCAGGAAAACTGCCGGGGAAGATCGTTTCCCCAACACCTGCAAAGCCTAGTGCAAGCGCTAGACCAATAAGAACCCGTGCCATCACGAAGCAGGGGTAAACGCAGCGTTTTGCCAGATGTACGGTGCCGATGATGGCACTTTGTCTACCGTTCGTCGGTGACCGTCTGGTCACCCGAAAGACCTGTCCCAGCGATAAAGTCAGGTTTGTCCGCTTTCTGGCGGCTCAGGGCGTGCCGGCATAGCGACGGACCAGTTCCATGACCGGTTTGGGCCGGTCCAGGTCGTACATCAGCCCGAAGTGACGCTCATGGGCAACTGGATGGGTCGGCTCGTCGAGCAGCTCGTAGACGTTGATCTCGCGGACGATGTCGCGATAGCGCCCATTGAGCTCGGAGAGGATGTATTCGAGGCTGTCATAACAGCTGCGATCCCCCGGCCGGCCACCGTCGGTGGTGCCCTTGTAGATCTCCGCGCAATTGACCTCGTTGTAGAAGATCTGCGTCCGGTACTTTTCCGCCATGGCGCGCATCTGCCCCAGGTAGAGATCCATCCAGTGGCCGCGATCCTGGTAGTGCGGGTAGTAGTGAAAGCTGATGTAGTCGAAATCGAAGCCGGCCGCCTTGGCCTGATCGAGAAACCACATGGAGCCCAGGCGATCGCCCGGGCAACGCGCCTTGGGCCCGGTGTCGTAGGAATTGCAGGACATCACGTTGATGGTGGTCTTGAGGCCGGCGTCCAATTCGTCGGAGGCGCGGCGGATGCCACGGTAGATGTCCACCAGGCGACTGATGCGGATACCCGCGCCGACCCGCGAGTGATCCTGCTCGTTGCCGATCTCCCAGATCTTGATGTCCTTGGCATAGCGCTTGGCCAGGGCATAGGCCTGGGCCTGGGTCAGCTGCTGGGTGATCACCGGTCGCAGGGTGATGCGGTACTGGCGGGCCAGGGCCACCAGGCGATCCAGGCGCGGCTGATCCAGCAACAGGAATTCGCCGGAGCGGTAGCTGCGCAGGTTGTAGCGGTCGAGCAGTTGCAGGCGCCTTTCCATCTGCGCATCGGGATAGGCGGCGTTGTTGTCGTGACCGACCACGCCCAGGGGGATGTAGGGCAGCTCGGGCAGGGCGACGGATTCGGCGGCGCGGACCGGGCCACCCAGGCACAGGGCGGCGACCAGGCCCAACCAGGGCAACATTCGAGGCATCAGGCGCATCCTTGCAGGTGGGCAGCAGAGCGGCGGAGCATGGCAAAGTGCCGACAGCCCCTCAATCATGGACGCCTCCAGGCTGCGACCCCCCGCACAACCAGGCGCGTTACAGTAGGTGTCCGCGCGCCTTGTCGAGGACCTGCCCATGACCGCTCTCCTGCTGCTGGCCCAGGCCTGCAACAATCGCTGGTCGAACCATCGCCTGCTGGCGGCCTGCGCCGGTTTGTCACCGGAAGCCCTGCGGGCGCCCCAACCCGCCGCCTTCTTCGGCTCGCTCTGGGCCCTGCTCGGCCATCTGCTCGACGTGGATCGCTTCTATCTCGATGCCCTGCACGACCAGCCCCGGCCCTACCAGGACACGGACTGGCCCGACCTGGCGACGCTGCATGCAGCCCAGACCGCCAGCGACCAGCGCCTGATCGCGCTGTGCCGCGGCCTCGCTCCGCCGCAACTGAGCCAGCTCATCACCCTGCCCCGCGCCAGCGGCCCGGTCCGGGAAGGGCGACTGCGCACCCTGCAGCACCTCTTCGTGCACCAGCTGCACCACCGCGGCCAGGCCCACGCCCTGCTCCTGGCCAGCGGCGTGGCGCCACCGCAACTGGACGAATTCTTTCTCGCCCAGGACGAACCACTACGCCGGGCGGAGTTGGCGGCGCTGGGGATCGATGAGGAGGCGTTGTGGGGGACTGCTTTGTAGAAGCAACTGTCTTTATCGCGGCCATGCCGGTGCGCTGTAGCGACCGCTCCTACAAAAGCATCCCCCCTGTAGGAGCGGCCCATGGCCGCGATTCGCTGCTGAAATTCCTATCGCGGCGGCCGATCGCGATCTGTCCAGGAGCGCTGGGGACAAACGCCCACTCGGACAGCCCCCTCTCCCTCCGGGAGAGGGTTGGGGTGAGGGCCGCCCCAGGCACCGGCTTCCAGGTGGAAAAGGCTGCGCCGTTTTCCACCCTACGCGGACAGAAGAACTCGAGCGCCCACTCGGACAGCCCCCTCTCCCTCCGAGAGAGGGCTGGGGTGAGGGCGCCCCCAGGCACCGGCCTCCAGGTGGAAAAGGCTGCGCCGTTTTCCACCCTACGCGGACAGAGGAACTCGAGCGCCCACTCGGACAGCCCCCTCTCCCTCCGGGAGAGGGCTGGGGTGAGGGCCGCCCCAGACACTCACTTCAACGTGGAAAAGGCTGCGCCGTTTTCCACCCTACGCGGACAGAGGAACTCGAGCGCTCACTCGGATAGCCCCCTCTCCCTCCGGGAGAGGGTTGGGGTGAGGGCCGCCCCAGACACTCACTTCAACGTGGAAAAGGCTGCGCCGTTTTCCACCCTGCGACCGCCATAGCGCAAGCGCTTAGAAATTCGCCGGGGTGGTCGCGCTGATCAGCCGGGCGGGGGCTTCGAAGGGATTGCGGAAGCGGTGCGGGCGGCTGCTTTCGAAGTAGTAGCTGTCGCCGGGTTCGAGGATGTGCACCTCGCCGCCCACGGTCAGCTCCAGGCGGCCTTCCACCACCAGGCCGGCCTCCTCGCCTTCATGGGCGTACATCTCTTCGCCGGTGTCGGCGCCGGGCGGATAGGTCTCGTCGAGAAAGGCCAGGGCGCGACTGGGATGGGCGCGGCCTACCAGGCGCATGCGCACGGTGTGGGCGCCGCTGGAGATGTCGATGAGCTCATTGGCGCGATAGACCACCTGGGTCGGCGTGTCCTGCTCCAGGTCCAGGGAAAAGAATTCCACCAGCGACATGGGAATGCCGGCCAGCACCTTTTTCAGCGAACTGATGGAGGGGCTGACGCTGTTCTTCTCGATCATCGAGATGGTGCTGTTGGTCACCCCGGCACGCTTGGCGAGTTCGCGCTGGGACAGGCCCTTGAGGGTACGGATGGTTTGCAGGCGGGCACCGACGTCCAAGGTGGAAAAGACTCCTCGAGCAGGCGGGTGAGACGTGGCCAGGCCACGCGCTGAGGGCGTGCCGTGGCACGGTGTTCAGCATCATGGCAACGCTGTTCGAGATTTACAACACTACGGCGGACGTGTGGCCCCCGGGCGGCACTCGCCTGGCGGCGGCAGCGGGCAAAGGCCCCGTCCAGGGCCTAGTCGCGATAGCTGCGCGCCACCCGCTTGAGGTTGCACAGCAATTGGTAGGGGATGGTGTCGCAGCGCTCGGCCAGGTCCGCCACCGACACCTGGCGGCCCCAGAATTCCACCTCGCTGCCCACCCCGGCCTGGGGATGATCGGTGAGGTCGACGGTCAGCATGTCCATGGATACCCGCCCGATCAGCTGGCCGGGACGCCCTTCGATGGCCACCGGGGTGCCGTTGGGCGCATGGCGCGGATAGCCGTCTGCATAGCCCAGGGCGACCACCCCGACCCGGGTCGGCCCGGCGGTGACGTAGCGGGCGCCATAGCCTACTGGCTCGCCAGCCGGCAGTTCGCGCACGGCGATCACCCGCGAGGTCAGGGTCATCACCGGTTGCAGGCGTTCGGCGGCGGCCTGGGCCGTGGCGAAGGGCGAGACGCCATAGAGCATCAGCCCGGGGCGCACCCAGTCGCCGGCCGCCTGGGGCCAGCCCAGGGTCGCCGGCGAATTGCGCAGGCTGGTGGGACCGGGCAGGCCCTCGGTGGCCGCGCGGAAGGTGGCGATCTGCGCCGCGGTGGCCGGGCTGTCCGGTTCGTCGGCGCGGGCGAAGTGGGTCAGCTTGACGATGCCGCTGACCTTGCCGCTGGCCAGCAGTCGCCGGTAGGCGGCGGCATAGTCCTGGGGAAAGAAGCCGACCCGGTGCATGCCCGAATCCAGCTTCAGCCAGACCTGCAGCGGTCGCGACAGGGCGGTCCGCTCCAGGGCCTCCAGTTGCCAGTCGGCGTGGATCACCGTCCAGAGCTCGTGCTCGGCGATCAGCGGCAGCTCGTCGATGCCGAAGAAGCCTTCCAGCAAGAGGATGGGCGCGCGGATCCCGGCGGCGCGCAGTTCCAGGGCCTCCTCGATGCAGGCCACGGCGAAGCCGTCGGCCTCGCCCGCCAGGGCACTGGCCACCGCCACGGCGCCATGGCCATAGGCATCGGCCTTGATCACCGCCAGGGCGCGGGCGTCGGAGAGTTCAAGTGCCAGGCGATAGTTCTGGCGCAGGGCGGCGAGGTCGATGACGGCGCGGGCGGGACGCATGGGAGGTCTCGGCAGGGGAAGAGTGAGGGACAGGAGGGCTGGACAACGCCCTCACCCCGGCCCTCTCCCAGGGGGAGAGGGGGACTAGCGGTCTTACGCCTTGACGGCGGCGATGACGTTCATTTCCACCAGGATGTCCGGCTTGGCCAGCTTGGCTTCGACGGTGGTGCGACCCGGGGTGGCGCCCTGGGCGGCCCATTCGTCCCAGGCACGGTTCATGCCCTCGAAGTGCAGGGCGATGTCGCGCAGGAAGATGGTCACCACCAGGATGTGCTGCTTGTCGCTGCCGGCCTCGGCAAGAAATTTATCGACGTTGGCCAGGGTCTCGCGGGTCTGCTGATAGATGTCGCCGGAAAAGTCGTCGGCCAACTGGCCGGCCAGGTAGACGGTGCCGTTGTGGATGTTGATTTCGCTGAGGCGGCGATCAGTGTGCAGACGCTGTACGGGCATTGCGCGGGGACTCCTGGGTAGCGGAATAACGGGAGATGTCGAGACCCTCGGCGCTGATCTGCGGCTGCTTGCGGGCGATCAGATCGGCCAGCAGGCGACCGGAGCCGCAGGCCATGGTCCAGCCCAGCGTCCCGTGCCCGGTGTTGAGGAACAGGTTGCGATAGCGGGTGGCGCCGACGATGGGGGTCCCGTCCGGGGTGGCGGGTCGCAGACCGGTCCAGAAGCTGGCCCGGGCGAGGTCGCCACCGCGAGGATAGAGATCGCCGGTGATCATTTCCAGGGTCGCGCGGCGGCGCGGATCCAGGTTCAGGTCGAAGCCGCAGATCTCAGCCATGCCGCCGACGCGGATGCGATCGTCGAAGCGGGTGATGGCGACCTTGTAGGTCTCGTCGAGGATGGTCGAGGTCGGTGCCATGGCGGCATCGACGATGGGCACCGTCAGCGAGTAGCCCTTGAGCGGATAGACCGGCGCACGGATGCCCAGGGGTGCCAGCAATTGCGGCGAATAGCTGCCCAGGGCCAGCACGTAGTGATCGGCGGTGAGCAGTTCGCCATCGACCCTGACGCCGTCGATGCGATCGCCATTGGCGCTGAGTTGCTGGATCTCGGCGCCGAAACGGAATTCCACGCCCAGGCGGCGGGCTTCCTCGGCCAGGCGATTGGTGAACAGGAAGCAGTCGCCGGTCTGGTCGTTGGGCAGGCGCAGGCCGCCGGCCAGCTTGTGCTTGACCGCCGCCAGCGCCGGTTCGACCCGGGCCACGCCGTCGCGGTCGAGCAATTCGAAGGGCACGCCGGAACGCTCCAGGACGGCGATGTCCTTGGCCGCGGCCTCCACCTGCTGCTGAGTGCGGAAGATCTGGGTGGTGCCCAGCTGGCGGCCTTCGTAGGCGATGCCGGTGTCCTGTCGCAACTCGTCGAGGCAGTCACGGCTGTATTCGGACAGCCGCACCATGCGCTCCTTGTTGACCGCATAGCGCGCCGCGGTGCAGTTGCGCAGCATCTGCGCCATCCACAGGTACTGGTTGCTGTCGCCGGTCAGGCGGATGGCCAGGGGCGCATGCTTCTGGAACAGCCACTTCAGCGCCTTGAGCGGCACGCCGGGCGCGGCCCAGGGCGAGGCATAGCCAGGCGAGACCTGACCGGCGTTGGCATGGCTGGTCTCCAGGGCGGGACCGGCCTGGCGATCGACCACGACCACCTCGAAACCCTGACGGGCCAGATAGTAGGCGCTGGTCGTGCCGATGACGCCGCTCCCCAAAACCAGTACACGCATCGCTAGCTCCTGGCCGGTGAGAGGATTTCGCCGGCTTTCGTCGGAATGAAGGCAGATACGGCAAGTATAGAAAGCCGCTCGCAGTGCTAATCACTGAAGAATTGCCTATATTCGGAGTAATTTTCCGGTAAAGACCCCTTTGGCAGAGACCCCCGCGATGCGTACCCATCACCAGGCCAGACGCGAGCTGGACAAGATCGACCGCAACATCCTGCGCATCCTCCAGGACGATGGCCGCATCTCCTTCACCGAGCTGGGCGAACGGGTGGGGCTGTCCACCACGCCCTGCACCGAGCGCGTCCGCCGGCTGGAGCGCGAAGGCATCATCCAGGGCTACAACGCCCGCCTCAATCCGCAGCACCTCAAGGCCGGGCTGCTGGTGTTCGTCGAGCTGAGCCTGGACTACAAGTCCGGCGACACCTTCGAGGAATTCCGCCGCGCCGTGCTCAAGCTGCCCCAGGTGCTGGAATGCCACCTGGTCTCCGGCGAATTCGACTACCTGGTCAAGGCGCGCATCTCCGAGATGGCCTCCTATCGCAAGCTGCTGGGTGACATCCTGCTCAAGCTGCCCCATGTGCGCGAATCCAAGAGCTACATCGTGATGGAGGAGATCAAGGAGACCCTGAGCCTGCCGGTGCCGGACTGACGGCTGGCGACCCCGGGGTTCACCGTCTAGGCTGCGGGTTTTGCATCGACAGCCAAGGAGGCCGCCCATGGATCCCCACCAGCGTCAGCTCATCACCGCCGCCAATCGCCAGGCCTGGGAGGTGTCGGCGCCGCTGCATGCCCAGGGCGAGGACTGGCAGCGCCTGCTGGAACAGGCTCGCCAACCCGGCTTCTCGGTCCTCGATGCCTGCCTGACCGCCACCCTCACCGCACTGGACATCCGCGGCCTGAGTTGCGCCCAGGTCGGCTGCAACAATGCCCGCGAACTGCTTTCCCTGGCGGCCTTCGGCGCCCGGCCCGCCCTGGGCATCGACCAGTCGCCGGCCTTTCTCGCCCAGGGCGAGCAGCTGGCCACAGCCGCGGGCCTGGCGCCGCGACTGGTGGCCGCCGACATCTATGCCCTGCCCGCCGGGCTCGGCCAGCACGACCTGGTGCTGATCACCATCGGCGTGCTGAACTGGATGCCGGACCTGCCGGCCTTCTTCGCCGCGGTGCAGAGCCTGCTGGCACCGGGCGGACGCCTGGTGATCTACGAGACCCATCCCTTCCTGGAAGTCTTCGAGCCCCATGCGGACCAGCCGCTGGTGCCGCGCTACAGCTACTTCCGCCGCGAGCCGCTGGTCAGCGCGGACCTCATCACCTACGACGGCCTGGATCACGGCCAGGGCGCGCCGAGCTATTGGCATATCCATACCCTGGGGGCCATCGTCACCGCCTGCCTGGACGCCGGACTGAGGCTGCAACGGCTGGAAGAGCATCCGCACTCCAATCGCGAGGCCGACTATGACGGCTACATCGGCCAGACCGCCCAGTTGCCGATGAGCTTTACCCTGGTCGCCCAACGCCCGACGGCTTAGAACCTATTCAAAGTCAGCTGCGCGTCGGCCAAACCGCGTCGAACAGACTTTCGGAATGCTCATTTACTCTGTGTAAACTCCGCTTCCTCAAGTCTGTTCTCCTTGTCTGGCTCTAGCTCGCAAGACTTTGAACAGGCTCTCGTCCCTTTCGCCTGCTAAATCAGACGCCGCCTATGCAGCCCCACGCGCCTTCCTATTACGCCGCCACCGCCAATCTGGACCTGGACTTTCCGCCCCTGGAGGGCGAGGTCCAGGCGGATGTCTGCGTGGTCGGCGGGGGCTTTTCCGGGCTCAATACCGCCCTGGAGCTGGCCGAGCGGGGCGCCCGGGTGGTGCTGCTGGAAGCCCGCCGCATCGGCTGGGGCGCCAGCGGCCGCAACGGTGGTCAGCTGATCCGTGGCGTCGGCCATGACGTCGAGCAATTCGAGTCGGTCATAGGTGCCGAAGGGGTACGCGAACTCAAGCGGCTGGGCTTCGAGGCGGTGGATCGGGTACGCCAGCGCATCGCCCGCCACGGCATCGACTGCGCGCTCACCTGGGGCTTCGCCGACCTGGCCAACAAGCCGCGCCACTGGCGGCACCTGCAGGAAGAGCATGCCGCGCTGCAGGCGCTGGGTTACCCCCATCCGCTGCGACTGGTGCCCAAGGCCCGCCTGGGGGAGGTGGTGGGTTCCGAGCGCTACCAGGGTGCTCTGATCGACGAGGGCTCCGGCCACCTGCATCCGCTCAACCTGGCCCTCGGCGAAGCCGCCGCGGCCCGGGCGCTGGGCGTGCAGCTGCACGAAGACAGCCAGGTCACCCGCCTGGAATACGGCCCCCGGGTGCGCGTCCACACTGCCCGCGGCCGGGTCAGCGCCGACACCCTGGTGCTCTGCTGCAACGCCTATATCGACGACCTGCAACCCGACCTCGCCGCCCAGGTCCTGCCGGCCGGCAGCTATGTCATCGCCACCGAGCCGCTCTCCGCCGAGCGCGCCGCGCGGCTGCTGCCGGGCAATCGCGCGGTCTGCGACCAGAACGTGGCGGTGGACTACTTCCGCCTCTCCGCCGACCGCCGCCTGCTGTTCGGCGGCGCCTGCCACTATTCCGGGCGCGATCCCCGGGACATCGCCGGCTATATGAGGCCGAAGATGCTGGAGGTCTTCCCCGAACTGGCGGATGTGCGGATCGACTACGCCTGGGGCGGCATGATCGGCATCGGCGCCAATCGCCTGCCGCAGATCGGTCGGCTGCGCGAGCACCCCAACGTCTTCCATGCCCAGGCCTATGCCGGTCATGGGGTCAACGCCACCCACCTGGCCGGTCACCTGCTGGCCGAGGCCATCCTGGCTCAGTCGGCCGGTTTCGACCTCTTCGCCCGGGTGCCCCATGCGCGCTTTCCCGGCGGTCGCCACCTGAGGTCGCCGCTGCTGGCCCTGGGCATGCTCTGGTATCGCCTCAAGGACAGCCTGTGATCCGCCTGCTCGTCCCCCTGCTGCTGGCGCTGCTGGCCGGCTGCGCCACGTCGATTCCGCGCCACGCCTCCCAGGTGCTGCCGGTCGCCGGCACCGCCCTGGACAGCCAGGTGCGCGCCGCCGGCGCCGCCCATCCGGGTCTGTCGGGACTGCGCCTGCTGGAAACCAGCACCGACGCCTTCACCGCCCGCGCCGAGCTGATCCGCAAGGCCCAGCGCAGCCTGGACATCCAGTACTACATCGTCCACGACGGCCTGACCACGCGGCTGCTGGTCAATGAACTGCTCAAGGCCGCGGATCGCGGCGTGCGCATCCGCTTCCTCATCGACGACACCAGCAGCGACGGCAACGATTACCAGATCGCCGTGCTGGCGGCCCATCCCAATGTGCAGATCCGCGTCTTCAATCCGCTGCACCTGGGCCGCAGCACCGGTCCGACCCGGGCCCTGGGCCGGCTGGTGGATCTCAACCACCAGCACCGCCGCATGCACAACAAGCTGTGGCTGGCCGACGACAGCGTGGCCATCGTCGGCGGACGCAACCTGGGCGACGAATACTTCGATGCCCGCCCGGAGATGAATTTCACCGATCTCGACCTGCTCGCCGCCGGCCCGGTGGCGCGCCAGCTGGGCACCAGCTTCGACCAGTACTGGAACAGTCCGCTGAGCCAGCCGGCCCGGCGGCTGCGCTGGTTCGCCCCCTCGCCCACCGCCCTGGTGCGGCCGCGCGCGCGGCTGCATCACTACCTCGACAGCGAACGCACCCGCGACCTGGCGCTGTACAACCGCCTGCGGCGCTACGCCACCGCGCCCCAGCTCGACGGCTGGCTGCAGGAGCTGACCTGGGCCCACGCCCAGGCGTTCTGGGATGCGCCGCGCAAGGTCTTGGCCGAGGACGAACCGGACTGGCAGCTGCTGCTCACCCATCAGCTGCAACCGACCCTGGACGGCGCCCAGCACGAGTTGCTGCTGGTCTCTTCCTACTTCGTGCCGATGAATCAGGGGGTCGCCTACCTGGGCGGCCTGGCCGCCCGCGGCGTCGATGTGCGGGTGCTGACCAACGCCCTGGAAGCCACCGACGTGCCCGCCGTGCACGCCGGCTACGCGCCCTATCGCGCGGCGCTGCTGGCCCAGGGGGTCAGGCTCTATGAGTTGCGCGCCCGCCCGGACCAGAAGCGATCCGCGCTGCCCTACAGCTTTGGCGAATCCGAATCCAGTCTGCACAGCAAGGCCATGGCCATCGACGGGCGCTGGTCCTTTATCGGCTCCTTCAACTTCGATCCGCGCTCGGTGCTGTGGAATACCGAGGTCGGCGTCCTGGTGGACAGCCCGGTCCTCACCGGTCGCCTGCGCCAGCTGATGCGGCAGGGCATGGACCCGAGCGTCTCCTATGCGGTCAAGCGCGTCGAGGATCGCGGGCAGGTGCGCCTGGAGTGGGTCAGCGAACGCGACGGCCAGCCGCGGGTGCTGCACCACGAACCGGGCAGCGCCTGGCGCCGCTTCAACGCCTGGGTGGTCAAGGCCGTGGGGCTGGAGCGGATGCTCTGACGTAGGTTGGGCTGAGCGTAGCGAAGCCAACCAGGTCGCTCAGGTTGGGGCTATCGCGGCCATGACGGTCCGCCGCTGCGGCCGCTCCTACGGAATATCCGGCTGCTGTAGGAGCAACCGTCTTTATCGCGGCCATGCCGGTGCGCCGTAGCGACCGCTCCTACAGGGAGTGATGCCTTTGTAGGAGCGGCCCATAGCCGCGATTGGCATTAGTCCTACGACTTACCCCGTACCGAACCCGGTGAAGCTCAACGGACCCGATCCACGCGCCACCGTGTCCCAAACCACACCCCATCAATCTCCCTGCGAAAAATCCGGCAATTGCTCATTTTATGAGCAGTAGTCGACCAGGACTTCGGCTAAGGTCGACCGCATTAATCGGCCCCGCTCCGGCACCCGGCCGTCCTATGCATCGAGGATCTCCCATGAGCGCTACCGCCCTGCGTCACGACTGGACTCTCGCCGAAGTCCGCGCCCTGTTCCAGCAGCCCTTCAACGACCTGCTGTTCCAGGCCCAGGGCGTGCATCGCCAGCACTTCGATCCCAATCGCGTGCAGGTCTCCACCCTGCTGTCGATCAAGACCGGCGCCTGCCCGGAAGACTGCAAGTACTGCCCCCAGTCCGGCCACTACAACACCGGTCTGGAAAAGGAAAAGCTGATGGAGGTGCAGAAGGTGCTGGAGGCGGCCGCCGAGGCCAAGGCCATCGGCTCCACCCGTTTCTGCATGGGCGCCGCCTGGAAGCATCCCTCCGCCAAGGACATGCCCTACGTGCTGCAGATGGTGCAGGGCGTCAAGGCCCTGGGCCTGGAGACCTGCATGACCCTCGGCCGCCTGGACCAGGAGCAGACCCGCGCCCTGGCCGACGCCGGCCTGGACTACTACAACCACAACCTGGACACCTCGCCGGAGTTCTACGGCAACATCATTACCACCCGCACCTACGGCGAGCGCCTGCAGACCCTGGCCTACGTTCGTGAAGCCGGGATGAAGATCTGCTCCGGCGGCATCCTCGGCATGGGCGAGTCGGTGGACGACCGTGCCGGCCTGCTGATCCAGCTGGCCAACCTGCCCGAGCACCCCGAGTCGGTGCCGATCAACATGCTGGTCAAGGTCCAGGGCACCCCGCTGGCCGAAGAGAAGGACGTCGATCCCTTCGACTTCATCCGCACCCTGGCGGTGGCGCGCATCCTCATGCCCAAGTCCCATGTGCGCCTGTCCGCCGGTCGCGAGCAGATGAACGAGCAGATGCAGTCCCTGGCCTTCCTGGCCGGCGCCAACTCCATCTTCTACGGCGAGAAGCTGCTGACCACCGGCAATCCCCAGGCCGACAAGGACATGCAGCTGTTCGCCCGCCTCGGCATCCAGCCCGAAGCCCGCGAAGAGCACGCCGACGAGGTGCACCAGGCCGCCATCGAGCAGGCCCTGGTGGAGCAGCGCAACGGCGAACTCTTCTACGACGCCGCCACCGCCTGACCCCTGCCGTTCCCCTCTCCCCCTGGGAGAGGGCCGGGGTGAGGGTAAACCACCGCCCAACCCGCGCTCCAGACCACCCCCTCTCCCCTCGCGAGAGGGCTGGGGTGAGGGGCCTTCCAACGCTACCGAGACTCCCCATGGCCTTCGACCTCGCCGCCCGCCTGGCCCAGCGTCACGCCGAGCACCTCTATCGGCGCCGCCCTTTGCTGGAAGCGCCCCAGGGCCCCGAGGTGGTGGTGGATGGCGAGTCCCTGCTGGCCTTCTGCAGCAACGACTACCTGGGCCTGGCCAATCATCCCCAGGTGATCGCCGCCCTGCGCGCGGGCGCCGAGCGCTGGGGCGTGGGCGGCGGCGCCTCGCACCTGGTGATCGGCCACAGCGGTCCGCACCACCAGGTCGAAGAAGCCCTGGCCGACCTCACCGGGCGGCCACGCGCCCTGCTGTTCTCCACCGGCTACATGGCCAACCTGGCAGCCGTCACCGCCCTGGTCGGGCGTGGCGACACCGTGCTGGAAGACCGCCTCAACCATGCCTCCCTGCTCGACGCCGGTCTGCTCAGCGGCGCGCGCTTCGGCCGCTATCTGCACAACGATCCGGCCAGCCTGGCCACGCGCCTGGCCAAGGCCGAGGGCGACACCCTGGTGGTCACCGACGGCGTCTTCAGCATGGACGGCGATCTGGCCGCCCTGCCTGAGCTCTGCGAGGTCGCCCAGCGCCACGGCGCCTGGACCCTGGTGGACGATGCCCACGGCATCGGCACCCTGGGCGCCAGCGGCGGCGGCATCGTCGAGCACTTCGGCCTGGATCAGGGCCAGGTCCCGGTGCTGGTCGGCACCCTGGGCAAGGCCTGCGGCACCGCCGGGGCCTTTGTCGCCGGCAGCGAGGAACTGATCGAGACGCTGATCCAGTTCGCCCGCCCCTATATCTACACCACCAGCCAGCCGCCGGCGGTGGCCTGCGCCACCCTCGCCGCCCTGCAGCTCGTCCGTGAGGAGGGCTGGCGCCGTGAGCTTCTGCACACTTTGATCCAGAGATTCCGCAGGGGCGCGACGGCCCTCGGCCTGGACCTTATGCTCAGCGCCACGCCGATACAGCCGATCCTGGTCGGCGACAGCGCGCGCGCCCTCGCACTCTCCGCCGCCCTGCGCCGACGCGGGATCCTGGTCACCGCCATCCGACCGCCCACCGTACCGGCCGGCAGTGCCCGTCTGCGGGTGACCCTGACGGCGGCCCATCGCGAAGCGCACGTGGACCTCTTGCTCGACGCTCTGGCCCAGGCCATGGCCGAATTACCGCCTGACGCGGATAAGTGACCGACCAATGCGCGATACCCTGATCTTGCTGCCCGGCTGGGGCCTGGGCAGTGCTCCGCTGGAGCCCCTGCGTGACGAACTCGTCGAGCAGGCCCCCTTTCTCGACGTGCTGATCGAGCCGCTGCCGGCCCTGGCCGACACCCAGGACTGGTTCACCGACCTGGAAGCCCGCATCGCCGAAGGCGGCTGGCTGGCCGGCTGGTCGCTGGGCGGCATGCTCGCCAGCGAATTCACCCTGCGCCGCCCCCAGGGCGTGCACGGTCTCATCACCCTGGCCAGCAATCCCTGCTTCGTCGCCCGCGCCGGCTGGCAGACCGCCATGGCGCGCAGCGTCTTCACCGACTTCTTCGAGGCCTGCTCGCTGGATGCCGACCAGACCCTCAGGCGCTTCACCCTGCTGGTGGCCCAGGGCGCCCGCGACAGCCGCACCCTCGCCCGCCAGTTGCAGGTGACCCTGCCGGAGATCGAGCCCGAGGTGGTCATCGCCGGCCTGGAGTTGCTGGCACGCCTGGACACCCGCGCCGCCCTGCAGGCCTTCAGCGGTCCCCAGCTGCACCTGTTCGGCGCCCACGACGCCCTGGTGCCGGCCGCGGCGGCCCAGGCACTGCGCGACGAGCTGCCCAATGCTCAGGTCGAGGTCCTGGAGCACGCCAGCCATGGCCTGCCCCTGGAACGCCCGGACGAGGTGGCCACCCGTATCCGTGAATTCATCTATGCAGGACGCGATGGCTGACGTATTGCCCGACAAGCGCCAGGTGGCGCTGTCCTTTTCCCGCGCCGCCGCGCAGTACGACGGCGCCGCCCTGCTGCAACGCCGGGTCGCCGACGGCCTCTTCGCCCGGCTACCGGTTCTTGACCCGCAACGCTGGCTGGACCTGGGCAGTGGCACCGGCTATTGCAGTCGCGCCCTGGCCCGCCGTCATCCGCAGGCCGAAGGCCTGGCCCTGGACCTGGCGCCCGGCATGCTCCGCCACGCCCGCGCCCAGGGCGCCGGTGCCGGCCACTACCTGACCGCCGACGCCGAACGCCTGCCGCTGCGGGCGGAGAGCTGCGATCTGATCGTCTCCAGCCTGGCCCTGCAGTGGTGTCCGGACCTGCCCAGGGTGCTCGCCGAGGCGCGGCGCATCCTGCGCCCGGGTGGCGTGCTGGCCTTCAGCAGCCTGGTCGCCGGCACCCTCGACGAACTGCGCCAGAGCTGGGCCCGGGTGGACGACCAGGTGCACGTCAATCGCTTCCGCCCCCAGACGGCCTATGTCGCCGCCGCCCAGGCCAGCGGCCTGCAGGGGCTGACGCTGGAGGTCGCGCCCGAGCGGCTGCACTTCCCCGATCTGCGCGCCCTGACCCAGCACCTCAAGGCCATCGGCGCCCACAACCTCAACCAGGGACGTCCCCAGGGCCTCACCGGTCGCCAGCGCCTGGCCGCCTTCACCCAGGCCTACGAGAGCCTGCGCGAGCCCGCCGGCCTGCCCGCCACCTACCAGGTGATCCACGTCCTGCTGCGCAAGGAATGACCCCCATGTCCGCCTACTTCGTCACCGGCACCGACACCGAGATCGGCAAGACCACCATCGCCGCCGGCCTGCTGCACCGGGCCCGGCTGCAGGGTCTCGCCACCGCCGGGGTCAAGCCGGTGGCCTCCGGCTGCGAACGGACCGCCGCGGGCCTGCGCAACGGCGACGCCCTGGCCCTGCTCGGCGAGACCTCGCTGCCGCTCGACTACGCCGACATCAATCCCATCGCCCTGGAACCCGCCATCGCCCCGCATCTGGCAGCCCGCGAAGCCGGCATCGACCTCAGCGTCGCCGCCCTGGCCGCCCCGGTGCGGCGGATCCTGGCGCTGCAGGCCGACTTCACCCTGGTGGAAGGCGCCGGCGGCTGGCGCGTGCCCCTGGCCGGCCGGGAGTCCCTGTCCGATCTGGCCCGCGAGCTGGGTCTGCCGGTCGTCCTGGTGGTGGGCGTGCGCCTGGGTTGCATCAACCACGCCCTGCTCAGCGCCGAGGCCATCCTCGCCGACGGCCTGACCCTGGCCGGCTGGGTGGCCAACCTGGTGGCACCGGCCACCCTGCGCCTGGACAACAACCTGGCCACCCTGCACGAACGCCTGCCGGCGCCCTGCCTGGGCACGGTGCCGTACCTGGCCGCGGCCACGCCGGCGGCGGTCGCCGCGCACCTGCGCCTGCCCGGCTGATATCAGTCTTTCGGGCGATGGCCGGTGGGCCGGGCCGGCGGCAGACTGCCCTGTCTGCCGCTGCCGGATCGCCCGAGTGCCTACCTTCAAGTTCCTGACCTGCCTGGGCCTGCTCGGCCTGACCAGCACCACCTGGGCGCTGGACAACCAGACCCGCGTGGAGCAGCGCGGCGAGCGCCTCGGCGCCTTCCTGAGCCAGGCGCCGGATACCCGCCAGGGCACCCTGGAGGTCAGCCAGAGCGGTCGTGCCAGCCAGGCCTATCTCACCCAGAGCGCCTCCCGGGGCGACCGTACCCGCGTCGAGCAGGGCGGCGTGGGCAACTTCACCAATGTCACCCAGGCGGCCGGTGGCGCGCGCGAGGTCAGCATCGACCAGGGCGAAGCCAGCCAGAGCCACGCCTATGTCTACCAGGGCCATGGCCAGCGCAATACGGTGGAGATCGTCCAGCGCGGCCTGCTCGACGAA
This sequence comes from Pseudomonas sp. MOIL14HWK12:I1, assembly GCF_000510705.1. NCBI lineage: Bacteria > Pseudomonadati > Pseudomonadota > Gammaproteobacteria > Pseudomonadales > Pseudomonadaceae > Pseudomonas > Pseudomonas sp. MOIL14HWK12:I1. Next base: position 674,517 of record NZ_AZNY01000003.1, on the reverse strand, counting down.
GCCCTGGTGCGCCAGGGCGGTGACGACCAGCGGCTGCGCATCGAGCAGGAGGGCGCGCGCAACGGGCTGAATCTGTTCCAGGACGGTCGCGACAGCGCGGCGCGACTCAGGCAGGTGGGCGAGGATCACCTCCAAGAGGTGCTGAGCCTGGGCGCGCGCAACGAGGTCGAGCTGCTGCAGGGCGGCACCGCCAACCGGGCGGTGGTCGAGCAGCGCGGCGACGACAACCGCGCTGGCGCTCGCCAGGGCGCGCGGCAGCAGGACGTCCAGCTGATCCAGATCGGCAACCGCAACCAGGCGGCGGTGCAGCAGAACGGCCTCGACGCCAGCCCCCAGCGCGTCAGCGCGCGGCAACTCGGCGACGACAATGCCGTCCAGGTGAATCTGACCGGCAATGGCAACCGCCTCGAACTGCAGCAGCAGGGTAATCGCAACAGCGCCGGCGTCCTGATCGGCGGTGAGGATTCGCGCCTGACCCTGACTACCCAGGGCAACGACAACGAGATCAGTGCGGTCGGGGTGGGCGACAACCTCGAGCTGAGTGTCGAGCAACTGGGCGACGGCCATCTGCTGCAGGCGGGACTGGCCAGCGACGCCCAGGTCAGCGTCAGCCAGCAGGGCGCCAGCCAGTACGCCTCCATCAGTCAGGCCGGTGCGGGCAACAGCCTCGACCTGCGCCAGAGCGGCCAGGGCAATCGGGCGACGATCCAGCAATAGCCGGACACAGGCGGTGACAGGGACTGCTGGTTCTTTGGCGTCAAAGCTGCTTCAATAGCCCTTTGACATCACCGTCGAGGACCCTGTCCATGAACGTGACTTCAAGCAATTCGCTCTATGCCGGGGTGCAGGCCTACCAGAACGGTAGCCGCACGGTCGAAAAGGCCGGTGCCGCCCTCGCCTCCCAGACGGCGCGCAACGAACAGGAAGCCCTGGGCGCGACCACCAACAGCCAGGCCGATCTGGCCAGCGAGCTGGTCAATCTGGATGTCGGCAAGTACCAGGCGCTGGCCGGTACCAAGGTCATGCAGGCCTCGCAGGAAACCCTGGGCCGGCTGCTCGATACCCGGGCCTGATCAGAAAGCTTTGAGTAGAAGGGGCGCCCTGAAAGGCGCCCCTTTTGCGTGCTAGCCCAGGCGGAAGCGGGTGGTGTTGGCCGTCAGGGTGCGGCTGCCCGCCTCCAGACCCACCGCCGTGCTCTGCACCGTGCGCGCATTGCCGAGCAGATCGGCCGCGGCCCCATCGATCTGTTGGATATTGCCACTGACCTGGTCGGCGGTGACCGCCTGCTGTTCGGCGGCGGTGGCGATCTGCACCAGGGTGTCGGAGACGCCCTGCACCGACTCGGCGATCTCTTCCAGCCGCCGCCCCAGCCCGGTGATCGACTGGGCATCGCTGGCGGCCTGGCCGCAGGCCTCCTGCATCAGAGACACGGCCTGGGCCACGGTGCCGCTCAGGCTGCCAACGGTCCCGGCGATCTGCGCCGTGGAAGCCTGGGTGCGCTGCGACAGCGAACGCACCTCGTCGGCGACCACCGCGAAGCCCCTTCCCTGGTCACCGGCCCGGGCCGCCTCGATGGCGGCGTTGAGCGCCAGCAGGTTGGTCTGTTCGGCGATGCCGCGGATGACGTCCACCACCTGCTGGATCTGCCCGGCCTGGGCATTGACCTGGGCCATGGCCGCAGCTGTCTCGTCCAGGCGCTGGTTGAGGCGCTGGATGCTGGCGGTGGTCTGGCGACTGTCGCTCTGGCTGGCCTCGGCGATGCCGCGCATCTGCTCGGCGCGCCCGGCGGCCTCTTCGCAACTCTGGGCCACGCCCTGGGCGGTGGCGGCCAGTTCGGTGGCGGCGGTGGCGATCTGGGTGATCTGCTGGCGCTGGGCTTCGACGGCGCCCAGCGCCGCCTCGGCCTGCTGACCCAGCTCCCCGGACGCCGTGCCCACCTGGCGACTCTCCTGCTCGACCGCCTGCAGACTGCCGCGCAGCTGCACCACGGCCAGGTCCAGCGCGCGGCCGATCTCGGCCAGTTCGTCCTGGCCAGTCACCTGGGCCGAACGGGTCAGGTCGCCGTCACGCAGGCCTTCGGCCAAGTTGGTGATGCGCCGGGCGCTGCCGCGAATGGCGGCCTGCATGCACAGCAGCAGGTAGCAGGTCACCACCAGCAGCAGGCCGAAGCCGGCGGCGATGGCGGCAAAGCTGCGCACGGCATCGGCGCCATAGTATTGCAGCCGTTGGTCCAGATTCTTCAGGGTCTGCTGGCGGAAGGTCTGCAGCCCCTGCAGGACCCCGTCCAGGGTGGCTTCGAACTGCTCCGGCTTGAGCGTGATCTCGCCGCCGAACACTCCCTGATCGAGGGTCTTGAGACTGGCGTCCAGCTGGCTGCTGAGCTTCTGGTAATCATCCTTCCAGCCGGCCATGTCGGCGGGCAGCTTGTTGCCGAGCAGCACGGCGACCTTGGCCAGGCTCTCGCTGGAATCGCCGACGCGGGCGCGCAGATCGCGCAACTGCAGGCGGCTCTGCAGGCTGAACTGGCCGGAGACCACACTGGCCTGACCAACGCTGGCCAGGCGGCCAAGGCGCTCGTACAACTCGACCGACTGGGTGGTGCCGATCTGCATCAGCAGGTAGGTTTCCATCCAAGGATCGAGGATGAGGCCGCTGTCCAGGGCGATCTCCTCGCGCAGCGCCTGCACGGCGCCCAGGGCGGCGGTGAATCTGTCGTAGCCGTCCGGCCACCAGCCCAGGCTGCGCAGATCGCTGACCTCCAGCCCGGCGAGCGCCTGCTGCAGGGTCTTGAAGCGCGCCTGCACATCGGCGCTGGCCCCTTCGCTCTCCAGTTGCTGTCCGAGCTGGGCGAGCCGCTCGCGCCGACTGTCGTTGCGACTTTCCAGAGCGGCTATGGCGGCCTGCACGGCCGGCGTCTCCTGGCGACTGGTGTCGATCGCCTTCCAGCGCGCGGTCAGGTTGCGCCGGAGGGTGAGTTCTTCTTCCACGGCATCCAGCCGTTGCAGCAGTCGCACGCCACTGCGCTCGCCACTGACAGTGGCCAGCTTGGCCTGGAAATCGGCGCCCAGCAGCCAGAGACTGACCGCCAGCGGCAGGATGAACAGCACCAGCAGCAGGGCGAACTTGCGGGCGAAGCCGAACTGGCTCAGCACGCGCATACCCGGTGACAACAAAACACCCATGTTCGACCACTCCTGTGCCAGCCACCGGCAAGCGTCGGCTATCCGTTGCGGATAGCTATAGGACGATTTGTCGGCAAACTAACGACTTTCTTGAAAGATAGGGCACAATCGCCGCCCTCCCGTATTCCCAGACCCGGTCCTGCACTCAGGCCCGGGCGTTGCCGTTAAAGGACCGTCCGCGTGGAACGCCTCAAAGCCAAGATTCGCAGCGAAGGCCAAGTACTCTCCGAGCAGGTGCTCAAGGTCGATGCCTTCCTCAACCACCAGATCGATCCGGCGCTGATGCGCGACATCGGTCAGGAGTTCGCCCGCCGCTTCGCCGACGCCGGCATCACCAAGATCGTGACCATCGAAGCCTCGGGGATCGCCCCGGCGGTGCTGACCGGACTGGAGCTGGGCGTGCCGGTGATCTTCGCCCGCAAGCACCAGTCGCTGACCCTGACCGACAACCTGCTGGTGGCCAGCGTCTATTCCTTTACCAAGCAGACGGAGAGCACCATAGCCGTCTCGACCATGCATCTGTCATCCGACGACCGGGTGCTGATCATCGACGACTTCCTCGCCAACGGTAAGGCGGCCAAGGCGCTGATCTCCATCATCGGTCAGGCCGGGGCCCAGGTCGCAGGGCTGGGCATCGTCATCGAGAAGTCCTTCCAGGTCGGTCGCGCCGAACTCGACGCCCAGGGCTATCGCGTCGAATCCCTGGCCCGCGTCGCTTCCCTGGCCGATGGTCAGGTCACCTTCGCCGAGTAAGCCATGGCTCAGATACTGCGCATTCTCGGGGCCGATCTCGATCGCACCGAAACCTGGATCCGTTACGACAAGGCCATGTGCCTGGACTGCGTGTCCAGCTGCTGCACCCTGCCGGTGGAAGCCCGCCTGTCCGATCTGATCCGCATGGGCGTGGTGGACGAATTCGAGAAGGGCGAGCCGCTCAAGGACATCGCCAAGCGACTCAAGAAGGACGGCGTGGTCGAGCGCCTCAACGCCAAGACCGGGCTGTTCACCCTGGTGCGGCTGTCCAACAACGACTGCGTCTACCTGCATCCCAAGACGCGGCTGTGCACCATCTACGACCAGCGTCCGGAAACCTGCCGCAACCACCCAAGGGTCGGTCCGCGCCCGGGGTATTGCGCCTACAAGCCGCAGAAGCTGCGTTGAATCCCTGATCGCGGCCATGCCGGTGCGCCGTAGCGACCGCTCTGACTTGGACTATCGCGGCCGTGGGCCGCTCCTACAAAAGCCTCATCTCCTGTAGGAGCGGCCCATGGCCGCGATAAGACTTCCCGACGGCCTAGCCTTTCAGGCGAGCCGCTAGAAATCGCCACTCTCCATCGCCCTTTTCATATCCGCCCGCTCCTCCAGACACTCCGGGCCGGCCATGTCGAAGATCCGGCAGACCCAGGGCCGCACCTCGTAGATGCTGCAATTCATCTGCTCGCGATCCAGGGCGGCGCACCAGCCGTCGTCGAGGCGCTTCATGCGGGTACCGGTCCAGTCTTCCTCGATGTAGCGGGCGGGCACGCCGGCATCGTCGAACAGCAGGACTTCCTGGCGGCAGCACCAGGCCTGACAGCTCTCGCAGGTCACGGTTGGGGTGGAAAGATCGTGCAGGGGGATGTCGCTCATGTGCGCAGTGTACCGCCCCCGACCGCCCAGCGGTTTCCGGCCGATGGCTGGAGCAGTTACCATGCGCGTCCCTGACGGTTGTAACCAGTTGTGACCATGCCCAAGCCCTCTTCTCGCGCAGGAGCCGCCATGACGGCCGCACCCCGCTATCGCTTCTATGTCGTGGTCGTCGTGCTGGTCCTGCTGACCTGCGTGGTCGCCGGCCGCATCACCTACCTCAAGCTGTTCGATGCCGCCTTTCTGGGCGACCAGGGCGATCGCCGCTCGGTGCGTCACATCGCCATTCCGGTGACCCGCGGCATGATCACCGACCGCAACGGCGCGCCCCTGGCGGTTTCCACCGAGGTGGTGACCATCTGGTGCAATCCGTCCGAGATGCAGGACAGCGCCGACCAGCTGGGGCGCCTGGCCCAGGCCATCCACAAGCCCGAAGCCGAACTGCGCAACCTGATCCTCGGCCATCCGGAAAAGCACTTCCTCTACCTGGCGCGGGCCCTGTCGCCCATCGACGGCGAGAACATCATGGCCCTCGGCGTGCCCGGGGTGCGCCAGATCAAGGAGTACAAGCGCTACTACCCCAGCTCCGACCTGGTGGCCCAGGTGATCGGCATGGTCAACATCGACGGCCATGGCCAGGAGGGCCTGGAACTGGGCTTCGAAGACTGGCTGGCCGGTCGCGGCGGGGTGCGCGAGGTGCTGATCAATCCGCGCGGCTCGGTGGTCAAGAACATCCGCGTGGTGCGCCAGCCGCAACCGAGCAAGGACGTGGCCCTGTCCATCGACCTGCGCCTGCAGTTCATCGCCTATCGCGCCCTGCAGACGGCGGTGGAGAAGTTCGGCGCCCAGTCCGGGTCGGCCGTGCTGGTCAATCCCAAGACCGGCCAGATCCTGGCGATGACCAACTTCCCCTCCTACAACCCCAACAACCGCGCCACCCTGCAGATCCCCAACATGCGCAACCGCACCCTGACCGACGCCTTCGAGCCCGGCTCGGTGATCAAGCCGTTCAGCATGTCGGTGGCCCTGGCCTCGGGCAAGTTCAACGAGAACAGCACCGTGGACGTGGCGCCGGGCTGGATGACCATCGACGGTCACACCATCCACGACGTGGCCAAGCGCGGCGTGCTGACCATGACCGGGGTGCTGCTCAACTCGTCCAACATCGGCATGAGCAAGGTGGCCCTGCAGATCGGCCCGCTGCCCATCTACGAACAGCTCAGCCGGGTCGGTTTCGGCAATCCCATGGCGCTGGGCTTTCCCGGCGAGAACGCCGGCTACCTGCCCGGCCACACCAAGTGGTCGCAGATCGCCACGGCCAGTATGTCCTTTGGCTACAGCCTGGCGGTCAACGTCGCCGAATTGGCCCAGGCCTATTCGGTGATCGCCAACGACGGCCTGCTGACCCCCCTGACCCTGCTCAAGGACCAGAAGCAGCAGAGCGTCCAGGCCATGGACCCGACCATCGCCCGGCGCCTGCGCGCCATGCTCAACCACGTGGTGGAAGACGAAGGCGGCGTGATCCGCGCCCGGGTGCCCGGCTATCACGTGGCCGGCAAGTCGGGTACCGCGCGCAAGGCCGGCTCCGGCAGCTACACCGAGCACGCCTATCGCTCGCTGTTCGTCGGCATGGCGCCGGCGGCCGATCCCAAGCTGGTGCTGGCGGTGATGCTGGATACCCCGACCAAGGAAGGCTACTTCGGTGGCCTGGTCTCGGCGCCGACCTTCAGCGAGATCATGTCCGGCGCCCTGCGCGCCCTGGCCGTGCCGCCGGACAACCTGCCCGACACCAATACCGCCCAGCAGGCCAAGACCGAACCGCATTCCCACGGTTGAGCGGCTGACGGAAACGAAAAAGGGCGACCCCAGGGTCGCCCTTTTGCATGCCGCGTCCGCTCTCAGCGGTGCAGCACGTACTGACCGGTAAAGCGCACCCCGTCCTCGCCGCTCTCGCTGACGATCCGCGACTGCAGGGTGATGCGCGCGCGCCCGCGACGGCGGAAGGTGGTCTCGAAGCGTTCCCAGGCGCGCGCCTCGGGCGGCTCGCCATAGGCCAGGGCATCGGTGGTGATGGGTCGCGGATAGCTGATCTGGCCTTCCTGGATGAGGATATGGCCTTCCTCGATGCCGGCTTCGCGCAGGCGCAGGTACAGCCAGCCCCAGCCGGCCAGCACGGCCACGCAATAGAGGCTGCCGCCGAACATGGTGCTGGCGTGGTTGATGTTGGCGTCCAGCGGGGCATGCAGCTGCAGGCGCTGCTCGCTCCAGTCGCGGACTTCCAGGCCCAGGGCCTTGGTGATGGGAATATCGTGGTGCAACAGGGATTCGAGATGACGGCAGTCGCGGCTCATGCCGGGGTCCTTACAGACAGAATTTCACTATCAGGAGCAGACGCAAGCCATGACCCATGGGTCACGTCCTGGCGCCATTGTGCACCAAGGAAGGCCGCTCCGGGGAAATGGCCGCTGGCAGGCGGAAGCGGAAGCGGGCGCCGCCCAGACTCGATTCGTCGATGGTCAGGCTGCTGCGATAGCCTTCGAGGATGTCCTGCACCACGGCCAGGCCGATGCCCTGCCCGGGGTGCCGGCTGTCCATGCGCATGCCGCGGCGCAGCACGCTCTCGCGGCGCTCGGCGGGAATCCCCGGGCCGTCGTCCTCGATGTCGAGGATCCAGTGCTCGGTGTGCCGACGGGCGCTGACCCGTACCTGGGTCAGGCAGAGCCGATAGGCGTTTTCCAGCAGGTTGCCGAACACCTCCAGCATGGCGGCTTCCTCGGCCTGCACCCGCAGATTCGGCGGCAGGTCCATTTCCGCCTGGACGCGTTTCTCGGCATAGACCTTGTCCAGGGTGCTGAACAGCGACTCCAGCAGCGGCGCCAGCTCCAGCGGCCGGCTGAGCACCGCGCCGCCCTGGCGCGTGGCCCGCTGCAGCTGGTACATCACCTGCTGGTTCATGCGCTCGATCTGGGTCTGCAGGGTGCCGACCTCCTGATCCAGCTGCGGCCGGCGGCGCAATTCCTCGGTCACCCCCTGCAGCACCGCCAGCGGCGTCTTGAGGCTGTGGGCGAGATCGCCGAGGGTGTCGCGATAGCGCTCGCGCTGCAGCCGTTCGTGGTCGAGCAGGCGGTTGAGCGAACGGATCAGCCGGCTGATCTCGCTGGGCACGTTGTTTTCGTCGAGCAGCTCGCGCTGATCGGTCTCCACCGCATCGAGTTGCTGGCTGAGACGGCGCAGCGGGCGCAGGCTCCACTGCATGACCAGTGCCAGCAGCAGCAACAGGGCGCCCAGCACCCCCACCAGCCAGAGAATCACCTGGTGCAGGAAGGTGGCGCGCAGCCGCTCGTATTCCTCGGCCGGCTGCATGGTGACCACGCTGAAGCCCGCCACCGGCGGATTGCCCAGCAGCACCTCGCGATCAAAGACGAAGAAGCCCTGCCCCTGGTCGTCGGTGGCCTTGACCAGCTTGACCCCGCCGCCGTCGAAGGTCGGCTTGTAGTTGGGCCGCTCCTTGATCGCCGAGCGCGAGCGCCACAGCAGGCGGCCGTTCTGGTCGTAGACATAGCCGAGGATCGGCGAGCCGGGCCGGTCGAAGACCTCTTCGGCGATCATCTCCGGCATCGCCAGCCGGCCGTCGATGGCGCGCGCCGCACCGATCAGGGTGTTGGCGTTGGCCTCCAGCCGCGCAGCGACGAAGTTTTCCACCGTGCGGTCGAAGGCGTTGCGGATCGCCGGCACGATCAGCGCCAGGCAGACGCTGACCAGCAGGGCCGCGCTGAGCAGCAGCCGCACGCGAAAGGAACGGATCACTGGCAGCGCTCGGTGAACAGGTAGCCGCGGCCCCGGACCGTTTCGATGGGTTGCATCTGGCAGCTGGCCTCCAGCTTGCGCCGCAGGCGCCCCACCAGCACCTCGATGACGTTGCTGTCGTGCTCGCCGTCATCGTCGTAGAGCTGCTCCATGAGCCTCTCCTTGGTGATCACCTGCTGGTGGTTGCGCATCAGGTACTCCAGCAGGCGGTATTCGTAGGCGGTCAGCTGCAGCGGCTGTTCTTCGTTGAAGGCCTGCTGGCGGCCCAGGTCGAGCTTGAGCGAACCGGCGCGGATGCTCGGCTGGACGAAACCCGCCGAACGGCGCAACAGCACGTTGAGGCGCGCCTCCAGCTCTTCGAACTGGAAGGGCTTGACCACATAGTCGTCCGCCCCGGCGCCGAGCCCCTCGACCTTGTCCTGCCAGCTGCCGCGGGCGGTGAGGATGAGGATCGGCAGGGTGGCGCCCTGGTTGCGCAGCTGGCGGATCAGATCGAGACCGCTCATGCCGGGCAGGCCCAGGTCGATGATGGCGAGATCGTGATGGAATTCGCGGGCGCTGTAGAGCGCTTCTTCCGCATCGGCCACGGCATTGACGACATGACCGGCTTCACCCAGACGCACCTTGAGGTGGTGGCGCAGCAGGTTTTCGTCTTCGACGACGAGGATCTTCATGCAGACTCCTGAACAGCTAACGAGACGTTCTCTGGCCGCGACTGCGCCTGTCGCGTGCTTCGCGCAGCGGCGCCCTGGTGCCGATTATGGCGCCTGGAGCCGGCCGGCGGCGAGAGCGGGAAGGGAATGGCTGGGATCACTGACTTTGTTCCGGGCAAAAAAAACCTCTCCAGTTGGAGAGGTAAGGAGCACTTCATGGGGATCGGAAACTGCCGTTGGGGGACGGCTCCGTCGCGAGACGGCTACAGGGGACCAGAGCTGACTTGGTGACCCTGTAGTGGAGTTACAAGGATGAACATCGCCAGGTCGGGTCGAAGTGTCCGGACGATCTGCCGTAGCGGGAGCTGCGCTAGGGTGAACATATCCGGGCGACCTCGGCGTTGCTGATCTGACAGTTGCAGATTAGGCCAATGGCCCTGAACGCTGCCTGAACTCGTCCTGAACGCTAGCTGAACGGCCGCGAAGTGGCCCGAGAGCGACGGACGGTGGCCTCGGCCGATCCGCCGCCGGACGAGGCCTCAGGGCAGCTTGCCCAGGCAGCCGCCCAGGGTGTCGGCCACGTTCTGCAGCAGCTGGGCATAGCCGCCGGCGTTGGCCGGGATGCGGGCGCCGAGGGGATCGAGTTCCACCAGGGTCACCGGCAGGCCGCTGCTCAGGGTAGTGGCGATCTTTGGCTGCAGCGGCGGCTCGGTGAAGACGCAGGTCGGCCCGGCGGCCTTGAGTTCGTCGCGCATGGCGGCCACGTGGCGGGCGCCGGGCTGGACGTCGGCGCCCAGGGCGAAGACGCCGCGATGGCTCAGGCCATAGGCTTCCTCGAAGTAGTCGAAGGCTTCGTGGAAGACGAAATAGGGCTTGCCGGCCAGCGGCGCCAGCTGGGTGCGCAGGGCCTGGTCCTTGGCGGCCAGTCCGCTTTCGAAGGCCTTGAGGTTGCTCGCATAGCGGCTGGCGTTGGCCGGATCGGCCTGGCTCAGGTCGGCGGCCACGCGGGCGGCGATCACCCGGGCATTGGCCGGGCTCAGCCAGAGGTGGGCATCCAGGCTGCCCGGACGATGATCGTGGTCGTGGGCGTATTCGGGCTCGCCGCCCTGCTCCTCGCCGTGCTCGTGCTCGTGCTCGTGCTCGTCGCCGTGATCGTCGTCATGGGCGTCCGCATGCTCGGCACCGAAGCGGCGCAGGTGCAAGCCGGGCAGCTCCTGGACGGCCAGGCTGGGGCCCTGGCGCTCCTTGAGCACCGCCGGCAGGAAGGCCTCCAGATCCGGGCCGATCCAGTAGACCAGCCGGGCCTCGCGCACCTGGCGCAGGTCCGAGGGCCGCAGGGCGTAGTGGTGCGGCGAGGCACCCGGCGGCAGCAGCACGGCGGGCTGGCCGGCGCCGTCCTGGATGGCGGCGGCGATCAGTTGCAGGGGTTTGATGCTGGTGAGCACCTTCACCTCGGCCTGGGCGGGCAGCAGGGTGCAGGCGAGCAGCAGGGAGGCGACGAGGGGTAGGAGGCGCGGCACGTGAAAATCCCGATTCTTAAGAGAGGTGCAATATAATAACGTCCTGGCTCCCAAGGTACTGTTTCATGACCGACGCCCCCCTGGCCTTTCGGCCCCACGATCATTCGCGCTGCGTCGCCCACGCGCTGGCCGAGGCCGACGCCCTCTGCAGCCGCGCCGGCGTGCGCCTCACCGAGCTGCGCAAGCGGGTGCTGGAGCTGGTCTGGCAAAGCCACAAGCCGCTCGGCGCCTACGACATCCTGGCCGTGCTCAGCGAGCAGGACGGCCGCCGCGCTGCCCCGCCCACCGTCTACCGGGCGCTGGATTTCCTGGTCGAGAACGGCCTGGTGCACCGCATCGCCTCCCTCAACGCCTTCGTCGGTTGCAACCATCCCGGCGAGGCCCACCAGGGCCAGTTCCTGATCTGCCGCAGCTGCCAGGTGAGCATCGAGCTGGAACAGCCGGCCGTGCACCAGGCGATCCTCGACGGCGCCAGCGCCGTGGGCTTCCAGGTCGAAGGCCAGACCGTGGAAGTGGTCGGTCAGTGCGCCGCCTGCCGGAAGCAGGCATGAGCGAGGCGCTGATCCGGCTGCAGGAGGTCGGCGTGACCTTTGCCGGCCAGCCGGTGCTCGAGCAGGTCAGCCTGACCCTGGATCCCGGCCGCATCGTCACCCTCATCGGCCCCAATGGCGCCGGCAAGACCACCCTGGTGCGCAGCGTGCTCGGGCTGCTGACGCCCGATCGCGGCAGCGTCTGGCGTCGCCCGCGGCTGCGCATCGGCTACATGCCGCAGAAGCTGCAGGTGGATGCCACCCTGCCGCTGTCGGTGCTGCGCTTCCTGCGCCTGGTGCCGGGCGTGAATCGCGCCAGTGCCCTGGCCGCCCTCGGCGAAGTGGGCGCCGAAGGCGTCATCGACAGCCCTCTGCAGAGCATTTCCGGCGGCGAGTTGCAGCGGGTGCTGCTGGCCCGCGCCCTGCTCCGTCAGCCCGAGCTGCTGGTGCTCGACGAACCCGTGCAAGGCGTCGACATCAATGGCCAGAGCGAGCTGTACCGGCTGATCGGCCAGTTGCGCGAGCGCCATGGCTGCGGCGTGCTGATGGTGTCCCACGACCTGCACCTGGTGATGGGCGCCACCGACCAGGTGATTTGCCTGAATCGGCACATCTGCTGCTCGGGCCATCCCGAGCAGGTCAGTGGCGATCCGGCCTATCAGGCGCTGTTCGGCCAGAGCGCGCGCAACCTGGCGGTCTATCACCACCACCACGATCACGCCCACGACCTGCATGGCGGCGTGGTCAAGACCCCGCATGTCCATGGAGCCCACTGCAAGCATGGCTGATTTTCTGCTGTATGCCCTGCTCGCCGGTCTCGCCCTCGCCCTCGTCGCCGGTCCCCTCGGCTCCTTCGTGGTCTGGCGGCGCATGGCCTATTTCGGCGATACACTGTCCCATGCCGCCCTGCTCGGAGTCGCCGTGGGCTTCTTGCTGGATGTCAGCCCGACCCTGACCGTCACCGTCGGCTGCCTGGCCCTCGCCGTGGTGCTGGTGGTGCTGCAGCGTCGTCGGGGGCTGGCCGCCGACACCCTGCTCGGCATCCTCGCCCACAGCACCCTGTCACTGGGGCTGGTGGCGCTGTCGTTCATGCACGAGGTGCGCATCGACCTGATGAGCTACCTGTTCGGCGATCTGCTGGCGGTGGGTCCCGGCGATCTGCGCTGGATCCTTGGCGGCAGCGCCCTGGTGCTGGTAGCCCTGGCCTGCCTGTGGCGGCCGCTGCTGGCCATCACCGTGCACGAGGAACTGGCCCAGGTCGAAGGCCTGCCGGTGACCTGGATCCGCCTGGCGCTGATGCTGCTGGTCGCCATCGTCATCGCCGTGGCCATGAAGATCGTCGGGGTGCTGCTGATCACCTCGCTGCTGATCATTCCCGCCGCCACCGCCCAGCGCCACGCCCGCAGCCCGGAGCAGATGGCCTGTGGCGCCAGCCTGCTGGGCATGGCCGCGGTGTGCCTGGGGCTGACGCTGTCCTGGTACCAGGACACCCCGGCCGGCCCCTCGGTGGTGGTGGCCGCCGCCGGGATGTTCCTGCTGGGCTACCTGTTGCCCCGCCGCGCCTAGGCCCTCTAGCGCGGCGCCTGCCAGACCGCCTGGCTGACGTCCACCGCCCGGGGGATCAGCCCCTGGGCCTTGAAGATGTCGGCGGTCTGCTGCTGGGTGGCGATGATCGCCGGCGTCAGCGCCGTCGCACCATAACCGGTACGCGCCTGCCAGGTGGCGATCACCGCTTCCGGCAGTCCGATCTGCTCGGCCAGGATGCGTGTCACCTCCGGCTTGTGGGTATTGGCCCAGGCACCAGCCTTGGCCAGTTCCGCCAGCAGCAGGCGGATCGCCTCGGGATGGGCGTCGGCGAAGCGGCGGGAGCCCTCATAGAAGCTGTTGGCGTGCAGCAGCCCTTTGTAGTCGGCGAGCACGCGCACCGGCTGGCTCTGCTGGATGGCCGCAAGATAGGGGTCCCAGACCACCCAGGCGTCCACCGACCCATTGACGAAGGCGGCGCGGGCATCCGCAGGCGGCAGATACACCGGCTGGATGTCCTTGAAGCTCAGCCCGGCTTTTTCCAGGGCGGCGACCAGCAGGAAGTTGGCGCTCGATCCCTTCTGCACCGCCACCTTCCTGCCTTTGAGGCCGGCGACGTCGCGGATCGGCGAGGCGGTTGGCACCAGGATGGCCTCCACCGCCTCGCTGGCCGGTTCGGCGCCCAGGTAGACCAGGTCGATCCCGGCCGCCTGGGCGAAGATCGGCGGTGGCGAGCCGGTATAGCCGACGTCGATGCTGCCGGCATTGAGCGCCTCCAGCAGTTGCGGCCCGGCCTGGAATTCGCGCCAGCTCACCTGGTAGCCCTGGGCGCCCAGGGCCTGCTCCAGGGTACCCTGGGCCTTGAGCACGGCCAGCAGACCTCCGCCTTTCTGATAGCCGATGCGCAGCGCCTGGTCGGCGGCCTGGACCGGGGCGAGCATCCCGAGCGCCAGCAACAGAACGGCGCCCCGCGCCAGCCAGCGTCGAAGAGAGGAGCGAAACATGGCGACCTTCCTTATATTCCATTTGGAAAGGTCAGCCTGGCCTATCTAGACCCGAATGTTTAATACGTTTCTCTGCTAAGGCTATGCCCAGCCAGGCAGCGAGGGTCGGCCAAGGTCCGATTGACGCTGGCCCCAGGATCGCGCCACCCTGCGCCAGCGGCGACCACCGGGGTCGCCGATCCTATCGGAGCCTGCCATGCCTTTTCTGATCGAGACCTTCGACAAGCCGGACAGCCTGGCCCTGCGCCAGCAGCATCGCCCGGCCCACCTGGACTTCCTGCGCGAGAACGCCGCCGCGCTGCTGGCCTGCGGCGCCAAGCTCAGCGACGACGGCGAGACCGCCACCGGCAGCGTCTACATCGTCGATGTGGAAACCCGCGCCGAAGCCGAAGCCTTCATCGCCCGGGATCCCTTCACCAGCGCCGGACTGCCCGGCGAGGTGCGCATCACCCGCTGGCGCAAGGCGATTCTGGACGGCAAGGCGTTCGTCTAGGTGCTCTCCAGGGCGGCCTGACCGGCCGCCTCCGCCCTACCGCGAATTGGCTTAAGAAGCCCTTAAGCCTGGCAAAATGCCACCTTAATCAACGCCGTTCGCAGCCGTTGCAAGTTCACACTTCTAGGAATCGCTTCACAGAAAAGTGATGCAGCGCAAGAAAAGCCCGAGTTTTCCCGGCGCTACCGCAAGGAAGCTAACGAACTAGCCTAAGCTCACCGGGCTCAGATGATCTGATGCGCCGACATCCTTTCCCACTCCTGTGGAAACGCTGTCTCGCTTAGCTAGTACAGAGGACTCAGCATGACCAAGACCACGCCTGAAAAGGATCTGCGCATCGAGACGATTCGCGGACTGGCGCTGTTTCTGATGGTAGCGGGCCACGTCATCGGCAGTTCGTCGACCCTGGGCATGAAGGTGCCCGACGACTCCGTGCTGCGCTATCTCTACGATTCGCTCGTCTATGTCCGGATGCCGCTGTTCACCGCCATCTCCGGCTACGTCTATGCGCTGCGCCCGGTAAACACCGGCAGCGACCTGTCGCGCTTCTACCAAGGCAAGTTCAAACGCATCGGGATTCCCCTGCTGGTGGTGTCGACGCTGTTCTTCGCCCTGCAGATGGCCGTGCCCAACACCAACTACAAGCCGCAGCTGACCGACATCTTCAGCATTTACTTCTTCAGCTATGCGCACTTCTGGTTCCTGCAGTCGATCTTCTGCATCTTCGTGGTGATCGCCCTGCTGGAGAAGGCCGGCCTGCTGCTGACCTTGCGCAACTTCGGCCTGGTGTTCGCCGTGGCGCTGGCGGCGTCCTTCGCCTGGGAGAGCTTCCCGGACCTGTTCAGCCTCTACAAGGCGGTGCAGCTGTTCCCCTTCTTCCTCCTGGGCCTGGGTCTCTACCGCTTCGGCGCGCAACTCATCACCCAGCGCAACGTCACCACCATGGCCGTGGCCCTGGCGATCCTGGTGATCATCGACCAGGCCTATCTGTTCGAGCTGGTGGATCTCGACGAGAACGACATGGCCGTGGTCGGCACCGCTCTGGGCCTGGCCGCCATCAGCCTGCTGATCGCCCGCCGCTTCTACTTCAAGCCGCTGGCCTGGCTGGGTTATTTCTCCTTCGAGATCTACCTGTTCCACGTCTTCGGCACCGCCGGTGCCCGCATCGTGCTGAACAAGCTGCAGGTGCATGACGTCTGGGTGGTCTTTACCGTCAGCATGGTCATGGGCCTGTTCCTGCCGGTGGCGCTCAAGCTGGTGCTGGAACGCATCAGTCCGCTGCACTTCCTCAGCGTGGCCTTCTTTGGCGCCAAGACCCGGGTCAATCGGGCTACGCCGCCGCTGCAGAAGAAAGCCACCGCCTAGGCGCCCGGCTCGGACGACCCGCCATAAAAAACCCACGCCTTGGCGTGGGTTTTTTCATTGTCTGGCGGATCAGTCGACGCTGAGCACGACCCGACCCCGGGTGGGGCACTGCTCCATGCAGCGGTGGGCCTCGACGAATTGCTCGAAGGGAAAGACCTGCTTGATCTGCGCCTTGAGCAGGCGATCGCGGGTCAGCTGGTCGATGTGCTGCAGGGCCTCGCGCACCGCGGCGCAATCCGCCTCCAGACCCATCTCCGGCTGGCCGGTGAAGTCCTGGACGCAGTGGATGTACAGCTTGAATTTCTTCTTGAAGGCCGCGCAGGCCGGCAGCGGGGTCTGGTTGCCCCCATTGAGGCCGTAGAGCAGCAGCCGACCGCGGGGCGCCATGGCCTCGCCGAGCAGGGCCAGTTGCGGACCGCCCAGGGCATCCAGGGCCACGTGCACGCCGACACCGTCGGTGATGCTGGCGATGCGGCTGACCAGATCCTCTTCCTCGGCGGCGATGACCCTTTCCGCGCCCAGTTCGCGCAGGTAGTCACGGTCGCCGGCGTCATGGGTGCTGGCGATGACCCGGGCCCCCAGGGCCTTGGCCAGCTGGATAGAGGCCGGACCGCAGCAGCGACTGGCATCGGTGATCAGCACCCATTCGCCCGGTTGCAGCCGAGCCTGGTGCATCAGCGCGGTATAGACGGTAAGCAGCGGGTTGTAGTGCACCGCGGCTTCCACCGGGGTGAGCACGTCCGGGTAGCGCACCAGGGAGGTGGCCGGATAGACCAGGTCATCGCCATAGGCCGGATAGCGATTGATGTCGTGACCCAGGAAGCTGGCTACGCGATCGCCCACCGCCAGGTCGGCCACGCCTTCGCCCAGGGCGGTGACCACCCCGGCCAGCTCGCAGCCGAGACCGGCCGGCGGCACGGCCTGCTCGGGGGCCAGATTCTGCCGCCAGAGCACGTCGTACCAGCTCACGCCAATGGCCTGGACCCGCACCAGCACCTCGCCTGGCCCCGCCATGGGCGTGGGCCGGTCGATGCAGGCGAGCACCTCCGGCGGGCCGAATTCGGTGAACTGGATCAGGCGGGACATGGCATTACCTCGCGTTGATGCCAACCCCGGGACGTGTGCCGAGGCGGACTGCTATGACTAGGACTCTAACCAGCCTTCCCTTAGGATTCTATGCATCCCCATCGATAATGGACATCGGGGGTATCGATCCACTCCCTGCCGGGGCCCGAATGAACCGTACCGATCTGCGTCGCGTCGACCTCAACCTGCTCATCGTGTTCGAGACCCTGATGCTCGAGCGCAGCGTCACCCGTGCCGCGGAAAAGCTGTTTCTCGGCCAGCCGGCGATCAGCGCGGCCCTGGCACGGCTGCGCACCCTGTTCGACGATCCGCTGTTCGTCCGCACCGGGCGCAGCATGGAACCCACGCCGCGGGCCCAGGAGATCGCCGCCCTGCTGTCGCCGGCACTGGACCAGATCTCCAGCGCGGTGAGCCGCACCCAGAGTTTCGAGCCGGCCAGCGCCGACCGGGTCTTTCGCGTCGGCCTCTCCGACGACGTCGAATTCGCCCTCCTGCCGCCGCTGCTCAGGCGCATCCGCATCGAGGCGCCGGGCACCACCCTGGTGGTGCGCCGGATGAACTACCTGACCGCCGCCGGCATGCTGGCCTCCGGCGAGATCACCGTGGCGGTGGGCTATACCGAGGAATTGCCGGCCAATGCCAAGCGGCGGCCGGTGCGGCGTTTCGGCTTCAAGGTGCTGCGCGCCGACAGCAAACCCGGGCGCTTGACCCTGGACGAATATTGCGCGCGGCCCCATGCCCTGGTGTCCTATGCCGGTGACCTCACCGGCTATATCGACGAATTGCTCGACAAGCTCGGCCGCCAGCGCCGGGTGGTGCTGGCGGTGCCCCAGTTCAACGGCCTGGGTTCGCTGTTGGCGGAAACCGATCTGCTGGTGATGGTGCCGGACTACACCGCGCGCCTGCTGGCCAGCACCGGTGGCCTGAGGTACGAAGACCCGCCAGAAGAACTGCGCGACGGCAGCCATGAATTGCCCATGGCCTGGAGCGGCGCCCAGGATCACGACCCCGGCGAGCGCTGGCTGAGGTCGCGCATCCAGATGTTCATTGGCGATCCGGACAGTCTTTAGCGCTTGTCGGCGTCGGGCTCCTGATCGCCGCGAGGCGTCCGACGCTCAGGGATGACGGCGCCCTCGGCACCGTCCGCACCCTTGGCGCCGGGAACGCCGCCAGGTCCGGCGGCACCACCCTGGCCTCCGCTACCGCCCTTGCCCGGTAGCGCGCCGCTACCGCCTGCGCCACCCGCACCGCCGGCTCCTCCGTTGCCGGCCAGGAGCAGGTAGTCGGAATGGGAGGGCACAGGCGTCGGCAAGACCGGCTGGGCGGCCGTTGCCGCGCTGGCCAGCAGCGCGGTGACCAGTACCGGGGTGTAGCGGGATAGCGACATCGTCATCCTCCTGCGGCGGGGGTCTCGACCGGGGCCTGGCGACCACCGCGGCGCGCTTGGGCAAGGACAGGGTCTGCAGCCAGCCACTCTAGCCCAGGGCGGACGCCGAGCTGAAGGGCTCTAGGTCGCCGCTCTACGCTCAGCGCCATCACCGCCAACGATACCTACAGCAAAACCATCATCGTCATCGATAAATGAGTTCGAGCCCTTCGATTCGTCGGCGCCCTTCCCCGGCGGCAGACTCGCCTCCCTGACTTCTTTCCACCTCGGGCGGACTCGAACATGGATCTCTTCGCGAAAACCCTCGGCCCCCTGGCCCTGACCTCCACGCTGTTCCTTGCCGCCTGCGGCGATTCCCATCCCCAGGCCAGCGCCGCGCCGCCCGCGCCCAAGGTGAGCGCCGCCGAGGTGCTGCGCCAACCGGTGGTGGAATGGGACGAGGTGACCGGCCGCCTGGAAGCGCCCGAGTCCGTGGTGGTGCGTCCCCGCGTCTCCGGCTATGTCGACCGCGTGCTCTTCCACGAGGGTGCCCGGGTCAAGCGCGGCGACCTGCTGCTGCAGATCGATCCGCGCCCCTTCCAGGCCGAGGTCAAGCGCCTCGAAGCCGAGCTGCAACAGGCCCGCGCCAACGCCAGTCGCACCGCCGACGAAGCCGCCCGTGGCGAACGCCTGCGCAGCAGCAACGCCATCTCTGCGGAAATCGTCGAGGCCCGCCGCAGCGCCGCCCAGGAAGCCAAGGCCAGCGTCGCCGCCGCCCAGGCGCAACTGGACGCCGCGCGCCTGAATCTGGGCTTCACCGAGGTCCGCGCCGCCATCGACGGGCGCGTCGGCCGTGCGGAGGTCACTGCCGGCAACCTGGTCAACGCCGGAGACACCCGCCTCACCACCCTGGTCTCCACCGACAAGGTCTATGCCTATTTCGACGCCGACGAGCGCGTCTTCCTCAAGCAGCAGGCCCTCGCCCGCCAGGGCCAGCGCGGCGCGGCCAGCCCGGTCTACCTGGCGCTGTCCAACGAAGACGACTTCTCCCACGAAGGCCACATGGACTTCATGGACAACCAGCTCGATCCGCGCACCGGCACCATCCACGGTCGCGCCGTGTTCGACAATGCCGACGGCCGCTTCACCCCGGGACTCTATGCCCGGCTACGGCTGGTGGGCAGCGGCACCTACGAAGGCACCCTGATCCAGGACGCCGCCGTAGGCACCGACCTGGGCAAGAAATTCGTGCTGGTGGTGGACGGCCAGAACAAGGCCGCCTATCGCAACGTCGATCTGGGCCCACGCCTGGAAGGTCTGCGCATCGTGCGCAAGGGGTTGGAAGCCGGCGATCGCATCGTGGTCAACGGCCTGCAGCGAGTGCGTCCGGGCATGACCGTCGACGCCCAGTCGGTGCCCATGGCCGATGCCACCACCCTGGCCGCCCTCAAGCGCCAGCGCGACGCGGTCCTCGCCAGCCTGCCGGCGCCCACCCAGCCGCTCAAGGTGGGTAGTCGCTAGACCCCAGGCTCAACCTTCTTCCCATTTCAGACTTTCACCGTCCAGGCATCGCGTCTATCGCGGTCATGGACCGCTCCTACCGTAGGAGCGGCCCATGGCCGCGATGGACGCGACGGCCGCCTGTTGCCCAAGGAAAGCCCGATGAACTTCTCCCAGTTCTTCATCCGCCGGCCGATCTTCGCCGCCGTGCTCTCGCTGATCATCCTGATCGGCGGGGCCATCTCGCTGTTCCAGCTGCCGATCAGCGAATACCCCGAGGTCGTCCCGCCCACCGTGGTGGTGCGCGCCACCTTCCCCGGCGCCAACCCCAAGGTGATCGGCGAGACCGTCGCCGCGCCCCTGGAGCAGGCCATGAACGGCGTGGAGCACATGCTCTACCTGTCGTCCCAGTCCACCGCCGACGGCAAGCTGACCCTGACCATCACCTTCGCCCTGGGGACCAATCTGGATACCGCCCAGGTGCAGGTGCAGAACCGCGTCACCCGCACCCTGCCCAAGCTGCCGGAAGAGGTGCAGCGCCTCGGCGTGACCGCCGACAAGGCTTCGCCGGACCTGGCGATGGTGGTGCACCTGACCTCGCCGGATCAGCGCTACGACATGCTCTATCTGTCCAACTACGCCCTGATCAACGTCAAGGACGAGCTGGCGCGACTGGACGGCGTGGGCGACGTCCAGCTGTTCGGCATGGGCGACTATTCCCTGCGCGTCTGGCTCGATCCGGACAAGGTGGCCTCGCGCGGCCTGACCGCCAGCGACGTGGTCACCGCCATCCGCGAGCAGAATCGCCAGGTCGCCGCCGGTGCCCTCGGCGCGCCGCCGGCCCCGGGCAGCACCAGCTTCCAGCTGGCCATCAACACCCAGGGCCGCCTGGTGGACGAGGAAGAATTCGCCAACATCATCGTGCGCGCCGGCAGCGACGGCCAGATCACCCGGCTGCGCGACATCGCCCGCATCGAACTGGGCTCCAACCAGTACGCCCTGAGATCTCTGCTGAACAACCAGCCGGCGGTGGCCATCCCGATCTTCCAGCGCCCCGGCAGCAACGCCATCGACCTGTCCAACCAGGTGCGCGCCAAGATGGCCGAGCTCAAGCAGAGCTTCCCCCAGGGCATGGACTACGAGATCGTCTACGACCCGACCATCTTCGTGCGCGGCTCCATCGAAGCCGTGGTGCACACCCTGTTCGAAGCCATCATCCTGGTGGTGCTGGTGGTGATCCTGTTCCTGCAGACCTGGCGCGCCTCCATCATTCCCTTGGCGGCGGTGCCGGTGTCGCTGATCGGCACCTTCGCGGTGATGCACGCCTTCGGCTTCTCGCTCAATGCGCTGTCCTTGTTCGGCCTGGTGCTGGCCATCGGCATCGTGGTGGACGACGCCATCGTGGTGGTGGAAAACGTCGAGCGCAACATCGGCCTCGGCCTCGATCCGGTGGCCGCCACCCGCCGTGCCATGGGCGAGGTGACCGGGCCCATCATCGCCACCGCCCTGGTGCTCTGCGCGGTGTTCGTGCCGACCGCCTTCATCTCCGGTCTCACCGGGCAGTTCTATCGCCAGTTCGCCCTGACCATCGCCATCTCCACGGTGATCTCGGCCTTCAACTCCCTAACCCTGTCGCCGGCCCTGGCCGCGGTGCTGCTCAAGGGCCACGACGCACCCAAGGACCGTTTCTCGCGACTGCTCGACCGGCTATTCGGCGGCTGGCTGTTCGCCCCCTTCAACCGCTTTTTCGAGAAAGCCAGCCACGGCTACGTCGGCGCCGTGCGCCGGGTGCTGCGCGGCGGTTCCATCGTACTGGTGCTCTATGTGGTGCTGCTCGGCCTGACCGGCCTGGGCCTGGTGAAGACGCCGACCGGCTTCGTGCCGCCCCAGGACAAGCAGTACCTGGTGGCCTTCGCCCAGTTGCCCGATGCCGCCACCCTGGATCGCAGCGAAGAGGTCATCCGCCGCATGTCGGCCATCGCCCTCAAGCATCCGGGCGTGGAAAGCACCGTGGCCTTCCCCGGCCTGTCCATCAACGGCTTCACCAACAGCCCCAACAGCGGCATCGTCTTCGTGACCCTGAAGCCCTTCGAGGAGCGCCGTGATCCCTCGTTGTCCGCCGGTGCCATCGCCGCCCAGCTGAACGGCGAATTCGCCGCCATCCAGGAATCCATCATCGCCATCTTCCCGCCGCCGCCGGTGCAGGGACTGGGCAGCATCGGCGGCTTCCGCCTGCAGGTGGAGGACCGCGGCAACCTGGGTTACGAAGAACTCTACGCCCAGACCCAGAGCGTGCTGGCCAAGGCCCGGCAGCTGCCGGAACTGGCGCCGGAGTCGCTGTTCACCAGCTACCAGGTCAACGTGCCGCAGATCGATGCCCACATCGACCGAGAGAAGGCCAAGACTCACGGGGTGCCCATCGACGCCATCTTCGACACCCTGCAGGCCTACCTGGGCTCGGTCTACGCCAACGACTTCAACCGCTTCGGCCGTACCTTCCAGGTCAACGTCCAGGCCGACCAGCGCTTCCGCCTGGAACCCGAGCAGATCGGCCAGCTCAAGGTGCGCAACGACCGTGGCGAGATGGTGCCCCTGTCCACCTTCGTCAAGGTCAGCGATACCGCCGGTCCCGACCGGGTGATGCACTACAACGGCTTCCTCACCGCCGAGATCAACGGCGCGCCGGCGCCGGGCTACAGCTCCGGCCAGGCCCAGGCGGCCATCGAGGGGCTGCTCAAGCAGGAGTTGCCCAACGGCATGACCTTCGAATGGACCGAGCTGACCTACCAGCAGATCCTCTCCGGCAATACCGCCCTGCTGGTGTTCCCGCTCTGCGTGCTCCTGGCCTTCCTGGTGCTGGCCGCCCAGTACGAGAGCTGGAGCCTGCCGCTGGCGGTGATCCTGATCGTGCCCATGACCCTGCTCTCGGCCATCACCGGGGTGATCCTGGCCGGCAGCGACAACAACATCTTCACCCAGATCGGCCTGATCGTGCTGGTGGGCCTGGCGTGCAAGAACGCCATCCTCATCGTCGAGTTCGCCAAGGACCAGCAGGCCACCGGCAAGGACCGCGTCGCCGCGGTGCTGGAGGCCTGCCGCCTGCGCCTGCGGCCCATCCTGATGACCAGCTTCGCCTTCATCATGGGTGTGGTGCCCCTGGTGACCTCCACCGGCGCCGGCGCCGAGATGCGCCACGCCATGGGCGTCGCGGTGTTTTCCGGGATGCTCGGGGTGACCTTCTTCGGTCTGCTGCTCACGCCGCTCTTCTATGTGCTGGTACGCGCCTTCGTGGAGCGTCGCCAGGCTCGCTCCGCCGTTGCCCAGGAGGCCCAGGCATGAAGGCTTTCGCTCCCCTGC
Organism: Pseudomonas sp. MOIL14HWK12:I1; assembly: GCF_000510705.1. Lineage (NCBI taxonomy): Bacteria > Pseudomonadati > Pseudomonadota > Gammaproteobacteria > Pseudomonadales > Pseudomonadaceae > Pseudomonas > Pseudomonas sp. MOIL14HWK12:I1. The sequence goes on along the minus strand of NZ_AZNY01000003.1, from coordinate 651,504 downwards.
TGCTGGCGCTGGCGGTCTCCGCCTGCGCCGTCGGCCCGCACTACCAGGCGCCTGAGCAGGTACCCGTCCAGCTCAAGGCCAGCCAGCAGCCCAGCGCCTACGACCAGGGCCGCTTCGAGGCGCTCTGGTGGCGCCAGTTCGAGGACCCGACCCTCAACGCCCTGGTGGCCAGCAGCCTGGACGGCAACCGCGAATTGCGCGCCGCCTTCGCCCGGCTGCGCGCCGCCCGTGCCCTGCGCGACGACGACGCCAACGACCTCTATCCGACGGTCACCAGCCGTGCCAGCAGCCAGCTCGGCAAGGCCCAGCAACCCGGTTTCACCGAGGAACGGGTCAACAGCGACCGCTACGACCTGGGCCTGGACATGGCCTGGGAGCTGGATCTGTTCGGGCGCGTCCGCCATGCCCTGGAAGCCAGCGATGCCCGCGCCGAAGCCGCGGCGTCGGATCTCGCCGCGCTGCAGGTCAGCCTGATCGCCGAGCTGGTGGACGCCTATGGCGATCTGCGCGGCGCCCAGCTGCGCGAACGCATCGCCCGCGACAACCTCGGCAACCAGCGCGAAGCGCGCCGCCTGACCGTGACCCTGAGGGACGAAGGCATGGGCAGCGACCTGGACGTGCAGCGCAGCGAAGCGCGGCTGGCGGCCACCGAAGCCAGCCTGCCGGAATTCCAGGCCCAGGCCACCCGCGCGCGCAATCGCATCGCCACCTTGCTCGGCCAGCGCCCGGATGCCCTCAGCGTGGATCTCTCACCCAAGGCCCTGCCGGCCATCGCCAAGCGCCTGCCCATCGGCGATCCCGGCGAATTGCTGCGCCGCCGGCCGGACGTGGCCGCCGCCGAACGCCGGCTGGCCGCCGCCACCGCCGACGTGGGCGTGGCCACCGCCGATCTCTTCCCGCGGGTCAGCCTCTCGGGCTTTCTCGGCTTCACCGCCGGGCGCGGTTCGCAGATCGGCAGCAGCGCCGCCCGGGCCTGGGGACTCGGCCCGAGCATCACCTGGCCGGCCTTCGACCTGGGCAGCGTCCGTGCCCGCCTGCGCGGCGCCCGCGCCGGCTCCGAAGAAGCCCTGGCCAACTACGAGCAGCAGGTGCTGACCGCCCTGGAAGAGAGCGCCAACGCCTTCAGCGACTACGGCCGTCGCCAGGAGCGCCTGCAGGCGCTGATCCGTCAGTCGGTGGCCAGCCGCGCCGCCGCCGACCAGGCCGAGATCCGCTACCGCGAAGGGGGCACCGACTTCCTGGTGCTGCTCGACGCCCAGCGCGAACGCCTGGCCGCCGAGGACCAGCAGGCCCAGGGCGAGATCGAGCTCTATCGCGGCATCGTCGCCCTCTACAAGGCCCTGGGTGGCGGCTGGGACGTGCAACCCGCGCGTCTCGCCCAGGGCAACGCTTCCCCCGCGCCGGCGCTCTGACGCCGGCGCTTACCCCCGGCACGCGTGTTCCCCTGCTCCTTTGGCGTGTCGGTTTTTTTCTTCCCCCCGCCCCGCTGCGACGCCCCTGGCACCGCAGCGGGGCACCCCCTGCCCGGCGACGCGAGCAAAAGCCCGTTGCAGAGGTCTCAAAGAGGTCCGGGCCCCGGCCCGCCGGTGCCTGCCCCCCAGGCTGGACGCCTTGCGGCTGTTTCCTAATATTTTGTAAGGGAGACAGGCCTAGGAATCTGTGGTCTCTCTTTTATTATCACCTTAGGTTATTAAACCGCCGGTTCTTGTACGAAACTCAGAGATCGCTTCGCGCGCCCCTTGCCGTCCCGGCAAGCGTCCCGGCGCGGGGATCGAATGCCGCTCGAGGCCTCTAGGGAGCCCCATCTACCAACCGCCGTGAGGCGGCTCAGCTAAAGGATGCAGGCATGGTATTGGCGCTGATCATCGCGTTGCCCTTCCTGGGAACACTGCTGTCGCTGGCGACCGATCGCTTCGGCCGGCGCGCCTGCGCCCTGGGCACCGCCGTGGCCCCCGCCCTGGCCCTGGCCCTGCTGGCCACGCAACTGCCCGCGGTTCTCGACGGCAGCGTGCTGCTGCACCGGGTCGACTGGCTGCCGGCGCTGGGGCTGAATCTCAGCCTGCGCCTGGACGGCCTGGGGCTGATGTTCGCCCTGATGATCCTGGTCATCGGCCTGCTGGTGATCCTCTATGCCACCTACTACCTGAGCAAGGACGAGCCGGTCGGGCGCTTCTTCGCCTACCTGCTGCTGTTCATGGGCGCCATGCTGGGCGTGGTGCTGGCGGAAAACCTGCTGCTGCTGATGGTGTTCTGGGAGCTGACCAGCCTGTCGTCCTTCCTGCTGATCGGCTTCTGGAGCCACAGCAGGGAAGCCCGCCAGGGCGCACGCATGGCGCTGACCGTCACCGGCGGCGGCGGCCTGGCCCTGCTCGCCGGCATCCTGTTGCTCGGCCATATCGTCGGCAGCTTCGAGCTGAGCGACGTCCTCGCCGCCGGCCCGCTGATCACCGGCCATGCGCTCTATCCACTGGCGCTGATCCTGGTGCTGCTGGGCGTCTTCACCAAGTCCGCGCAATTCCCCTTCCACTTCTGGCTGCCCCAGGCCATGGCCGCGCCGACGCCGGTCTCGGCCTATCTGCACTCGGCGACCATGGTCAAGGCCGGGGTCTTCCTGCTGGCGCGCCTCTATCCGGCGCTGGCCGATTCCGAGTGGTGGTTCTACATCGTCACCCTCACCGGCCTCACCACCCTGGTGGTGGGCGCCATCCTGGCGCTGTTCCAGCACGACCTCAAAGGCCTGCTGGCCTATTCCACCATCAGCCACCTGGGGCTGATCACCCTGCTGTTCGGCCTCGATACCCAGCTGTCCACCGTGGCGGCGGTGTTTCACATCCTCAACCACGCCACCTTCAAGGCCTCGCTGTTCATGGCCGCCGGCATCATCGACCACGAGACCGGCAGCCGCGACATGCGCCGCCTGGCCGGCCTCTGGCGCTACATGCCGCACACCGCGGTGCTGGCCATGGTCGCCGCCGCGGCCATGGGCGGGGTGCCCCTGCTCAACGGCTTCCTGAGCAAGGAGATGTTCTTCAACGAGACCCTCAACCACGGCCTGTTCGGCAGCTTCAGCTGGATCGTGCCGGCGGTGGCGGTGCTCTACGGGGTCTTCTCGGTGGCCTATTCGCTGCGCTTCATCCATGACGTCTTCTTCAACGGCGAGCCACGCGACCTGCCCCACTATCCGCCCCACGAACCGCCGCGCTACATGAAGATCCCGGTGGAGATCCTGGTGCTGCTCTGCCTGCTGGTGGGCGTGGTGCCCGGCTACACCGTGGCGCCGCTGCTGGCCGCCGGCGCCAGCGCCGCCCTCGGCGGCAGCCTGCCCGACTACAGCCTGGCCATCTGGCACGGCTTCAACACCGCCCTGGTGATGAGCATCCTGGCCATGGTCGGCGGGGTGCTGGTCTATGCCTTCCGTCAGCCGCTGTTCCGCTGGCAGGAAGGCCTGCCCGACGTCGATGCGCGGCTGGTCTTCGAACAGGGCCTGAATCGGCTGATCGGCTTCGCCCAGCGCCTGACCGGGCGCCTGGAGAGCGGCTCGCTGCAGGGTTATATCGCCCTGATGCTGACGGCCACCCTGGTGCTGCTGGTGGCGGCGCTGTCCGGCCTGGACAGCCTCCACGGCCCGGTCGCCCTGTCGCCCTTCGATCCGCTCACCGCCCTGGGCCTGGGCATCCTCATGCTGACCGCGGTGCTGACGGTGTTCTTCCACCGCAACCGCCTCAAGGCGCTGATGACCCTGAGCACCGTGGGCCTGATCGTGTCCCTGTTGTTCGCCCGCTATTCGGCGCCGGACCTGGCGCTGACCCAGCTGTCGGTGGAGGTGGTGACCATCATCCTGCTGGTGCTGGCGCTGTTCTTCATGCCCGATCGCACCCCCATCGAATCCAGCAGCCTGCGCGGCCTGCGCGACGTGCTGCTGGCCGGCGGCCTGGGGCTGCTGGTGGCGCTGCTGGCCTATGCCGTGCTGACCCGCCCCTATGAGGGCATCGGCGACTTCTTCCTGGCCAACTCGGTGTCCGGGGGCGGTGGCTACAACGTGGTCAACGTCATCCTGGTGGACTTCCGCGGCTTCGACACCCTGGGCGAGATCACCGTGCTGGCCATCGCCGCGGCGGGCGTCTACGGCCTGCTCAAGCACCTGCACCTGCCGCATCCGCTGGTCGATCCCAAGGGCACGCCCTGGTCGCGCGACAGCCACCCGATGATCCTCAACAACGTGGCGCGGGTGCTCTTGCCCCTGGCGCTGCTGGTGTCGGCCTTCATCTTCGTGCGCGGCCACAACCTGCCCGGTGGCGGCTTCATCGCCGGCCTGATCACCGCCATTGCCCTGATCCTGCAGTACGTGGCCCACGGCGTGACCTGGACCCAGCGGCGCCTGCCGATCAGCTACCACGCGCTCTGCGGCCTCGGGGTGCTGATCGCCGCCCTCACCGGGCTGGGCTCGCTGGCGTTCGGCCGGCCCTTCCTGACCACCGCCTTCGACTACTTCGCCATCCCCCTGATCGGCAAGACCGAACTGGCCACCGCGCTGATCTTCGATCTCGGGGTCTACCTCGCCGTCGTCGGCGCCACCCTGCTGATCCTCTCCAACCTGGGCCACGTCAGCCGGGACGAGAAGGACACGGACGGCTCCAGCCAGGAGGTGCTCTAGCATGGAAATCCTGTTCTGCACGGCCCTCGGGGTGCTCACCGCCAGCGGCGTCTACCTGCTGCTGCGGGCGCGTCTCTATCCGGTGGTGCTCGGCCTCACCCTGCTCTCCTATGCGGTCAATCTCTTCCTGTTCGCCATGGGTCGCCTGCGCACCGGCGTGCCGGCGGTGATCGGCCAGGCCGCCGAGCAGGCCGACCCGGTGCCCCAGGCGCTGGTGCTCACCGCCATCGTCATCGGCTTCGCCATGACCGCCTTCGTGGTCGCCCTGTCGCTGCGCGCCCTGGGCGAGTTGCGCACCGACCACGTGGATGGCGAGGAGCCGCGCCGATGAAGCACCTGATCATCCTGCCGATCCTCGTGCCGCTGTTCATGGGTGCCTTCCTGCTCATGCGGCCGCGGCTGTCCGCCCGTACCGCGCGCGGGCTGTCGCTGCTCGCCACCGCGACCCTGCTGCCGCTGGCGCTGCTGCTCCTGCAGCGGGCAAACGGCGGCCAGCTGGAGGTCTATGCCCTGGGCGACTGGCCGGCGCCCTTCGGCATCGTCCTGCTGCTGGATCGCCTGGCCGCGCTGATGCTGGCGACCGTGGCGGTACTGGCCGCCGGCGCGGCGCTCTACGCCTGCCGCGGCGACGACAACCGCGGTCCGGATTTCCACGCGCTGTTCCAATTCCAGCTGCTGGGCATCAACGGCGCCTTTCTCACCGGCGACCTGTTCAACCTCTTCGTCTTCTTCGAGATCCTGCTGATCGCCTCCTATGCCCTGCTGGTGCACGGCGCGGGACCGGCCCGAGTGCGCGCCGGCCTGCACTATGTGGTGCTCAACCTGGTGGGCTCGGCGCTGTTCCTGATCGGCATCGGCCTGCTCTATGGCCTGCTCGGCACCCTGAACATGGCCGATCTGGGCCTGAGGGTGGCCAACGCCGATCCCGCGCAGGCGCCGCTGCTGGCCGCCGCCGGCTTCCTGCTGCTGGTGGTGTTCGGCCTCAAGGGCGCCCTGCTGCCGCTGTATTTCTGGCTGCCCAGTGCCTATTCGGCGGCCAGTGCGCCGGTCGCCGCCCTGTTCGCCATCATGACCAAGGTCGGGCTCTACGCCATCGTCCGGGTCTTTCTGCTGGTGTTCGGCGCCGCCGCCGGTCCCCTCGCCCACTACGTGCTGCCCTGGCTCTGGCCGCTGGCGGCGGTCACCCTGGCCGCCGGGGTGTTCGGCGCCCTGGCGGCCCATCACCTCAAGACCCTGCTCGGCTATCTGGTGGTCATCTCGGTGGGGATGCTGCTGACCGGCGTGGCCCTGGGTAGCGTCGCCGGACTCGCCGCCAGTCTCTTCTATCTGGTGCACAGCACCTGGATCGCCGGCGCCCTGTTCCTGCTGGCGGATCTCATCGCCCAGCAGCGCGGTGTCCAGGGCGATACCCTCGGCAGCGGTCCGCCGCTGGCGCACCCCCGGCTGCTCGGCGGGCTGTTCTTTCTGGGCGCGGTCTCCGTCGCCGGGCTGCCACCCTTCCCCGGCTTTCTCGGCAAGGTGATGCTGCTGCAGGCCACCGGCACCGCCTGGCCGGCGCTGATCATCTGGCCGGTGGTGCTGCTCGGCGGACTGGGCATGATCATCGCCCTGTCCCGCGCCGGGACCACGCTGTTCTGGCGCGGCCGAGGCGCGGCCCTGGACGTCCGCCTCGATCCCATCCAGCTCACCGCCACCCTCGGCCTGCTGCTGGGTAGCCCGCTGCTGATGGCGCTGGCGGCGCCGCTGCATGGCTACGCCCTGGAGACCGCTCGGCAACTGCTGGACGTCGCACCCTACTTCGATATCGTCCGGGGAGTTGGCCCATGAAGCGCTGGCTACCGCACCCACTGCTCACCGTCCTGCTGACCCTGACCTGGCTGCTGCTCAACAACAGCCTGAGCCTGGGCCAGTTGCTGCTGGGCCTGCTGCTCGGCTGGGGCATCCCGCTGCTCTGCCAGGATTTCCTGCTGCACGCCCCCCGCTTGCGCCGCCCCCTGCTCCTGCTGCGCTACATGCTGGTGGTGCTGTACGACATCATCGTCGCCAACCTGCACGTCGCACGGCTGGTGCTGGGGCGGACCGAGGCGCTCAAGCCCGCCTTCATCGAGGTCCCCATCGACATCGAGGACGAATTCCTGCTCACCCTGCTCGCCTGCGTGGTGTCCCTCACCCCCGGCACCGTGTCGTCAGGCCTCAGCGGCGATCGCAAGACCCTGCTGCTGCACGGTCTGGATGTCGCCGACAAGGACGAGGTGATCCGCCAGGTCAAGACGCGCTATGAGGCCCCACTCAAGGAGATCTTCGAATGCTCACCTACGTGACCCTGCTGTGCATGGGGATGATGGGCGTGGCCGCCGTGCTCAACGTCTATCGCCTGGTGAAGGGACCGGACATCCCGGATCGGGTGCTGGCCCTGGACACCCTCTATATCAACGTCCTGGCGATCATCATCCTGTTCGGCATCTGGCTGGCCACCGACGTCTTCTTCGAGGCCTCGCTGCTCATTGCCGTGACCGGCTTCGTCGGCACCGTGGCGCTGGGCAAGCACATGCTGCATGGCGAAATCATCGATTAACGGAGCGCTATCCCATGCCCTTCTGGCTCGAACTCCTGATCTGCGCCCTGCTGCTCATCGGCAGCAGTTTCGCCCTCATCGGCGCCATTGGCCTGTACCGGCTGCCGGACTTCTTCATGCGCCTGCACGGTCCGACCAAGGCCACCACCCTGGGCGTGGGCAGCACCATCATCGCCTCGATGCTGTTCTTCAGTGTCCAGGGCGAGGGCCTCAGCCTGCACGAGCTGCTGATCGCCCTGTTCATCTTCATCACCGCGCCGGTCAGCGCCCATATGCTGGCGCGTGCCGCCATCCAGCAGAAGGTCAAGCAGGTGGAGCGCACCGACGGCCAACCCTGGCGCTAGGGCTGGCCGCGCCGCACGCGCTGCTAGCGACCGCCGCTGACCTTGCTGAAGTCCTGGCGGCCGAAGGGATTGGGCTGGTAGCCCTCGACGCCATTCTTGGCCAGCACCGTCACCGTCGGGTGCGCCAGCGGCAGCCACAGCGCCTGGTCGTGGATGATGCGCTGCGCCTGGTGGTACACCGTGGCCCGCGCCATCTGGTCGGACAGGGTCTTGCCCTTGCTGATGGCGCCATCCAGGGTCTTGTCGCAATAGCGGGCGAAGTTCAGGCCCGACTGCACCGAGGCGCAGGAGAATTGCGGCGTCAGGTAGTTGTCCGGATCGCCGTTGTCGCCGGCCCAGCCCATGAACAGCAGGTCGTGCTCGCCGGTCTTGGCGCGGCGGATCAGTTCACCCCACTCGATCACCTGGATCTGCGCATCGACGCCGATCTTCTTCAGGTCGGCCTGCAGCATCTGCGCGCCCAGCTGCGGATTGGGATTGAGCAGGCTGCCGCTGGGTCTCGTCCAGATGGTGGTCTTGAAGCCGTCCTTGAGGCCCGCCTGGGCCAGTAGCGCCTTGGCCTTAGCCGGGTCATAGGGATAGGCCGGCACGTCCTTGGCATAGCCCCAGGTGGTGGGCGGATAGACGTTGTCGGCGGCCACCGCGGTGTCCTGGAACACCGCCTTGAGATAGCTCTGCTTGTCGAATGCCAGGTTGATGGCCTGGCGCACCTTGATGTTGTCCAGCGGCGGATGGCTGGTGTTGATGCCGACGAAGGCGGTCATGAAGGCCGGCGTCTGCAGCACCTGCAGACTCTTGTCCTCATGGGCGCTCTGCAGATCCTGGGGCTTGGGCGACAGGGCGATCTGGCACTCGCCGCGCTTGAGTCGCTGCAGGCGCACCGCCGAATCCGGGGTGATGGCGTAGATCAGCCCGTCCAGCTTGGGCTTGCCGCCAAAGTAGTCCGGGTTGGCGGCGTAACGCACCACGGCGTCCTTCTGGTAGCGCTTGAAGACAAAGGGACCGGTGCCTATGGGCTCGTCGTTGAGCTGCTCGGTCTTGCCGGCCTTGAGCAACTGCTCGGCGTACTCGGCCGAGTAGATGGAGGCGAAGCCCATGCTCAGGGTCGGCAGGAAGGTGGCGTCCGGGCTGTTGAGCACGATACGCACACCGAGGTCGCTGGTCTTTTCCACGCTCTTGATCAGCTTGGGCCACTGCATCGACTGGGCATGGGGATAGCCGCTCTTGGCCACCCCGTGCCAGGGATGGTCCTTGTCCAGCATGCGCTGGAAGCTGAACACCACGTCGTCGGCCGTCAGGGTACGGCTGGGGGTGAAGTAGTCGGTCTGGTGAAACTTCACGTCCGGACGCAGGGCGAAGTCGTAGGTCAGGCCGTCGTTGGAGATCGTCCAGCTCTGCGCCAGGCTCGGCACCAGCTTGGCTTCGCTGGCATCGTATTCCACCAGGCGATTCATCAGCACGTCGGCCGAGGCGTTGGTGGTGGTCAGAGAGTTGTACTGCACCACATCGAATCCATCCGGACTGGCTTCGGTACAGACACTGAGCGTGGCGGCCTGCGCCAGCAGGGGCGCAAAGAGCAGTGGCAAGGCGGCGAAACGCATAGAACGATTCCTTGTATAGCCGAAGTGGGCAGACGGCGCACGGATGACTGGCAACGGCGGACAGGGCGGTCGTCTGGCGGACGTGGATTGAGTTTGGCAGTCGCTCTAAACTAGACCACCCGTCCGTCCGTCACAATGCTTCCGACCGACGAACGGTTGGCATTCCGGCCGGGCCCGCACAGCGCCCGGTGCGCGGGCATTTCATCCGTCGCCCTACCTTGTTATGCCCGAGTACTTCTGGTATAAAACAGCGCTCTTTTTTCGGGGTATGGCCGCTTCAGGTCCCCGGCGTTTGCCGGCTCTCCCCGTCAAAACAGGAATCAATACAGTTACAAGCGGCCAACCCATGCCGGGTTTGGCATGAGGTTTATGAGGGCTGAGCCATGTCGAGAGTTTGCCAAGTAACCGGTAAGGGTCCGATTACTGGGAACAACGTTTCCCACGCTAACAACAAAACCCGTCGTCGTTTCCTGCCGAATCTGCAGCACCACCGTTTCTGGGTAGAATCCGAGAAGCGCTTCGTGCGTCTGCGCGTTTCTGCCAAGGGCATGCGTATCATCGACAAGCGCGGTATCGAAACCGTACTGTCCGAGCTGCGTAGCCGCGGCGAAAAATTCTAAGGGGATTCGTCATGCGTGAATTGATCCGTTTGATTTCCAGTGCCGGCACCGGCCACTTCTACACCACTGACAAGAACAAGCGCACCAAGCCCGAAAAGATCGAAATCAAGAAATTCGATCCGGTCGTGCGCAAGCATGTCATGTACAAGGAAGGCAAGATCAAGTAATTGATCGCCCCCTTGAACAAGAAACCCGCCTCGGCGGGTTTTTTGTTGTCTGGCGTCCGGCCCGGCAGCTCCGGCGCCCGGGGCGCCGGAGGCCGCTCGGCCCGCTACTTGAATTGACCGGTCAGCTCGCGCAGGGCGGCTTCGGCGCCAAGGATCTTCTGCATGCACTCCCGCGCCTTGGCCGGATCGATGCTCAGCCGCGCATAGAGCTCGTCGGGAATCGGCTGGGCCGGGCCGTTGCCGATGCCCTCGGCGCGCAGCAGCTGCACGGCCAGGAAAATCAGGTTGGGATAGACCGCCTGCTCGCCCTGGTAGCCCGGATCGCCCTGGAAGCGCAGCGCCGTCACCACCTCTTCGGGCATTTCCCAGCAGCGCATCAGGGCCGCACCGATCTGCTCGCGAGTGATGCCCAGCAGGTGGTGCTCGATGACCTGGTGATCGAGCTGGCGGTTGGCTTCCAGGTGGCGGCAGATCAGCGAGAAGTGCGGCGGAAAGACGTGGGCCAGCACCAGATAGCCGAAGTTGTGCAGCAGGCCACCGAGATAGGCCAGGCCCATCTCCGGCCGCTCCGCGCGCGGCATGGAGCGCGCCAGGCCCTCGATCAGGGCGGCGGTGTAGATGGCCTGCTTCCAGTAGGGAGTTTCCTGCTGGGCCTGGTCGCTGGGCAGGCTCAGGGTCTTGCCCAGGGCCAGGCCGAGGGCCAGGTTGATCACCAGGTCGAAACCCAGCACCCGCACGATGGCGTCTTCCACCGAGCGGATCTTGCCGGGCGCGGCATAGTAGGGCGAGGCGGCCCAGCTGATCACCTGGGCCGCCAGGGCCGGATCGGTCTCCACCACGTTGGCCAGATCGTCCACCGTGGCCTCGGGATCGACCCGCAGCTTGATGACCTTTTCCGCCGTCTTGGACAGCGGCGGGATCTCCAGCGTCTCCTCCAGGCGCTGGCGGATGCGCCGCGCGGTGAAGGCGGTGGCGGCATGCAGGATCTCCGCCTCGTCGCGTTCCGGTTGCCGCAGATTGGGCTGGATACCGGCCGCCGGGATGCCGAAGCTGCCCGCGGTGGCCTGATTCAGCAGGCGCCTATAGTCAGACGTTTCAACTTCCAGCAGCAGCGAGCGCTCACCGGATTCCAGCAGCAGGCGCGGCGCTTCCAGCAGTCGCTCGTCATACAGGCAGGGGGAATTGGTCAGCGACGGCAGCCCCGGCAGGACATCCAGTTCGTAGCGCTCCAGGGTGCGCATCAGCCGCTCCGGCGCCACCACTGCCAGCTGCCGCCCGGTGAATTCCACCAGCCGGCGCAGGTCCAGCAGCTGATCCTCGGGCAAGAGCACCAGCAGCATGCCGACGCTGTCGCTCAGAAGCACCGTGTGTACCCGATTCGCCTGCGGCAGGCGCGTCGTCGCCGGGACCGGCCGATAGGCCAGGTTCAACTGGGCGAGCAACTGCTGGATCGAAGGGGGAACCTCAGGGAGGGGCGAAGCGAGCGCTACATCGGTCATGGCATTTTCTTCCTCACGTACGCCCTGGAGTATAACCATTCGGCTCCGTAGGTAGCGTCGTCTGTATAAGCTTTGTCAAACCTGGCCGTATTGCTGGCCATGGCGCAACCAGCGCTCCAGCAGCGGACCGGCATGACTGGGCCAGCGGGCCAGCAACTCCTGGGCGGCATCACGCACCGCCGGCAGCCAATAGGCGTCGCGCATCAGATCGGCCACCTTGAACTGCAGCAGGCCGGTCTGACGGGTCCCCAGCATCTCGCCCGGGCCGCGCAACTCCAGGTCCTTCTCGGCGATGATGAAGCCGTCGTTGGTCTCGCGCATGATAGCCAGCCGCTCACGACCGATCTGCGACAGCGGCGGATGGAACAGCAGCACGCAGTGGCTGACGGCGCTGCCCCGCCCGACCCGGCCGCGCAGCTGGTGCAACTGGGCCAGACCCAGGCGCTCGGGATTCTCGATGATCATCAGACTGGCGTTGGGCACGTCCACCCCCACCTCGATCACCGTGGTGGCCACCAGCAATTGCAGGTTGCCGGCCTTAAACTCGGCCATCACCGCGGCCTTTTCCGCCGGCTTCATGCGTCCATGGATCAGCCCGACGTGCAATTCGGCCAGGGCCAGCTGCAATTCCTCGTAGGTGGTCTCGGCCGCCTGGCAGGTGAGTTCCTCGGATTCCTCGATCAGGGTGCAGACCCAGTAGGCCTGACGCCCTTCGTGGCAGGCGGCGCGCACCCGCTCCACGACTTCCTCGCGACGGCTGTCGGTGACGCTCACGGTATTGACCGGCGTCCGTCCCGGCGGCAGTTCGTCGAGCACCGAGGTGTCCAGATCGGCATAGGCGCTCATGGCCAGGGTGCGCGGGATGGGGGTGGCGGTCATGATCAGCTGGTGCGGCGCCAGGCGACCGTCGACGCCCTTCTGGCGCAGCGCCAGGCGTTGCTGCACGCCGAAGCGGTGCTGTTCGTCGATCACCACCAGCGCCAGGCGGGCGAAACGCACCTCGTCCTGGAACAGCGCATGGGTGCCCACCACCATGGGCGCCCCGGCGGCGATGCGCTCCAGGGAGCTGGCGCGGGCCTTGCCCTTGAGCTTGCCGGCCAGCCAGGCCACCTCGATGTCCAGAGCGGCGAACCAGCGCTGGAAGTTGAGGAAGTGCTGCTCGGCGAGGATCTCGGTGGGCGCCATCAGCGCCACCTGGTAGCCGGCCTCGATGGCCTGCAGGGCGGCCAGGGCCGCGACCACCGTCTTGCCGGCGCCGACGTCGCCCTGCACCAGCCGCAGCATGGGCTCGGGCTGGGCCAGGTCATGGGCGATCTCGCGCCCGACGCGCTGCTGGGCGCCGGTGGGGGTGAAGCCGAGGTTGTCCAGGTACAACTGTGGCAGCCGGCGGGCGGCCGGCAGGGGCACCGCACGCTGGGCGCGCAGGGTCTCGCGCAGCCGCTGCAGGGACAACTGGTGGGTGAGCAATTCTTCGAAGACCAGCCGCTCCTGGGCCCAGTGCCGGCCCTCGGCCAGCTCTTCCAGGTCCGCGTCCGGCGGCGGTCGATGCAGGTAGCGCAGGGCATCGGCCAGGGGACCCAGGCGATAGTGCGCGGCCATCTCCGGCGGCAGCCAGTCGGGCAGGGATTCGGGCCCGAGTCGCTCCAGCGTCTGGGCGCTGAGCTGGCGCAGGCGCAGCTGGGTGAGGCCTTCGGTGGTCGGGTAGATGGGCGTCAGCGTCTGCTCGACCGGCGCCGGGGCGTTCTCGTCCTGGGCGCGGTATTCGGGGTGGTAAATCTCCAGGCCCGAGGCGCCCGGGCGTACCTCGCCATAGCAGCGCAGCAGGGTGCCGCGCTTGAGGCCGTCCTTTTGCGCCTGGCTGAAGTGGAAGAATCTCAGCGACAGGGTGCCGCTGCCGTCCTGCAGGCGCACCAGCAGGCTGCGCCGCCGGCCCATGAGCACCTCGGCGGAGGCGACCATGCCCTCCACCACGGCGTCCTGACCGGGCCGCAGGGCGCCGATGGGCACGATGCGGGTGCGATCCTGATAGCGCAGCGGCAGGTGGAAGAGCACGTCCTGCAGGGTTTCCAGGCCGACCCGCGCGAGCTTCTCCTGCAGGGCGGCGCCGACCCCCTTGAGGGCGGTGACCGGCGTCGCGGCCAGTTCACTCATGCCGGCTGCACGACGCCCTTGGCTTCAGGCCGCGCCACCGAGCACAGGCGGACCGAGTCGGCCAGCACCTCGATGGCCTTGGGCCGCGGAAAGCTGGCGCGCCAGGCGATGGCCACGGTGCGATAGGGCACCGGCCGCTCGAAGGGGCGCACCTCGATGATCCCCGGCGCATAGTGGTGACTCTCCACCGCCGAGAACGGCAGCACCGAGACGCCCAGGCCGGAGGCCACCATGTGGCGGATGGTTTCCAGCGAAGAGGATTCCACCGTGGAATTCTTGTTTTCCTCGTGCTTGCGCACGGTCGGACAGGCTTCCAGGACCTGGTCGCGGAAGCAGTGGCCTTCACCCAGCAGCAGCAGACTCTTGTCGCTGAGCTGGTTCTGCGGGATGGCCTTGAGCTTGGTCCAGGGGTGCCGGGCCGGCATCATCACATAGAAGGGTTCGTCGTACAGCGGCAGGGTCAGGACGTCCGGCTCGTTGAACGGCAGGGCGAGGATGACGGCATCCAGCTCACCGGTGCGCAGCTTGTCGCGCAGCAGGTGGGTGAAGTTTTCCTCGATGTACAGCGGCATCTCCGGCGCCACCCGATTGAGCTGCGGGATGAGGTGCGGAAAGAGATAGGGCCCGATGGTATAGATGGCGCCGATCTTCAGCGGCGCGGTGAGCTGGTTCTTGCCGGCCTGGGCCAGCTCGCGGATGCCCTGGGCCTGCTCCAGCACCTTTTGCGCCTGGGCGACGATGCCCTCGCCGGTGGGGGTCAGGCGCACGGCACTCTTGCTGCGCTCGAAGATCAGAATGCCCAGCTCGTCCTCGAGCTTCTTGACGCCGACCGACAGCGTCGGCTGGCTGACGTGGCAACGCTCGGCAGCTCGGCCAAAGTGCTGTTCCTGGGCGAGCGTGACGATATAGCGCAGTTCAGTCAGGGTCATAGTCAAATTCCATGGGGTGCCGGCCAATCTTAGCGGCTGTCTCTATCAACGGCCAAGCGCGACGGGCAGCTGGCAGCGCTCTCGGGTTGGACCACGGCCGGGCGCAGGCTACCCTGGCCGTCTGTCCCGGCCTTTGCAGAAGGAAACACCGATGAGCACCATCCTGATCGCCGGTTGCGGCGATGTCGGCAGCCGTCTCGGCCTGCAACTGGTCGCCCAGGGCCACCGGGTCTTCGGCCTCAGGCGCACTGTCGCCGCCCTCCCCGCTGAGTTGCTGCCGGTCGCGGGCGATCTCGCCGAGGCCACGCCGCCGGCCGCCTGGCCGCGCGAACCCCTCGACCAGGTGGTCTATGCCACCGCCGCGACCCACCATGACGAAGCCGGCTATCGCGCCGCCTATGTCGAGGGCCTGCGCCACCTGCTCGGCTGGCTGGCCGCCTGCGACCAGCGTCCGCAGCGCCTGCTGTTCGTCTCCAGCAGCGGCGTCTATGCCCAGGGCGATGGCGCCTGGGTCGACGAAACCGCTCCCGCCGAACCCGAGCGCTTTTCCGGGCGCATCCTGCGCGAGGCGGAAGACCTGGCGCTGGGCAGTGGCCTGCCCGCCAGCGTGGTCCGCCTGACCGGCATCTATGGCCCGGGACGCGAGGCGCTGCTGCGCCAGGTGCGCGAGGGCTCCCGGGTGACCCGCGAGCCGCCGCTGTATGGCAATCGCATCCATGTCGAGGACGCCGCCGGCCTGCTGGCGCTGCTGCTGCAGCGGGATCGCGAAGGGGTCGCCCTGGATGATCTCTATCTGGGCGTGGACGACGATCCGGCGCCGCTGGACGAGGTGGTCGACTGGCTGCGGGCGCGCCTGGGCATCACCTTCTGGTCCGACGAGGCCCAGTTGCGCCGCGCCGGCAGCAAGAGATGCAGCAACGCCCGCGCCCGGGCCCTGGGCTGGACGCCCCGCTACCCCAGCTATCGCGAGGGCTACGCGGCCATTCTCGCCGGCTGAAACGACGGAGCCCGGCACAGGGCCGGGCTCCGTTCTCAGCTAGCCAGCCACTCAGTCGCGCAGGGCTTCACCGCGGGTGGCCTGAGGACGCTCCTCGACCTTGGCGGTGCTCTTCAGGTGCGGCAGGGCTGCCCAGTAGGCGGCGCCCTTCTCGGCGTCATAGAGACCTTCCCACTTGGCGATGACCAGGGCGGCCAGGGCGTTGCCTATCACGTTCAGGGCGGTGCGCGCCATGTCCATGATGCGATCCACACCGGCGATGAAGGCCAGGCCTTCCAGCGGAATGCCGACGCTGCCCAGGGTGGCCAGGAGCACCACGAAGGACACGCCCGGCACGCCGGCGATGCCCTTGGAGGTGACCATCAGGGTCAGCACCAGCAGCAGCTGCTGGCTCAGCGACAGGTCGATGCCATAGAGCTGGGCGATGAACAGCGCCGCGATGCTCTGGTAGAGGGTGGAGCCGTCCAGGTTGAAGGAATAGCCGGTGGGCACCACGAAGCTGGTGATGGACTTGGGCGCGCCATAGGACTCCATCTTCTCGATGATGCGCGGCAGCACGGTTTCCGAACTGGCGGTGGAATAGGCCAGGATCAGCTCGTCCTTGAGGATGCGGATGATGCGGAAGATCGAGAAGCCGAACAGCTTGGCCACCAGGCCCAGCACGCCGAGGGCGAAGAAGCCGATGGCGACGTAGACCAGCACCACCAGCTTGGCCAGCGGCAGCAGGGAGGCGAAGCCGAAGTTGGCCACGGTCACCGCGATCAGCGCGAAGACGCCGATGGGGGCGTAGTTCATGATCATGTGGGTGACCTTGAACATGGCCTCGGAGATGCCCTGGAAGACCCGCACCACCGGCTCGCGGGTGGCTTCCGGCAAGGCGCCCAGGCCCAGGCCGAACATCACCGCGAAGAAGATGATCGGCAGCATCTCGCCACGGGCGACGGCGGCGAAGACGTTGGACGGGATCA
This sequence comes from Pseudomonas sp. MOIL14HWK12:I1, assembly GCF_000510705.1. NCBI lineage: Bacteria > Pseudomonadati > Pseudomonadota > Gammaproteobacteria > Pseudomonadales > Pseudomonadaceae > Pseudomonas > Pseudomonas sp. MOIL14HWK12:I1. The sequence continues at coordinate 634,999 of NZ_AZNY01000003.1, read as the reverse complement.
GGTTGAGGATGGTCGCGATGAATGCGTGGTCATGCTGCACTTCCGCGGTGGTCTTCTGGTACTGGGAGATATCGGTGGTGCCCAGGGTGCTCATGTCGATGCCGGCACCGGGCTGCACGCTGTCGGCGAAGAACAGGCCGACGACGATGGCCAGGGTGGTGACGATCTCGAAGTAGAGGATGGTCTTGAGACCGATGCGACCGAGCTTCTTGGAATCGCCGACGCCGGCGATGCCGACCACCAGGGTGGCGATGACGATGGGCACCACGATCATCTTGATCAGCCGGATGAAGATGTCGCCGGCCGGCTTGAGGACGTTCGAGATCCACCAGGCTTTCTCGGCGCTGAAGTGGTTGAGCAGTGCGCCGACGGCGATCCCCAGCACGAGGCCGATAAGGATCTGCCACGCGAGGCTGAGCTTGGGCTTGGTCATGTACCGACACCTTTGTTCTATTTGGATGGAGTTCGGGACGAACGTCACCGTGTCGGGTCGTGATGCGCGAAGCGCATGCAACGCCAACGAGAGGGTGCGTTCAGGCTGCGGAAACGGTGCTCGAAAAGGACTGGGAGCACCAAGGCGTCACACTTTTGCCAGAGGGTAACGGGGTATGTCTAATGCCGCTGTCGCCTGCCCTATGCCGATCCGGCATGAGGTGTCCCGAAAGGGCCGCGCAGCATACAGGCACTGGCGCCTTGCGCGCCAGGCATACAGAGGCGCCGCTCATCGCGGCGCCCCCTGAACGTCAGCCGTTGAAGGTCGCGGGGTCCGGACCCAGACGCTTGTCCTGGTTCAGCCCGGCGATCTGCCGCATGTCCTCGTCGTCCAGGGCGAAGTCGAAGATCTGCATGTTCTCTTCGATGCGCTTGGGCGTCTTGGATTTGGGGAAGATGATGTTGCCGAGCTGGATGTGCCAGCGCAGCACCACCTGGGCCGGCGTCTTGCCGTGCTTGGCCGCCAGTTGCTGCAACACCGGGCTGCCCAGCAGCTCGCCACCCTGGGCCAGCGGACTCCAGGCTTCGGTGGCGATGCCCTTGTAGGTGTTGAAGTCGCGCAGCTCCTGCTGCTGCAGCAGCGGATGGCATTCGATCTGGTTGACCACCGGCACCACCCCGGTCTCGGTCAGCAGGGTCTCGATGTCGGCCTGACGGAAGTTGGACACGCCGATTGACTTCACCCGACCCTGGTTGCGCAATTCGATCAGCGCCTTCCAGCTGTCGAGGAACAGGCCCTTTTCCGGCAGCGGCCAGTGGATCAGGTAGAGGTCGACATGCTCCAGACCCAGCTTGGCCAGGCTGGTGTCGAAGGCGCGCAGGGCGCTGTCGTAGCCCTGGTCGGCGTTCCACAGCTTGGTGGTGACGAACAGCTCGTCACGCGGCAGACCGGCCTGGACGATGGCCTGGCCGACGCCCTCTTCGTTGCCGTAGATGGCGGCGGTGTCGATGTGGCGGTAGCCGAGGTCCAGGGCGGTCTTGACCACCTGGGCGGTCTCTTCGGCCGGGGTCTGCCAGACCCCCAGGCCGAATTGCGGAATGTGGTGACCGTCGTTGAGCTGAAGACGGGTGATCGCGGACATGCGTCGCTCCTCTGAGATTGATGACTGTCAGAGGTGTGACTGGCGGCAGTGGCCTTTTGCTCCCGATCAGTCGAGCCGCACGGCTTCGGGGACGCTGTAGCTCTCGACCCAACCCAGCAGGGTACGGCCGTCCTGCTGCACCTCGATGCGCTTCCAGCGCTGGAAGGAACGGGTCTCGATCACCCGCACCTGGGTGTCGCCGTCCAGCCGCGTCAGGGTGTTGCGCGCGCGCTCACGACTGCGGTCGTAGACGAAGGGCCACTTGAGCACATCGACCGGGCCGCGCAGCATCCAGCCCTGTCCTTCTTCGGCGAAGCGAAAGGACACTCCGCCCTCGGCGCGGGCTGGGTTGCTACCCAGCAGCAACAGGGCCGCCACCAGCAGTGAAGGAAGGATACGGTGAAGGGTCGAACGGACATTCGGGGTCATGTTGGCCTCGTCTGTGGCACCAAAAAAAACAGCGCCCGAAGTGGACGCTGCGGGATAGACCCCCTGGTGCGCCAAACGACTGCACGGCTTGCCCGAGAAATGCCAAATGGCCAGCAGTCTCGGGCAAAATCCTTAGTGCAATAGCTAGGCCGCGCTGAACAGCTTGTGCGGATCGATGACGAATTTCTTCGGGACGCCCGAATCGAATTCGCTGTAGCCGCGGGGGGCCTCGTCCAGGGTGATCACCTGCACGCCGACGATGTCGGCGATCTTGATGCGATCCCACATGATCGCCTGCATCAGCTGGCGGTTGTACTTCATCACCGGGGTCTGGCCGGTGTGGAAGCTGTGGGACTTGGCCCAGCCCAGACCGAAGCGGATGCTCAGGGCACCCTGCTTGGCGGCGGCATCGACCGCACCCGGATCGTCGGTGACATAGAGACCGGGAATGCCGATCTTGCCGGCTACCCGCACGATGCCCATCAGCGAGTTCAGCACCGTGGCCGGGGCCTCGCTCTTGGCGCCTTCGTGACCATGGCCGCGGGCTTCGAAGCCAACGGCGTCGACGGCGCAATCCACTTCCGGCGTGCCCAGCAGCGCGGCGATCTGCTCGTGCAGCGGGGTGTCCTGGGACAGGTCGGCGATCTCGAAGCCCTGGGCCTTGGCATGGGCCAGGCGCACCGGGTTGACGTCGCCGACGATGACCACGGCGGCGCCCAGCAGGCGGGCCGAGGCGGCCGCCGCCAGACCGACCGGGCCGGCGCCGGCGACATAGACGCTGGTGCCCGGACCGACGCCGGCGGTGACGGCGCCGTGGTAGCCGGTGGGCAGGATGTCGGACAGGCAGGTCAGGTCACGGATCTTTTCCATGGCCGCGTCGCGATTCGGCAGCTTGAGCAGGTTGAAGTCGGCATAGGGGACCAGCACGTATTCGGCCTGGCCACCGACCCAGCCGCCCATGTCGACGTAGCCGTAGGCACCGCCGGCGCGCGAGGGATTGACGGTCAGGCAGACGCCGGTGTCCTGCTCCTTGCAGGTGCGGCAGCGACCGCAGGCGACGTTGAAGGGCACCGAGACCAGATCGCCGACCTTGAGGGTCTCGACGTCACGACCCGCTTCGATGACCTCGCCGGTGATCTCGTGGCCGAGCACCAGGCCTTCGGGGGCAGTGGTCCGGCCGCGCACCATGTGCTGGTCGGAACCACAGATGTTGGTGGAGACCACGCGCAGGATGACGCCGTGGTCGATACGCTTGCCCTGCGGGGTTTCCATCTTCGGGTAGGGAATGGTCTGCACCTCGACCTTGCCCGCGCCCAGATAGACGACGCCACGATTACCGGACATGTTGCACCTCGCTGTTATTGTTGGACTGGCTCTAGCGGTTCGAGCCTAGTCCTCGCGAAGCGCGGCGTCTGTGGGGATGGCGTTTTTGGCGATGCCGAGGTCGCCCCTGCGGGTCGGCCTGGCCAACCCGGTCACGCCGCCACGGCGGGCGGCATGACCGGCCGGGATCAGGCGGGTGCCAGGGCGGCGGCGCGGCGCTCGCGGCTGAGCAGGTAGCAGCCGATGCCCACGCCCAGCAGGGCCAGGCCCATGACGTACCAGGCCGGGCCCAGCGGATGCTGCTTGAGCATCAGGGTGACGACCATGGGGGTCAGGCCGCCGAAGATGGCGTAGGCCACGTTGTAGGAGAACGACAGCCCCGAGAAGCGCACCTTGGGCGGGAAGGCCAGCACCATCACCCGCGGCACGCCGCCGATGACGCCGACCGCCGCGCCGGCCAGGGCATAGAGCGGGAACAGCCATTCCGGATGGACCTTGAGACCGGCATAGAGCGCCCAGCTGGCCACTGCCAGGATGAGACCGCCGCCGATGAACACCGGGCCGCTGCCGAAGCGATCGGACAGGGCGCCGGAGACGATGCAGCCCAGGGTCAGGAAGACGATGGCCAGGCTGTTGGCCTTGAGCGCCAGGGCGGCGGAGAAGCCGTACTGGGTCTGCAGCAGGGTCGGGGTCATGAGGATGACCACCACGATGCCGGCGGTGAGCATCCAGGTCAGCAGCATGGACAGGATCACGCTGCTGCGGTGGTCGCGCAGCACGGCCTTGAGCGGCACTTCCTCGGCCAGCGACTTGTGGATCGCCAGCTCGGCGAACACCGGCGTCTCGTGCAGCCAGCGGCGCAGGTAGACCGAGAACAGGCCGAAGACGCCGCCGATCAGGAAGGGAAAGCGCCAGGCGTAGTCGGCCACTTCCACCGGGGTGAAGACGGTGTTGATCAGGGTCGCCATCAGCGAGCCGAGCAGGATGCCGAAGGTGAGACCGGCGGTCAGGGTGCCGCAGGCATAGCCGACGTGCTTGCCGGGGACGTGTTCGGAGACGAACACCCAGGCGCCGGGCACCTCGCCGCCGATGGCCGCGCCCTGGATGATGCGCAGCACCAGCAGCAGGATCGGCGCGGCCACGCCGATCTGCGCATAGGTGGGCATCAGGCCCATGCCCAGGGTCGGCAGGGCCATCATGAAGATGCTCAGGGTGAACATCTTCTTGCGCCCGAGCAGGTCGCCGAAGTGGGCCATGATGATGCCGCCCAGCGGACGTGCCAGATAGCCCGCGGCGAAGATGCCGAAGGTCTGCATCTGTCGCAGCCAGTCGGGCATGTCGGCGGGAAAGAACAGCTTCCCCACCACCGCGGCGAAGAAGACGAAGATGACGAAGTCGTAGAACTCCAGCGCGCCGCCCAGGGCGGACAGCGAGAGGGTCTTGTAGTCGTTGCGGCCCAGAGGGCGCGACGTGAGCGGCGCAGAGGCGGATTGCAGTTTCATCGAGGATCCCGGACAAGAGAGGAGCGCAAAGGAAATTCGGCCTCTGGCATCCCTCCGGGTGTAGCGGACAAGACGCGGCCCCGAGTGACCGTCCGCCTGGAGCGGCTGGCAGGGATCGGGCGGGTCGCCGGATGGGCGCCGGACCTGCACCGCGCCGCCTGCGCTCTTGTGGAGCACGGCGGCAGCAGGTCTACCGATCATTACCTGATCATCGGACGTGCAGGGCCCTCTGGATTGCCTGGCCGTGCACGGTCTCCACGATAGCAAATCTGCAAGGAATTTCCGCTATTCATTCAGTGCCCATTCAGGGCCCATCTGCCGAGCTATGGCTGTTCCATCCTGGTGCAAAAGCGGTCGAGCCGCCCTGCCCCAGGCGTTATACTGTAGCCCCCTAACGATCTCCGCCGAGAGATTGGCAGCATTCTTGCGTGCAGATGCTGAACGTTACCTACCTATCCGGGCTCCCGAGGGCCCTGTCATGATCGAAGAGCTCGAACAAGAAGATCCCATCCCCCAGGGCGACCTGGCCATGCAGATCACTGCGCTGCCCCGCGAGACCAATGGCTTCGGCGACATCTACGGCGGCTGGCTGGTGGCCCAGATGGACCTGGCCGGCAGCGCCATGGCCAGTCGCCTGGCCGCCGGGCGTGTGGCTACCGTGGCCATCGATCGCATGGCCTTCATGACACCGGTGCCCGTGGGCGCACAGCTCTCCTTCTATACCAACACCCTGGAGGTGGGCCGCAGCTCCATCCAGATCCTCATCGAGGTCTGGAGCGACGATCCGCTGTCCAGCGAGTGGAGCAAGGTGACCGAGGCGGTGTTCGTCTTCGTGGCCATCGATGGCAGCGGCCGCACCCGCCCCCTGCCCGCGCGGCGCTAGCACCCGCCGGCCTTGCCGCTAGGGCTCCCGGGCCAGCGGCGCCTCGCGCACCTGGGTCGGCCTTCCGTGGCGGATGCCTTCGACCTGCTCCAGCGCCTGCCGGACCTCGGCGGCGGTGGCCAGCAGCCGATAGTCGAGGGTGAAGTCGCGCGTGCCGCCGGCTTCGATGCGCGGCACCAGCCCCAGGGCCCGCTGCTGGCTGCGGTTGTAGGAAAAGCTGGTGCCCGGCTCCAGGCCGGTGACATAGCCCTGGGCCTTGGCATCGGTGTTCTTCCACAGGGTGAAGACCGGCAATTCCCGCACATTGAAGGCCAGCGCCACGCCCTGGTGGGCACTGCGATCGTGCAGTACCGCGAGGCTGCGCCCCTGATCGTCGCCCCAGGGATAGAGGTTGTAGACCGTCTCGCCATAGCCCGGCGTGGGCGCGCGATAGGTCTGCCAATCCGCCAGCTCCTGGCGCGCCCGCGCATCGAAGGGTGACACCTCCCGCACCGGCGCGGCGAACCGGGCGCCTTCACCGAGCAGCGGCGGCCCGAAATTGCTGTGATAGAGCACCTGGTACTCGGCGGCGTGCGCTCCCTGGTTGGTCAGGCGATCGTGCAGGGTGAAGCCGGTGGCCCCGGCGTGAGTGACCAGTTCGGTGTCGATGCGAAAGTTGGCCTGCTTGAAGGCCTCCTCGTGCAGCACGCCCTTGAGGCTGATGCGGTGCGGCGGCTGCTCGTCGATGGTCAGCACCACCTGGCTGGCCGGCAGGTAGCTGGCCCGACCGTGCAGGGTCAGCAGTTGCCCCCGGTCCATTCCGGGGTGGCCGACCCACTCGAAGCCGGCGCGCGCCACCAGTTCGTTGAAGCCTTCCAGCCAGCCCAGGCCATTGCGGCTCTCCAGGTTGACGAAGGCCGGATTGACCACCTCGCGCACCGGCGAATCCCAGCCCAGTCGCAGGGTGCCGGCCTGGGCGCGCAGGACGTTCATGCCGCGGGTCGCCACCACGGTGAGCTGCAGGGCGCCGGTGTCGATCTCGATCAGCACCGAGCCTTCCTGGCGTCCGCCACTCAGGCGGTGCACCCCGACGGCGAAGGCCAGGCCATCGCGCAGGCCCAGGCGATCGCTGCTGATGCTCCAGTTCTGCACCGGCTTGTCGGGGGCGATGAGGGTGTATTCCCAGGCCGAGGCGCTGGCGCTGACAAGGAACAGGAGACAGCCGGACAGCAGACGAGCATGGATCATGGAGTCCCCTTGGCGGCGCGATCGCCTTGAGTCTAGACCAGCCTGGGCCCGGCTGCAGACCTCGTTCCAGACCCTGAAAAGGCGCGAGACCGACGATTTCCGTATAGGTTTGTTCAGGGAAATCAAAGGAATGGGTAAAGACAACCTTTACCATTCAAACGACCGTTCGGTACTTGCCAGGGCAGCGATTTTTGCCGAGGATCGGCTCGTCTCTACCACGGAGTGGACTCCATGAAACCTTCAGCCCTGTTCTTGTTGCTTGCCCTGGCGGGCGTTGCCCCGGCGTATGCGGGCAATACCGAAGCCGGACTCGGCGGCGCCGTGGGTGGCGTACTGGGTACTCTGGTCGGCCAGCAGGTCGGCGGCAGCACCGGTGCGGCCATCGGTGCCGGCGTCGGCGGTGCAGCAGGTGGTGTACTGGGCGCTGACCGGCGCAATAGAACCGAGGCCGCCATCGGCGGTGGCCTGGGCGCGGCGGGCGGCAACGTGATCGGCAATAGAGTCGGTGGCAGCACCGGCGGTCTGGTCGGCGCGGCCCTGGGGGGCGGTGCCGGCGGTGCCCTGGGCAACAACCTGGGCGACAGCGGACGTGACGATCGCGGCTATCGGGGCTATCGCGACCACCCCGGCAAGGGCTGGAAGCACGCCAAGCACCGACACAAGCACTGGGATCGGTAATGAAAAACGCCCGGCATCGCCGGGCGTTTTCCTGTGCGCTCGAGCCTACTGACCGAGGTCGCGCAGGCGCTTGCCCTGCATCAGGTTGCGTTCGATGCGCTCCAGGGTGACGCCCTTGGTCTCCGGTACCAGCAGGAACACCAGGAAGATGAACACCACGTTCAGACCGGCATAGATCCAGAAGGTGGTGCCCTGCCCCAGGGTGCCCAGCATGGTCAGGAAGGTGGCGCCGACGATCATGTTGGCGATCCAGTTGGTGAAGGTGGAGCAGCCGATACCGAAGTCGCGGCCCTTGAGCGGCTGGACTTCCGAGCACAGGGTCCAGATCAGCGGACCGGCCGACATGGCGAAGCCGACGATGAAGATCAGCAGCATGACCACGGTAAAGGTCTGCTGGCCGTGGCTCAGGTTGCCCATGCCGAGCATGGTGCCGACCACGCCCAGGCCCACGGCCATGACCACGAAGCCGGTATAGAGGATGGGTTTGCGGCCCCACTTGTCGACCAGGAAGATGGCGATGAAGGTGGCCAGCACATTGGTCAGACCGACCGCGGCGGTAAACCACATCTGGGCGGCGGTGTCGTAGCCCATGCCTTCGAAGATGCGCGGCGCGTAGTACATCACCACGTTCATGCCGGTGAATTGCTGTACCACCTGCAAGAGCACGCCCAGGCCCACCGAGCGGCGGAAGTTGGCGTTCTCCTTGAACAGCGACCAGCCCTTCTGCGGCACCTTGAGCTGCTCTTCGATCTCGGCGACTTCCTGCTGGATGACCTTTTCGTCACCGCGCAGCTTGTGCAGGACCTTGATGGCCTCCTGCTTGCGCCCGGCCATGATCAGCCAGCGCGGACTGTCCGGCAGGGCGAAGACGCCGATCAGGAACAGCACCCCGGGGATGGCGATGATGCCGAGCATCCAGCGCCAGGCCTCGTAGTAGCTGAAGGCGGTGTTGGACAGGAAGGCGATCAGGATGCCCGCGGTGATCATCAGCTGGTACAGCGAGATCATCGAGCCGCGGATGTTTTCCGGGGCGACCTCGGCCAGGTACAGCGGCGCGGTGAAGGAGGCGATGCCGATGGCCAGGCCGAGCAGGAAGCGGGCGAAGATCAGCATGGTCGGCGAGGTGGCCAGGCCACAGAGGATCGAGCCGATGACGAACAGGATGGCGCCCAGCATCAGGGACTTCTTGCGACCCAGCTTGGCCGACAGCGAACCGGCGCCCAGCGCACCCAGGGCGGCGCCGGCCATCATGCTGGAGACGATCCACTCGATCACCTGATCGGAGATCTGGAATTCCTGCTGGATGAATTTGGTGGCGCCGGAAATGACGCCGATGTCGAGGCCGAACATGAGGCCGGCCAGGGCGGCCATCAGGCAGGCGAAGATCGCCTTGGGCTGCGCCTTTTCGGTGACGTGACCGTCGGCGTGGGTAGTGGTGTTGCTCATGACTGAGGCTCCTCGCTCGCCTTGTGGGCGATCTTGTTGTCGCGGGTCGTTCCGTATCCGTTTGTTACAGACCTGTCCAACGACCCTTGGTTCGGCTGATGAGAAGCCCCTACCAGAGCCGCGCGGGCTGGGCGTTCACATAGGTGGCATAGAGCGAACCACCGCCGGTGATGAACAGGCGATTGCCCTTGAGGCCGCCGAATTCGACGTTGGAGACGGTTTCCGGCAGGTGCAGGGTGGCCAGTGGCTGGCCGCCTGGCGTGAAGACCCGCACGCTGTTTTGCTCGGCCGAGCCGGCCCAGCTGCACCAGAGGTTACCGTCGCTGTCGACGCGGAAGCCGTCGATCACGCCCTGCTCCTTGGCGTCGATCAGCACCTCGCCACCGCCGAGGGTGCCGTCGTCCTTCACGGTGAACGCCCTGAGGTGATTGGGCTTGCCGGGATTGCCGCCGCCGGCGGTGTCGCTGATGTAGAGGCGCTTGCCGTCGGGCGCGAAGGCCAGGCCATTGGGGCGGCCGAAGTCACCCACCGCCACTGTGGCCTTGCCCTGGGGATCGATGCGATAGACGTTGGTGGGCAGCTCGAATTCGGCCTTGTGGCCCTCGTAGGCGCCGAGGATGCCGTAGCCCGGATCGGTGAACCAGATGGCGCCGTCAGCGCCGACCACCACGTCGTTGGGCGCGTTCAGCGGCTTGCCGTCGAAGCGGTCGAGCAGCACCGTGACGCTGCCATTCAACTCGCGGCGGGTCACGCGGCGGCTGTCGTGCTCGCAGCTGATAAGTCGACCCTCGCGATCACGGGTGTGGCCGTTGGCGTTGTGGGACTGGTCGTCATAGACGCTGACATGGCCGTCGTCGGCGCTCCAGCGCATCACCCGGGCATTGGGGATGTCGCTGAACAGCAGGCAGCGCCAGTCGGCCATCCACACCGGGCCTTCGGTCCAGAGTCCGCCGGACCACAGCCGTTCGACGAAGGCGTTGCCCAGGCGGCCCTTGAAGGCCGGGTCGTGGATCTCCCAGGCCGGATCGGGCATGACGATGGGCGGCTTGCCCTCCCAGTTGCGGGTGAGACCGAACTTGTCGTCGGCCAGGGCGCGACTGGCGACCAGACCGGCCGAGGCGGCCAGGGACACGCCAAGAAAGGTGCGACGGGCGAGTGGCATGGGGAGACTCCTTTGTTGTCGTTATGGGTCCGGCACGGCCGGTGGCAGAGCGCCTCCGCAACCAGAGCGGAAGGCGCAACTTTAGTCGCCCTTATTCGGGCAGACGTTCCACCTTGCCCACCACCAGGCCGTAGCAGAGGGCGCCGATCAGTGCGGTCACGCCGATGAAGGCGATGGCCGGAGCGAAGCTGCCGTCCTTGACCAGGAAGCCGATGACGATGGGCACGCAGATGGCCGAGAGGTTGCCGATGAAGTTGAACATCCCGCCGGTGAGGCCGATCAGCCGCTCCGGCGCCATGGCCGAGACCATCGACCAGGTGATGGAGGCCAGGCCGTTGCCAAAGAAGGCCAGTGCCAGGCAGGCGATGATCAGCGCGGGCGAGTCGACGAAGTTGGCGCCGACGATGCTGGTGGAGATCAGGAGGCCGCCGATGATCGGCAGCTTGCGCGCCAGGCCCACGGAGGCGCCGCGACGGATCAGCCAGTCCGACAGCAGCCCCGAGCAGATCACGCCGAGAAAGGCGGCCAGGAACGGCAGCGAGGCGAGGAAGCCGGCCTTGATGAAGTCCATGCCGCGGTATTTCACCAGGTAGGTGGGGAACCAGGTCAGGAAGAACCAGAGGGTGGAATTGAGGCAGAACTGGCCGATGTAGATGCCCCAGAGCTTGCGCTTGTTGAGCACGCTCCAGAGGTCACGCCACTGGAAGGCGGCGCGGCTGCGGTTCTTCTGTTCCAGGTCGACCAGGCCACCGCCCTCCTGGATCAGCGCGACCTCGGCGGCATTGGCACCGCGGAAGTCCTTGGGTTCGCGATAGACCAGGTACCAGATGGCCGCCCAGAGGATGCCGACGCCACCAGTGACGACAAAGACCATATGCCAGCCGAAGGTCTGCTGCAGGTAGATCAGCACCGGGGTGAGAAAGGCCAGGCCGACGAACTGACCGGAGGTGTAGAAGCCGATGGCGGTGGCCCGCTCGCGCTCGGGAAACCAGGTGGTGACCACCCGGTTGTTGATCGGATAGGCCGGTGCTTCCAGGGCCCCCACGGCAAGGCGCAGGATGATCAGGCCGATGAAGCTGCCGACGAAGCCCAGGCCGATGGTGGCCAGCGACCAGAGCGCGATGGCCACCGGATAGAGGATGCGCGGGGCGACCTTGTCCACCAGCCAGCCACCGGGGATCTGCATGGCGGCGTAGGTCCAGCCGAAGGCCGAGAGGATCAGGCCCATGTGCACCGGCTCGATGCCCAGGTCCTGGGCCAGGTGCGGCGCGGCGATGGAGAGGTTGCTGCGGTCGAGGTAGTTGATCACCACGGTGACGAACAGCAGCATCATGATGAAGAAGCGGGCCCGACTGGGCTTGGCCAGGGTCGGCGCGGCCGCGGCCGCCGCCGGGGAGGCGTGGGTGGGAGTGGGCATGGCTCGGGTCCTGTAATTGACGTTGTGGCGAGCGTTGTCGATGTCTGGGGTCAGGCTGCTGGGGCGGCCCTCACCCTAGCCCTCTCCCGGAGGGAGAGGGGATGGTCGGTGCGGAGGTCGAGCCCCGCGCTCCTGTTCTTGCTCCCTCTCTCCTTGGGAGAGGGTTGGGGTGAGGGGTCAGCGGCGGTGGTCCGGCTTTCCCTCACCCTGGCCCTCTCCCAGAGGGAGAGGGGACGGTCCGAACGAGAGCGAAACTCCGCGCTCCTGCTCTTGCCCCCTCTCCCTTGGGGAGAGGGTTGGGGTGAGGGCGTCTCTCACCACTCGGCGAAACTGCCGTCCTTGTGCCGCCAGATCGGATTGCGCCAGCGATGGCCAATGGCGGCTTGTTCCTTGACGAATTCCTCGTTGACCTCGACGCCCAGCCCCGGCCCCTGGGGAATCTTCACGTGGCCATCGGCGTAGTCGAACACCTCGGGATTCTTGATGTAGTCGAGCAGGTCGTTGCCCTGGTTGTAGTGGATGCCCAGGCTCTGCTCCTGGATGAAGGCGTTGTAGCAGTTGGCGTCCAGCTGCAGGTTGACCGCCAGGGCGATGGGACCGAGCGGGCAATGCAGGGCAATGGCGACGTCGTAGGCCTCGGCCATGTTGGCGATCTTGCGCGTCTCGGTGATGCCGCCGGCATGGGAGGGATCGGGCTGCAGGATGTCGACGTAGCCTTCCTGGAGGATGCGCTTGAAGTCCCAGCGCGAGTACAGCCGCTCGCCCAGGGCGATGGGCGTGTTGCTCATCAGGGCGATCTCCTTGAGCGCCTCGTGGTGCTCGCTGAGCACCGGCTCCTCGATGAACATCAGGCGGAACTGCTCCAGTTCCTTCACCAGCACCTTGGCCATGGGCTTGTGCACCCGGCCATGGAAGTCCACGCCGATGCCGAAGTGCGGTCCGCAGGCGTCGCGGATGGCGGCGACGTTGGCGATCACCTGGTCGACCTTGTCGTAGGTGTCGACGAACTGCATCTCTTCGCTGGCGTTCATCTTGATGGCGGTGAAGCCCTTGGCCTGGCGCTCCAGGGCCTGGGCCGCGGTCTCCGCCGGGCGGTCGCCGCCGATCCAGGAATAGACGCGGATGCTGTCGCGCACCTGGCCGCCGAGCAGTTCGTGCACCGGCACGCCCAGGGCCTTGCCCTTGATGTCCCACAGCGCCTGGTCGATGCCGGCCAGGGCGCTCATGTGGATGCCGCCGCCGCGATAGAAGCCGCCGCGGTAGAGCACCGTCCAGTGGTCTTCGATGTTGCGCGGGTCCTTGCCGATCAGGTAGTCGGCCAGTTCCTCGACCGCCGCCGCCACGCTGTGGGCGCGGCCTTCCAGCACGGGTTCGCCCCAGCCGTGGATGCCTTCGTCGGTCTCGATCTTGAGAAAGCACCAGCGCGGCGGGACGACATAGGTGGTGAGTTTGGTGATCTTCATGGTCAGGAATTCTCGATTTGAATTGTTGGATCGAGGAGATTGGATAAATCGCGGCCATGGGCCGCTCCTACGGAGGCACCGGGTATCTGTAGGAGCGGTCCATGACCGCGAGCTTTAAGCGTTCTTTACCGCCGCCCACCCAGCCGCAAACGCCTGGGCATTGGCGCTCACCTGCGCCGCGCTCAGGCCCGGCTTGTACAGCGCCGAGCCGAGGCCGAAGCCGTTGGCACCAGCGGCCACGTAGGGGCCCATGTTGTCCGGGGTGATGCCGCCCACCGGCAGCAGCGCCAGCTCCTTGGGAAAGACCGCGCGCCAGGCCTTGACCACCGCCGGGCCGAGTTGCTCGGCGGGAAACAGCTTGAGGCTGTCGGCACCGGCGTCGAGGGCGGCGAAGCCCTCCGAGGGCGTGGCCACGCCCGGGGCGCTGACCAGGCCGGCGGCCTTGCTGGCGCGGATCACCGCCAGGTTGGCGTTGGGCGAGACGATCAGGCGGCCGCCGGCAGCGTCCACCTCGGCCACCTGGGCTTCGGTGAGCACCGTGCCGGCGCCGATCAGGCAGCTCTCGCCCAGCTCGGCGGTGAGCCGGCGGATGCTCTCGTAGGGCTGCGGCGAATTGAGCGGGATCTCGATGACGCGAAAGCCGGCGTCATGCAGGGCGCGGCCGACAGCGACGATTTCGTCCGGGGTGACGCCGCGCAGGATGGCGATCAGCGGCAGGTCCTTGAGATAGGTATCAAGCATGGGAGCCTCCAGAGGTGGGGAGCAGGCCGGCGGCCTGGGCCAGGCGCCAGAGCCCGGCCCGGGTGGCCTGCTCCAGCAGGCGGACCTGGTGGATGTCGAATAGCGCCAGGGCGTCGCGATAGCGCTGGCAGAGCGCCGCGTCGCCGATCAGCACCAGGGGTGGACAGGTGGCGCCCGCGAGGGCGGCGACCTGGCTGCGCAGCTCTTCGCCGATCAGCAGGCCGGAGAGGTAGTCGAGGCTGTGCGCCGCGCCCAGTTCGCCGGCCAGGACCCGGCTGCGGGCGGTGAAGAGGCGGCCGAACAGGCCCTCGGCGCCGGCGTCGCGGGCGGTGGTGAGACCCAGGCGGAAGGCCTCGGCACTGGCTTCGGGACCGGCCTCGCTGGCCGGACGACCCAGGATGGAATGCTCGCGCAGCACGGCGAACAACTCGCCGGTCATGTAGGTGGCGAAGTCGGTGAGACGACCGTCGCGCACCCGCACCCACTTGCTGTGGGTACCGGGCAGCACCAGCAGGGCCTCCGCGGCCAGGTCCGGCTCCAGTTCGAGGGCGCCGAACACCTGGGTTTCCTCGCCGCGCAGGACGTTGGGCAAGGCGCCGCGCTGCATCACTCCGGGAACCAGGTGGAGGTCGCCGCAGCCCGTGTCCAGGCGCAGCAGGCCGGCGGCCAGGCTGTGGACGTCGGCCGGGCAGTCGGCATAGGGCACCTCACGCCAGCCGCCGCGACTGCCGACCATACCGCAGGCGATGGCGGGCAGGTCCGGCTGGGCCTCGCGCCAGTCGCCCACCAGAGCGCGATAGGCCGCGGCGAAGTCGCCGTCGGGCACATGCATGATGCCCCAGGGCCGGCTGCGGGTTTCCAGCACGGCGCCCTGGGCGTCGAACAGCTGGGCCCGCAGGGACGAGGTGCCCCAGTCGAGGCCGATGAGGTGCGGGGTGGCGGTCATGCGGGGCTCCAGCCAAGTTCGCGGGAAATGGCCCGGGCGCAGGCAGTGACCTCGGGCTGCAACTCGTGCAGCCGCGCCTCGGGCATGTAGGGGATGGCGCTGGCCACGCTGAGGGCCGCGACGATGGCGCCGTCGGCGCCGCGGATGGGCGCGGCCACGCAACGGATGCCCAGTTCGTTTTCTTCCAGATCCAGGGCATAGCCCTCGGCGGCGTGGCGCCGCAGCCGCGCACGGTAGTCCGCCCAGGGCAGGAAATCCTCGCGCAGCCCGGGCTGGCCGGTGCGCCGGGCCACGCCTTCGCCATAGAGGGCTTCCCACTCGCCCTCGGCGAGATCCAGCATCAGCGCCTTGCCGACCCCGGTCAGCGCCAGCGGCATGCGCAGCCCGACCCGGGATCTCATCTCCAGGCCACGGCTGCCGGGCAGCTTGTCGAGATAGAGGACATCGCCGCCCTCGCGCACGCCCAGGTGCACGGTGTCGCCACAGTGCTGGGCCAGGCGTTGCAAATGGGGCCGGGCCACACCGGTCAGCGGCAGCTGCTCGCGGGCCTGGTAGCCGAGGGCGATGAGATGGCTGCCGAGGATCAGCCGCCCGCCATCGCTGCGCAGATAACCCGCCTGGGTCAGGGCGGCGACCAGCCGATGGGTGGTGCTGCGGGTGCAGCCGATGGCGGCACCGACCTGGGCCAGGCTGTCAGCCCCGGCGGCCACGGCTTCTAGCACGGCCAGGCCGCGGAACAGGGCCTGGGCCCCGCTGGGCGCTTCGCCCTTGTTGGAATTGTTGTCGTTCATGGCCTTCACTCTAGAAGCCTCTTCGGCAAATCTCAATATGTGATACGTCATCCCATATGTTGGGATAGAAGTTAGATATGACAGCCTTGTCACATAGCTGCAATATTGGCGCTATCTAATGCACGGCACATTGCAAGGACTCGAGAGGCAGAGCGCTCCATGACGGGTAAATCCATCCTGATCGTCGACGATGAGGCGCCCATTCGCGAGATGATCGCCGTGGCCCTGGAAATGGCGGGCTATGAATGCCTGGAGGCGGACAACAGCAAGGACGCCCACGCCCTGATCGTCGATCGCAAGCCCGATCTCATCCTGCTCGACTGGATGCTGCCCGGCACCTCCGGCCTGGAACTGGCCCGCCGCCTCAAGCGCGACGAGCTGACCGATGCCATCCCCATCATCATGCTCACGGCCAAGGGTGACGAGGACAACAAGGTCCAGGGCCTGGAGACCGGTGCCGACGACTACATCACCAAGCCCTTCTCGCCCCGCGAGCTGGTGGCGCGCCTGAAGGCCGTGCTGCGCCGCACCGGGCACCTGGAGAACGACGGTCCGCTGGAGGTCAACGGCCTGATCCTCGATCCGATCAGCCACCGGGTGACCATCGACGGCGCGCCCGCCGAGATGGGCCCCACCGAATACCGTCTGCTGCAGTTCTTCATGACCCACCAGGAGCGTGCCTATACCCGCGGCCAGCTGCTGGATCAGGTCTGGGGTGGCAACGTCTATGTCGAGGAACGTACCGTGGACGTGCACATCCGCCGCCTGCGCAAGGCCCTCGGCGAGACCTACGAGAACCTGGTACAGACGGTGCGCGGCACCGGGTATCGCTTTTCCACCAAACTCTGACGCGGGATCACCGCCGCCGTGAACATCAACTGGCGCTCCCGCCTGGCCACCCAGCTGTCGACCGTGGTCGCCGGCTGCGCCCTGGCCGGCTGGCCCTTCGGCCATGTCGGCCTGGCGGTGGCCCTGGGACTGGCGGTCTATCTGGCGGTCACCCTGAGGCACCTGTTGCGCCTGCAGGCCTGGCTGCTGAGCGAGGCCCCGGGCGCGCCGCCGGAAGCCGAGGGCCTGTGGGGCGAGGTGTTCGACCGGCTCTATCGGCGCCAGCGCCACGAACAGCGCCAGCGCGAGGAATTGCTCGCCGTGATAGGTCGCGCCCAGGCCTCCACCGAGGCCCTGCGCGACGCCATCATCCTGGTGGATCGCCATGGCAACCTGGAATGGTGGAACCGCGCCGCGGAAACCCTGCTGGGCCTGCGTCAGCCCCAGGACCTCGGCCAGCCCATCACCAACCTGGTGCGCCATCCGCGCTTTTCCGACTATTTTCTCGGCGGCGACTATGGCGAGCCGCTGGAACTGGCCTCCCCACTCAACGACGACCAGTACCTGCACATCCTGGTCACCCGCTTCGGCGAAGGCGATCGGCTGCTGCTGGTGCGCGACGTGACCCGCGTCCATCAGCTGGAACAGATGCGCAAGGATTTCGTCGCCAACGTCTCCCACGAATTGCGCACCCCGCTGACGGTGATCACCGGCTACCTGGAGACCCTGCTGGACAACGCCGACCACGCCACTCCACGCTGGCGGCGGGCGCTGGGGCAGATGCAGCAGCAGGCCGGACGCATGCAGCACACCATCGACGATCTGCTGCTGCTGGCCCGCCTGGAAGCCACCGACTATCCCGCCGACAACCGCCCGGTCGCCCTGGAGCCGCTGCTCGCCTCCATCCTGCAGGACGGTCGCGCCCTGTCCGGCGCCGTGGGCCATCGCCTGAGCCTGGAATGCGAGCCGGGTCTGGCCCTGCTGGGCAGCGAGACCGAATTGCGCAGCTGCTTTTCCAACCTGGTGTTCAACGCGGTCAAGTACAGCCCCGAAGGCGGCGAGGTGCGGGTGCGTGCCTGGCAGGACGCCGCAGGCGCCCATGTCGCGGTGCAGGACAATGGTCCCGGTATCGACGCCCGCCACCTGCCGCGCCTGACCGAACGCTTCTATCGCCTCGACGCCAGCCGCGCCTCCAGCACCGGCGGCACCGGCCTGGGCCTGGCCATCGTCAAGCACGTGCTGATCCGTCATCGCGGCGGCCTGGACATCCACAGCGTGCCTGGCGAGGGCAGCTGCTTCACCTGCGATTTCCAGCCCGAACAGATCGCCCAGCGCACCGCCGCCTCGGCCTGAGCCGTCCCCTCCCCGCCGTGCTATCGTCCGGCCATCCCTGCCACGGTCTCCTGCCATGCCCCCAGCCCTGCGCCTGCTGCCGGTCCTGCTGCTCGCCCTGATCGGCTGTCTGTTGCTGGGCAGCCAGGCCTGGCACCGCGCCGAGCAGGCGAGCCTGGCCGAGGCCAGCCTGCTCGGCCAGGAGCAGTTGCGCCTCCACGCCAGCGGCCTGCAGACCCTGATCGACCGCTTTCGCGCCCTGCCGGCGGTGCTGGCCCAGGACCCCGAGCTGATCGCCGCCCTCACCACCCCGCCCGACGCCGCCACCACCGAACACCTCAATCTCAAGCTGGAGCGCCTGAACACGGCGGCGCAATCCTCGACCCTGGAACTGCTGGATCGCACGGGCCTGGCCATCGGCGCCAGCAACTGGCGGCTGCCCACCAGCTACGTCGGCCACAACTACGCCTTCCGCCCCTATTTCAGCGAAACCCTCGCCGGCGGCAGCGGACGCTTCTATGCCGTGGGGGTCACCACCGGCATTCCCGGCTATTTCCTCTCCCATGCCGTGCTGGACGCCCAGGGGCGCTTTCTCGGCGCGGTGGTGGTCAAGCTGGAATTCCCCGCCATCGAGGCGCGTTGGGGCGAGCACCCCGAGGTGCTGCTGGTCAGCGATGCCCGCGGCGTGGTCTTTGCCGCCAATCGCCCGGCCTGGCGCTATCGCCTGCTGCGCGAGCTGACCCCGGCCGATCGCGCGGAACTGGCCACCACCCGCCAATACGACCGGCGCACCCTGCAACCCCTGCCCTATCGCCAGGAACGGGTGCTCGGCGAGCAGCGTCAGGTGGCCCACATCCAGGCCCCCGAAGGCAGCGCCGACTACCTCTGGGACAGCCTGCCGCTGCCCAGCGAAGGCTGGACCCTGCACCTGCTCCGGCCCACCCGCGACCTGCAGGGTGGCGGTCCGGGTGCGGCCCTGGCCGCCGTCTGCGTCTGGCTGCTGCTGGTCTGCGCCGGTCTCCTCTGGGCGCAACGGCGCCGGCTGCAACGCCTGCGCCAGCGCAGCCGCCTGGAGCTGGAGCAGCTGGTGGAGGCCCGCACCGCCGAATTGCGCACCGCCCAGGACGGCCTGGTGCAGGCCGCCAAGCTGGCCGCCCTAGGGCAGATGTCGGCGGCCCTGGTGCACGAACTCAACCAGCCGCTCACCGCCCAACGCATGCACCTGGCGAGTCTGCGCCTGCTGCTGGATCACGGGCGGCTGGACGAGGCCCGCGCCGCCCTGGAACGTCTCGATGGCCTGCTGACCCGCATGAGCGGTCTCACCGCCCACCTCAAGACCTATGCGCGCAAGACCCCCGCCGGCCTGCGCGAGCGGGTCGATCTGGCGCGGGTGGTGGATCAGGCGCTGGAGTTGCTGGAGGCCCGCCGTGCCGAGCTGGCCGTGGAGCTGATCCTGGAGTTGCCGCGCCCGGCCTGGTTGCTGGGCGATCCCATCCGCCTGGAGCAGGTACTGGTCAATCTGCTGCGCAACGCCCTCGACGCCGTGGCGGAGCGACCCCGGCCGCAGGTCCGGGTCAGCCTCGCGCGGGAGGGGGACAGCTGGTTGCTGGAGGTGGCCGACAACGGTGGCGGCATCGCCGCCGAGCACCTGGACCAGGTGTTCGATCCCTTCTTCACCACCAAGCCGGTCGGCGAAGGCCTGGGACTCGGCCTGGCGGTGTCCTCGGCCATCGTCCAGGCCCAGGGCGGCAGCCTGGCCGCCCGCAACGGCGCCGAGGGCGCGGTCTTTGCCCTGCGGCTGCCGGCCGCGCCGGAGTCAGCCGGCTAGCGCACGCAGAGCGTCACCAGCAGGGCGAAGCCCCAGCCGAGCAGCCCGGTCACCAGCAGGGTCGCCGCATCCCAGGGCCCGCGGGTGGCATCCAGCAGAGGCAGGCCGACGCCGCCGATCAGGGCGCTGGCGAGGATGCCCGCCAGGATCCGCACCAGCGGCCAGTGGCTGTCGGCGGCTTCCTCGGGAGCGGCAGCAAGGGGCTCTTCTTCGGACATGGCAGGGCTCCACCAGGGGATATGGAAGGCGACCCTAGCCCGGCAACCTGAAGCTGCGATGAAGCGGCGCTTCAGATTGCCTTCAGCTTGCCCGCCAAGACTGCGCCTCGTATTCCCCCGGAGAGGTCGCGATGCTCGACGTGACTTGGCAGTCCCCGTACAGCTTTACCCTGGCCGACCGCAGCGGTTCGCTGCTGGCCCGCCTGGAGCCGCGCGAGGCACCGGGCCGGCAGGCGACCGAAGCCTTCATCGGCGCGCGTTTCGCCCTGGAGCACGGCGCCCGCATCAGCCACTTCCTGCCGCTGCTGCTCGCCCTGCGCGATGCCGAGGGTGTGCTGCAGGCGGCGGTGGGGATCCGCTCCGCGCTGGACCAGTCGCTGTTTCTCGAACGTTATCTGCCCCAGCCGGTGGAGACCCAGGTGGCGGCGGCGCTCGGTCGGCCGATCGAGCGCGCGGAGGTGGTGGAGGTCGGCAATCTGGCGGCGCTGGGTCCGGGCCAGGCGCGCCTGCTGATCGTCGTCACCACCTGGCTGCTGGCCCGCAGCGGCCGGCGCTGGGTGACCTTTACCGGCGCCACCCGCCTGATCAACAGCTTTCATCGCCTCGGCCTGGCGCCCCAGGTGCTGGGCGCGGCCGATCCGGCCTGCCTGGGCGCCGAGCGCGAGAGCTGGGGCTCCTACTACGCCAACGCTCCCCAGGTCTGCGCCGGTGACATCCACCAGGGCTATCAACAGTTGCTGCAGGCCGGCATCTTCGCCCGCCTGGGCCTTCCCACCCTTGGCGAGGAAGACTGCCATGTCGCCTGAAGCCCGCTCCGTCAGTGATTTTTTCCTGGCCCTGGAACGCCACGTCGCCTGGGACGGCGAGCGCCCCGCGCTGAGCGGCGCCCAGGAGACCTGGAGCTATCTGCGGCTGTGGCGGGAGATCGCCCGGCGCGTCACCTGGCTGACCGAGCACGGCATAAAGCGACTGGCCCTGGACCTGCCCAATGGGCCCGAGTTGCTGGCCTGGGACCTGGCCGCCCTGCGCGCCGGACTGCCCTGCATCATCCTGCCGGACTTCTTCAGCCCGGCGCAGCGCGCCCATGTCCTGCAGGACTGTGGCGCCGATCTGTTGCTGGGCAATCCCGAGCGCGCCGCGGAATGGACCGCGGCAGGCTTCAGCGAGGGGCCCCACGGCTGGCAGCGTTCAGCCGCGGCAGCCACCGCGCTGCCGGCGGGCACCGCCAAGCTCACCTACACCTCCGGCACCACCGGCACCCCCAAGGGCGTCTGCCTCAAGGCCGGACAACTGCTGCGGGTGGCCGCCAGCCTGGAAGCCGCCAGCGGCACCCTGGCGCCCCGACGCCATCAGGTGCTCCTGTCGCTGGGCATCCTGCTGGAAAATCTCGGGGTCTATGCCGCGCTGCTGGCCGGTGCCGAGGTGGTGGTGCTCAAGGCCGAGGACCAGGGTGTCCGCGGCTCCGCCGGCATCGACTGGGCCCAGCTGGCCGCCTGCCTGCAGGAGCGCCAGCCGCACAGTCTGATCCTCATGCCCCAGCTGTTGCAGGGACTCGTGGAGCTGGGCGAACGCGGGCTGCTGCGCCTGGACGGGCTGCGCTTCGCCGCCGTGGGCGGAGCCCCGCTGAGCGAGGCGCTGCTGACCCGCGCCGGCGCCCTGGGCCTGCCGCTGTTCCAGGGCTATGGCCTGTCGGAGTGCGCCTCGGTGGTGGCTCTCAATCGCCCTGAGGCCAACCGCCCGGGCAGCGTCGGCCAACCGCTGCCCCACGTGCGCCTGCGCCTGGCCGCCGATGGCGAGATCCTGGTCGGCGGCGTCGATTTCGCCGGCTACCTGGGCGAGCCCGGCAGCGCCACCGACGAGGTGGCCACCGGCGATCTCGGCGAATTCGACGCCGACGGCTATCTCCATCTGCGTGGCCGCAAGAAACACCAGTTCAGCCTGGCTTCGGGACGCAATGTCGATCCGGGCTGGATCGAGGCCGAACTCACCCAGGGCGGCCCCATCGCCCAGGCCTATGTGCAGGGCGAAGGTGCCCGGCACCTGGTGGCGCTGCTCTGGCCACGGCAGCCGGACCTGCCCGACAGCCTGCTCGCCGACCAGGTCGCCCGCCTCAACCAGCGCCTGCCCGACTATGCCCGCATCGGCGCCTGGCGCCGCCTCGCCGAACCCTTCACCCCCGCCAACGGCCTGCTCACCGCGACCGGACGCCTTCGCCGCGACGCCATCCAGGCGCATCACGCGGCCCTGCTCTCGCACCTTCTGGAGGTACCAGCATGAGTTTCTTCGCCACCCTGCAAGCCGAAACCGCCGTGGAACGCCAGGCGCTGTTCGAGGTGCCCATCATCCGCGCCGCCCTGGGCGGCAACGTCGCCCTGGAGAGCTATGTCGCCTTTCTCGGCCAGGCCTATCACCACGTCCGCCACACCGCGCCGCTGATGATGGCCTGCGGCGCCCGCCTGCCGGCGCGGCTGGAATGGCTGCGCTGCGCGGTCTGCGAATACATCGAGGAGGAATACGGCCACGACCAGTGGATCCTCAGTGACATCGCCGCCTGCGGCGGCAACGCCGAGGCGGTACGCGCCAGCCGCCCCGAACTGCCCATCGAGCTGATGGTGGCCTATCTCTACGATTTCATCGCCCGCGACAATCCGGTCGGCCTGTTCGGCATGGTCAATGTGCTCGAGGGCACCAGCATCGCCCTGGCTACCCAGGCCGCCGGCGCCATCCGCGGCCAGCTGGGCCTGCCGGCGACGGCCTTCAGCTACCTGGACTCCCACGGCAGCCTCGACCAGGAACACATGGCGACCTACCGCCAGCTGATGGATCGCCTGGACGATCCGGCCGACCAGGCCGCGGTGATCCACGTGTCCAAGGTGGTCTATCGCCTCTATGCCGACATGTTCCGCGCCCTGCCCGGCGCCGGCCAGCAACCGGAGCAGCGCCATGCAGCTGCCTGACTGCCGTATCCTGCTGACCGGTGCCAGCGGCGGCATCGGCCTGCCGCTGGTGGAACAACTCTGCGCCGGCGGCGCCCAGGTGCTGGCGGTCGCCCGCGACACCCGCGCCCTGCAGCCCCTGGCCGAGCGCCTGGGTGGCCGGTTGCGCCTGCTCGATGCCGATCTCACCCGCCGGGCCGATCGCCAGGCGGTGCTGGCCGAAGCCAGCCGCGGCCAGGGCGTCAACGTGCTGCTCAATGCCGCCGGCAGCAACAGCTTCGCCCTGCTCGACGCCCTCGACGACGATGCCATCGACAACCTGCTGGCGATCAACATCGGCGCGGCCATCCAGCTGACCCGCCTGCTGCTGCCGCTGCTGCGCCGCCAGCCGCGAGCGGTGATCGCCCATGTCGGCTCCACCCTGGGCTCCATCGGCTATCCCGGCTATGCGCCCTATTGCGCCAGCAAGTTCGCCCTGCGCGGCTTCACCCAGGCCCTGCGCCGGGAGCTGGCCGATACCCGCATCCGGGTGCTCTACGTGGCGCCCCGCGCCACCCGCACGGCGATGAACGGCCCGGCGGCCATGGCCGTGAACCAGGCGCTCAAGAGCCAGGTGGACGACCCCACCGTGGTCGCCGGCGCGGTGATCCGTGCCCTGGTCGAGGACCGCCAGGAGCTCTATCTCGGCTGGCCGGAAAAGCTCTTCGTCCGCCTCAACGGCCTGCTGCCCGGCCTGGTGGATCGCGCCCTGCGCCGCCAGCTGCCGGTGATCCGCCGCTTCATCGACCCCGCCTTCGCCCCGGAGAAACACCCATGACGACCCCGCGCAAGGCCCTCGGCCTGCTGCTCGCCGCGCTGCTCGCCAGCCCCTTCGCCCTGGCCGACGATGGCCAGCGCCTGGCCCAGATCCAGCAGCGCTGGGCCGAGATCCAGTACCGCCTGCCCAGCGCCGAAAAACCCGCGGCCTTCGAACAGCTGGCCGGCGAAGCGCGCGCCTTCACCCAGGCCGAGCCCCAGTCGGCGCCAGCGCTGATCTGGCAGGGCATCGTGCTCAGCAGCTGGGCCGGCGCCCAGGGCGGGCTGGGAGCGCTGGGCAAGGTCAAGGAAGCCCGCAGCGACCTGGAACAGGCGCTCAAGCTCGATCCCACGGCGCTGCAGGGCTCCGCCTACACCAGTCTCGCCGCCCTCTACGACCGGGTTCCCGGCTGGCCGATCGCCTTCGGTGACGCCAGCGAAGCCGATCGTCTGCTGCAGCAGTCCCTCGCCCTCAACCCCAGCGGTATCGATACCCTATACTTCTGGGGCGACCACCTGTATCGCCAGCAGCGCTATGCCGAAGCCCGCGCCGCCCTGCTCAAGGCGCAGCAGGCCGCACCGCGGCCCGGACGCGAACTGGCCGACCAGGGACGGCGGGGCGAGATCGCCGCGCTGCTCAAGGACGTCGACCAGAAGCTGAAGTGACGAGGCCTCCATGCGCGTGCTGCTGATCGAAGACGATCCCGACCTCGGCGAGGGCATCCGCACCAGTCTGCGGGAAGAGGGCTATACCCTGGACTGGCTCAAGGACGGCGAAAGCGCCGTCCATGCCCTGCGCGAAGAGGGCTTCGACCTGGTGGTGCTGGACCTCGGCCTGCCGCGCCTGGACGGCATCCAGGTGCTGCGCCAGAGTCGCGCCAATGGCCTGACCACGCCGGTGCTGATCCTTACCGCCCGCGACGACACCGAGGACCGGGTCGCCGGCCTCGACGCCGGCGCCGACGACTACCTGGTCAAGCCCTTCGATATCAAGGAACTCAAGGCCCGCCTGCGCGCCCTGCTGCGGCGGCGCAACGGTCCCTCGCAGATCCAGCTCGAAGGCGGCGGCATCGCCCTGGATCCGGCCACCCGCCGGGTCACCTTCGATGGCCAGCCGGTCAACCTCACCCCGCGCGAATACCAGCTGCTGCACGAACTGCTGGCCAATCCGGGCAAGATCTTCAGTCGCGACCGCCTCATGGGGCTGCTCTACGGCTGGGACGAGGGGGTGGAAAGCAACACCCTGGAAGTCCACATCTACAACCTGCGCAAGAAGCTGCGCGCCGACCTGATCCGTACCGTCCGGGGCATCGGTTACCGCCTCGAATGTCCATGACCTCCATCCGCCGCCGCACCGTCGGCCTGGTGCTCTCGCTGCTGCTGATCGGCACCCTGCTGATCGCCCTGACCAACGTCCACGACAGCCAGCGCGAGATCGGCGAGATCTACGATGCCCAGCTGGCGCAGAGCGCGCGCATCCTGCAGGGCATGCTGCGCGCCGCCCCCCGCGGCGAAGGCCGCCTGACGCTGCACGCCAGTGTCACCCAGGCTCTGGCCGAGGCCAGCGACAGCCCCTATGGCCACAGGTACGAGGCCAAGATGGCCTTCCAGGCCTGGAACGCCCGCGGCATCCCCCTGATGCGCTCGCCCAGCGCGCCCATCTTCAGCATGCCGACGACCCCGGGCTTCACCGAGCAGACCCTGGAGGGCGAGGCCTGGTATGGCTTCCTGCTGCCCGACCCGGAGCACGACCTGATGCTCTGGGTCGGCGAACGCGAAGAGGTGCGCGCCGATCTGGTCCGCCGCATCCTGCGCCACACCCTCACGCCGCATCTGATCGGCCTGGTGCTGCTGTCGCTGCTGGCCTGGCTGGCCATCGGCTGGGGCCTGAAACCGCTGCGGCGCATGGCCGGGCTGATCCGCCACCGCGACCCGGAATCCCTGCAACCGCTGCAGCTCGATCCCCTGCCACGCGAACTGGAACCCATGCAGGCGGCGCTCAATCGGCTGCTGCTGCAGATCGAGCAACTGCTGCAGCGCGAACGCCGCTTCATCGCCGATGCCGCCCACGAGTTGCGCACGCCGCTGGCGGTGCTGCGCCTGCACGCGCAGAACGCCCTGTCCGCGCAGACAGCGGCGGCTCGCGACGAGGCGCTGAAATTCGTCGTCAGCGGCACCGATCGGCTGACCCGGGTGGTCAACCAGCTGCTGATCCTCGCCCGTCTGGAACCCCGGCCGAGCTGGAGCGCCGAGCAGCGCTTCGATTTGCGCACCGCCCTCAGCGCCACCCTGGAAGAACTGGGTCCCTGGATTCTCGACAAGGGCCTGGACCTCAGCCTCGACGCCGAAGCCAGCCGGGTGCAGGTCCATGGCGACAGCGCCATGCTGGGCATCGCCCTGCAGAATCTGCTGACCAATGCAGTCAACGTCTCGCCTCCCGGCGGCGAGATCCGCATCCGCCTGGAGGTCACCGCCGACTGGGCGGACATCCAGATCCTCGACCAGGGCCCCGGCATCGCCACGGAGATCCAGCCGCGGCTGTTCGAGCGCTTCTACAGCAGCGGCGCGGCCAACGGCGCCGGCCTGGGACTGTCCATCGTCCAGACCGTCGCCCAGCACCTGGGTGGACGCATCGAACTGGGCAACCGCCCGGAGGGCGGCGCCTGCGCCCGTCTCGGCCTGCCGGTACTGCCGGGACCCGGCTAGGGACTCGACCCGTCGCCGGCCTTCGGGCAAGGTAGCGGCGCACCGGCCGCGAGAGGACGCCACCCATGCAAGCTCAGGTCTATCTGGTCGACGACGAAGCCAGCATCCGCGAAGCGGTGCGCCAGTGGCTGGAGCTGTCGGGGCATCAGGTGCGGCTGTTCGCCCGCGCCGAAGACTGCCTGGCGGCAGTGACCCCGGATTTCGCCGGGGTGGTGGTCAGCGACGTGCGCATGCCCGGCATGGACGGCCTGGCCCTGCTGGAACGGCTGCAGGCGCTGGATGCCGACCTGCCGGTGATTCTGCTCACCGCCCACGGCGACGTCGCCCTGGCGGTCAGCGCCATGCGCCAGGGCGCCTACGATTTCCTGGAAAAGCCCTTCAGCCCCGAGGCGCTGCTCGGCGATCTCGGCCGCGCCCTGGAAAAGCGCCGGCTGGTGCTGGAGAACCGCCAGCTGCATCGCCGGGTCGACGACCAAAGCACCCTCGCCCGCCGCCTGCTCGGCGTCTCGCCGGGCATCGTCCGCCTGCGCCAGCAGATCCTCGACCTGGCGCCGACACCGGTCAACGTGCTCCTGCGCGGCGAGACCGGCAGCGGCAAGGAACTGGTCGCCCGCTGCCTGCACGACTTCGGTCCCCGCGCCGACAAGGCCTTCGTCGCCCTCAACTGCGCGGCCATCCCCGAGCAGCTGTTCGAGAGCGAGTTGTTCGGTCACGAGAGCGGCGCCTTCACCGGCGCCCAGGGCAAGCGCATCGGCAAGTTGGAATACGCCAACGGCGGCACCCTGTTTCTCGACGAGATCGAGAGCATGCCCCTGGCGCAGCAGGTCAAGCTCTTGCGGGTGCTGCAGGAGCAGCGTCTGGAGCGCCTCGGCTCCAACCAGAGCATCGCCCTGGACCTGCGCATCGTCGCCGCCACCAAGCCGGATCTCCTGGAAGAAGCCCGCGCTGGACGCTTTCGCGAAGACCTGGCCTATCGCCTCAATGTCGCCGAGCTGCACCTGCCGCCGCTGCGGGCGCGGCGCGAGGACATCCCACTGCTGTTCGATCACTTCCTCGCCGAGGCCGGCGCCCGCCTGGGCCGCCCGGTCACCCCGCCCGGCGCGGCGCGTCTGGCCCAGCTACTGGGTCACGGCTGGCCCGGCAACGTGCGCGAGCTGGCCAACGCCGCCGAACGCGAGGCCCTTGGCCTGGCTACCCCCGCCACCGCGGCCGCGGGCCATTCCCTGGCCGATCAGCTGGAAGCCTTCGAGGCCCAGTGCCTGCGCGCCGCCCTGGCCCGCCACGGCGGCGAGATCAAGGCGGTGATGGACGAGTTGCAACTGCCACGGCGCACCCTCAACGAGAAGATGCAGCGCCATGGCCTGGTGCGCGCCGACTTCCGCGACGAGGATTGAGAGGCAATAGGCGGAAATCCGCTCATTGCTCACCGCCTTTCGGCGATCTTTCGCCGATCCGTCTCTGCAAAACCCAGTCAGGACGCGACTTCGCGACCTGGCACGGGCCCTGCTATAGCCCTTGTCGACGCCCCGAGCGCCCTAATAACAACGACAAGAGGAACACCCTGTGGATAGCACCGCTACCCTCGCGGCCGGCCAGACCGCGCCCAAGACCACCTCGCAGCGCATCAAGTCCATCTTCAGCGGTTCCGTCGGCAACCTGGTCGAATGGTACGACTGGTACGTCTACGCCGCCTTCTCGCTGTATTTCGCCAAGGCCTTCTTTCCCAAGGGCGACCAGACCGCCCAGCTGCTCAACGTCGCCGCCATCTTTGCCGTGGGCTTTCTCATGCGCCCCATCGGCGGCTGGCTGATGGGTCTCTATGCCGACAAGGCCGGCCGCAAGTCCGCGCTGATGGTCTCGGTGATCATGATGTGCGCCGGCTCGCTGATTATCGCCCTCACCCCCAGCTACACCACCATCGGCGTCGCCGCCCCCATCATGCTGGTGCTGGCGCGGCTGCTGCAGGGCCTCTCGGTCGGCGGTGAATACGGCACCTCCGCCACCTACCTGAGCGAGATGGCGACCAAGGAAAGCCGCGGCTTCTACTCCAGCTTCCAGTACGTCACCCTGATCTCCGGCCAGCTGCTGGCGCTGGCCACCCTGATCGTGCTGCAGCAGACCCTGACCGTCGAACAGCTGGAAAGCTGGGGCTGGCGCATCCCCTTCCTGATCGGCGCCGCCTGCGCCGTGACCGCGCTCTACCTGCGCCGCGGCATGGAAGAGACCAGCTCCTTCAAGAAGGCCGAAAAACCCAAGGAATCCCTGATGCGCACCCTGATGCGCCATCCCAAGGAATTCTTCACCGTGGTCGGCCTGACCATGGGCGGCACCCTGGCCTTCTACACCTACACCACCTACATGCAGAAGTACCTGGTCAATTCGGTGGGCATGAGCAAGACCGACGCCACCTCCATCTCGGCGGCGACGCTGTTCCTGTTCATGCTGCTGCAGCCCGTGGTCGGCGCCCTCTCCGACCGCGTCGGCCGGCGCCCGGTACTGATCGCCTTCGGCGTGCTCGGCACGCTGTTCACCTACCCGATCCTCTCCGCCCTGGGCAGCGTCACCACCTGGTGGGGCGCCTTCGGCCTGATCATGGTGGCGCTGGTGATCGTCAGCTTCTACACCTCGATCAACGCCGTGGTGAAGGCCGAGCTGTTCCCCACCGAGATCCGCGCCCTGGGCGTCGGCCTGCCCTATGCCCTGACCGTGTCCATCTTCGGCGGCACCGCCGAATACCTGGCCCTGTGGTTCAAGAGCATCGGCATGGAGAGCGGCTACTACTGGTACGTGACCGGCTGCATCGCCTGCTCGCTGCTGGTCTACGTCTTCATGAAGGACACCCGCGATCACTCGCGCATCGTGCACGAATAACCGCTCGTCCCTGGGTGCGGGCCTCTCGGTCATTAGATTTGGCCGTCCGGCCCGCCCCCCTTTGCCTGGGCTTTGGGGCACGCCATCGTAGTGTCACCGGCAGCGTCCACAACGGTCATTTCGCTGACCGCTGTGGCGAGTTCGCCCCCTCCTCCCAAGCCCCGGTTACACACTCATGGAAATCGACTACGGTCCCAGCTACGCCAAACTGGGTCTCCAGTTTCAATACCAGTGGAGCAGCCTGCTGCGCGATGCCCTGAAGAAGCACGGCATCACCGACGCCCAGGCCAAGGCCATCTGCGGCGACTTCGCCTTCGATCTCTCCAAGCTCATCGACGAAGCCGAAATCAAGGCCGACGGCCTCTCCTATCGCCCGGTGATCGCCTTCACCGAGGACGAGGAAACCCTGCTGGTGCAGTCCGCCGAATTCGACTATCACGAAGCGGCCTACGCCACCGCCGCGGCGGCGTTCGAGAAGAAGTAAGCCTCGCCCGGGGCCCTGCGCCCTCACCCCAACCCTCTCCCCCAGGGAGAGGGGGCGGTCTGGAGCGGTGGCGGGCTCTTCCTCCAGACGTGGGTCCTGAAGCTGTTTTCAGTGTTACTGCGATAGCGATTCGCTTAGGCCAGTTGAGGCCATTTCACCTCCACCCCCTCCAACTTCATCGACAGAGCCGAAATCAAGGCTGACAGCCTCTCCTAGCGCTCGGTGATCGCCTTTATCGAGGACTGGGAAATCATGTTGGCGCAGTCAGCCAGCTTTGAATATCACAAAGCGGCCTATGCCACTGCTGCTGCGGCGTTCGAGGGGAAGTAAGGCTGGCCGGGGGCCCTCACCCCAACCCTCTCCCCCAGGGAGAGGGAGCGGCCTGGAGCGGTGGCGGGCTCTTTCTCCAGACGTGGGTACTGAAGCTGTTTTCAGTGCTGCTGCGATAGCAGTTTTGACTGTCTTTCAGCGAGAGCTACTCCATAGCTCCGTATGGCCCCCTCTCCCCCCGGGAGAGGGTTGGGGTGAGGGCCGCACAGGCACCCTTGTCATAGCCGCACGAACCGCGCGTTGGAGCCTCGCCAACACGATTTCCCCAGGCGATACTCCCCGGATCACCTCTCACTCCGTACCACCCCCTCTCCCTCCGGGAGAGGGTTGGGGTGAGGGCCGCATCGGCACCCACGTCATAGCCTTGCGAACCACGCATTAGAGCCTCGCCAACACTATTTCCCCAGGCGATACTCCTCAGATCACCCCTCACTCCGTACCACCCCCTCTCCCTCCGGGAGAGGGTTGGGGTTGGGGTGAGGGCGAACCCGACACCAGAACACACAGGGAAAGGATTCCCATGCCCCTCATCAGCCATGCCCGCGCCCTGCGCCGGGGTCAGACCGACGCCGAGCGCGCCCTCTGGTATCACCTGCGCGGCAACCGTCTACAGGGTCATAAATTCCGCCGTCAGCATCCCTATGGTCGCTACATCCTGGACTTCGTCTGCCTGGAAGCGCGGCTGGTGATCGAACTGGATGGCGGCCAGCATCAGGGCAGCGCCAATGACCGCGAGCGCGACGCCTGGCTGCAGGCCCAGGGCTTCCAGATCCTGCGCTTCTGGAACCACGACGTCCTGACCCGGCCCGACGCCGTGCTCGAGCGCCTTCACGCAGCCCTCAGCCCGGCTTGA
Source organism: Pseudomonas sp. MOIL14HWK12:I1 (assembly GCF_000510705.1). Lineage (NCBI taxonomy): Bacteria > Pseudomonadati > Pseudomonadota > Gammaproteobacteria > Pseudomonadales > Pseudomonadaceae > Pseudomonas > Pseudomonas sp. MOIL14HWK12:I1. The sequence goes on along the minus strand of NZ_AZNY01000003.1, from coordinate 604,236 downwards.
CCCTCGGCTTGCGCACGCGCGGCGGTGCGCCACCCGTCTTCGCCGTCGTCTTGGCCTTGCTCCCGCCCGTACGCCGCTTCTTCTTCCAGGGCGCGCCCTTGCCCGCCGGCGGCGGTCCGCTGATGGTCAGGGTCAGGCCGAGACAGCGCTCCACCTGCTTGCCCATCCAGGCCGATTGCTTGGTGACGAATTCGGCCAGGCTCAGCTCGCCCTCCTGCACCCGATCCAGCGCCTGCTCCCAGAGCGCCGTGGTGCCCGGATCGGCGATGGCCCGGGGCACGGCGTCGATCAGGCCGAAGGCCGCCGGGGTCGCCGCCAGGGCCTTGCCCTGCTTGACCAGGTAGCCGCGGTCCAGCAGGCCCTGGATGATGCTGGCGCGGGTCGCCTCGGTGCCGATGCCGGTGGTGTCCTTGAGCTTTTGCTTGAGGGCGGGATCCTCCACCAGCTTGGCGACATTCTTCATCGCCTTGATCAGATCGCCCTCGGTGAAGGGCTTGGGCGGTTGGGTCAGCTGATCCTTGCAACGCACCTCCACCACCGGATAGGACTCATCCTCGCGCAACTCGGGCAGCGCCTGGGGCGGCGGTGCCTCGCGACCCTTGGGCGGCGTGAGCGACTCGGGCAAGGCGCGCCGCCAGCCCGGTTCCACCAGCCGCTTGCCGGTGGCCCGCAGGCGTTCGCCGCCCGCCTCGAAATCGGCCTGGGTGCGATCGAATTCGTGCGGCGGCAGGAATTGCGCCAGGTAGCGCGCGCGGATCAGGCCATAGACGTTGCGCTCCTGGGGACTCAGGCGGCCCAGGTCGCGGGTCACCAGGGTCGGGATGATGCCGTGGTGGGCGCTGACCTTCGCATCGTTCCAGGCCCGCGAGCGGCGACTGGCGTCCAGATGGTCGCGCAAGGGGGCGAGACTGCTGTCGGCGCCCAGCAAGGCGGCCAGCAGCGCCGGCGCCTCGGCGTGCTGGGACAGCGGCAGGTAGCCGCAATCGCTGCGCGGATAGGTGATCAGCTTGTACTTCTCGTAGAGCGCCTGGGCGACGTCCAGGGTCTGCTGGGCGCCCAGGTTGAGGCGCTTGGAGCAGACCTCCTGCAAGGTGCCCAGATCGAAGGGCAAGGGCGCCGCCTCGCGGACGCGCTCGGTCTTGAGCTTGACCAGCCGCGCCTGCCCAGCCGCCTCGATGGCCCGCGCCGCCGCCTGGGCCACCTCGGGCTTGAGACAGCGGCCCTGGTCGTCGCAGACGTCCTCTGGCGGTTGCCATTGGGCCTGGAAGCGACTGCCGGAGGCGTCCAGGGTCGCCTCCACGGTCCAGAAGGGCACCGGCACGAAGGCGGCGATGGCACGATCGCGGTCCACCACCAGGCGCAGGGTCGGCGTCTGCACCCGTCCGACCGAAAGCACGCCCTGATAGCCGGAGCGACGCCCCAGCAGGGTGAACAGCCGGCTCATGTTCATGCCGATCAGCCAGTCGGCGCGCGAGCGTCCCAGGGCGGACTGATAGAGCCCATAGGTCTCGGCACCGGGCTTGAGCGCGGCCAGGGCGCGGCGGATGGAGACGTCATCCAGCGCCGACAGCCACAAACGGCGGATCGGCCCGCGATAGCGGCAATGCTCCACCAGCTCGCGGGCGATCATCTCGCCTTCGCGATCGGCGTCGGTGGCGATCACCAGTTCGCTGGCCTCGCCCAACAGGCGCTTGACCGCCTTGAACTGGCTGCCGGTGGTCGTCTTGACCTGCAGCTTCCACTGCTCGGGAACGATGGGTAGGTCGTCCAGCGACCAGCGCTTGTAGCGGGCGTCATAGGCGTCCGGTGGCGCCGTTTCCAGCAGGTGGCCGATGCACCAGGTCACGGTCACGCCCTGCCCCTGCAGGCAGCCCTCGCCGCGGCGGGTGGCGCCGAGGATGCGGGCGATATCCTTGGCCTGGGAGGGTTTTTCGCAGAGATACAGCTGCATGGCGGGCGTCGCACGAGGGGAATCGCCACAGGATGCAAAGCCTGCGCGAGCGGCGCAAGGCCTAATCTGTATATCCGTACAGAAAGCGGCCTTTGCGCAAATTCGCCCAGTGGGCCACAGCGTGCTCAGGACGTGGATCACAGCTTGAACGGCGGCCGCCGCGGACGCGGAATCTTGCCGTGACTGGGCAGTCCTTGGGCTACGGCACTTTCGCCGTCTTTAGCCGAGCTCTGGGAGGCGTCAATGAACACTGTAGCTATGGATCGCGCCACGGCCGAGAGCACCGGCGCCGGAAATATCGTCGACACCGCCAGCGGCCAGGCCCTGCGGGCCAGCATTTCGGCCATGCGCCGGACCACCAGCCAGGTGCAGCGCATCAACGATCAACTCTGGGAAGTCTGGCCGGACGGCCGTCGCAAGCTGCTGCTGCGCTAAGACCTCCCGCCCGACGCCCTAGGCGGGCGTCGGCGTCTCCAGCGCGGCCAGGTAGGTCGCGACCTCGGCCTGGATCCAGGCACTGAAGCGCTCCTGCTTTTCCGCCGATTCGGCGCGTTCCGGCCAGACCAGCCAGTAGGCATAGGGATAGGGCGCCGTTTCCGGACTGAGCTGGACCAGACGCCCCTCGTCCAGCGCGGCCTGCACCAGGCTGCGCCGCTCCAGCGCTAGCGCCTGACCAAGGCGTAGCGCCTCCAGTACCACGTTGGAATCATTCACGCTGATGCCGCGATTGGGTGCTGCTTCGCCTAGACCAGCCGTTTCGCCCCAGTGCAGCCAGGTTTCCTCCGTGTGCAATAGCGGCTGCGCGAGAGCCTCGTCCAAGCTGCACGGCAGTTGCCCACCGTTGTAACCAGGTGCCGCCACCAGCAGCACATCGTCCTGAAACAGCCGAAGCGCCGTCAGGCCATCCCACTGGCCCTCGCCCATGCGCACTCCGATATCCACCATGCCCTGGCGCAGATCCTGGAAATCCAGGCTGGTCTGGATACGGATGCGATAGTCCGGGTACAGGGCGCGAAAACGCGGCAGCCGCGGCAGCAGCCAGTGGGTGGCGAAGGAGGGAAAGGTGGCAAATACCAGCTCGTTGCGCCGCGGGCGGGCCTGCAGTCGCCGGGTCGCCTCGCCCAGATCCTCGAGCAGCTGGCGGACCTGCTCGGCATAGACACGACCGTCGCCGGTGACCTCGATCCCCCGCCCCTGGCGCTCGAACAGCACCATGCCCAGCTGGTGCTCCAGGCCCTTCACCTGCTGACTGACCGCGGCATGGGTGAGGTGCAATTCATTGGCGGCGCGGGTCACGCTGCCCAGGCGGGCAACCGCTTCGAAGCAGCGCAGGGCATTCAACGGCGGCACACGTGACATGTAAGCTTTCCTTAATGGTCCGGTCAGAATTTCTCGCTGGAAGCAGCTTCGTCGAATCCTTAATGTCTTGTCCAGAGCGGCACCTGGCGTGAAACACACGACCAGGATGACGTTCCACGTGAAACAGGATTCACTCTTTCTGACAGGACGCTCCCCCATGCAACTCATCGGCATGCTCGACTCCCCCTATGTGCGGCGGGTCGCGATCTCCCTTGGCCTGCTGGTTCTGCCCTTCGAGCTGCGCCAGATCTCGCTGTTTCGTGAGGTCGAGCGCTTTCGCAGCTTCAATCCGGTGCTCAAGGCACCCACATTGATCTGCCTGGACGGTCAGCGGCTGATGGATTCGTCGCTGATTCTGGACTATGCCCAGCATCTCGCCTGTGGCAGTCGGCAGTTGCGGCCGAGCGGCCACGCGGCCCGGGCCACCGCCCTCAGTCGCAGCGGCCTAGCGCTGGCCCTGTCCGAGAAGGCGGTGCAGCTGGTGTACGAGCGTGATCTGCGACCGGAAGAGAAGCGACATGCGCCCTGGCAGCAGCGCGTGGAAGGTCAGTTGCGCGCGGCCTGTGGCGCCCTGGACAAGGCCTGGCTGGGCCCGCGTCCGCCGCTGGGTGAAGACAGTATCGGTCAGGACGCCATCGACACGGCGGTGGCCTGGACCTTCCTGCATTTCGCCCTGCCGGGACTGATCGAACGGCGTAACTACCCGACGCTGGAGGCCTTGACCGCCGAAGCGGAGGCGCTGTCGGTGTTTCGCGATTATCCGCTGGCGTGACGGAAAAGCATCGCGGCCATGGGCCGCTCCTACGGGACCCTGTAGGAGCGGCCGCATCGGCGGACCGCCATGGCCGCGATGCGCTTGGCGACTCCCTACCCGCGGTAATACCGCTGCGGCACGAAGGGGGTCTTGGCGACCCTGACCGGCACCTGCTTGCCGCGCACCACGGCGAACAGCTGGGTATCCAGGGCGGCGAAGTCGCTGTCGACATAACCCATGGCCACCGGCGCCCCCAGGGTCGGGCCGAAGCCGCCACTGGTGACACGACCGATGCTGGCGCCATTGGCATCCACCAGCTCGGCGCCCTCGCGCACCGGCACCCGTTCCTGCACCAGCAGGCCGACGCGCTTGCGGCTCACGCCTTCACGCTGCTCGGTGAAGATGCGCTCGGCACCGGGGAAACCGCCGGCGCGACCGTTGCCTTCACGACGCACCTTGGACAGCGCCCAGCCCAGGTTGGCCATCACCGGCGTGGTGCCGGCATCCATGTCATGGCCATAGAGGCAGAGACCGGCTTCCAGGCGCAGGGAGTCGCGCGCGCCCAGGCCGATGGCCTCGACCTCCGGCTCGGCCAGCAGGCGGCGGGCCAGGGCCTCGGCGGCGGCGCTGGGCACCGAGATCTCGTAGCCGTCTTCGCCGGTATAGCCACTGCGACTGACGATGCAGGGCTGGTCCAGCAGCTTGACGCGGCGGACCTGCATGAAGGTCATCTCGGCCACCTCTGGCGCCAGGCGCGCCAGCACCGCGGCAGCGGCGGGCCCTTGCAGGGCCAGCAGGGCGCGATCGAATTGCGGCAGCACCTGACAGCGATCGCCCAAGTGCTTTTCCAGGTGGGCGAGGTCGGCTTCCTTGCAGGCGGCGTTGACCACCAGGTAGAGGCAGTCGCCTAGGTTGGCGACCATGAGGTCGTCGAGGATGCCGCCGTTGTCGTCGGTCAGCAGGGCATAGCGCTGCATGCCGCTGGGCAGGTCGATGATGTCGACCGGCACCAAGGTCTCCAGGGCTTCGGCGGCTTCTTCGCCTTCGAGCAGGACCTGGCCCATGTGGGACACGTCGAACAACCCGGCCTGGGCGCGGGTGTGCTGGTGCTCCTTGAGCACGCCGAGCGGGTATTGCACCGGCATCTCGTAGCCGGCGAAGGGCACCATGCGGGCGCCGAGTTCCAGGTGCAGGGCGTGCAGCGAAGTCTTGAGCAGGGACATGGTGGGGCTCCGTGTCGGGTGGCGGCTGTCGCCCCAGGCAAGGGGAACGGGACAGCGCTGGGCTATGGGGTCGCGACGTGGGTGATGGGGTCAGCCCTCACCCCGGCCCTCTCCCTGAGGGAGAGGGGGAAGAGCGGGCGGCTCGCGCGGGACTGCAGCGGGGCCACCGTTCTCCTCCCCTCTCCCCCTGGGAGAGGGGCCGGGGGTGAGGGTCAGGCCTCGCCGTAGGCTTCGATCGGCGGGCAGGAGCAGACCAGGTTGCGATCGCCGTAGACGTTGTCGATGCGCGCCACCGGCGGCCAGTACTTGCCGTCCACCAGACTCGGCAGCGGGAAGACCGCCTGCTCGCGGCTGTAGGGGTGGGTCCACTCGCCCGCCAATTCGCGCGCGGTGTGGGGCGCGTTCTTCAGCGGGTTGTCCTGGGGATCCAGGGTGCCGGCTTCCAGGGCGCGGATCTCTTCGCGGATGGCGATCATGGCGTCGCAGAATCTGTCCAGTTCCTGCTTGGACTCGCTCTCGGTGGGCTCGATCATCAGGGTGCCGGCCACCGGGAAGGACATGGTCGGGGCATGGAAGCCGAAGTCGATCAGGCGCTTGGCCACGTCGTCCACGGTCACGCCGCTGCTGTCCTTGAGCGGGCGCAGGTCGAGGATGCACTCGTGGGCCACCAGGCCGCCGGTGCCGCTGTAGAGCACCGGGTAGTGCTCTTCCAGTCGGCGGGCGATGTAGTTGGCGCTGAGGATGGCAACCTGGGAGGCGCGGGTCAGACCGACGCTGCCCATCATCTTCAGGTACATCCAGGAGATCGGCAGGATGCTGGCGCTGCCATAGGGCGCCGCGCAGACCGCGCCCTCCTTGCGCTCCAGCCGGGCATGGCCAGGCAGGAAGGGCGCCAGGTGCGCCTTGACGCCGATAGGGCCGACGCCCGGACCGCCGCCGCCATGGGGGATGCAGAAGGTCTTGTGCAGGTTGAGGTGGGAGACGTCACCGCCGAACTGACCCGGGGCGCAGAGACCGACCATGGCGTTCATGTTGGCGCCGTCGATATAGACCTGGCCGCCGTGGTCATGGACCACCTGGCAGATCTCGCGGATGGCCTCTTCGAACACCCCGTGGGTGGACGGGTAGGTGATCATCAGCGCGGCCAGGCGCTCGCTGTGCTGCTCGGCCTTGGCCCGCAGGTCGTCAAGATCGACGTTGCCGCGCTTGTCGCAGGCCACCACCACCACGCGCATGTCGACCATGCTGGCGGTAGCCGGGTTGGTGCCGTGGGCCGAGGCCGGGATCAGGCAGACGTCGCGCTCGCCCTGGCCGCGGCTCGCGTGATAGGCACGGATGGCCAGGAGGCCGGCGTACTCGCCCTGGGAGCCGGCATTGGGCTGCAGGGAGACGGCGTCATAGCCGGTGGCGGCGCAGAGCATGGCCTCCAGCTCGGTGGTGAGCTGAGCATAGCCCTCGGCCTGGTCGGCCGGGGCGAAGGGGTGGATACCGCCGAATTCCGCCCAGGTGACCGGGATCATCTCGCTGGCGGCGTTGAGCTTCATGGTGCAGGAACCCAGCGGGATCATGGTGCGATCCAGCGCCAGGTCCTTGTCCGCCAGCTTGCGCAGGTAACGCATCAGCTCGGTCTCGGACCTGTGGCTGGCGAACACCGGATGGGTCAGGAAGGCCGATTGGCGCTGCAGCGCCGCGGGCACTTCCACGCCCTGGGCATCGCCCAGCTCGGCGACCTGGGGCGCGGGCTTGCCATCGGCCAGGATCTCCAGCAGTGCCTGGACATCGGCCAGGGTGCTGGTCTCGTCCAAGGACACGCCCAGGGCCTCGGCGCTGACTTCGCGCAGGTTGTAGCCACGGGCACGGGCGGCCTCGTGCAGGGCGGCGGTGCGCGCCCCGAACACCAGGGTAAGGGTGTCGAAGGCGGTGTGCTGGGTCTCGTGGCCCAGGCGCTGCAGGCCGGCGGCCAGCAGGCTGGTCAGACGCTGCACCCGGGTGGCGATGCGGGTCAGGCCTTCGGGACCGTGGTAGACCGCGTACATGCTGGCGATGTTGGCCAGGAGCACCTGGGCGGTGCAGATGTTGCTGGTGGCCTTCTCGCGGCGGATGTGCTGCTCGCGGGTCTGCAGCGCCAGGCGATAGGCCGGGTTGCCGTGGCGGTCGATGGACACGCCGACGACGCGCCCGGGCATGTCGCGCTTGTACTTGTCCTGCGTGGCGAAGTAGGCCGCGTGCGGGCCGCCGAAACCGAGCGGTACGCCAAAACGCTGGGCGGTGCCGATGGCCACGTCCGCGCCCAGTTCGCCGGGCGGGGTGAGCAGGGTCAGGGCCAGCAGGTCGGCGGCCATGGCCACCAGGGCACCGGCGGCCTGGAAGGCCTGGATGCTCTCCCGGTAGTCACGGATCTCGCCGGTGGTCATGGGGTACTGGAACAGCGCACCAAAGAAGCGGCCGTGGTCCTCGATCTCGGTTTCCACGCCCACGACCACCTCGATGCCCAGGGGCTCGGCACGGGTGCGCAGGACGTCCAGGGTCTGCGGATGGCAGTGCACGGAGGCAAAGAAGGCGCTGGCCTTGTTTTTCGCCAGGCGCTTGCAGAAGGTCATGGCCTCGGCGGCGGCGGTGCCCTCGTCCAGCAGCGAGGCGTTGGCCACCGGCATGCCGGTGAGGTCGCCGATCAGCGTCTGGAAGTTGAGCAGGGCTTCCAGGCGACCCTGGGAGATCTCCGGCTGGTAGGGGGTGTAGGCGGTGTACCAGGCCGGATTTTCCAGCAGGTTGCGCAGGATCGGCGCCGGGGTATGGGTGTTGTAGTAGCCCTGGCCGATCAGGCTCTTGAGCAGGCGATTCTTGCCGGCGATGGCGCGCAGCTCGGCCAGGGCGTCGGCTTCGGACAGCCCGGCGGGCAGGTCCAGCACGCTGGTGCCCTTGATGCTCTCGGGAATCACCTGGGCGGTCATGGCGTCCAGGGATTCATAGCCGAGCAGATTCAGCATGGCGATCTCGTCGAGCTCGCGCGGACCTATGTGGCGCGGGACGAATTCGTCGGCGGTGCTGAGGGTGTCGTGCAGCGACATGGCGGTCTTACCCCTTGATCAGTTGCTGATAGGCGGCTTCGTCGAGCAGCGCGGCGAAGGCTTCGGCATTGGCGGGCTGGAAACGAAAGAACCAGCCGGCGTTCAGCGGATCGCTGTTGATGGTCTCGGGCGCATCGTTCAGCGCCTCGTTGACCGCCAGGACCTCGCCGTCCAGCGGCATGGTGATGTTGCTGGCGGCCTTGACCGACTCCAGCACCGCCACCTCATCGCCCTGGGCGTAGCTGCGCAGCTCCGGCAATTGCACGAAGACCAGGTCGCCCAAGGAGTCCTGAGCATAGTCGGTGATGCCGACGGTAATGCTGCCATCGGCTTCCTGACGCAGCCATTCGTGTTCTTCGGTATAGCGCAGACCCATTGCCAGACTCCTGCGGACCTTTGTCCTGATGGATAGATGGGTCTGGGATTGCAAGGGTGATGCCAGGAACAAAGGCCAGTGTTTTTAGGGGTTTAGCTAAAGAACCCCTATTGCGCCGTAGCGAAATCGTTACGATTGACGCCCCAACCCGCCACACTCGTATCGATTTACAAACGGCGTATCGAAATCGTTACGATATTAGCCAGGCTCCTGGGTCCGACAGCCGGGCTGTACGCCAGGGCCCTGCTGTTCCTTATCACTGTGCCGCAGTCAGAGGCGGATAGAGCGCCTTGCGCGCTAATTTCCTGCCGCAGTGACCCAGTCTTCAACGCGCAGGCCTGGCACCCGGTCGAACTCGCGACGGTTGTTGGTGACCACGATCAGGCCTAGGGAGCGCGCATGCCCCGCGATCATCTGATCATAGGGACCGATCTGCTGACCCGCTCGGGCTAGTTCGGCGCGCAACTGCCCGGTATGGGCTGCGGCTTCGGGACCGTACGTCAACACCTCCAGCCGCGCGGCGAAGCCCTCGATCACCGCCAGGTTGCGCTCCGGGCTGGAAGACTTTTCCGCACCGTAGATCAGCTCCATCAGGGTGATCGTACTGATGCACAACTGCCCCTGGTGCCGGGTGAAGGCCTCGCGAACCGACGTCGGTCGGTTCTTGATGGTGAAGATGCAGGTGTTGGTGTCGAGCATGAACTTGAACATCAGAAGCCCTCGCGCTCCTGCTCGGCGGGCTGGTCCCGTTCCGCCATGAAATCCGCCGTGACACCCTCCCCCTCGAACCAGGAATCCCAGGATTCCCCGGCCGGGGTAATGATCCTCGTGCGACCGACCGCGACCACATCGACGCGCTTCACGTCTGCGGGCAGGGCAACCGCCTTTGGCAGTCTCACCGCCTGACTGCGATTGCTTTGGAATACGGCGCCTTGATCCATGATCGACCTCTGGGATATATCGGATGTATATCCCATATTAGGGGCAAGGCTGGATCTGTCAATCGGCACCCTCTCGGCATCAGGCATCACAGTTGGTATAGCGCTCTTCGCGCGGATGACACCTGGTGAAGCCTTGGGAAAGACGCCGGAGGCGGAAATGTCATCGGCGCGGGGCAAGATTCGGACAAGCGCACCCGCCGCGAACTTCCGCCCCGCTTCGTCGGACCAAGAAGGCACAACAAGACCTCTGCCAAGCGGCTTTGCCCTCTTCCATCCTTGTCTGGAGTCTTTGTCATGGCTGTGAAAACCGTTGCCGATCTGCTCGTCGCCACCCTCGAAGCGGCTGGTGTCGACACCATCTGGGGCCTGCCGGGCGATTCGCTCAACGGCCTCACCGAAAGCCTGCGCAAGCGTGAGCGCATCCGCTGGCGTGGCGTGCGGCACGAAGAAGCCGCCGCCTTCGCCGCCAGTGCCGCGGCCGACACCAGCGGGCGTCTGGCGGTCTGCGCCGGCTCCTGTGGCCCGGGCAACCTGCACCTGATCAATGGCCTGTTCGACGCCCAGCGCAGCGGTGCGCCGGTGCTGGCCATCGCCGCCCAGATTCCTTCCAGCGAGATCGGCTTGGGCTATTTCCAGGAGACCCATCCGGAACGCCTGTTCCGCGACTGCAGCGACTTCTGCGAGGTGGTCTCCCATCCCGAGCAACTGCCGCGCATCCTCGAGACCGCCATGCGTTCGGCCATCCTCAATCGTTCGGTGTCGGTGGTGGTGATTCCCGGCGACGTGGCCCTGGCCGAGGCGCCGATCAAGGAAGCCCAGTGGAGCGAGCCGGTGCGTCCGGTGGTGGTGCCACCGGACGCCGAGCTGGATGCCCTGGCCGAATTGCTAGCCGGGGAAAAGCGCATCACCCTACTCTGCGGCGCCGGTTGCGCCGGTGCCCATGCCCAGGTGGTGGCCCTGGCCGAGCGCCTGCAGGCGCCGGTGGTCCATGCCCTGCGCGGCAAGGCCCATATCGAGTATTCGAATCCCTATGGCGTGGGCATGACCGGCCTGATCGGCTTTTCGTCCGGCTATCACGCGCTCAAGGAATGCGACCTGCTGCTGATGCTGGGCAGCAACTTCCCCTATCGCAACTTCTTCCCGGATCACGGCCGCGTGGTGCAGATAGATGTGCGCGGCGCCCACCTGGGCGTGCGTACCCCGCTGCTCAAGGGGCTGGTGGGCGATGTCCGCGCCACCCTCGACGCCCTGCTGCCGCGACTCCAGCCCAACAGCCACAGCCGCTTCCTGGAAAAGGCCCAGCAGCACTACCGCAAGACCCGCGCCGAGCTCGACGAACTGGCCACCGCCACCGCCAATGGCGAGCCGCTGCATCCGCAGTACCTCACCACCCGCGTCAGCGAACTGGCCGCGGCGGATGCCCTTTTCACCTGCGACGTCGGCACGCCCACGGTGTGGGCGGCCCGCTACCTGGCGATGAATTTCGAGCGCAAGCTGGCCGGCTCCTTTACCCATGGCTCCATGGCCAATGCCCTGCCCCAGGCCATGGGTCTGCAGGCGGCCTATCCCGACCGCCAGGTGGTGGCGCTGGCCGGCGACGGCGGACTGTCCATGCTGCTCGGCGAACTGGCGACCCTGGCCAGCGAGAAGCTGCCGGTCAAGGTCATCGTCTACGACAACGCCACCCTGGGCTTCGTCGCCATGGAGATGAAGGCCGCCGGCATGATCGACGAGACCACGGATCTCGCCGCCGTCGACTTCGCCCAGGTGGCCGAGGCCTGCGGCGTGCGCGGCTGGAAGGTGGAATCGGCCAGCCTGCTCGACGCCACTCTGGAAGAGGCGTTCGCCCACCCCGGCCCGGCGCTGGTGGACGTACGCATCGCCAAGCAGGAGCTGTCGCTGCCGCCGAAGATCGAAGCGGCCCAGGCCAAGGGCTTCAGCCTCTACATGCTGCGCGCGGTGATGAGCGGGCGCGGCAGCGAGGTGCTGGACCTGGCCAAGACCAACGTGCTGCGTTGATGGTCGGGGGTCGCTCGGCTATTCCAGCAGCCGAGCGACCTCGCCACTGGCCTTGAGCTGCGCGAACGCCGTGCGCAGCCGGGCTACCAGCGGCGCCGGCGTGGTCGGGCTGAACGCCATGTACAGCGGGGTATCGAGATCCTCCAGGGCGGCGAGGCGGCGCAATCCCGGAAAGGCGCTAGCCGCGTCCTGGCAGAAGCGAATGGCATCCTGCTCCGGCAGCAGCACGGCATCCACCTGACCATTGAGCAAGCGACTGAAGTTGTCCTTTTGCTGGCCTGACACCACCAGCAGCTGGAAGCCGAGCGACTGCAAATACTGGTGGCGCACATCGTCGCGCATCACGCCCAGCCGATAGGCGCGGGCGTCGTCGAGACGCTCGATACGCACGTCGTCGCGATTCGCCAGCCGATAGAAGTAGTACCGCAGGCGCATGACCTCCCCGACCCACTGGAATTGGGTCTCGCGTGCCGGCGTGCGGGCGATCAGATAGATCAGCACCCCTGGCTCGCGCAGGGCCAGATCATAGGCGCGAGCCCAGGGATAGAGTTCCAGGCGGTAGTCGGTGATACCCGCCAGGGCCAGGGTACGCTCCACCACCGAGGTCGCCGGCCCACCCACCCGACCGTCCACGCTCCAGCTCAAGGACGTCTCTTCCGTCACGGCGCGCACCGTGGCGGCCTCCACGCCCGGCCCCAGCAAGGCCAGCAGGGCCAACAACAGATGACGCTTCATGGCAGCGGCTCCTCAGGCAGATGACAGCTGCGATGGCGCCCCAAGCTTTTCGCGCGGTAGAGCGCCTGGTCGGCCTGGCGCAGCAGGCTGGCGAAATCGTGCATATCGGTACTCAGGGTGGCATAGCCGATGCTCAGGGTGACGTGGCCAGCAGCCTCCGAGCCGGCATGGGTGATTTCCAGCGCGGCGACGGCCCGGCGCAAGCGCTCGGCCATCGCCCCCGCGCCCGCCAGATCGGTCGCGGGCAGCAGAACCGCGAACTCTTCGCCGCCGATCCGCGCCACCAGGTCGCCTGGGCGCGTGACGACCTGCTGCATGGCGGTCGCTACCTGCTGCAGACAGACATCGCCCTGGGCATGCCCATAGGTATCGTTGTAGCGCTTGAAAAAGTCGACATCGCAGAGCAGCAGCGCGAGGGGCTCCCCGGAGCGTCGCGCGCGGCGAAACTCCACCTCCTCGGCCTCGTCGAAACAGCGCCTATTGGGCAGCCCGGTGAGCGGATCGCTGCGCGACAGTTGCTCCAGCCGCGCGTTGGCGCTGCGCAACGCCTCCTGGGACGTCAGCAGGTCGCGCAATTGCAACTGGTGATGGGAGGCATGCAAGAGCAGTTGGGTGGTCATGTTGATGAGGGCGCGTTCATCGGTGCGCCACTCGCCGCCCAGATTGCAGCCGAAGAGCAGCAAACCGTCTTCGTCCTCGGCGATCCGCAGATGGACCAGCGCCAGGGCTTCGTTACCTAGTGCCAACAGCGGCTCCGCCGCGTCACCGAAGGCGGCCACGAGCGCCTCGCGCGTCGCGAAGGTACGGGGGACCTCGGGTTCCAGCAGGGCTTCCAGCACCTGGGCGCATGGCGGCGGCAGTGTCAGACCGGCGGCCAACGGCTCGGCGTCGCGGAACCAGCCCTGGTAAAGGCGATAGGGCGCATCCCGGGTGTCACGCTTGAACCAGAAGGCCTGACGCGCGCGCAAGCGTTGTGCGACCTCCTGTAGACAGAGTTGGCAATGCCGGTCGAAGTCCGCGTAAGGCGCATGGATCAGTTGGTTGGACAGCCTCAAGATGGTTTGCTGCGCCGTCGCCAAGGCCTCGAGCTCTGCCGTGCGCTCGCGAACTCGCTCCGCCAGGAGATCGCGATGCGCGGCGAGCTCTTCTTCGTGGCGATGCTGTTGGGCCAGGTAGCCCGCCAGGTTGCCCTGCAGGGTATTGATGCCACTCACCAGCAGATCCAGCTCGTCCTGGCGGGTGGGCCGCCGCAGTCGAAGGGGCTCGGCGAGGGTGGCGGCCGTCAGCCGGGACAGGTGGCGGGCGATCCGACGGACATGCAGGGTCACCAGCCGATTGAAGGCCAGGCTGACCAGGCCGGCGAGCAGCAGGGCGAGTGCCAGTTGGGTCAGCAGGGTACTCGCCACGCTGTCGCGCAATTCACGCCAGAGCAGGGCTTCATTGCCTTGGATGAGGAGTTCGCCGAGCACCTCGTGACCGCCCGGATAGGGACTGTAGACCAGCGTGGAGCTTCGACTCGGCGCCAGGCTCGAGGGCGCCCAGTCGGCCTGCTGACGGGATTGGACGTCGGACTCCTGGCCGTGGCCGGTCAGCCGCAGCTCGATACGGCCGACCGAGGCGATGCGCGACGCCCCGTCCAGTTGCGCCTGCACCGCGGGCTTGTCCAGTTCCCAGATGGCCTTGGTCAGGGTCGACTGGTACACCTGCTCCAGCAATTGCAGCTCGGTATCCATACCCAGGCGATTCTGTTCCCAGATATTCCAGGTGCGCAGCCCTGCCGTGGCCGCGGAAAACAGCAGACAGAACGCCACCGTCAGCAAGGCCAGGCGGTTACCGAGCGAGCGGCGTTTCAGCACGCCCCTCATAGCCAGCGCCGCTGGAGTTCGGCCAGCGTACCGTCCTGTTGCAACGTCACGAAGGCCGCCCGCAGCCGTGCCATCACCTCGGGAGCGGTGCCCAGGCTGGCCGCCAGATACAGCGGATAGGGGGCGGCGCAGTAGGCCTGCCGCAGATCGCCCTGAGGATCGTAGCCGGCCTGGCGAGCGAGGTGATCGGCCACGGCGCGGTTGGCGATCCACAGGTCGACCCGACCGGCTTTGAGTTTCTCCAGGTTGAGGCTGTAATGCGTGCCGGATTGCAGCTCCCGTCCGACGGTGAAGCCCTGCTCCAGCAGGATGCGCTCTCCCGCATCGCCGTTGACCGTAGCGATTTGCAGGCCGCGGGCCGCCTGCAGGCTGGCCAAGGGACGCACGCGGTCCCGCCAGCTGAACAGGCAGAGGGTGGTCTCGGTCAGGGGCACCACCCACTCGAACAGCGCCTCGCGCTCGGGCAGACGCGCCATGGAAAAGACGAGGACATCGGGCCGGCCCTGGGCCTGGGCGAAGGCCCGCGCCCACGGCATGACCTGCGGCTCGGCCGCAAGCTCGGCCCGGGCCAACAGCAGCCGCACCAACTCGACGGAAAAGCCGGTCACCCGGCCATCCGGCTGGACCACGCTGAACGGCGGATAGTCCTCGGTCACCAGTTGCAGTGCGCCGGCACGGACGCCCGTGCACACCAGCACCAGACCGAGAACCAGCCAATGCAAGAAGCTGCTCGTCACGAAGCCCCCCCCCGTCCGAGCGTGATGTCGTCTGACGTTATCGGGCTGCCGTGACGAAACTTGAAGCGGCGGGGCTAGTCTCGCCGGGGGATACCATAACGGCGCAGGCGCATGGCAATGGCCGAGTGGGACGTCTGCAACCGCGCGGCCAGCTGGCGGCTGGACGGGTACTGCGGATAGAGTCGTTCCAGCAGCGCCGCCTCGTAGCCCTGGACGGCGGCCTCCAGGGTGCTGACCTCGGTCTCGGCCTGCCCCGCCACCGCCGTGCCGGCCAGGTCGAGGTCGTCGACGTCGATCTGGCCACTCTCGCTGATGGCGGCGGCGCGAAAGAGGATGTTCTGCAATTGCCGCACGTTGCCCGGCCAGGCGTTGCCCAGCAGCACGCCATAGGTGGCCGGCGCCAGGCGGCACGGCGGTCGGCCGATCTGGGCGCAGGCCTGCTGCAGGAAGTGCCGTGCCAGCAGCAGGATGTCCTGGCCCCGCTCGCGCAGTGCCGGCACCTGCAGGCTGAGCACATTGAGGCGATAGAAGAGGTCTTCGCGAAAGGTGCCGGCGGCGACCATGGCCTGCAGGTCGCGATGGGTGGCGGCGAGGATGCGCACATTGACCTGGGTTTCCTGGGCTCCGCCAACGCGGCGGAAGGTGCCATCGGAGAGAAATCTCAGCAGCTTGGCCTGCAGATAGGGCGACATCTCGCCGACTTCGTCGAGAAACACCGTGCCCTGGTCGGCCAGTTCCAGCAGGCCCGGCTTGCCGCCGCGCTGGGCGCCGGTAAAGGCGCCCGGGGCATAGCCGAACAATTCGCTCTCGGCGAGGCTTTCCGGCAGAGCCGCGCAGTTCAGCGCCAGAAAGGGCGCCTCGCGCCGCGCACTGGCCGCATGGCAGGCGCGCGCCACCAGTTCCTTGCCGGTGCCGGTCTCGCCGAGGATCAGCAGCGGCGCCTCCAGGGCGGCCAGGCGCTGGGCGCGGGCCTTGAGGGTGCGGATGGCGGCGCAGTCGCCGAGCAGCGAATCGAACCCCTCGGGGGTGTCGTGGCGCAGCGCCGAGAGGCGGCCACCGATACGGCTGGGGGCGTAGAGGGTCAGCAGGCCACCGGCCAGGCCGCCCACCGGTTCGCCGATGGGGGTGGCGTCCAGCAGCAGTGCCTGGCCGCGCAGCACCACCTCGCGCAGGGGCAAACGAAAGCCCTGGTCCAGCAGTTCGGCGGACAATTCGCCGTCATTGAAGAGTTCGGCCAGGGTGTTGCCGGCGCCTTCCCCGGCCAGGGCGGCAAAGGCCGGATTGGCCAGCAGGATGCGGCCCTCGCCGTCCACCGCCAGCACTGGATCGGCCATGGCGGCGAGCAGGGCGTCGAGCTGCAGGGAGCGGCGCTGGCCGGGCAGGATATCCACCACCCGCACCGCCTCCACCCCCACCACGGTCAGCAGGGCGGCGCGCAACTCCTCCAGCACCGTCGCGCTCAGGGTCGGCGCATCGATGTAGACGTTGGGCGGCACCATCTCCACGGCGTCCAGGTTGAGATTGCGGGCACCGAGCAGCGCCAGGACTTCCTGGGTGATGCCGACACGATCGATGAACGACACATGGATACGCATGGAAACCCTGGGGTCTGAGAGCGAAAGGACTAATGCTACCCAAATGCTCGGGGTAGAATCATTTCTCATTTACCCAGGCGGGAACGCGATGAACAACAAAGACCCCCTTCTTCTCGATCAGCAGCTGTGCTTCGCCCTGTACTCCACCTCGCTGGCCATGACCAAGGTGTACAAGCCGCTGCTCGAAGAGGTGGGCCTGACCTATCCGCAGTACCTGATGATGCTGGTGCTGTGGGAAAACGATCGGCTGCCGCTCAAGGAGCTGGCGCGCCGGCTGCACCAGGACTCCGGCGCCCTGACCCCGGTGCTCAAGCGCCTGGAAGCCGAGGGCTACGTGACCCGACAGCGCAATGCCGAGGACGAGCGCAACCTGTCCATCGAACTCACCGAGTCTGGCCGCGCCCTGCGCGAGCGGGCCCGGGAGATCAACGGCACCATCAGCAGCTATTGCGCGCTGGGCGATGCCCAGATGAATGCCCTGCGCGAAAACCTGATGACCCTGAGAGCCAAGCTGGAGCGTTAGCCCCCTTCGCTGCCGCTGGTCGGCTGCTTCTGAAAATATATTTGCGCGATAACGAATATCGCGATAACTTAAATCCGTACCCGGACGATTCCTTCGGTCAACGTCCGAACAATCAGTTATCGCGATACCTAAACAGGAGCACGCCATGAACATCCTCTATACCGCTTCCGCAACCAGCACCGGTGGCCGCGACGGCCGTTCCATCAGCAGCGACAAGGTCCTGGACGTGCAGCTGTCCACGCCCAAGGAGCTCGGCGGCGCCGGCGGTGCCGGCACCAATCCCGAGCAACTCTTCGCCGCCGGCTATTCGGCCTGCTTCATCGGCGCGCTCAAGTTCGTCGGCGCCAAGGAAAAGATCGCCGTGCCGGCGGACGTCAGCGTGACCGCCCAGGTCGGCATCGGCCCGATCCCCACCGGCTTCGCCCTGGACGTCGAGCTGGTCATCAGCCTGCCGGGCCTGGAGCGTGCCGTGGCCGAAGACCTGGTCGAGAAGGCCCACCAGGTCTGCCCCTACTCCAACGCCACCCGCGGCAACGTGGACGTGCGCCTGACCCTGGCCTAAAGGTCGCGGTATTACCCTGGCGCCTCCGCCGAGGCGCCCGGTCCTTCCCGTTCGAGGAGTCATCTGTCATGCGTACCGTCTCTCGCCTGCTTGGCCTTTCCGCGCTCAGCCTGGCCCTGGGCAGCGCCTTCGCCGCGCCCCAGCCCGATCCGCATCTGGAGCGCACCACCCAGGGCTTCGTCGATGCCCTGAACGGCAGCGGTGGCAAACCCCTGGAAACCCTGAGCCCCAAGGACGCCCGCGCGGTGCTGGCCGGCGCCCAGTCCGGCGTCAAGGTCGATCTCTCGGGGGTCAAGACCCGTGAAAAGACCATCCAGGTCGACGGCAAGCCGCTGCAGCTGACCATCGTCCGCCCGGCCAACGCCAAGGGGCAGACACCGGCCTTCATGTTCTTCCACGGCGGCGGCTGGGTGCTGGGCGACTTCCCCACCCACCAGCGCCTGGTGCGTGACCTGGTGGTGGCCTCCGGCGCCACGGCGGTGTTCGTCAACTACACCCCGAGTCCGGAAGCCCACTTCCCGGTGGCCATCAACCAGGCCTATGCCGCGACCCAGTGGGTGGCCGAGCACGGCAAGGACATCGATGTCGACGGCAGTCGCCTGGCGGTGGCCGGCAACAGCGTCGGCGGCAACATGGCCGCGGTGGTCAGCCTGATGGCCAAGGACAAGGGCACGCCCAAGCTGCGCTACCAGGTGCTGTTCTGGCCGGTGACCGATGCGAGCTTCGACAACGGCTCCTACCAGACCTATGCCGAGGGCCGCTTCCTGACCCGCAACATGATGAAGTGGTTCTGGGACAACTACACCACCAGCGAGACCGAGCGCGCCAATATCTACGCCTCGCCGTTGCGGGCCAGCGAGGCCCAGCTCAAGGGTCTGCCGCCGGCGCTGGTACAGACCGCCGAGAACGACGTGCTGCGAGACGAGGGCGAGGCCTATGCCCGCAAGCTCAACGCCGCCGGCGTCGATGTCGTCCAGGTGCGCTACAACGGCATGATCCACGACTACGGCCTGCTCAACGCCCTGGCCAAGGTACCCGAGGTCCAGGCTGCGCTGACCCAGGCCGGCCAGTTGCTCAAGCAGCACCTGCAGTAAGGCAGGCGCGGTACCCAAGGGGGTGGCTCCGTTCGCGGCGCCATCCCCTTTGCGTTTCAAGGCTGCTCGCCCAGGGCCGCGAAGCGTTCCGCCAGCCAGCCGTGCAGCTGCCGCACCGCCGGCGAGAATTGCCGCCGATGCGGGCAGAACAGCTGCAGCGGCAACGGCTCGCCGGGCTGCTCGGGCAGCAGCCGCACCAGCCGACCGCGCTGCAGGTCGTCGCGCATGTCCAGCCAGGACTTGTAGACGATGCCCTCCCCGGCCACCGCCCAGCGCCGCACCACCTCGGCATCGTCGCTTTGCAGGGGTCCGCTGACGGCTACCTGGCGCAGGCCACCGTCGGCCTGTGGAAAGCTCCACTTGTCATAGGTGCGCCCATGCAGCTGGTAGAGCAGGCAGGCGTGCCTGGACAGGTCGTCCAGGCTGCGCGGCGCGCCCTGGCGGGCCAGATAGGCCGGCGCCGCCGCCAGCAGCCGGCGATTGTCCGGGGCCAGCGGCAGGGCCACCAGGCTGTCGTCCTGGCTGCGGCCGTAGCGGATGGCGATGTCCACCGGATCGCGATAGACGTCGGCCTGCTGGTCCGAGACGTAGAGCCTGAGGGTCAGGCCGGGATGGCGCTGACGAAACTCGGCCAGCCAGGGCAGCAGGAGATTGCGCCCCAGGTCCGAAGGCGCCGCCACCTGCAGCACCCCACGCAATTCCGGACTCTCCCCCTGCAACCGCTCGCGCCCTTCGCGCAAGGTCTCCAGCACCTCGCGGGCATAGGGCAGATAGGCCTCGCCCTCGGCGGTCAGGCGCAGGCTACGGGTCGAGCGGGCGAACAGGCGGATGCCCAGTTCGCGCTCCAGCCGGCCGATGGCGGCGCTCACCTGCCCCGGCAGGAGGTCTGCCTCGCGGGCGGCGCGGGAAAAGCTGCCGAGGGCGGCGGAGCGCACGAAGAGGCCGAGGTCGTCGAAGCGGATCATTTTCACTCCTGCAGTGAAGGTGCTATCCGATTCTGCCGCTTTTTCCGGCCGAGCATGAAGACGACCATGGGCTCACGTCTTCTTATCGTACAAAGGAACCCGCCCATGAAAGCCATCGTCCACGGCGACACCACCCTGCCCGCCAGCGATCCCCGTGCCCTGCAGGACGCGGTGCTGCCCGACCCCACGCCCGAGGCCCATGACCTCCTGGTGGAAGTCCGCGCCGTGTCGGTCAATCCGGTCGATACCAAGGTGCGCCAGGGCCTGGTGCAGCGCGAGTCCAAGGTACTGGGCTGGGACGTCTCCGGCGTGGTCCGCGCCGTGGGCAGCGCCGTCAGCCGCTTCGCCGTGGGTGACGAGGTCTACTACGCCGGCGAGCTGTTCCGCCCCGGTTGCAACAGCGAACTGCACCTGGTCGACGAACACCTGGCCGGGCACAAGCCCAAGCGCCTGGATCATGCCCAGGCCGCGGCCCTGCCGCTGACCGCCATCACCGCCTGGGAACTGCTGTTCGACCGTCTCGGCGCGACCGAAGGCGGCGGCGCCGGCCAGCAGCTGCTGGTGATGGGCGCGGCAGGCGGCGTCGGCTCCGTGCTGGTGCAGCTGGCCCGCCAACTCACCGAGCTGACGGTGATAGGTACCGCCTCGCGCCAGGAAACCCAGGACTGGGTGCGCACCCTCGGCGCCCACCACGTCATCGACCACCACCAGCCGCTGCGGCCCCAGCTCGAAGCCCTGGGTCTGGATGGCGTGACCCTGGTGGCCAGCCTCACCCACACCGATGAGCACTTCACTCAGCTGGTGGATGTCCTGCGGCCCCAGGGTCGCCTGGGCGTGATCGACGATCCGGCGCAACTCGACGTGGTGCCGATGAAGGCCAAGTCGCTGTCGCTGCACTGGGAACTGATGTTTACCCGCTCGCTGTTCCAGACCCCGGACAAGGTGCGCCAGCACGAGATCCTCGAACGCGTCGCCGGACTGATCGACCAGGGCACCCTCAAGACCACCCTCGGCGAACACCTGGGCCGGATCGATGCCGCCAACCTGCGCCGCGCCCATGCCCAGCTGGAAAGCCATCAGGCGCGCGGCAAGCTCGTGCTGGAGGGGTTCTGATGCCTCGCTTGAGTGCCCTGACCCTCGCCGTCGCCCTGGCCGTGGGTAGCCTGACGGCCCAGGCGGCGGCCCTGCCCCAGGAGCGCACCCTCGGCCAGCTGGAGCCGGTGTTCGCCTTCCAGGACGCCATGCCCACCGGCGTCACCGTCAGCGAGACCGGGCGGATCTTCGTCAACTACCCGCGCTGGGGCGACGCGGTGCCCTTTACCGTGGCCGAACTCAAGGACGGCAAGGCCGTGCCCTACCCGGACGCCGCGCTCAACGTCGAGACCCCCGGCCAGCCGGGCAAGGGCTTCATCAGCGTGCAGAGCGTGGTGGCCGATGGTCGCGGACACCTCTGGGTGCTGGACACCGCCGCGCCGGGCTTCGCGGCGCCCAAGGCCGGCGGCGCCAAGCTGGTGGCCATCGACCTCAAGACCAACAAGGTCGCCAGGACCCTGGTCTTCCCGGCCGCGGTGCTCGAACCCAACAGCTACGTCAACGACGTGCGCTTCGACTTTCGCGTCGGTCGCGCCGGAGTGGCCTATGTCACCGACTCGGCGCCTCCCGGTGGCCTGATCATCCTCGACCTCGCCACCGGCCAGGCCCAGCGTCGCCTGACCGGCGCGCCCCAGGCCAACGTCGACCCCAGCTTCGCCCCGGTGGTGGAAGGCGAACCGTTGCTGATGCAGCGCCCCGATGGCAGCAAGGTCCGACCGGCCATCGCCAGCGACGGCATCGCCCTGTCGCCGGACGGCGGCACCCTCTACTTCAGCCCGCTGTCCAGCCGCCACCTCTATGCCGTGCCCACCGCCCTGCTGCGTGATCCCGAGGCGAGCGAGGCTCAGGTGCGCGCCGGGGTGCAGGATCTCGGCGAGAAGGGTGCCTCCGACGGCCTCGAAGCCGATGCCCAGGGTCGCGTCTATGCCGGCGACTACGAGCACAACGCCGTGCGCCAGCGCCAGGCCGACGGCAGCTGGAAGACCCTGGTCCACGATCCCCGTGTGCTCTGGCCCGACACCTTCAGCATCGGTCCGGACGGCTACCTCTATTTCACCGCCAACCAGCTCCATCGCCAGGCCCAGTTCCACGGTGGCCAGGACCTGCGCCAGAAGCCCTACAGCCTGTTCCGCGTCAAGATCGACGCCCAGCCGGCCCCTACCCACTGATCCGATCAGGAGTTATCCATGCAGCTGTCCCAGATCGCCCGCACCCGTTACACCACCAAGGCCTTCGACGGCTCCCGCAGCATCCCGGCCGAACAGGTCGAGGAATTGCTGGAGCTGCTGCGCCAGGCGCCCTCCTCGGTCAACTCCCAGCCCTGGCACTTCGTGGTCGCCGCCAGCGCCGAGGCCAAGGCGCGCATCGCCCAGGGCATGCAGAGTCCCTACAACGAACCCAAGGTGCTGCCGGCGTCCCACGTCATTGTGCTGTGCACCCGCCTGGAAATGACCGAAGGCCACCTGGCCCAGGTGCTGGAGCAGGAAGCCCAGGACGGCCGCTTCGCCAAGCCCGAGGCGCGCGCCACCCAGGACGGCACCCGCCGTCACTTCGTCGACCTGCATCGTCATGAGCGCAAGGACGTGCAGCACTGGATGGAGAAGCAGACCTACCTGGCCCTGGGCACCCTGCTGCTGGGCGCCGCCGCCCTCGGCATCGACGCCACCCCCATGGAAGGCTTCGACGCCAACAGCCTGGACCAGGAACTGGGCCTGCGCGAGCAGGGCTACACCGCCCTGGTGGTGGTCGGCCTGGGCTATCGCGGCGAAAGCGACTTCAACGCCGCCCTGCCCAAGTCCCGCCTGACCCGCGAGCAGGTCTTCACCTTCCTGTAATGCAGACCTGCGTAGCGTGGATAACGGCGCAGCCTTATCCACAGTACGAACCGGTAGCCGCCAGTGGAAAACGCTGGCGCGGTTTTCCACGCTACGCAGGCGTAGGTTGGGTTGAGCGCAGCGAAGCCCAACAGCAGCATCCTCCGCAGCACCCATAAAAAAGCCGACCGTCGCGAGACGGTCGGCTTTTATTCGCGGCCATGCCGGTGCGCCGTAGCGACCGCTCCTAGAGGGACGATGCTTTTCATGCTTTCGTAGGAGCGGCCGCATCGGCGGACCGCCATGGCCGCGATAAATCCGGGTTACGCCGAGCCCAACGAGGCCCAACGCTACCTTATCCCCATCAACCGCCCTTCAGATCCGCCAGGATCGAGAAGGCGCGCAGGCGATCCGCCTGCTCGTAGACGTCGCAGGTAAAGATCAGCTCGTCGGCATCGGTCTTCTCCAGCAGCAGCTCCAGGCGCTCGCGGACCTTGTCCGGGCCACCGATCACCGCCATGCCGAGGAAACTCGACACCGACTCCTTCTCGTGGGGCAACCAGACCCCCTCCATGCTGCGCACCGGCGGTTGCAGGCGCAGGCTGTCGCCGCGGAACAGGGCGAGGATGCGCTGGTAGACGGTGGTGGCCAGGTAATTGGCTTCGTCGTCGCTGTCGGCCGCCACCAGCGGTACCCCGAGCATCACATAGGGGCGATCGAGCACCTTGGACGGCTTGAAGTTCTCGCGATAGAGGCGGATGGCCTCGTGCACGTAGCGCGGCGCGAAGTGCGAGGCGAAGGCATAGGGCAGGCCCTTGGCCGCCGCCAGCTGGGCGCTGAACAGGCTCGAACCCAGGAGCCAGATCGGCACCTCGGTGCCCGCACCCGGCATGGCGATCACGCCCTGCCCCGGCTGCTGCGGCCCGAAGTAGTGCTGCAGCTCTTCCACATCCCGCGGGAAGTCGTCGGAGCTGCCCAGGCGATCACGGCGCAGGGCATAGGCGGTGCGCTGATCCGAGCCCGGTGCGCGACCCAGGCCGAGCTCGATGCGGCCCGGATACAGCGAGGCCAGGGTGCCGAACTGCTCGGCCACCACCAGCGGCGCATGGTTGGGCAGCATGATACCGCCCGAACCCAGGCGCAGGGTGCTGGTGCCAGCGGCCAGATAGCCCAGTAGCACGGCGGTCGCCGAACTGGCGATGCCGTCCATGTTGTGGTGCTCGGCGACCCAGTAGCGGGAAAAGCCGAGTTGCTCGACGTGGCGCGCCAGATCCAGGGCGTTGTGCAACGCCTGGGCGGCATCGCCATCGTCACGGATAGGAGCGAGGTCGAGGACCGACAGGGCGGTCTTAGCGAGACGGGTCATCAGAGAACTCCTCGGCGACCTGATCGTAGGCCGCCCTGTGGCGCTGAATGAGAGGCTGCTTCGCGGAGGCCCAGGCGGCCAGGGCGCCCACCGGCACCATCAGGCTCTGGCCCAGTTCGGTGAGGGCGTATTCCACCTGGGGCGGCTTGCTCGGCGTCACCGTGCGGGACACCAGGCCGTCGCGCTCCAGCTGGCGCAGGGTCACGCTGAGCATGCGCTGGGAAATGCCGTCGACCCGCCGGCGCAATTCGTTGAAGCGCAGCGGACCGGGTTCCAGGGTAAAGAGCGTGAGCAGGGACCAGGCATCGCCGATCCGGTCCAGCACGTCCCTGATCGGACAGGCGTGGGCATGCAGGCGGCGACGGCTGGAGATACGACTGACCACGGCGTCCATGGCGATCCTCGAAGCAGAACTGGCTTCCAGCCTACGCCTTTCGGGCGGTTATTAAAAGTAACCACCCGTCAGGACTGGTATTGCCGCCTGGGCCAGGGCACAATCCAGAAGGTCGTGACCGTTTTTATTGATTGAACGTTCAATAAAAAATAGTTACCCTCCGAGGCTCCTTCCGCTCTGTCCAGGAGATGCCTCGTGCCCAAGGTCGGGATGCAGCCCATCCGCCGTTCGCAGCTCATTGCCGCGACCCTCGAAGCCGTCGACGAAGTCGGCATGGGCGACGCCAGTATCGCCTTCATCGCCCGCAAGGCCGGCGTTTCCAACGGCATCATCAGCCACTACTTCCAGGACAAGAACGGCCTGCTCGAAGCCACCATGCGGCATCTGATGAATGCGCTGCGCCAGGCCGTGCGCGAACGCCGCGCTGCCCTGCCCGGTGACGACCCAGCCGCCAACCTGCGCGCCATCATCCAGGGCAACTTCGACGATACCCAGGTCAGCGGCCCGGCCATGAAGACCTGGCTGGCCTTCTGGGCCACCAGCATGCACCAGCCCAATCTGCGCCGGCTGCAACGCATCAACGACCTGCGCCTCTATTCGAACCTCTGCTGGCAATTCCGCCGCCTCCTGCCCCATGAGCAGGCCCGCGCCTCGGCCAAGGGCCTGGCCGCTATCATCGACGGCCTCTGGCTGCGCGGCGCCCTCTCCGGCGACACCTTCAACACCCAGCAGGCCCTGCAAATCGCCTACGACTACCTGGACCTGCAGCTGGCCAAGGCCTGACCCCCTCTTTCGCCGCCCCGCCCCGCCCACTCGGCGCGGGGCTCTCCTCCCGCGTTTCCCGCTCCCTCCCCGCTTCGACAGAACCGCTCTGGGCCGCCCATCGCCCCGTTTCGTCACGCCTGTGAATTTTTCATTGATTGAACGTTCAATAAAAATTAAGTAGACTGGATTCATCGCTGGCGCAGAGAGACCTTTCTTTCGCGCCCCCTGTGTTCCTTGCGGGTGCCACGGCGCCCGCCCAGATTGGGAGAACGTCCATGGCCCGTTTCGCCGAACAGCAGCTGTACATCGGTGGCCGTTATGTCGCCGCCACCGGTGGTGCCACCTTCGAAACCCTGAATCCCGCCACCGGCGAGGTGCTCGCCACGGTGCAGAGCGCCAGCCGCGCCGACGTGGACAAGGCGGTGGCCGCCGCCGCCGCCGGCCAGAAGGTCTGGGCCGCGATGACCGCCATGCAGCGCTCGCGCATCCTGCGCAAGGCCGTGGACATCCTCCGCGAGCGCAACGACGAGCTGGCGCTGCTGGAAACCCTGGACACCGGCAAG
Source organism: Pseudomonas sp. MOIL14HWK12:I1 (assembly GCF_000510705.1). Classification (NCBI taxonomy): domain Bacteria; kingdom Pseudomonadati; phylum Pseudomonadota; class Gammaproteobacteria; order Pseudomonadales; family Pseudomonadaceae; genus Pseudomonas; species Pseudomonas sp. MOIL14HWK12:I1. The sequence goes on along the minus strand of NZ_AZNY01000003.1, from coordinate 578,475 downwards.
GCCCTGTCCGAGACCCAGGCCGTCGACATCGTCACCGGCGCCGACGTGCTCGAGTACTACGCGGGCCTCGTGCCTGCCCTGGAAGGCGAGCAGATCCCGCTGCGCGAGACCTCCTTCGTCTACACCCGCCGCGAGCCGCTGGGCGTGGTTGCTGGCATCGGCGCCTGGAACTACCCGATCCAGATCGCCCTGTGGAAATCCGCCCCGGCCCTGGCCGCCGGCAACGCCATGATCTTCAAGCCCAGCGAAGTCACCCCGCTGACCGCGCTGAAGCTGGCCGAGATCTACACCGAGGCCGGTCTGCCCGATGGCGTCTTCAACGTGGTCAATGGCGTCGGCCCGGAGGTCGGCGTGGCCCTGACCGAGCATCCCGGCATCGAGAAGATCTCCTTTACCGGCGGCGTCGCCACCGGCAAGAAGGTCATGGCCAGCGCCGCCGGCTCGACCCTCAAGGAAGTCACCATGGAGCTGGGCGGCAAGTCGCCGCTGATCGTCTGCGATGACGCCGACCTGGAACGCGCCGCCGATATCGCCGTCATGGCCAACTTCTTCAGTTCCGGCCAGGTCTGCACCAACGGCACCCGCGTCTTCGTACCCCAGGCGCTCAAGGCCGACTTCGAGGCCAAGGTGGTGGAGCGGGTCAAGCGCATCAAGCTGGGCGATCCCCTAGCCGCCGAGACCAACTTCGGGCCGCTGGTCAGCACCCCGCACATGGAAAAGGTGCTGGGCTACATCGCCCAGGGCCAGGCCGAAGGCGCCCGCCTGCTCATTGGTGGCGAGCGCGTCACCCAGGGCGAACTGGCCAAGGGCAACTTCGTCGCCCCCACCGTCTTCACCGATTGCCGTGACGACATGGCCATCGCCCGCGAAGAAATCTTCGGCCCGGTCATGAGCATCCTGGCCTATGCCGACGAAGACGAGGTGGTGCGCCGCGCCAACGACACCGAGTACGGCCTGGCGGCCGGCGTGGTCACCCGTGACCTGGCCCGTGCCCACCGCCTGATCCATCGCCTGGAAGCCGGCATCTGCTGGATCAACACCTGGGGCGAATCCCCCGCCGAGATGCCGGTGGGTGGCTACAAGCATTCCGGCGTCGGTCGCGAAAACGGCCTCACCACCCTCGGCCACTACACCCGCATCAAGTCGGTGCAGGTCGAGCTGGGCGACTACGCCTCGATCTTCTAAGCCGCTTCAGTAGCGCTTTTCTCCCCTCTCCGCTGGAGAGGGCCCGGGGCTGGGGCCAGACCCCACCCGCCGTCAGGAGGAGAATCTTCATGGCACACGAATTCGATTACATCGTCATAGGCGCTGGTTCGGCCGGCAACGTCCTGGCCACCCGGCTGACCGAAGACAAGGACGTCACCGTCCTGCTGCTGGAAGCCGGCGGGCCCGACTACCGCCTGGACTTCCGCACCCAGATGCCGGCCGCCCTGGCCTATCCGCTGCAGGGCAAGCAGTACAACTGGGCCTACCAGACCGAGCCCGAGCCGCACATGGACAACCGCCGGATGGAATGCGGTCGCGGCAAGGGCCTGGGCGGCTCCTCGCTGATCAACGGCATGTGCTACATCCGCGGCAACGCCCTGGACTATGACAACTGGGCGCAACTCGACGGCCTGGAAGACTGGACCTACCTCGACTGCCTGCCCTACTTCCGCAAGGCCGAGAAGCGCGATGCCGGTGCCAACGACTGGCACGGCGGCGACGGCCCGGTCTCGGTGACCACCGCCAAGCCGAATACCAATCCCTTGTTCGAAGCCATGGTCGAAGCCGGTGTCCAGGCAGGCTATCCGCGCACCGAAGACCTCAACGGCTATCAGCAGGAAGGCTTCGGCCCGATGGACCGCTTCGTCACCCCGAATGGCCGTCGCTCCAGCACCGCGCGTGGCTATCTGGATCAGGCCAAGGGTCGCCCGAACCTGACCATCGTCACCCACGCCACCACCGATCGCATCCTCTTCGAGGGCAAGCGCGCCAATGGCGTCGCCTACATGAAGGGCGATTCCCTGGAAGCCATCACCGTGCGCGCCCGTCGTGAAGTCCTGCTCTGCGCCGGCGCCATCGCCTCGCCGCAGATCCTGCAGCGCTCCGGCGTCGGCCCCGCGCCGCTGCTGCGGCGCTTCGACATCCCGCTGGTCCACGACCTGCCGGGCGTCGGCCAGAATCTGCAGGACCATCTGGAAATGTACCTGCAGTACGAGTGCAAGCAGCCGGTCTCGCTGTACCCGGCGCTGAAGTGGTACAACCAGCCGCAGATCGGCCTGGAATGGATGCTCAAGGGCACCGGCCTGGGCGCCAGCAACCACTTCGAGGCGGGCGGTTTCATCCGCTCCAGCGAAGAATTCGACTGGCCCAACATCCAGTACCACTTCCTGCCGATCGCCATCAATTACAATGGCACCAATGCCATCGAGGCCCATGGCTTCCAGGCCCACGTCGGCTCCATGCGCTCGCCCAGCCGCGGTCGCATCGAACTGACCTCGCGCGATCCGCGCCAGCATCCGAGCATCCTGTTCAACTACATGAGCACCGAGCAGGACTGGCGCGAATTCCGCGACGGCATCCGCCTGACCCGCGAGATCATGCAGCAGCCGGCGCTGGACCCCTATCGTGGCGAAGAGATCAACCCGGGCCGCGACTGCGTGACCGACGCCCAGCTGGACGCCTTCGTGCGCTCCCACGCCGAGACCGCCTATCACCCTTCCTGCTCCAACAAGATGGGTACCGACGACATGGCGGTGGTCGACGGCGCCGGTCGCGTGCACGGCCTGGAAGGCCTGCGCGTGGTGGACGCCTCCATCATGCCGATTATCGCGACGGGCAACCTCAACGCCCCGACCATCATGATCGCCGAGAAGATCGCCGACAAAATCCGCGGTCGCGCCCCGCTGCCGCGCAGCAACGCCGCCTACTACGTCGCCAACGGCGCGCCGGTAAGGGGTACCCCGCTGCGTGACGTCAACGGTCAGCGCGCCGCCGAGCCGGTCCCGCAGCGCCGCAACCAGCCGGCCGCCTGATCCCAGGCAGCCGAAAGCAAGAAGGGCGCCCGCGGGCGCCCTTCTTGTATCTGGCTCTTCGAATCGCCTGGCAAGGGACTCAGCAAGACAGCCCGCTCTTCCCCCGCTCCCTCTGGGAGAGGGCGGGGGTGAGGGCCGCCCAGTCCCTCATCTCACAGACAATCCTTCACCGCCGTCAGAATGGTCCGCGGCCGCAGCGGATTGTTGGCCATCTGCTCGCGCAACTGGATGCGCGTACCGCGCGATGCCGAGCCGATGTCGATGATGGCTGCCGTGGCGCCCGGCACCTTGCTGTCCACCAGCACCCGCTGCCCACTGCTGCCCTGCGGCTGGACCAGCACATGGCGGCCGTCCTTTTCCAGACCGGTCACCAGGCAGGTGCGATAGTCCTCGGCACTCTTGCCGGTGCGCAGCTCCATGGGCGGATTGCGTTCAAGATTCGCCTGGCTGGTGCAACCGGCCAGGGCAGCGGCCAGGAAGGCCAGGGTTTTGGTTCTCATCAGCGGCTCCTCGCAAGCTCTTTGCGTCATTTTAGCCGCAGCTGGCTTACGCCAGCCTTAACCGCCGCACATCCTTGGTTTACAAGGGCTTTCCCATGGCTATAATGGCGTCCCCTTGCCGGTATAGCTCAGCTGGTAGAGCAACTGACTTGTAATCAGTAGGTCCCGGGTTCGACTCCTGGTGCCGGCACCATCTTCTTTGTATCCCTGTCTGCCAGACGGTTTTGTCTAGCGGATGGAACGCCTGCCTGCAACATGTAGCGGCAAGACCTGGGTCTGTATGATGACCTGGAAATCACCTACCGCCGCGGCCCGCCATGTTCCTTGTCAATGATCGCTCCACGTCTCCCTATCGTGAAATTGCGTTCATCCAAAGTATTTTTCCCGATGGCACTGTAACCAGGGGCTCAGGAACGGTCGTCGGCAATAACGACGTCCTCACAGCGCTCCATGTGATCTACGACGATCGGTACGGCGGACAGGCGGTCAGTGTCACAGTTACGCCAGGCGCCTACATCAATTCCACCTCTTTTTCCGCGCCTTTAGGTACCTATGCGGCCCGTAGCTGGTCCGGCTATTCCAGCAACTGGGACAAGAATGGCGATCATGTTCCGAGTTATGAAGAGGTCGGGCACGATTTGGCGTTGATCAACCTCGACACTAACATCGGGGCGACTACCGGCATCCTGGGTATCTCGACTACCGGCTCGGATCTAACTGGCACAGTACTAGGGTATCCCGCGCGCGGTACCGGCTTGATGCAAGACTCCGCAGCCGCCACCTATGTAGCCGACTATCCGCTTTATTTTGTGGATACGGGCTTGGGCGCAGGTGCTTCAGGGGGCCCGTTGCTGGAGGGATCCGGGGCAACTGCAAGCATCCGTGGCGTACTGTCCGCCGGAGACAACGCCAACACCTTCTCTCTCTATGCCGCCCTGACCGGAGCCAATGCGGCCTGGCTATCCAAAGCGAGCAGCGCTAACGATGGGTTGCTGGATGCCAGTAGTACCTATCGATTAAGCGGTCTCGGCGTTGCCAGTGGCAGTGATGCCGACGATATTCTTATCCAGGCTCGGCTGTCGTACGACACAACAGGCACCGCCCAGGTCTACGGCTATCGAGGAGCGGATGCGCTCATTATGCGCGGCTCTTCCTGGTCTTATCAGCTAACGACGGCTACCGATGATCCGAGTCTATTGCAGGTAAAGGACAACGTTAGTGGGCAGACGCTGAACCTGCACGACGTCAACGCGCTCGACTTTTCTGACAAGACTGTTTTTGTCATGACGGAAAACCAAGCTCAGCTGGCAAGGCTTTATACGGTATTCGATCGGGTGCCTGATCTTGCCGGGCTAGCCTATTGGACCGACCTGCAGGCCCATGGCATGAGCTTTACCGATATCAGTCGGAGCTTTGCCAACTCTGCTGAATTCATCGCTCACTATGGCACCAGTACCAATAGCCAATTCGCTTCCTTGCTATACGAGCGTGTGCTTGATCGTGCAGGAGATGGCGATGGCCTGAATTACTGGACGACCTTGATGGATCAGGGCATGAATCGCCTGGACGTCATGACTCATTTCACTAACTCACCTGAAAGTCAGCAGCTCACAGAAGGCTCGGCGGGCTACCTCAAGATCGTTGACCACGTCGCCTGGACGAACGCGGATGTGGTCATCCAAAAAGGTGTCGCTTTCGGCAGCAGCTACGGAGACAGCCTCCTACAAAGCGAGATGGTTGCCGACTCTGGTCATACCATGCGGGTGTTTGGTGGCCAAGGAAACGATGTCCTTTCTCTGCAGGGAACCGTAGCGGATTATGGACGTACCGCCACAGCGCCTAGTACGTTGGTACTGACGGCTAACAACGGCAGTGTTGCGCTGGAAGTTCACGATGTGAATGTGCTGCGTTTCCAAGATAGGGATATCTTCGTACTGGATCAGCAAGAGGCGCAGATCGCGCGCCTCTATACCGCCTTCGATCGGGTGCCGGAGTATCAGGGCATCGAGTACTGGATGCACCAGCACGCTCTTGGTCGTAGCTTTGACGACATCGCCAGCAACTTCACTGCTTCGCCCGAGTTTGCCACCTGGTATGGCAGCCAAGACAATGTTGGTTTTACCAACACGCTCTATCGCACCGTTCTAGGCCGGGAAGGCGAAGCCAGCGGCCTGAGCTACTGGGCTACGCAACTCGAGCACGGCATGAGCCGCGCCAACGTAATGCTGCATTTCACCGAGTCCCCGGAAAACCAGCAGCTCACCGAAGGTAGCTCGGGCTTCATTCAGTTGGTGGGACAGGCCGATTGGGCTTGAAGACCGGCGCTGCAGCTGACAGGCCGGCCCATAGTTGAGATGTCTATTCTAAAGTTAGGCTTCGTAAGCCGAGGGCGAGCATACGGTCCTCTCCACTGATACCGACTGCTTTAGGCACGATTGCGGTTTTATATTTAATGGTCAGCTTCATAAGGTTATTTTCGGCAATAGCTCCTTGCGCCTGAGTCGGCACAGACACGATTACCGTGTTATCTGAGCGATCTGCGACTTCAAAATCTCCGGCAGGATGGCCGTTGACTTCGATACTGAAGCGCTGGACAGGGGTTACGGAGGATATAAAGGCATCGAGCTTCAGGATCAAGCGCGAGGGTTGGGTAGCAGTGGCCACTTCAACCTCGGAAATCGGCCCATTTGACCAGACCCCCCAAGGCTCCAACTCAGACCAGCCTTTCGCCAAGTAAGCTGAAAGTGGTGCACCCTTTACAAATTTAATCGTTTGACCCAATTGGAGGCCGAAGTTTTTTTCTGAGACTTCTACTACTTCTGGGTCGTCCAGCCGGCACGTTTTGCAACTCTTCCAGCCCGGGGCTATCACATAGAAGTTATCAACACGAGCGAGGAGATCATCGCTACGAAGATTGCGCTTAGCGAAGTAGACCTGGCTATCGTCCAAAATGTATAGCGTATCGCTCGAATAGTTACCTAAAGCCAAGCTATCAGCCGCTTGAGACTTAGCTCTTGCAAGCGCACTCTGGTCCATACGAGCCAAGTACACGATATCAGTATCCAAATTATGGCGAATGGCATATTCCGCAAAGACGCTCCAAGAATCGTGCTGATTCATTGGCGCCAAGCTTCGTACCTTTTGATAACGATCAGCGGCTTGATCCCAGAAGGGATTATTGAGCGGGGTTGACCAAGCAGGTAGTGGCGTTTCCATCATCTTTTCATGCATACCTTTGCGAAAAAGATTCATATCCGCCATTTGAATAACTGCAACGCCGACAAGCAATACTGCTGCAACTCGAGTAGTGTGGCCTCTTATCAGCAGATAGAGCCCCACGGTGATAATCAGGTAGTATACGGGCCAGAAGATCCTTCCCGAAGCTCGAAAGACGTTGGCTAGTCGTTCTAGGTGAGCTCCGATGGGAAACTGAAAGGAATAGGAGCCAATACCGACCTTGTTTGTAATGGCGAACAGCGTAAGTGCCAGCACGGCTAGGACTAGCAACGGATTGCGACGAACCACCGAAATCAGGCTCACCTTGCCGCTCACCAGCGTAGGTATACCTATGATCAATAGCACGATGGTACCCAAGCCGAGGTAGTTAAAGCCCTCATAGTTACCTGGAATCTCGGGAAAATCCTGCAATACGTAGGACCACCGCGACGTAGGACTGTGCGCCCAGGTATCTGCAGAATCGAATATTGAAAGCAGATTAAGGCCGAGCTGACCATAGCCGGTTGCACTCAAGCCATTCTGTACAGCGAAATAGCCGGCCTGCCAACAGCAGAAAAGCACAGTCAGGGCTACGGCTATTGTCTCGACAATCGCAAGGCGAATTGTTTGATTACGCTTCGCTGTACGCCAGCCTAAATCTGCCGCCCATAGCGCGCCAACCATAGGGAAGAAATAGGCATGAACCAGAGCGATGGTTCCAAACAGTAAGCACCAATAGAGAATACGGTGGCGTTGGTCGCGGCGAAGCACAAGATAGATGCCTGCCAAAACCAAAAAATGTCCGGTCAGACTGACGTGACATTGCAAGCGCCAGAGAAACGGCGGTGCAAAGAGAAATAACATTACGGCCGGAATCTGGATAGCCAGATTCCGTGAAAACAGACCGATGATCTTCCAAGCGAAGAAGGCCTGCAATATGAAGCAGAAGAGCCACCAGATTCCGGCGTACTGAAAAGTCTCGGGCAGCAGAGGAGAAAGCAATTTGAAGAAAATCGCCAACAGTGGCGTAGAGTCGGTGTAGACGATGGAATTACCTAATTCGAGGCCAAAACCAGGATTTAGGCCAACTGGAAAGCTCCAAGGTGCCTGCTCAAAAAAACGCCAGCCCAAGTAGTACTGGGCAAAGTCGCCTGCCTGCAACCAGCCAATGTTCGCAGGGTTAAGTACGCGGGGACCGAGTATTGCCAGGAAGGCGAGTACGCCAAGCAAGGTCGCCCAAGCTAGATCCCTACCAACCGCGATTCCGCGCGTGCGCTTCAAATCTGACATCTTAATTTCCTAAAGAGAGAACCGCACTCACGCCTTAAATCCCCAGAGCCTGCTAGCGAAAAACGACAAGACGGGCACGATCAGGACGGCGATCAGCGCGCAGGTGGTATTTTCCAATGTGGTCCAGCGCAATAGCATCGCCAGCAGCGCACTGTTGATGAAAAAGCCACCCACCGCGATAAGGAAGAAACGAAGGACAGCACTGGCGATGCCGGCTGAACTGCGGAAAGTCCAAAAGTAATGCCCGCAGAAGGACACGCCGAAGGCACACAGGAAGGCCAGCAGATTGGCTAACAACGGCGCCAAGCCAGCTCGAATCAACAGGGTGACAATGGCAAGGTGCACAGCTGTGGCGGCGAGTCCTACCAAACCAAAGCGACTCGCTACCAGCAGCTCACCAAAGGCGCGGCCTTCGCGCAGTGCCTTGAGCCTGGTGATCATGACTCGACCCGATCGGTCACTGTGTAATTCTTGCGCACCACATAGACCGGACGGCGCTTGGCTTCGATATAGGTTCGCCCCAGATACTCGCCAAGAATGCCTATTCCCATGAGCTGCAGACCGCCCAAGAACGTGACCGAGACGATGATGGAGGCATAACCGGGCACATCCACACCCTTGATCAACACTTTCAGGGCGATAGATATGGCGAAGAGGAAGGACACCAGGGAGACTGCTGATCCCAGATAGGTCCAGACCCTCAGGGGATCAGTGCTGAAGCTGGTGACGCCTTCCAAGGCGAAGTTCCACAGCCGCCAGCCGTTGAATTTGGTCGAACCGGCGACCCGCTCAGGGCGCGCATAGTCCACGTAGGCGGTGCGAAAGCCCACCCAGGCGAACAACCCCTTCATGAAACGGCGCGACTCCGGGAGTTCCTTGAGCGCCTCCACCACGCAGCGATCCATGAGGCGGAAATCGCCGACATTCTCCGGCAATTGGGGATCGGCGATCTTGTTGTGCAGACGGTAGAACCAGTTGGCCGAGGCACGTTTGGCCCAGGAATCCGAATCTCGATTTAGACGCCGCCCCAGCACTACCTCGTAGCCTTCATGCCACTTTGCAATCATCTCCAAGATCACCTCGGGTGGATCCTGGAGATCGACGTCAATCGGCACTACTAACTGACCGCGCGCTTCTTCGAGGCCGGCGGTCATGGCCGCTTCCTTGCCGAAGTTGCGGCTCAGATCCAGCACTCGGATTCGCGGCTCACGCCGCTGGCATTCCAACAGCGTCTGCAAGGTCGCATCGGTACTGCCATCGTTGATGAACAGAAACTCCAGCTCGATTCCAGCCTGTGTCGCGAAGACGGCCCCTACTCGCTCCAGGAAGAAAGGAATGGCTTCTGTTTCATTGAATACCGGTATTACGAGGGTTAGTAGCACCGGAATGTCCGTGGCGCGTGGCCCGAGGTCATAGCTGTTCAACCTATCTCCTTTGGACTAGACCTGGCTTCGCCTGATAACACCGCGAACCTGTCTACCTCGTAGTGAATACTGCAATCAGGGCAATTCTTTCAGATAGAAAAGCGTCTGCCCCCAGTAGGGGGCAGACGATAGGGGGTGGGCGGCGCGGATGCAAACCCTATTGCCTTCCGCTCATCCCTTGGCGACCTCTCCTTCCTTGACGCCAGTCTTGCGCTCTTCACCGGGCGTAGGTACCGCCAGCCAACCGTTGATCTTCTGGATATCGGTATCGCGGAAACCGCCGCTCCAGCGCAACAGCACCAGCTGATTGGTGACGAAGTCGTATTGCGCCTGCAGATAATCCCGTCTTGCGCTGTATTCCTGCTGCACCGCGTTGAGCACATCCACGGCGGTCGCCACGCCCAGGCTGAGCGATCGCTCACTGGCAGCGCGGGACTTGATCGCCGAGTCCAGGGCGTTACGCGAAGAACCGATCTTGGCCAGGTCTGCAGCGCTCTTCATGTAGGCCGTGCGCGTTTCCTTCACCACCTGACGACGGATCGATTCGTACTCCTGCTCCGCGGCATCGCGCGAGCCATAGGAGCTGGCGACACGGGCGCTGGTCGAGCCGCCGCTATAGAGCGGGATCTGCACGCTGATGGTGGCTGAGTAGGTGTTGATCGCGGAGGAGGCGATGACGTTGTCATAGGCGAAGTCGCTGCGCTGCGCGCCCAGGTTGAAACTCAAGGTCGGCAGATGACCGGCCTTGGCCTCGGAGATACCGTAGTTGGCGGCATCCACGGCGCGCTGCTTGGCCTCCAGTGCAGGGTTGTTCGCCACTGCCGAATTCACCCACTGCTCTTCGTCACCTTGCGGCATGGCCAGTTGGGCTTTTTCGTTAAGGCGTTTGAGCGGCTGATAGACCGGACGGCCGATCAGCTCGCCCAATGCCTCGCGGGTCACCTGGATCTGGTTGCGTGCTTCGATCTCCTGGGTTTTCAGGCTGTCCACCTTGGCGGAGATCTGCAGGACGTCGGTGACGGTGCTCATCTGCTTGTCAAACAGCGCCTGGGCACGATCCAGGTTGCGCTGCGTCGCCTTGCGCTCGGCCGTGACCAGCTCGAGCGTATCTTCAGCCGCCAAGGCGGCGAAATAGCGCTGGACGAGGTCTGCGGCCGACTGGGTCTTGGCATCCTCGTATTGGGCACGGTACTGCTCGGTCAGTTGCTCATAGCGCTTGAAGCCGCGCCAGGCGGCAGCGTTGTAGAGCGCCTGGCTCAGGGTCAGGTTGTAGCTCTCGCCGTTGTAGTTGAGAGTCTGCATGCCCTCCTCGCGCCGAACCCGACTGGTCGAAGCCCCGCCGCTCAACTGCGGCAGCACCTGGCCGAAGGCGGCGCGCTCCTGGCCCTCCAGATTCTTCACCTGGGCCTCGGCGCCACGAATACGGGGATCCGAGACTGCGCTGTCCTGATAGAGCTTCCAGAGGTCTACGTAATCCTGTGACCTAGGCGCGACAGGCGTCTGTGCCTGTACCCAGCCAGAGCAGCCCAACACGGCCACCAATGCAAGAAACTTGGCGTTCATGTCTGCTCTACTCCTCGATCATCGAGCGAGCCATGGCATTGCGCGCTGGCTTGAGCAGGTATTGCAGCATGGTGCGCGAACCGGTGTTGATCAGCACGTCGGCAGGCATGCCCGCGACCAGTTCCCGATGCCCGAGATCCTTCTTGCCCTGTTCGGTCAGCTTGACCCGACCCAGGTAGTAAGGCGTACCGTCGCGCTCATTGGTGATCCGGTCGGCTGACACATAGACCAATTCGCCTTCGATGATGGGGGTGGTGGCATTGCTGAAGGCACTGAAACGAACCTCGGCCTTGGTCCCCAGTTCTACCCGGTCGATGTCCTTTGGTTCGATATGCACCTCGACGATGAGCTTGGCCGCATCCGGCACGATATCGAGCAGATTGGTGCCGGATTGCACGACGCCCCCGATGGTATGCACCGCCAGGTTCATCACCATGCCGCTGACCGGTGCCTTGACCTCGGTCCGGTTGTACTTGTCCTGCAACGCCCCTACCCGCTCGCGAGCCTCGTAGATTCGCGACTGGGTATCAGCCAGACGACTCGCCACGTCAGATTTGAATTTCTGGGTAGTCTGCAGAATCTGCAGCCGCGTCTCGCCGATCTGGACCTTGGCCCGGGCGATAGCCGAACGCTGATCGGCGATCTCTGCCTGCAGACGGGAGAGATTGCGCTCCTGGTCACGAAGACGCTCGTTGCTGACAAAACCCTCTTTTAACAAGCCGGTGAGATCCTTGATCTCGCTGGCATAGGATTTCGCCAGACTCTCCTTGCTGGCGATGACTTCGTTGTAACCACGAATCTGCTGTTCGAGCTCTGCGGCGCGATTCTTCAAAACGTCGATCTCACCACGGCGCGCATCGCGGCCTGCTATGAAGATTTGCCGTTCACTGGCGCGCGCCTCTTGGACCCGCTTATCCGCGGTGGGAAAGTCACTCGCGCCAAAGGTGATGTCATTGGCGTCGTCACGCTCGGCGATGAGCCGGGCCTCCTGCGCCTGGGCGGCGATCAGCTGACCACGGGTCGCCTCCAGTTCCGAACCCGCCTGGGTGCTGTCCAGAACGATCAGCACGTCTCCAGCCTTGACGTCGTCGCCGTCGTGCACCCGCACCTCGCGGATGATACCGCCTTCCAGGTGTTGGACCGACTTGCGGTAGCTGTCTACCGCCACCACGCCTGTGGCGAAGGCCGCGCTATTGAGCGGCGCCAGTGCTGCCCAGCCGCCGCCAATACCGAACACGGCAAAGAGAATGATGAAGCCCAACCGACGCACAGGTGCATCATTGACCTTCAGGCCCGCGGCCTCGGCTTCCATGTAGACGTCTTTCATGCGGGCGCTCCTCCTGCACTACCAGGCTTGGGCGGCAAGGGGGTAACCGAACCTGGATTAGCCACTGGCTGCGGACCACCGGACTGCTGCGCCTTGAGCTGAGCCAGTACCTGATCACGGGCTCCGGACATCACGATCTGGCCTTCGCTCAGTACCAGAAGGTTATCCACATAGGCCAGGGCGCTGACCCTGTGGGTAATGATGAAGAGCGTAGTGCCCTTCTGCTTCAGCTTTATAAGAGCCTCGCCCAGCGCGCGCTCACCGACGTCGTCCAGATTGGAGTTCGGCTCATCAAGGATGACCAGTTTCGGATCGCCGTATATGGCACGCGCTAGTCCGATACGCTGACGCTGCCCACCCGATAAAGCACCGCCATGGGCACCGATGACGGTGTCATAGCCTTGGGGCAAGCGGAGGATCATTTCGTGGACACCCGCGATCTGGGCAGCCTCAACCACCTTTGCCGCATCCACCTCACCGAAGCGCGCGATATTGTCACCTATAGAACCCTCGAAAAGCTCGATGTCCTGAGGCAGGTAACCGAGGTATGGACCTACCGCTGCTCGATCAAGGTGGAACATGTCTGCCCCATCCAAGCGCACTTTTCCGCTCTGAGCAGGCCAGATTCCAAGGAGCGCCCGTGCCAAGGTAGATTTACCGGCAGCGCTCGCGCCTAGGACACCAACAGAAGCGCCGGGAGGGGCTCGAAAACTAATCCCTTTGAGTACAGGAAGATGAGCGCCGGGAGGCGTAACCACCAGTTGTTCAACAGAAAGATCTCCAGTCGGAGCAGGTAAAGACATCCGCTCGGGCTCTGCTGGAATCTGCTTCAATACCTCGTTCAATCGAGCATATTGTCCACGTGCATTAACGAAGCCTTTCCAGTTTGCAATCATTTGATCAATAGGCGCGAGTGCCCGACCAATCAGCAGAGAGGCAGCTGTCATGAGTCCAGGCGTGATCTCGTTGTTGATGACAAGATAAGCACCCAGTCCAAGCACAAATGATTGCAGGAGTATTCGCCAAGTACGCGATATATTAGAAATCGCTCCACCCATCTCGCTTGCCCTGCCCTGCAGAGCAAGCGTCTTGTAATTTCTCACCTTCCATTTTTTGGTCAGGTTAGGAAGCATTCCCATGGCCGACAGGACTTCAGAATTACGCAGCGCCATTCCTACCAAGCTCAAAGCAGCGCTGTTCTCTTTATTTGCCTCAGATAGCCTTTTTGCTGTAGCGCGTTCATTTGCAAAAGCAAGAGCAGTTGCTACTAATGCGCCAACGACTGTCAACATCCCAAACCACGGATGGAAAAAAAACATGATGCCGATATATATAGGCATCCACGGAGCGTCAAAAAAGGCAAAAACACCACTGCCGGTTAAAAACTGACGCAGCCCTGTTAAATCTCCCATAGGCTGGGCAGAAGTCCCTGTACTACCGGTGTACAGCGACTGCTTAAAACTAGCCCCTAATACGCGCTCGCCAAGCAACAGGTCTAACTTAGTTGATATCCTCACCATTATGCGAGAACGAATCCACTCTAAAGCCCCGTAGGTCGCCATCAACACAGATATCAGGATTGTAAGCATTAAAAGCGTAGTAACGCTCCGACTACTAACAACCCTATCATAAACCTCCAGCATATAAAAAGATGGAGCCAGGAGCAAAATATTTATAAACAAACTAAAGAAACCTGCTGCCAGGAAGCTTGATCTACAAGCCTCCAAAGCCAGTTGCAGGTCCGTTTTTGTGATGACCTTCATTTGAGATGAAAACCCCTCAGATCAATTATTTCTTATAAACTAAAAGCCGGACAACCCTAAGACTTGCATTATTGTTAAGCGTAATTAATCTCGGCTCTACAAAGGTATTGTTCGCATCGACTTGAAAGGTAGTGCGAAAGCTGGCGGACCCCGAAAGGTCGGAGTGATAAAGCTTGTGGAATCCAAAATCGGAAACCACATCTACAGCATAAGCAGACCAATCTGCTGCCTCTATCTCTAAATCAAGAACATAAGTTCCGGGCGCCAGATCCAGTTTCATACCATAGAGCAAAAACCCCGGATCACTTCGCATGATAGAGGTATTTTCTTGATTGAACATACCTTCAACGACTACACCTTCCCCAAGGAAAAACTCATTGCTTTTCGACAAATAGGCAACAACATACTGCTTTTCACTAGCGGATTTCATACAAGAAACTCTGTTGACGTTTAAGGAAGCATTCTCGCCTGGACATTCTCTATAATAAGAGGCAAAGGGTAAGCTATCGGAGTTTTCATAATGGCTATCATCACCGGCTACTATCCTGCTATCGATATCGACATAGTGTTCCCTGTCCATCGAGAAAAACTCATCGCTATTTGACAAGTTATCCCAAGCTTCCTCAAGGGAGAGACCACCCTCAATTGCAGAGCAGTAATCTTTCAAACCCTTCTCATCTGGCATGCGTCCGAGCACCATCATATACAGCTCTGATACGACAGTTGCTGTATCGACATGATCTGCGCTATCAATTACTGGCACGCCACCTTTTGAAAAATATCTAACCTCGCTACCAGACATCCAAGACTTTATTCGATCAGCCGAGGTCAGAAAGCCACTTCCCAGGGCTCCATTATTTCTTGCCAAACATATAAATAATTCTCGCCTTTGCTCCTCTGAAACCGAGAGCAATTTATGACGAAAGACTTTCCAGAAACGTTGAGATCCGCCCCCCGGCAAAATCTCTTTTATCAGCTCCCGGCATCCCTCGAACTCTTCCAGATTCGCAGCAACTATCTTAAACCACAAATTAGACGCACTATTCTTTTCCAAATCCTGTTCGTCACCTGCCAAAATCTCAAAGGCAGATTTTCCGGGAAAAGCCAGGATTTTTCCCTCATCGTAAAAATAGAGGCTTAACGGAGCCTTAACATTTAACAAGCTAGACGTGAGTTCCAAACGAAATCCATACTTCCCATCGGCGATTCCGAGCGACAAGAGGTCGGGACGAAACTCCGTACAGGTAGCTTTTCCCAATACCTGCTCTCCCTGGACAACCACCACGTCAATTCGTTTTTTTGGAGAGTCCGCGTCATATAGCCAACCCGCGATCAGATCTGAATTTACGGTATCAACAAAACCTGAGTATTTAGCCATAAGACGTTCCACTAGCAATAAGCATCAATGACATTCGAGTAGAAGCTTCCAATGCGTTCAAAGGAGTTTGCATGTGCAAAAGACTTGATAGCATCATTCAAACGTCTTGAAGAGTCACTTATCGAAGACGCTTCCAAGACCTTACTTGCTAGCGTATAGATAGATTGAGGATCTATACGAGGAATGACACCTTCAAATTCATCGAACATACTTGCTGTGGAACAGATTATTGGAATTTCAGCGCGGATCGCGACTCTGATAGCTCCGCTCGCCGACTCAGGAACCTCCGCGTAGGGAAAAACCGCCACATCGGAATCAGCCAACTCCGCTATGACTGTATCTAACGAATTGAATCTAGTGTCCAGTTGGATTTTATCTTCAAGCGATAGTGCTCTGATGATCGCTTTGAGCCGAAGCAAGTAATCATAACTCGAGCGCTCCTTCTTGACGCTAATCAGCATTTTTGCTCGGCACGCGACCCCTATCGAATTCAATAGTGAGACCAGATAGAGGACAACCTCAAAGTTCTTGTGCGGCAAGCAAAATCCAAAAGTAGATAGTACTATCTCTTTATTATCCCTACTCTGTCTAGCCTCAAGGCCCTGAGCACTCGCTGCTATTCCATGAGGTACTCTTATTACATCTTCAAACCCAGCCGCCTTGAGACGACCAAAGTCCACTTTGCTGTGTGCAATCGACAGTGATATATAAGAGCTCTCTATCAAGGAAAGATCCACCTCAGCGGGTATTCCATGAAACTCTAGAATCAGCTTTTTATTTGCATAATGAAGCGCCATAGAGATGTCATTAATATCTGCAACCGAGAAGAAGCCGAAGTGGTGTTGCAACACAACCACGTCACTCGCTCTTTCCAAAAGCGATGTTATAAGCGCTTTAATGCCTTTACTATGGCGATACCATACGGGAATAATGTCGACAGCGCCTTCCTTTGCAATAAGGCAAGCAGGCGACGATTGATTTTCATCTAATGCAACAACCCGCTCACAAAATACGTTCCTGATTCTTTCTGCCATTGAAGAGGCTGCCAGAAGCTCTTGGCTGTAAGTAGCGATACCGCACTCGACCCCCCAAGTCGAAATGACGGAAATATCACGTACTACCTTAGCCTTCTTCTTTTTGCCAAAGGACTTTTCCAACCCATTCTTGAGCTGGACTATCGTTGAACGCCAAGTCAAAGATTTAGCAGTTTCTATACCGGCGGCTGCCAATTTTTCCAGTGCAATCGGAGAGGACTTTTGGACACGCCGCATTCCTCGCCTCAAGCTCATGACATCAGGCTCTGCAACCATAGAGCCTGGAAAAGAAACGTGAGATATAGACTGAATCAGCGAATAGTCTACGAGCACCGAATTTCCGTGATTACAATAATCCATATGCCCCGAAAAGCCCGTCACCATAACCGGCGTTCCATAAAGCATGGACTCTGCAGCAGGAAGTAGAAACCCCTCGCCACGAGTTGGAAACACGGTGCAATCTGCAGATAGGTAAAGCCTTGCGAGGTCCCCACTATCCAACGAATCATAGATTATCGTTATCTTTGACCTTACCGAAGGTTTCAAGCCATCTACGAATTCATCGAGCCATCCATTGTGCGGATTTCTAAACGTTTTAATGATGAGCTCTGCACCATTGTCTTCGGAGAATTCATCATTAAAGGCATTGAGCAGTGCGTCGACCCCTTTCCGCCAGAAGCAGGACGAAATATGAAGAAATTGAAATTTGTCTTTGCTCTTTTTATCGAACCTATCTAATTTGGAGTAGCTGGCAAGGTGATCCACGCCCTCCCCAACGACGAAGACCGGAACGGTCAGTCCTCCGACCAGCAGCGCGTCTTCAGTGAATTTGCTGGCAACGGCAACGAAATCGAAATCCCTGTTGAACTTATCGACTATTTCAAAAGGAACTACAGTCTCTTCCCAAGCCCAACATATTGCTCCAACCAGAGGGGCCTTCCGATCAACGTGTACTGGCCAATCATTAAAAAGGTGCAAATCGAAATCATTGCTGGATGACTGGGAAAAAACTTTATCACTCAAACCAGCCTTGATGACTTCACTGTCAGCAGCGATCTTTTCAAAAACCTCGTTCGAGGAGGTTATGTATACCTCATAGCCTTCCTGCAGCAGGGCTACAGCGATGCTTCTATTAACGATTGCAAGGCTATAGTCACCACAAAAAGACCCTTCTAGGAGGACTCTCTCAATTTTTTTCATGTCTATTCCAATTAGAACACTGGCTTGAGGAAAACTTCTTCAACGCCCACCGAAAGACTTCTATCATCACCAGCGATGTCGCATTCTGCAGGAGATATATGATTTTTTGTAAGGATAACAATACTATTGTCCTTTGCCGCTGCAGGAAAGGTCAGCAGGCATCTTTCATTACTCAGGAAGCCGTCAAAAACGGCTTCACCGTTTAGTAAGACTTCAATATGCTGTTCATACTCAGGATTTGGTTTGAACACCGCAAGCATGATGTTGACATGCACATCAAAATCACGTCCGTGATCAAGGAGCTGGAAACCAAGCGTGTGGACGGGACCTATGCCCCAAACGCCCCACTCCTCCAGGTAGGACCATCCATAGAATAGATATCTCTCAAGTTCTACTCCCGCTACTCTACTGAGATAATGCATGGGAAAGAAAAGATGACCTTTGCATTGACTAGCCGAATAATCTAAGAGCTTTTTTTGATACCAAGAATCGAATAGATACTCAGGCATTATGCTTTCATCACATGCCGCCAATTCAAAATTGGTATTATTTCTTTGCAAAGCGCAGTCAAATGTCGAAAGATTCGAATTATTGAACCCTAGATCCGCTATTGAAAGC
The DNA here is from genome assembly GCF_000510705.1 of Pseudomonas sp. MOIL14HWK12:I1. Lineage (NCBI taxonomy): Bacteria > Pseudomonadati > Pseudomonadota > Gammaproteobacteria > Pseudomonadales > Pseudomonadaceae > Pseudomonas > Pseudomonas sp. MOIL14HWK12:I1. Next base: position 560,145 of record NZ_AZNY01000003.1, on the reverse strand, counting down.
ACGGGAGCGCACAGCGCCTCGAAAAGCACATCTAGTAAATTCAGCTTCTTAAAGGTATAGGCCACATTATGCCCGCCTCTTACCCAGTAAGAAGTGAACGGAAGCCGCGCAACATGCAGTGTATCTTCGTAATCATCGATCGAGAATAGAACGATATATTCGACACCTGCGGCCGCTGGAAAATAGTCCAACAACTCCGGATTTTCAACCGCATTTACGATTTCGATGTTACGAATGTCGAAATCGGTCGAGAGAGTTGATCTGGGCGAGATTGCGACAACCCTATCCGCTTTGACATACTTCGCCAACCTTAAAACCCCAGCTCCTCCCATGCTTAAGCCTAAAAGGGTAATTCGTGACTCTGTATTGTCTGGAATAAGGTCCTGTATAAAATCCACCAAGTCCATCCAGCCATGGGGATTTGTATACCACGACCGACTATTATCCTTTACATAGACAAATGAATGATTAAAAAAAGGCTTACCTACACCTTGAAAGTCAAACTCAGGGTCTTTGGAAAAATCGCTGCCAATTCCTGCAAGAATTATTACTACGGAGCTTACATTTTCATTCAATCTGAGCTTAACTTGATAGGCGCCTAACATTAGCTCTGCGTCATTATCAAGTGCCATATCAAACGTATCCTAACTCAGCCAACCTATCATAGTACTTTCGCCCGATTTCTTTTAGGCCGAACAAGTCGTCATACTCCGAAATGTCGTGCTTTTCGAAATACCTACCTTCATTTTTTAGGTAAACCTGCCGCATTGCCTGAGCTGCGATCTCAACCTCAGGATCTGCCCATCGTTGGCCAACAGCTTCGACGTACTCGTCCGAACCCACTGAAATCATTTTGTACGGGATCAGGTAAGCACCTTCACCAATACAAAAATCCCTGTTTCCCCCATAATTGGTAGCTATAACGTCCATTCCCAACAAAAGCGCCTCAGCAATTCCTCGACCAAAGCCCTCTGCTCTATGAAGGGAAACAAAGCAGTTGCACGCGTTATATAGTGAAACCACCTCTTCCTTAGCAAGAACAGCGTCTATTATCTTAATTCGCTTATCTTCTTTAGCTTCAGCGACTATCTGATCCCAGACAGGACCTTGTGTAGCTCTCATTGCTTTTATTACGAGAAAAACTTGCTTATGCTCCTCCTTAAAGGCGGATATAAAAGCATTCAACACAGCGGCTGGGTTCTTCCTATATGCCGAAGAGTTACCATCGAACGAAAAAATAAATATAAAACTATCGAGAGGCAGCTTGAATTTTTCTCTAGAATCCACCACGGATGGGAGATTTGCATTAATCCATACCGCCATAGGCATGTGCTTTACCGGCACTGCGGAAACTGGATCAATAGCCCAAAAAGTATGCTGGCTCGAACACCAAATTTCATCAACTAGGCAAAAGGTATGCGTCCAGTTTTCAGGCCACGAACTCAGCTCCCAAGGCCAATAACCTATATTGTATCGACCTGAGAAGAGTCGTCTCCCCTGCTCTAAGAAAACCCGAAGCATCTCAAGCGCCGTTAGGCAGATGATGTTTACCGCATACTTTGGCTCGTCGCTAACCCATGCCTCCAGGCTCCGGTCGCCCTGACTTATCTCCTGTCCTGGCTTCACATTCACGATTACGAAAGGAATATCACGCTCGATGAGACAACGGGCCGCCATTCTCACATCTTCGCCGATGCCCAACTCACCATAGGCGTAACCTATGAGATTTACGCCACCAACCAGACTTCTGCTTTCTTCCGCCTTTTCTTCATAGGCCGGCCATGCAGTAGGTCTTGCCTTCAAGATATTAGACAGGCCTGCTTCCACTATTCCGCAGTTGTAGATCCAAGAGCGGTAGGCTAACAAACCTTCTTTATCACCTAGATCAAAAGCAGAACGTATGTCTAGCCTGACTGAATATATGAGCTGAGAGAAGATTGTCTTCTCTATCTGATCAGTATGGAAAAGAACTCTCTTTTGCCAAGCCGGTACATCCTTCGCGGTCATGCCGATATCCGCCAGCCCACCGCCGACAAAAAACCATGCCAGCGCCTTTAGCTGATCATCTTCAGTGGCTAGCCTGCTATCTATATTTAAGTCTGGCCTCCCCGCTATTACGAGTTGCAGCATCCGGGAAATCCCGGCTGACCACCTGGTTCTAGGGAGGCTTGCTGGTACAGATAGGTCTCGCCAGTACTGGGAAAACTCACGTAGCGCTTGATATTCTCTGCGGCCGTGCACTACACACCAGCCCAAAAAACCTAGACGCGAATCAGTACTTTCCAATGAAATCCCTGGGAAACTCTTTTCGCGCAACTGCAATATCGCAAGGTGTATATGGTAAAACTTAGAAATCCCGGCCACCCCTAGTTCAGGAATCTCGTCGTAATAATAATGGGTAGCTGATACGAAACTATTTGGCTCCTCGAAGTATTGGGAGAAGTTCATCTACCCTCCCCCAAAGCACCGCCGTTCATGGATGAGAAACTCATGCCGGCGTAAGTACCCAATGCCCAGTCCGCGTTTAGAGACGGATGATAGGCAGGGTCATACCTGTATGACCTCCCCCAGCGCGACAGCAGGAGATTTTGTTCTCTCTTGGATCGCGCAGCCTTGTCCGCCGTGGAGTCCTTCCCCCGACTCGCCGATTCCGCATGGATCAACTCGGCGAACGGCGTCCAGAGGATCTTCAGGCCCAGCTCATTGATGCGCAGGCACATGTCCACATCGTTGAAGGCGACGGGGTGGCGTACCTCGTCCATGCCCTCGATCTGCAGATAAAGGTCGCGGCGCAGAATCAAGCAGGCGGTGGTGCAGGCGCTCTGACGACGAGCAAGATGGTTGAAGCCCAGATAGCCGGGATCGTTGCGCAGCCAGTTGTTGCCCGTATGGGCGGCCAGGCCGTTGATGCCGATGACGACACCGGCGTGCTGGACCATATCGTTCTTCCACAGCAGCTTGGCGCCTACAGCTCCAACATCAGGTCGTACGACCAGACTCATCATTTCCTTGAGCCAGTCGGGATGCAGGATCTCGATGTCGTTGTTGACCAGCCCTATGTATTCTCCCGTGGCGAACTCGGCACCGACATTGTTCAGGGTGGCGTAGTTGAAGGGATAGGGGTGCGGCAGGATGCGTACACCGCGGGTCTTGAGTTCGTCGAAGTACTCCAGGGTCTGGGGATCGCTGGTCTGGTTGTCGACGATGATGAGTTCCAGATCCGGGTAGTCGGTCTGGGTCAGCAGACCTTCCATGCAGGCATGCAGGAGATTGTAGGCATCCCGGGTAGGGATGATCAGGCTGACCTTGGGCAGTCGCTCGGGCAATGGCCAGTGGGTGCGTAGCGCACCGGGCAATTTGGACTGGCGGCTCAGACGGGTACCGGGACGCAGCTTGTTCACCAGCCAGGTCAAGCGCTCCAGACGCTGCGGCTTGCCGGCATCGCAGGCGGCCGGCGTTGCGGGACTGTTGGCACTGCGATGGCTGAGCACCTGGGTCACGCGGGTGACACCCAGGTTATCTTGCTCGGTGGCCAGGATAAGGGCGGCGAGTACACCTTCGTGATCGCGTGGCAGCTCGGGCGCTGCGTTCAGCAGTCGGACGGCGCGCTGGATGATGTCGCGGCCAAACAGGGCGCCGGCGGTAAAGAGATCGGCGCCCAGGTAGAGGTCCAGATCCCAGCTCGGTTTGAACCAGGGGTTGCTACGTAGGCCATCCGCTCCGTCCTGATCGCTATCAGCGAAAGCCCAGGCCGCTTGCTTGCCTGCCTCTTTCGGTTGCAGAGCCAGCGCCAGTTGATCGAGGGCGTGGGGCAGCAGGCGGCTGTCCAGTGGCTGGAGCAGCACGGCTTCGGCCCCCTCCTCCAGTAGCAGCTGCAAGGAGGTAGACACATCAGCGGGATCGGCGACGGCCTGCGTGAAAGGTCGCAGGCGTTGTTGGCTCAGGCTGTCCAGGCACGCCTGCCGCTCGGTTTCATCGGCGTCCCCATGGAGCAGCACGGCGATCCGGCTACCGGTCACGGCTTCTGGATACTGAGGTGCGCGCTGGTAATGAGCGAACCACTGAGGATAGTGGCCGAAGCCGGCACTACGCGGGCAGCGCTGATCGTAATCGCGCGCCAGGCGAATGAGCAGGTCGCGGGGTGCCGGATCGGCCTGCTCCGGCCAGTGAGCGGCTACCAGTGCGCCGAGCCCATCGGTGTGGCAACAGACGGTGATGGGGCTACCCTGCAAGGGGCGGCCCTGATCGTCTTCGATATGCACTTCGCGACGCTCGCCGTCCCCGAATTGCCAAGGCAGCTCCAAGCTGTAGCCATGATCGGCATCGGCGCGATAGATGAGGGCGGGATGGTGCAGATCGGCCAGGCAACGGGCGACGATCTGATCGCCCAGGCGCGCCCTCACCTCGACGTGACGCCCCGGGGTAGCGTCATCCCAGACCCAGCCGCCCACGGCCAGACCACCGCCATACCAGACCTGACTGCCCGGTACCTGAGCCTCGGCCTTGCGCGGCTTCTCGTTGGGCAGCTCCAGGGGTTCACCGATCCACGGGCCTTCGTTGGCCAACCGCACGGCGATACGCCGAGCTCCACTGAGCCAGGCCGGCTGCAGCTGGAGAGCGAAGCCATGAAAGCCGTCACCGGCCAGCGGATCGTGCTGATAGGTATCCGCCCGTACCAAGGCTACGGAAGCCCCATCGATGACGACCTCCAGTGCCAGACGCAGATCGGGCTGCGCAGGATCAAAGGCCCAGCCCTCCAGTACATTGCCGTGAAGGCCTTGGATCTGACCTTGCACGGTGACCAGGGCGAGAGCTTGAGAGAGTTCAGTCATGGAGAAACCTGTCGGGAAGGGCGTCGCCTAGCAGGGCATTCAGGGGCGCGGGCAGCAGACTGAGGGGGTGGGCGCCCGCTTCGGTCGCGACCGCACCCGCGGGTGCATAGAGGGGCAAAGCGGTATGCCGGGCAATCTGAGGGGCAAACCAGGCACTGGCCGGTGCGGCCTCGAGACTCAAAGCCAGGGTACAGCCAGCCAGGGCAGGTATCCGGGACCGGGAGACACCGGGTAGCTCGATCAAGGGGCTGACATTACCGCTGGCGAGCAGGCTCTTTTCCCAGTGCGTGCGCTCGAGAAGCAGGAACCGGCAGGCCAGACCCTGCCGCCGGCTCAGGCGAACCAGCTGCAACCAGGCCTGGGCCAGGCGTGGATCTGCCAGGGAATCAGCGATCAGGATATTGCCCAGGCGTTGGGCTGGTGGTTGGTCGAGCGACGCAAAAGGTGCGCCCGCCGCCACAGGGACCTGGGGATTGCTCATCAGCAACGCGGTGGCGAGCGCGGCGAAGGTCACACGCTGTTCGCCAGCTGCCTCGTGGAAGCCAGCAGCTTGGGAGGAATCACCAGCGACCGGATCGATCAGGCGATAGGGTACGCCGATCCGTGCGGCCAGGGTCTGCAGCAAGGTGGGACAGCGCTCCGGCTGAATGTAGTCCAGAGCGCTCGGCCGCAACCGCTGCAGGTCTGTGATCAGTTGCTCCAAATCTTCGGGTAGACGGTAGTCCAGGAGCACCGGCAACCCCTGGCCATGAACCTGAAGGCTGACCTTCAGCTCGGCATCCGTCTGCCGAAAGGCCAGTACAAAGGCAGGTCCGTCGCCGCCCAGCGCCGTAAGAAGATCCAGTCGATCAGTTGCGATGATGGCTGCGTCGCTTTTGGCTGTCGCCAGCTGTGCGCCGAGCTCAGCCAGTCGCTCGCGCTGCAGGCGCTGGCGGTAGGGCTTGAGCGGATCGTGACGATAGAAGCGCTCGAAGGCGCGCTCTGCACCAGGATAGCGCTGGCGGAGAATGGCGTTGTTGAAGGCCACCCGCTCGAGCTTTTCCGCACCAAAGGAAACACCGCCCCGATGCGCAACGAAGGCCCGCTGTGCTGCCACGTGCCGCCAGCCCTGGGCCTTGGCCCTCAGGCACCAATCGGTTTCTTCGCCATAACCTCGCTTGAGCTGGACCTCGTCAAGCAGGCCGACCTGCTCCAGTGCGCGACGCTTGATGTAGAAGCAGAAGCCACAACCCACCTCGATCTCGGGCGGCGCCGACAGGTCGCTAGCTGCCTGGCGATGCAGGGCACGCTGTTCGTCCAGCGTGGGCATGACGTGGCTCTTGCGGCTTTCCGGAAAGCTGAGCAGCTCGCCGTTGTTGCTGAAAGGGGTGGCAGTGGCTACATCAGCAGCTGAGTAGGCTGCATCGCGCAGCCTGTCCAGCCAGTCATCGCAGACGCGCGCATCGGCGTTCAACCACACCACATCGCGCCCAGGATGCAGCGCCATACCCCGGTTCATGTTGCGGATGAAGCCCAGGTTGGCCGGACTGCGATGGAGCTCTATCCGGCCCGCCTCGGCCAGTTCGCGCAGCGCCTGACTCAACTCCGGCTCGGGGCTTTCGTCGTCCAGCACCACCACGTTCATCGGGGTCCGGTTGGCGTCCAGGCTATCGAGCACGCCGTGGATACAGGCGAGCGATGCCTCACGCCCGCGGTAGATGGGAATGAGCACATCCACGAGCGGTTCGATGGACGCTACCGGTGTTTCAACTGGGATAGGCCGCAAGGGCTCGACGGCCGCCAGGGGACTGCCCAGAACCTCGCTGCCATCCGCCCAGCACAGGCGCACACGCCCGAGGGGAGCAGGCAAACGGATGCGAATGCCACCATGACGCCCTCCATTGACTGACTTGGCCAGCAATGGACTGGGCAGGTTGGCAACGAGGGTCTGTTGGCGATCGCCCAGTTTCAACGTGAGCTTGACCGGGGTTTGTGGATGCCGGGTATCCAGAGCCCAACCCCGAATTTCCTGGGTGGCCGGATCGAATTCGACGTGTCCCCAGCGCCGTGGCGACAGTTGCTGCAACAGCACGGCCAGTTCGTCGGCGCTATTGACGTAGGGCAGCTGCTCGACCAATTGCGCAGGTTTGACGCCCGGTAGCGCAATGAGCGCACGCAAACGCAATAGCCGAACCGCGGGAGTATTACGGGCAGGATTGGCCGGGTCGGCGAGAAAATCGTAGGCGGCTTGGGGCTCGCCCTTTTGCAGAAGCACATGAGCGAGCAACGCAGCCGTTTCGCCCTGCCGGGCCAGACTGGTATTGGCTTCGGCCAAGGCCAGGAAAGCCTGATCCAGCGCGCCTCTATTGAGCGCCGCAAGACCGGCGGAGACCAGTGCTACTGGGCGCTGGTCGGGAATCTGAAGTGCCAGTTCGAGACGACGTTGAGCCTCTTCTGGCTGTCCGGCCTGGAGCAGAGCCTGATAGTGCTCCATGAGTGTCGATTGGCTCATGGGCATCGGTCTCCGCGAAAAGCCAGGTGGATCAGAGTACTACCGTTTTAAAAAAGACTTCCGGCCCTAAGGCCGGAAGTCTTGTCTCAGGTCAGCGAAGTGCTGTTAGACCTGACCGGTGACCACGATGACGCCGGTGTCGTGAGCTTGGGATTCGGCAGAGCCGACGATCCCTACGACTACGTCGGCACGGGTGTGACCGGTTACCAACTGCTGTGCCCAGAACACCAGACCTTCCGCATCGGCGGTACGGCCCAGGGCACCTTGGTAGATGTCCTGAATGAACTTGGCATCAGACACGTTGCTACCGTGGGCAGCAGTGTATTCAGCGGAGTTGATGAAGTTGTTGGCGATGGTGGACAGGCTGGTACCACCGTTGACTTGCTGGGTGTAGTACTGCGCACCGCCGGCATCAGCGTCACGGCCCAGCACTGCATCGAACATACGCAGGGCGATACCTTCAGCCTGCGAGTTGACGATAGCGAGGCTTTCGGTGCCGTTTACACTGGCGACGAACTGAACGTTGGTCAGAGTTGCCTGACCGCTAGTGGTGCTGTTCAGCACAACGCTGCCGTTGGATACGGAAACGGTGTAGTTGGCCAGGTTGCCGACGTTGACGACGTCATAGCCAGCGCCGCCATCGATCTTGTCGACGCCGTTACCCGCGTAGATCACATCGTTGCCAGCACCGGTGCTGACCGTGTTGTTGCCACCGTTCAGGACAACGGTGTCATTGCCACCAGCGGTGGTGATCTTGTCATTGCCGGCGCCAGCGTCGACGAAAGTATTGACGTTGTCGGTGATGGTGATGGTGTCGTTGCCCGAACCGCTCACGACCACGCGAGCTGCATCCGAACCTTCGACGGCAGCAGTCGGGGTAACGGCAGCGGAGTTGCCGATGACGGCAGTCACGTTGGCGCCAGTGTTGAACAGGATAGCCGAGCTGTTGGCGACAACCGAGGGGATGCTCACGGTGACGTCAGTACCAGCTGCGCCCAGGTCGCTGAAGAAGGTCACTTTCGGAGCGACGATCTGACCGCTGGCATCGAAGTTGACCGACAGGTTGCTACCGGTAGAGGTTGCAACCGGCAGAGTGGCGGTCGTGTTGCTCAGGTTCAGAAGGGTCGAAATGGCATCGACGGTGCTGCTGCTCAGAGCGGCGTTGGAGGTCAGGGTGGTGTTCAGAGCAGAAGCGGTAATGGCGGCATCGTATTGCATGAAAAGAATCTCCTAGGTCGCGCGTCAGTTCGTGACTTGCGCGGAATGAAGCGGGGTTTGGGTGAGATCTTCCCTGGGAGACTGGTAGCGGGCAGCGTTCATCTCGATGCGGGGGGTGATCGATACATGTAGAGCAACTAGCTTGGCCTGCCCCTGTTGGGCAGTAACTTCCTGACCGTCCACGAGGTCCTGCGGAGGGCATCCGGCAAAGACCGCCTGGGCGTCCAGAACGTATTCGGCGCGGCGCGGCCCGACCAGAGCCATGGCCACCGCGGTAATAGGTGCGCGCTTGCCGCGCGAACCCGAAAAATTGCCGCTTAGAACGGCGGGCTGCAGGACATCTGCAACCTTGCAGCTATAGGCAACGTCCACGCCCTGAGGCTTGTTGGGCCAGACGATGGCGAAACCCTCCAGACGGGCTTCTTGTTCGACGTTACCGACCCATTCGCTGGCCGTGACATCGCCTTGGGCCTGAACATGGCCAATCAGCTTGAGCACTATAGGATTGCCGTTACGCTCGACTCGTGCGGCGGTCGCCAAAGCCTTGTTGGCCACAACCGGAGCATTGCGCTGCTGTTCGGAGCGAATGATGTCAGCGGAGGTATCGATCCGATCGACACGCAGATCGACCTGGCGCACCGGTAGGTCGGCACGCTGGTATTCGGTGATAAGCAGGGTTCCGGCGCCGTTCTTGACGCGCACGATCAGCGTGTCGCCAAGACGGGAAAGGGTATTGCGGACAACCGTTTCGCCAGGAAAGAAGTCGACCGAGCTCTTGCCGATGGGGGCAGGCTGGAGACTGATAAGGCAAGGCTCCTCGGCGATCTCCTGGGATGCGTATCGAACGATATACATACCGGGCTCGAGGGTGAGCAGCCGAGTCTTGAAGGTGAAGGGTGAATCGTCCATTTGATCCATAATGCCCGTGACCGATTTCCTTAACAGTCCCGGATAGATGCATCCGAGCCTTGGTCAAGTGCTAACCCTATCACACTTCTTATGTGACGGCGCCAGCTTCTTGACGAGGTCAGGATAGAAGAATTTCATTAAATCTCAACGTCAAATCGCAGGCGAGCACTACCGTTCGGTAGAAAAGTTCAATGGCTTTGATAGCAAAAAGCCATAAAAAAGGGTGCGCCGGCCCACAAGTCTGGAATCCCTAGCATCAGAACGCGAAACTGCATACTAGACACCTGTGCTAGGGTGCGTTTCTTTTGAGTTCAGATCGATCGTGCGCATTCTGCATGTCTTCAAGACCTATCTGCCTGACACCCACGGTGGAATCGAACACGTCATTCGGCAGATGTGCCTGGCTACAAGAGGCTTCGGAATCGATCACCGAATCCTGACGCTCAGCAAGCAGCCTGTCCCGGAACGTCTGGAGGTGGATGGCATTCCTGTCCGCCGCGTCAAACAGGATGTCGACTTGGCCTCGACGGGTCTTTCCTTGACCGCTTTTCGAGCCTTCGCCGAGGAGGCCCGCGCCGCCGACCTGGTGCATTTTCATTTTCCCTGGCCGTTCATGGACGTATTGCAGCTGTTGACGCGACCCGGCAAACCCTATGTGGTGAGCTATCACTCGGACATCGTCAAGCAACGCCATCTGCTCAAGCTGTATGCGCCCCTGATGCAACGCTTCCTTAGCAACGCGACCTGCGTCATAGCGGCCACCGAACCCTATCGCCAATCCAGCCCTACCCTGCAGCGTCTAGGTACGAAGGTCCGGGTGATCCCCTATGGCCTCGACCCTGCCAGCTATCCGGAGGCAGATCCGCAGCGCCTTGCGAGCTGGCGCCAGCGCCTCGGGCCGCGCTATCTGCTGTTCGTAGGGGTGTTGCGCTATTACAAAGGTCTGCATCTGTTGCTCGAAGCGCTTCAGGGGCTGGATTACCCCCTGGCGATCGTGGGTGCCGGGCCGGAAGGTGAAGCGCTGCGGGCGCAATGCGAGCGGCTGGGCCTCAGAAATTGCCATTTCCTGGGACGCCAGAGCGAAGAAGACCTGGCGGCGCTCTATGCGGGTTGCGAGAGCTTCGTGTTTCCTTCGCACCTGCGCTCCGAAGCCTTTGGCATGGCGCTGCTGGAAGCAGCCATGTACGGCAAACCCCTGCTCAGTTGCGAGATCGGCTCGGGCATGAGTGAGATCAACCTCAACGGGCAGACAGGGATCGGTGTGCCACCGGAGCCTGCGGCTTTGCGCGAGGGGCTGATGACACTGTGGGAGGATGCCGAGCTACGGACCCGCTACGGACAAGCCGCACGGGCACGCTTCGAGACGCATTTTCGCAGCGAGATCATGGCCAGCAAGCTTATCGAGGTCTATCGCGAAGCCCTGGCCAAGTGACAGCCTAGCGACCTTGCAGGGCGAGGCGATACACCTCTAGCGTCCGAGCAGCGCAGGCGCCCCAGGTGTAGTCGCGAGCGCGGCGCTCGCCCTCTTCCACTCGTTGGCTCACAGCTAAAGGATCATCGAGAACTTCCAGCATAGCCTGGGTTATGGCCTTGAAGTCCCGTGGATCGGCCTGCAGCGCTGCCTCGCCGACCACTTCTGGCAGGGAGGTGGTGTTGGAACAGATTACGGGGCATCGCGCGGCGAAAGCTTCGATAGCCGGTAGCCCGAAGCCCTCGAACAACGACATGAATACCAGGGCCGCCGCACTCTGCAGCAAGGCAATGACCTCATCCTGCGGCAGATATTCCAGCCATTTGCCTTCGCCCCTGGCCTCCAGAGCACGCAGTTCCTCGACCAGGGTCTCGGCACGCCAGCCATTGCGCCCGACGACGACCAAGGGATGCCGCTTGCGCAGCGCCTCGGGTAGCTGGGCATGAGCCGCAAGGACAGCCACAAGGTTCTTGCGCGGCTGCAGGGTGCCGACAAAGAGGAAGAAGCCTGGCTCCAGGCCATGCTTATGCAGTGCCTCCTGACGCGCGGCGTCGGATTGCCGGCTGAAGTAGTGCCCCTCCACGCCGAGTGGCGTGACATGGACCCGCTCTTCCGCAATGCCCAGCAGTCTGACGATGTCTCTCTTGCTGTACTCCGAGATGGTGATGACCTGATCGGCCCAGCCCACGCTCTGGTTGAACAGCCAGTTCTTCAATCTGCGCAGCTTGAGCGTGACCCACTCGGGATGAATCTGCGGAATCAGGTCCATCACGCTGGCCACCATCGCCACGTTCTTGAGCCGCGGAATGTGATGATCAGGCGCGTGGAAGATATCGACTTCGTTCGCTAGTCGCTGGTCAACCCTGTGATCAGCGCCAAGCAGCGCGTTCTTCAGGACGAACTTGGGAAAGTGCGGCGTCAGACTCGCAGCTACACCACAACTCAGGGTCGGCGTATCCACGCCGAAGGTGTAGGGCCTGACCTGAACGTCCGGGCACGCCTCGAGTGCTTGGGACAGCGACTGAGTATAGATACCGATCCCATCGAGATGTCCCTTGGTCGTCCCGGAAGACCATACCGTCGTCCCCAGCCCAACCTTCAACGTCGTCAACGACTACCCCCCAAGGATACGTACAGATCCTCGAGGGTCTGCTCCAGCGAAATCAGCGCTCTATCTCCTACGATCTCGCGCAGGCGTACATCGCTGCCACGGAGCGTCGGAATCTCGTTAGCCCGAACGAAAGCCGGATTGACCCGGACCTCTATCGAGTAACCGGCAATACGCTCCATCATCTCGATGATGGTGCGTAGCGCCGTTGCCCTACCCGAGCAGACATTGACGGGACTGGAGCGATGGTCGCTGTCCAGCAGCCCCAGGTAAGCCTGCGCAAGGTCACGAACATCGGAGAAGTCCCGACTCACGTCCAGATTACCCAACTCGATCACGCGTTCGCCGCGGGCAAAATGGCCCACGATCTTGGGGATGAGAAAGCGCTCGTCCTGGCCTGGCCCGGTGTAGTTGAAGGGCCGAGTGACGACGATGGGCAGACGGTCGTACCAGGTAGCGACCATATGCTCCATGGCCAGTTTGCTGCAGGCGTAGTGATTGACCGGCGCCGGACAGACCGACTCATCGATCACTTCGATGCCCGGAGTCCCATAGATGTTGGCGCTACTGGCAATCAGCACCCGCTGAGGTTGACGCTCCAGGGCGCCCAGCGCCTCGAGCAAATTCAAGGTGCCGAACAGGTTCACCCGGTAAAAGGCTTCCTGATCGGCATGCCCGACAAAGGCCAGTGCCGCCAGATGGACGACCCAGTCCGGTTGCACCTGACCTACGGCAGCGATGACCGCTGCCTTGTCGGTGAGATCGCATGCCAGGGTGACATCCGCATCGGTAGTACCACTACCGAATCCGACTACCTTGAATCCCCGCGCCTTGAGCGCCTGGATCAGATAGCGTCCCGTAAAACCCGATGCGCCTGTGACCAGAGCGGTTGGCATGCCTATCCCCTTAGTTAGAACGAAAAGCCTTGTTCGTTGCGACGCAGGTCAGCCTCGACCATCATCTGGCAGAGCTGCTCCAGGGTGGTCTTGGGCTCCCAACCCAGCTCGCGCTTGGCTTTCTCAGGATTGCCGATCAGCAGATCCACTTCAGCGGGACGGTGGAATTTCGGATTCACGGCCACGACCTTCTTGCCGCTACGGGTGCAATAACCTTCTTCCTTGTCGCCTTCGCCCTTCCATTCCAGCTGGATATCCACGGCCTTGGCCGCCAGGCTGACGAAGTCACGCACGGTCTCGGTGCGGTTGGTGGCCAGTACATAGGTGTCCGGCTTGTCGGCCTGCAGCATGCGCCACATGCCCTCGACGTATTCCTTGGCGAAGCCCCAGTCGCGCTTGGCGTCGAGGTTGCCCAGCTCCAGTACGTCCAGCTTGCCCAGCTTGATCTTGGCGATGCTGTCGGTGATCTTGCGGGTCACGAACTCGCGGCCGCGCAGCGGGGATTCGTGGTTGAAGAGAATGCCGCTGGTGCCGAAGATGCCGTAGGACTCGCGGTAGTTGATGGTCATCCAGTGGGCATAGAGCTTGGCCACGCCGTAGGGGCTGCGCGGATAGAAAGGCGTGCTCTCGATCTGCGGAATCGCCTGGACCTTACCGAACATCTCCGAAGTGGATGCCTGATAGAAGCGGATCTTCGGATTGACGATGCGGATGGCTTCGAGCAGGTTCACCGGACCGACGCCAGTGATTTCAGCAGTGGTTACCGGCTGGTCGAAGGAAACGCCCACGAAGCTCTGGGCAGCGAGGTTGTACACCTCGGTCGCCTCGGTGGTCTGCAGCAGACGGATGCTGGCGGACAGATCGGTCAGGTCGTACTCGACCAGGTGCAGATTGGGATGGCCGGCGACACCCACTTCTTCGATGCGCCAGAAGTTGACCGAACTGGTACGGCGATAGGTACCGTAGACGGTATAGCCTTTCTCCAGCAGCAGTTGGGCCAGGTAGGCGCCGTCCTGGCCCGTGATTCCGGTGATGATAGCTTTCATGAGGTTCTTCGTTCTCCGTTGGACCCTTGGGCTGCACTGCCAGCCGCCGGACCGTGATTATGTCGCACGGCTTTCCGTAGACATGTCGATGATGAGTTCTTGGGTAGTACGCGCGCTTTCAGCCCAGGTCAGCCAGGGCATGGTGCGGGAGTCCGGATGCGTGCCTGCACGATAAAGCGCAAGCCAAGCCTGAATGTCAGCAGCCAAACCGGGGCCGTCTGCGACAGCAAAATAGTAGGCACTGTCCTTGGCGACCTCGCGAAAAACCGGGATATCGCGGGCAAGCACTGGAAGACCCTTCTGCGCGGCCTCAATCAGAGGCAGACCAAAGCCTTCCTCGTAAGAGGCGGCGATCAGACACACACTGACGCCATAGAGGCGCTCCAGATACTCGTCGCTGATCCCTTGTAGCCAGAACAGACGCTGATTGGCTTGAGGATGGTCTGTCAGCCGTGCTACGACATCTTCCACCAACCATCCCTGCTTGCCGACGATAACCAGGTTGACCTTCTCACCTTGCTGCCAGAGCTGCTCGAAGGCATCTAGTACGTGCCGGTGACCTTTACGCGGCTCAATGGTACCAACCATCAGGAAGCTGGGACTATCCGTCAGCCGGTTCAGCACAGCATTAGCCTCATCCGGTAGACCGATGGTGGGTAAAGAGGCCTCGATGTCGGCGCCGATATGCGATACCCGAAGCGCGAAGGCTGTGTTTGGACGACGCTGCTGCACAAGCATTCGAACTGCATCAGCCGTCGCCTGCGAAATACAGACAGCACCATCACCCTGTATGACCGTCGAGAACCAGCGATCAAACAATGGCTGAGCGCCTTCCGGAAAGTACTGTGGGTGTAGAACGGGAATGAGGTCGTAGATCAGGAAATAGGTCCTGACTCCCATCAATTTCATCTGTCTGAGCTGGTCGGCCTGTTCAGCCACCACAGCAGGCTGCAGATCCAATGCAAAGAAGATGTCACCCGCCCGGAAGGTTATGGGCTCGTCTTGCAGGACCGGTTGACCACCGAGGAATTCCAGCGCGAACCGCCGCGCATAGCGATAGCCTGCGGTACCGGCGACCGCGTAAACGGGCTCGATGCGATAGCCTTCAACTGGCTTTTCCAACCATTCGCGGAGCACGCTGCGTACGACACGCTGGATACCGCTACGGGCATCGCGCTGCACCAACTCTGAGACATCCACCAGGATCTGCCGCTGATGACAGGGCGGCGGGAGGGAAAGATCCAGTGCTCGGGCGAGCTGGCGATAGCTGGCGCCTTCTACCTGCTCAGCCCCAGCGGCCATGATGCGGCGGACCAACGCCGGCGCACCGATACTCGCCTTGTCGTAAAAGGCCTCGATTGCCTTGTGATACTGCTCAGCACATAGGCGCGGTGCATGCTGGGTAAGGATAGTAGAGCGAGCATGCTTACCGAGCTCGTGCCGCAATCCGGCATCACGGTGCAGCTGCTCCAAGGCGCGTACCAGGTCAACGTCGGCGAACTGATCGTCCAGCATCAGAACACTGCCCGCTGGTAAGTCCGCCATACTGCCATTGGCATTCACGATGGTGGGCAGACCATATTTCATGCAGTCCAGCACGGCAGCCGACGTCTCGCCTCGTGAACGAGTGCGGAGCTGAACACCGACGTCAGCGATAGCTAGATAATCACCAAACGCTTCGGCGTCGGTCCAGCCGGTAATGCGAATATGGCGTTTGCGACCACTGGCGGCAATCTCACGCTGGATCTTCTCACCATAGATGCCCTGGTCATTTTCACCCACAAAAATCAGAACGTTGTTGTCGTCTTGGGCAAGGGCCGATTGCAGCCAGGCGCTCAGCAGGCGGTCGTTCATCTTGCTGGGGCCAAGCAAACCAAAGCTGCAAACTACGAAGTCGCTGCTTTTAAGCCCCAGTTTCTTGCGGATCAGCGCCCGGTCCTGTTTCAGCTGCAGATCGGGCACACGCAGGAGTGGAATGCAGGCCCAGTCCTGCGCAACGGTGCTGCCGTACCAGGCATCGGCCATTCGTTGCGAGCTCTGTGAATGGACGATTACGCCTTCGGCGTTAGCAATCACAGGATAGTTGCAGGGGTACTTCCAAACGACGTCAGCCGTATCTTCAGCCTGGAGACGCTCGATGACAGCGGCGTACCCATGGCTTTCATAAAGCGCATTTACCCAGACGCCTTGCTGCAAGCCATGGCACTCCAGATGCGCAAGAATGCCGGAAAGAAAGAAATCATGAAGCACCACTGTGCCCGGTATTTCCTCCAGCAGCGCAAACATGTGCTCATGAAATACAGAGTTGCCAAAATGATAGAGGACGCGATCGTATCGGTCTGCATTGCGTCTAAACCAGGAGACATCGCGCACGGCGCAATTACCGGCGATGCAGGCGGACGTCACTTCATCCTGTGCGGCTATTACCTCTACTTCATAGTAACGACACAGTTCAGGCAGCAGCTCGGCGCTATAGTCGCTGATACCGCTACGAAGCGGCGGCAAGGGCGAAACGTAGGCTAGTCGAGGGCGCGTCTTGGGCCGGCTGGGTTTGCCCTGCGCCACCAGTGCGCGCAAAGCAGTTAGCGTCTGTTCGGCACAATGCTGCCAGGAGAAGCGACGCGACTGCTGGCGAGCATGAGTTTGCAATTGCGCCCGAAATACATCATCAGTCAGAACCTGTCCTAGCTTGTCGGCGAGGGCTTCGTCGCTACGCGGATCGAACAAAGCGGCCTCGTTACCGATGACCTCTGGCAGGCTTGAACTGTTTGAAGCGATTACCGCCCGACCACAGCTCATTGCCTCTAGTGCGGGCAGCCCAAAACCTTCGTGCCAAGACGGAAAAACGAAGACCTTGCAGCTGTTATAGAGCCGCAACAAGTCGTCTTCAGAAACGAAGCCGGTAAAGACGACCTCATGGGGCTTGAGTCCCTGGCTACGGACTAATGCCTCAAGGCGCTCACGCTCCGCGGGTTGAACAGAACAGACAATCGCGAGCTGCAGGGACTGACGCAACTTTGGTGACAGCAGACTATAGCCACGGATCAGACCTTCGATGTTCTTGCGGTGATCAATGCCGCCGGTATAGAGCACGAAGTCACCAGTCAGCCCGACTCGAGCCTGCAACTCAGCGCGTTCCTGCTCGGGTATCACCCTCTCCTGAAAGTGGCTATCGGCGGCCGTGGAGATCGTCACGATACGCTCGGCAGGCAGCCCCAAATAAGTTTGGGCTTCGTTGCCAGAAGATTGAGAAATGGCCAGCAGCAGTTCAGCCCGGCGCAGGTGTCCGAGCTTGTTCTCATACCACCTGTCCACCACCCACTCTTTCAGGTAGAGATCGCGATAGATGATTGGAATGAGATCGTAGAGGACCACCGCCGTAGGGATCTTTTGCGATAGTCGACCGATACTGGTTACCGCCTCGTCCACCAGGCCTTCGAACAAGCTGCAGACCAAAACAACGCTGGGATTGAGATTGGCGATAAAAGCCTCTCGCAGCAGCTCGGCCGCTTCTCTATCCCAGGAAGTCGCCGAACCGAGCTGACGCGTTTGAGGCGGACAACTCCAGACCTTGATCTGCTCCGGTAGGAGCAGGCCAGCGAATTCGGCGCGCAGGGGTTCGATGGTGTCTGGAAAGGCGTCCGACAGGACGATAAGAACCTCGGCTTCTCCACGTTGGGCCACGATGGCCTTGGCCAGAGACAACGAGTAGCGACCTATTCCCCGTTTGCGATTTTCAGCCTGCGCACCCTGCAGATCGATAACGATGCGCATCAGGGACGATTCTCCATATCCTGTTTAACGAAAGCGGCGTAGAGCTTCTTCGAGCGCGCTGACAGTTCTGCGGCATCAATCGGCATGCTCTGATGCGGCGCGGTGGCGGCGCGTTCTACCACAACAGCCTGCCGATCACCACGCATCCGCTTAGCGAGGCCTGGATAACGAGCAACAAGAATATTCAACCGCCGTACGAACCACGGATATTTGAGCAGCGGCCGGATACCGAGTTTGAGGACCCGTCGTGCCAAAGCTAAGGGACTAGGCCGAGCGCCTTGACGCACCTGCCCGGCGCGCGACGCAATTGCTCGAAGAGGTGCGGTCAGTCGCCAGGACGTGCTGCTTAGCAAAGCGCTATTCTGCCCTTGCAGCGTATTGGCCTGAGTGTGCCAGTAGTGAGCACTTTGATGAGCAGCCTGTAGCTCTTGTCGTAGGGATTCCAGCTCGCGGTGCGCTTGCTGTCGGGCATCCTCGGCGTGTTGCCGCTGTTCATCTGCTTGCCGCCGTGCGCTCTGCACGGCCTCGAGCTCACGACTGAGCAAGGTCACCGGCTCAGCGAAGATGCTCGACCAGCGACTGGCGTCATGCAGTTGCTGGCTAAGGACGTGGATCTCGCTACGTACGGCCTGCAGCTCAGTTCGGCTTTCCCAAAAGCGATGTTGAAGTTGCTGCTCGTAGCGCTGTGCCAACTCCCCTAGGGAAACCCCAAAATCCTTATCGAAAGCCGACGTCAGGACCTCATAGCGGTTATTGTCAGCGTGCTTCTGCGCCACCACTGCATAGTCAGGGCTGGATCCACCCAGGACATCCAGCAACTGCAGCTGGTCCGTCTCTCTCACTTGAGGAGCTTCCTGCAAGCGCAGGATTTTCTGGCGAGCGAAGCCACTGTATTCGACAAGAAACTTGAGCAATTGATGAGGAAGCGGGCGCTCGTGGGTAGGGTCGAGATAGAAGCTGTTGGTCCCCACTACCAAATTTTCCGCATTCGGCGTCTCAAGAATCAGCAGCCCTCCAGGCTTGAGGACGCGCAGCGCTTCACTTACCAGCTCTTGAAGTACCGAGAAGGGTATGTGCTCGACGATGTGAAAACCAGAAATGAGGATCTGACTCTCCGCCGGCAGCACTTGCAATGCACTCAAGGCATCGCCCTGAACTGCTGGCAGTCCTCTGTCGCGACAGGCCTGGAGCATACCGTCGTCGAGGTCGACCCCCTGGGCCTGGAAGCCCTGCTCGATCAGCAGTTCAAGCCACTCGCCACGACCACATCCGATATCGAGTGCCGGACAGGCTTCATCGGCTTCCTTAAGCGCCTGCAGGAAGGGTTCATATACGCGAAGGCGTTGCTTGATCAGCGCGCGGGAGCCGCGATGTCGATCTTCGAAAGCACGGTAAAAATTTCCGCTCATCGCACGAGCTCCACTTCAGGTGGCATCCAGGTCAGGCCGACGAATTCCTCGCGGTCCATGTTCACGACGTTGAACACCGCGGCCAAGTCGCGCCACTCGTAGTTTTGCGCCAGATGGGTATCGGCCGTATGGAGGGCAACGGCAACCGAATAGGAGCCAACACCAAGGTTCATTGCAAAGTTGAAGCGATACTCGATCTCCGTATCCGCTTCGAGCGCCTCGAGTTTGCATCCCAGGTGATGGGTATTGGTGCCATAGACGGATTGCCCGAGACGATCCTTGATCATGTAGCCCACCACCAACTCGGGGAGTGCCACCGAGACCGCCACCTTAATGCGCAATGAAGCGATTTCGCCTACCCGGATGAATTCCGCCGGCTGCTCGGCGGAATTGAAGACATCGACTGCAAGGATGCTGGCCTCGCCACTGCCAGAGCGCGTCTGTACCCGGCCATTGTCGAGGTGTTGCACGGTGACGCTAGTACCTTCCTTTTCGGCAATCAGCGCGTTATAGAAATCCATTACTTCTTCAGGATTCCCATCTTTGATGATGGTCCCTTTGTCGAGCAAAACGGCACGGCTGCATAGAGCCTGAATCGCACTACGATCGTGAGAGACAATCAGCAGTGTGGTGCCTTGTTGCTGGAACTCGCGGATGCGGTCGAAACTCTTGTGCTGGAAATAGCCGTCGCCGACTGACAAGGCCTCGTCGATGATGAGGATTTCCGGCCGAAAGGCAGTGGCCACGGCAAAAGCCACTCGCATCTGCATACCGCTTGAATAGGTACGGACGGGCGCATCGAAATAGGATCCAATCTCGGCAAAGCTATCAATCCAATCGATAACTGAATCGATCTGTTCTTTGCTGAACCCCATCAGGCCGGCCGCATGATAGGCGTTCTGCCTTCCGGTCAGCTCAGGGTTGAAGCCCATACCCAGTTCGAGGATGGCGGCAATTCGCCCGCGACACGTCACGGTGCCCTCGCTAGGTTGGAGCGTACCGGTGATCATTTTGAGCAGCGTGGATTTGCCAGCACCATTCTGCCCAACGATGCCAATAGCCTCACCAGGCTCTATCGAGAAATTGATGTGCCGAATGATCCAGTTTTCAGCACTGGGCTTGACCGGAAGGTAGAGCCAGCGCGCGAAGCGGAGCCACTCAGAACGATAGGAACGATAGGATTTCCCGAGGCCGGAAACACTGAGCAAGCTCATAGTACATCCGCCATTTCCGGCGCCGCGCGGCGGAACATGAGTAGGCCAAGCAGGAGGAGGCCGCAAGCGATCAAGCAGGAGGGATAGATCTGCAGCAGATCGGGCGCGCGCGCGTAAACCAATACGTCATGATAACCAGTGATGATAGGAAACAAGGGATTGTTACCCATGAAGCCCTTGAGATACTCAGGAATGATGTTGGCGGGATAGACGATTGGGGTGAACCAGAACCACACCTGGAGCACGATGGGCACGACCTGGCCGACATCACGAACGAACACGTTGAGCACGCCAAGAATCAGACCGATTCCGACAGCAAGCGCCAAGATGGCAAGGGTCAGGGGTATGAGCCATAACATGAGCAGATCAGGAAATTTGCCGAAAAAGGCGAACACCACCAGCAAAGCACCGAAGAGCAGCACGTAGTTGAGCAGGCTTGATCCCATCACGATCACAGGCAAGGTGATCCGAGGAAAACTCATCTTCTTCAGCAGGTTGCCTTGATCGACAAACAGGGTCAGGCAGCGGTTGATGACTTCTGAGAAAAGACTCCAACCCAACATTCCGGCCATCAGGTAAAGCGCATAGGCGTAGCTGTTGTTCAGCCCAGGCAGTTTGGTCGCCAAGACGTTGGAAAGGATCAGTGCATAGATGGCAACCTGAGCCAGCGGATTAATGATCATCCACAGCCCACCTAGGCGACTACGGGCGAAGCGTGTCGAGAACTCGTTGCGAATGGAGGAGAGAACGAATCCCCGGTATCTCCACAGGCTCAACAACATCGATAGCATGGTCTTCCCTTCGAATTACAGAGCGCAGCGCCGATCACACTACGGCATAACGTGTCGGCAGGACTCTCGTGAGCCGCTGCTCCCTACCTTCTCTGAGCCAGAGGTCTGCTGTGCTGGTCGCGGCGGCAGGTGTCCGTTGGTACAGAGAATTCACCGCGGACCTTCGAGAAGGTGGCGCAGTGCCATGAAAACGGTCTAGCCCGGTAGGAGCTTTGGCGCGCCGTATGTTAACCCAGCGCTGGAGCCAAGGGGCCCAAACACCACGGTTTCAAAATCCAGCGACCTCTGACTATCGCGTTTTGCGAAGGGTTTCAGCTTAAGTAGCTTTTTTCTACATCGTCCCAGCCCAGCGTTTCCTGTCGTCCGCCTTGCCACCTCCTCATGCTGGCAGTAACCGCTCATCGCCTCGGATTAAAGAAGTTCGATCTAACGTCAGATACGCCTAGGCTCCCCGGGGATGCCTGGTCACGCGGTACGGCTCCGCAGGGGAATGCTATCTCCACTGCCAACCGGCTCGGCAATCCGCGTACCGCCGAGACGATACCCGGGCGATCTCTCATGGCATCTTCTTTCTTCTGCTCGAACATCTTCCGACTCAGTACAGCCCTGATCTTAGCCATGCTGTCAGCCTTCATGGCCGGCCCTGCACGGGCGGAGCGGGTCAGCCTGCTGGGACTGAACCTATCGGGAGCCGGGTTTGCCTCGCAGGTCCTGCCGGGGGTGAACGGCACCCACTACATTTTTCCTACAGAAAGCTACTTCAGTCAGTGGAGCGGCCGAGGGGTCAAGCTGATTCGCTTCCCCATTCTCTGGGAACGGCTACAACCCGTGCTAGGCGGCCCACTGGACGCTACCTATGCGGCTCTGATCGATCGCACCTTCAACTACGCGCAAAAGTACGACATCAAGATCATCCTGGACCTGCATAACTACATGCGCTATCGCGGTGTAGTGATAGGCACAGGCAACGTGTCCTATATGCATTACAAAGATGTACTCGTTCGCATCGCTCAACGCTGGGGCACCCAGTCGTCGCTGTATGCCTACGACATCATGAACGAGCCGCATGATGCGGTGGCTCAGTGGGCAACTGCAGCGCAGTACGGTATCGACGGCGTTCGATCCATCGATTCGGTTCGCCCCATCATGATCGAAGGCAACGGTTGGGCCGAGGCCACCCGTTGGCCGCAATGGAACGATACGTTGCTGGGACTCAAAGACCCGGCAAACAACCTGATCTATCAGGCGCACGTGTACTTTGATGGTGTAGGCGGCGGTGGTAACTACGCCAACACAAGCGCCGCAGCCTACGGCGATAATTTTGGCGTGGAGCGGGTCAAACCATTCGTCGAATGGCTAAAGAAGAATGGCAAGCGTGGCATGATCGGTGAGTTTGGCGTACCGGACTCGGATAGTCGCTGGAACGTCATCATGGGCAACATGCTGGCCTATCTGAAGCAAAATTGTATGCCGGCCACTTATTGGGCGGCAGGTCCTGGATGGGCCAACTACAACCTGTCGGTAGAACCAATCAACGGGGTAGAACGACCGCAATGGCCAACCCTTAGGAAATACCTTGATGACACCAGTTGCACAGGCATCGGGCCTGTCCAAATAACCCAGGGTGCGGTTGCTAAACCAAACGCAAACAGTGCTTACGCCGGCACGGTGAAGCAGCTTTATATCGACTACTTGGGAAGAGAGGCGGAACCTGCAGGCTTGAGCTATTGGACCGGGCTGCTAGACAGCGGAACCATGTCGCTCGCAGCGGTAATCAATTCTTTCTTCAATAGTGGCGAATACCAAAATCGCAGTTATGTCTGGCAGCTCTATAACAGCTACATGGGTCGCATTGCCGATCAAGCCGGACTGGCCTACTGGGCTGGACTGCTCAACTCCGGAACGATGACGCGCGAACAGGTGAAATCAGCACTCCTGCATAGCGAGGAAGCCATGACCGTAGCACGTGACGGAGTAGTTCAGGCCTATCGGACCTACTTGGGCAGAGAGCCGGATGGGGCGGGACTGAACTACTGGATACAGCAGATCACCGATGGGAACGCTACGCTGGATAACGCTATCGCTGCGATGAAAAGTAGTGCGGAATACAGATCGCTGCATCAATAACCATCAAAGTCCACCCCGCCGATCGATCTTCCGATTCAAAATGATCGACGTCTGGGTCTGCTTGACCCCGTCGAGGTTGCCGATGCGGTCGAGCAGTTCGTCGAGCTTTTCGTGGGTGGTGCAGCGCAGGAAGGCCAGGTAGTCGAACTGGCCGCTGACCGAGGAGACTTCCTCGACCTCGACCATCTTTTCCAGGGCGCGGATGACGCCGGCGGTGCTGCGCGGCAGGACGCTGATGGCGCAGTAGGCGCGCACGGCGGCCTGTTCCAGTTCGGAGCCCAGGCGCAGGCCGTAGCCCTGGATGATGCCGTCGCGCTCCAGGCGCGCCAGGCGGGTGACCACGGTGGTGCGCGCCAGGCCCAGCTGGCGGGCCAGGGTTGCGTTGGAGGCGCGGGCGTTCTGTTGCAGCAGGTGGATGAGCTGCCAGTCGGTCGGATCGAGTTTGGTGAACATCGTGGCTGCCTGCCGGGGGNGGGCGTCGGGGCCGGGGGCCGCCGACGCGGGAGCCGCCATTCTAGGCGGGGCGGCCGAGGGCAGCCAGGGCGGCGTCCAGGGAGTCCTGCTGCTGACGTTCGTACAGCGCCATCTCGTCGAGCACCGGCGCACCCAGGGCGGCTTCGAAGGCGGCGCGATTGCCGCCGCTCTGGTATTCCTGCTGGCTGCCGGCACCCAGGTTGGACTGGAAGATGCCCGCGGCGCTGACCGGCAGGAAGTCCTCATAGGTAATGGGATCGGCCAGGAGTTGGCCAGCGGCGATCAGGGCCTCGGGATCGCGGCTATCGCTAGCCGCCTGGCTACCGGGCGCAGCGCGATAGCGGAACCAGGCCAGACCCTGACGGCGCAGCTCGTCCCAGTTGTCGGGCAGCGCCTGGAACACCTCGGCCAATACCGTTGCGTAGTCACTGCCGGCCGCCTTGCTGCGCTGGCGGACCTCTTGCAGCAGCTCGTCGTAACGCTGGCGACCGGCCGGCGTGAGGGCGATGCCCCGCTGTTCGATCTCGCCGAAGCGCGCCGTGTGCGAGCCCTGGACCTCGCCCTGGAACAGGATGGGCTCTTCCAGGGCCTTGAAGCTGGTCTGGCGCAGCAGGATGGGGCACTGGCGGCGGGGCGGGCCTTCGATGGTTTCCTTGGGCGCGATGCCGCGGGCGGGCATCTGCGCCTGGACGGCATCGATGTCGAGAGTGCGCGGGGTCAGGTGGTTGATGTGCGGCCCCTTGAAGCAGACCACGTCGGCGATCAGTCGGTGGGCATCGTGCAGGCGGTGGTAGAGACTGGCGTCGACATTGGCCTCGCGGTGCCAGCGAAAGGTCTCCAGGGCTTCCTGGACGAAGGCAGCGGCCTCGGCATCCGTCAGTCCGCCCTGGGCTTCGGCGCGCTCGATCAGCTCCAGTGCGCCCGGGGTGAAGATGCGCCGCGCGTTCAGCACCCCTTCGGCCAGCTGGCGCAACTCGGCGTCCTCGATCAGCTCCAAGCGCAGCAGCGAGGTGAAGACGCGAAACGGATTGACCTGCAGGGCGGCCGGCTCCACCGGGCGGAAGGCGGTGGAATGCACCGGCACCCCGGCCACGCTCAGATCGTAGTAGCCGACCGGCTGCATGCCCATCACGGCGAACAGACGGCGCAGGGTGGCCAGCTCGGCGGCGGTGCCGACGCGAATGGCGCCATGGCGCTCCAGATCCAGGCGCTCCGCGGAATCTCCGGCGAAGCCCGGTTGTCCGGCGTTCACCTCGGCGACCAGTTCCAGCAGGGTGCCGTACTGGGGCACCTCCTGGCGGTACATCGCCGACATGGCCTGGGAAAAGCGGGTGCGGATCAGATCCGGGGAAAGCAGCGACGCGGCGGTCATGGGAGCGGCTCCTGGCTCAGGCTAGAAGCCGATTTCGACATGCCCGCACGGGCTGCTCAAGCGATCTTTGCTCATTGGATCATTCCCCGAGGGAATGGGCGGATGCCTCAGTGATCCTTGTGCTGGCTCTTGGGCTTCTTCACGTGATCGGTGCCGGTATCGCTGCCCGAACCGCTGCTGGAACCGTTGTCTGCCGCACCGACGCCGGTGCTGGGCGCCTTTTCCATGCCATGGGTGCTGGTGGGATCGGGTCGCGCGGGGGTGGCCGGGGGATTGGTCGGGCTGGTCTGGGCCAGGGCGGCGCCGGACAGGCTGAGGCCCAGGATCAGGGCGCAGAGCAGGGAAGAGGTACGCATGGGAGGACTCCTCTGGACGGATGCACTCACCTTTAGGCACCTCCCCCGCGGGGAGGTGCCGCGCCGCGGATCAGCTGCCGCTGGGGCTGGCCTTATGGACCTTCTTGTGCGCCACCTTCTTGTGGTGGGTGGTGGTCTGCTTGCCGGTCTTGGCCGGGCTGCTGCTCGTCGCGGCAGGCGGCGTTGCCGGATCGGCGGGCGCCGTCTGGGCGAAGGCGGCGGAGGTGGCCAGCAGGCCGGCGAGGGTCAGGCAGAGGGTGGTGCTTTTCATGGAAGTCACTCCTTCGGTGGCTGATTGCAGCCCCAGTTAGCCGCCTTTCGCCCGGCAAAACCGTGTCCCCTTCCACAGCCAGGGCCATTGGTAACAAGATATTTCAATCGGCTGCCAAGGCGTTAACAGTCTGGCAACCCCTTCGTCGGGGGCCCGGCTTGGGCATAATGCCGAGACGCCCCCTTACCGTAGCCGCGTATGCCCAAGAGTCCTCATCTCCCCAAGCGCCCCCGCTGGAGCAGCCTGCTGCTGCTGGCCCTGGGCCTGACGCTGCTGCTGATTCCGCTGCGCTATGCGGCCCAGCACTATTACGAGGCGCAACTGGCCGAGCAGAACGGCCAGACGCTGGACCTCTATGTCGCCAACCTGCTGGGCACCCTGAGACGCTACGAGGTGCTGCCGGATCTGCTGGGCGATCTGCCGGTGCTGCGCCATGCCCTGGAAGGCCAGCGTGACGGCAGCGCCCAGGACGCCGCCAGCCAGATGCTGGAAGACATCCGCCAGCGCACCGGGGCGGATGTCATCTACCTGATGCAGGACGACGGCACCTGCCTGGCCAGCTCCAACTATCGCCAGGCGGACAGCTTCGTCGGTCGCGACTTCTCCTTCCGGCCCTATTACAAGGCGGCCATGCAGGGCCAGCCGGGGCGCTTCTTCGGCTTGGGCACCACCTCCAGCAAGCGCGGCTACTATTTCGCCGCCGCCGTGCGTGACGGCGCGCGCGCCATCGGCGTGGTGGTGGTCAAGGTCGATCTGGACAGTGCGGAAAAGCTCTGGGGCAACGCGCCCGAGCAGTTGCTGGTGACCGATGACCTGGGCGTGGTCATCCTCACCTCCCATGACGCCTGGCGCTTTCGCGCCACCCATCCGCTGGACGAGCGCCAGCGCGAGCAGGTCAACGCCAACCGGCCTTACCCCACCACCAATCCGGCGCCCCTGACCCTGGTGCCCGGCGACTGGCTGACCCAGACCCGCAATCTCGACGAAGTGGGCTGGAACGCGCAGATCCTGGCGCCGCGGGAGATGGTCGAGCGCCAGGTGCGCAGCGCCCTCTATGTCGGCGCGGCCACCCTGCTGGCGCTGCTCCTGCTGCTGGTGGTCATGACCCTGAGACGGCGCCACTTCATCGAGCGCCTGGCGCTGGATGCCCGGGCCAAGCGCGACCTGGAGCTGAACGTGGAGGAACGCACCCGCGACCTGCAGACGCTCAACGCCCGGCTGCAGCAGGAGGTGCACGATCGCGAGCAGGCCCAGCGCGAACTCATGCGCGCCCAGGACGAAGCCGTGCAGGCCGGCAAGCTGTCGGCGCTGGGGACCATGTCCGCCAGCATCAGCCACGAACTCAACCAGCCGCTGGCGGCCATCCGCAGCTACACGGAAAACGCCGTGGTGCTGCTCGACCACGATCGCCTGGACGATGCCCGCGGCAATCTCAAGCTGATCGGCGAGCTGACCACGCGCATGGCCAACATCATCGCCCACCTCAAGGCCTATGCCCGCGGCGCCCGCCGCGCGCCGGAGAGCGTGGTGCTGCAGGGCGCCCTGGAAGACGCCCTGGCGCTAGTCGCCGCGCGGCGCCGGGCCATGCAGGTGGAGCTGATCCGCGACCTGCCCGATGCGCCGCTGTGGGTGCAGGCCGGCGAGACCCGCCTGCGGCAGATCATCAGCAACCTGCTGAGCAATGCCCTCGACGCCCTGGCGGAAAAGACCAGCACCCGCCGGCTGTGGCTGACCACCAGCATCGACGAGCGCGGCGTGACCCTGATCCTGAGGGACAACGGTCCGGGTTTCTCCGGCGAGGCCCTGGCCCGCGCCCATGAACCCTTTTTCACCACCAAGGCCACCGCCCAGGGGCTCGGCCTGGGTCTGGCGATCTGCGATAACCTGTTGCGGACCCTCGGTGGCCACCTGCACCTGTCCAACCATCTCGACGGTGGCGCCGAGGTGCGCCTCTATCTGCTGCACGGCAAACCCGGGGTCGCGTCGGTACCCCAGGAAGAAGTCCGCGGTTGACCGTGCAGCCCCTTACCTTAGGTTCCTTGCCATGAGCGCCCTGCCCCCCTTCGACCCTGCCAGCCAGATCCTGTTGATCGACGATGACGCCCACCTGCGCCTGGCCTTGAGCCAGACCCTGGACCTGGCCGGCTTCAAGGTGACCACCCTGGCCGATGCCCGCGACCTGGAAATGGCCACCGTGCGCGACTGGCCCGGCGTGGTGGTGAGCGACATCCGCATGCCCGGCATCGATGGCCTGGAGTTGCTCGCCCAGTTGCACCAGCGCGACGCCGAATTGCCGGTGGTGTTGATCACTGGCCACGGCGACGTGCCCCTGGCGGTCCAGGCCATGCGCGCCGGCGCCTATGACTTCCTGGAAAAGCCCTTCGCCAACGACGCCCTGATCGACAGCGTGCGCCGCGCCCTGGGCGCCCGCCACCTGGTACTGGAGAACCGCAGCCTGCGCCTGGCCCTCGCCGAGCGCCATGAACTCCAGACCCGGCTGATCGGCCAGACCCCGGGCATGGCCCGCCTGCGCGACCAAATCGGCGCCCTCGCCGCGACCCAGGCCGATGTGCTGATCCATGGCGAAACCGGCGCCGGCAAGGAGGTGGTGGCCCGTGCCCTGCACGACCTGTCGAATCGCCGCGACGGCCCCTTCGTCGCCATCAACGCCGGCGCCCTCGCCGAATCCGTGGTGGAGAGCGAACTCTTCGGCCACGAACAGGGCGCCTTCACCGGGGCCCAGAAGCGCCGTATCGGCAAATTCGAATACGCCAGCGGCGGCACCCTCTTTCTCGACGAGATCGAGAGCATGAGCCTGGATGTCCAGGTCAAACTGCTGCGCCTGCTGCAGGAGCGCAAGGTCGAGCGCCTCGGCTCCAACCAGCAGATCCCGCTGGACATCCGGGTGGTCGCCGCCACCAAGGAAGACCTGCGCCAGGCCGCCGACCAGGGCCGCTTCCGCGCCGACCTCTACTACCGGCTCAATGTCGCCACCCTGCGCATCCCCGCCCTGCGCGAACGCAGCGAAGACATCCTGCCGCTGTTCCGTCACTTCGTCCTGGCCGCCGCCCAGCGCCACGGTACCCCGCTGCGCGAGCCCGATGCCGAGCAGCGCGCCGCCCTGATCGCCCACAGCTGGCCGGGCAACGTGCGCGAATTGCAGAACGCCGCCGAGCGTTTCGCCCTGGGGCTGGAGCTGGCGCTGGACAACAGCGCCTATGCGCCCCTGGCGCCCATGACGGCGACGCCCGTGGCCGCTTCCACGGCGGCGGCACCCGCGGCAGCCGCCCTCGCGGCCGGGCTGGGCGAGCAGGTCGAGGCCTTCGAGCGCGAACTCATCCAGCGCGAACTGGCCCGCCCCCACGCCTCCCTGCGCAGCCTGGCCGAAGCCCTGGGCCTGCCGCGCAAGACGCTGTCCGACAAGCTGCGCAAGCACGACCTGCAGTTCACCGGTGGCGCGGCGGACGACGGGGACTGACCAAGGTCGGCTGGTCGCGCCTGGCCAGGAGTGGCAGAGTGCGACCCTAGGCGTTCGCGCAAGGAGACCCTCTTGACCTCGCTCATGCTCGCAGAAGCCGCCGCCAGCGGCGCGGCGGTCGCTCGCCAACTGGCGACCATCGACCAGGCCCTGGCGGCGCTAGCCGACGACCTCAGAGCCCACCCGCCACAGCTGGCGCTGACCGTGGCGCGCGGCAGTTCGGACCATGCCGCCAGCTATTTCGCCTACCTGGCCATGGCCCACCTGGGACTGCCGGTGCTGTCGCTGCCGCCTTCGCTGGTGACCCTGCGCCAGGCGCCGCTGCGCGTCGAAAGCCAGCTCGCCCTGGGCTTTTCCCAGTCCGGGCGCAGTCCCGATCTGATCGAGACGCTGTCCGCCCTGGATCGCTACGGCGCCCGCACCGCCGCCCTGGTCAACGAGATCGATTCGCCCTTGGCCCTGGCCTGCCGCCACGCCATCGGCGTGCAAGCCGGACCCGAACAGAGCGTCGCCGCCACCAAGAGTTTTATCGCCACCCTGGCCGCCGCGGCCCGGCTGATCGCCCACTGGCAGCAGGACGAGACCCTGCTGGCTGCCGGCGCGGCCTTGCCCGAAGCGCTGGATCGCGCAGCCGAACTGAGCTGGGCGCCGGCACTGCCGGTATTGCGCGACGCCGAACGCTGCATGGTGGTCGGCCGCGGACCGGGATTCGCCATCGCCCAGGAGGCCGCGCTCAAGCTCAAGGAAACCTCGGCGCTGCAGGGCGAAGCCTTCAGCGGCGCGGAATTGCAGCACGGCCCCCTGGCGCTGGTGGAGCGCGGCTATCCGCTGCTGATCTTCGCCCTGCGCGGGCCCGAGCAGGCCGGTCTGCTGCACCTGGCGCGGGACCTGCGCGGACGTGGCGCCCGGGTGCTGCTGGCCGCGCCGGACGAGGTGGCCGAGCGTGACCTGCCCCTCGCCGTCGCCGGCCATCCGGACCTGGACGGCCTGCTGGCGATCCAGAGCTTCTATCGCATGGCCGCCTTGCTGGCCGAGGCCCGGGGCCAGGACCCGGACCAGCCGCGCCACCTGCGCAAGGTCACCCTCACCCGCTGAGGCGACGATCCTCGGCCCAGGCGCTCCGGCATCCGGCGCGCCTGTTTTCGCGCCTCAATCCGGAGAGCTAAGTCTTTGGAGCTAGCTGCCGCCGGCTGGTCGACGGGTAATCTGCCAAGCGGTCCACAGAGCCGTTAAGTCGCTGGAAATCGGTCAATTTTTTCTTGTCGCTCCCGGCGATTTGTCTCAGCGTTCGCGCAACGGATGATGAGACAGCCCATATGGACATGCGCGCGATACCTGCGAGCAAGGTCTGCCTGACGACAGGAAACGTCCTCCTGGCAGAACTGCTCAAACCCTTTCTGGAAGAACGCCACGGCATCGAGCTGAGTTGCGCCCGCGAGCTGGACGCAGCCGGCGACGCCGGCCTGGTGCTGGTCGATCTCGGCAGCGTGCCCGAGCCGGCGCTGGAGCGCTGGCTGGAAGGCCTGACGCCGGCGGTCACGGTGGCCTTTCTCAATGCCAGCGTCGAACAGGCGCTGCCCTGGGTCGAACGCTTTCCCGCCATCCAGGGCGTGTTCGCCCCCCAGGCCAGTCGCGACCAGCTGCTGCAGGGACTGGGCGCCCTGCTGGCCGGCGAGGACTGGCTGCCCCGCGCCATCCTGGCCCACCTGCTGCGCCGCTCCCGCGAGCGCCCGAGCATCGCCGCCGACGGCCTGACCCGCCGCGAGCGGGAGATCCTCCGGCTGGTCGGTCGCGGGCTCTCCAATGCCGCCATCGGCGAGACGCTGTGCCTGAGCACCCACACGGTCAAGAGCCACATGCACAACCTGCTGCGCAAGACCGGCGCGGCCAATCGCGCCGAGGCGGCGCTGCGCTTCCATGCCGGGCAGGACCTGCCGGGATGAAGGCGGTCTGGCTGCTGTTCGGCCTGCTGCTGGCCGGACCGCTGCGGGCCGAGGGCGAGCTGATCCAGGGACTGCTGGTGGACAACACCATCTCCCGCTTCGGCCACGACTTCTATCGCCATTTCGCCGACCGCCTCACCGACACCACCGACCTGGATTTCAACCTGGTGGTGCGCGAACGGCCGTCGGCGCGCTGGGGCAGCCTGGTCTGGGTCGAGTACGAACAGCGGCTGCTCTATCGCCAGTTCATTCCGCCCAACAACAGCGAACTCAAGGATGCCGCCTACGCCGCGGCGGACCAGGTCCACGAGGGCATCACCCGACGCCGCCTGGAAAATCTGCTGCAGGACACCTTCGACATGGAAAAGGACGAGTTATGAACGCGCACGCCTGGAAGGCCCTGCCCCTGCTCTGCACCCTGGGCGTCGCCCCGGCCATGGCGACCGAACTGGTCTATACGCCGGTGAATCCGTCCTTTGGCGGCAATCCGCTCAACGGCACCTACCTGCTGAACAACGCCACCGCCCAGGATCGCCACAAGGATCCCGACCTGCGCAGCAGCGCCAGCAGCCAGTCGCCCCTCGAGCGCTTCACCAGCCAGCTGGAATCGCGGCTGCTGTCCCAGGTGCTGACCGACATCAAGGACGGCAACTCGGGCACCATCTCCACCGACCAGTTCATCGTCAACATCGTCGACGACTCCGGCAACCTGACCGTGCAGATCACCGATCGCGGTACCGGGGAGATTTCGGAAATCTCCGTCAACGGCTTCAACCAACCCTGAGCACGGATGCCTGCCATGAACGCCTTTTCCCTGGCGGCGGCCCTGACCGCCGCCCTCGTCCTGACCGGCTGCGTGCGCGATCCCATGCCCGCCGAACAGAACGCCGCGCCGACCCTGACGCCGCGTGCCTCCACCTACTACGACCTGCTGGCGCTGCCGCCGCCCAAGGGTCCGCTGGTGGCCGCCGTCTACGGCTTCCGCGACCAGACCGGGCAATACAAGCCCAATCCGGCCAGTTCCTTTTCCACCGCCGTCACCCAGGGCGCCGGCAGCATGCTGGTGGACGCCCTGCAGGCCAGCGGCTGGTTCGTGGTGCTCGAACGCGAGGGCCTGCAGAATCTGCTGACCGAGCGCAAGATCATCCGCGCCACCCAGAACAAGCCGGACCTGCCGGAAAATCTGCAGCAGGCGCTGCCGTCGCTGCAGGCGGCCAACCTGCTGCTCGAAGGCGGCGTGGTGGCCTACGACACCAACGTGCGCAGCGGCGGCGAAGGGGCGCGCTACCTGGGCATCGGCCTGTCCGAGGAATACCGGGTGGATCAGGTGACGGTCAATCTGCGCGCCATCGACACCCGCAGCGGTCGGGTGCTGGCCAATGTCATGACCTCCAAGACCATCTATTCCATCGGCCGCCAGGCCGGGGTCTTCAAGTTCATCGAATTCAAGAAGCTGCTCGAAGCCGAGTCCGGCTACACCACCAACGAGCCGGCGCAGCTGTGCGTGCTCTCGGCCATCGAGGCGGCGGTCGCCCATCTGGTCGCCCAGGGCGTGGAGCGGCGGCTGTGGCTGGTGGCCGACGGTCGCGATCCACGCGATCCGGCGCTGACCAAATACCTGGAGCCGACCCGGCGCTAGGGATTAAGCCGCCAGCCCCGCGGGATTCGCTCCCTGGAGCGATAGCGATGGGCCAGGCGGCTCCGGACAATGCCAGGCGGAGAATCCAAGGCAATGATGGTGACAGAGATGCGCAGCCCAACCCGCGGCCTGATCGTGGTCCTTGCCCTGGTACTCGGCCTGGACGCCCTGGCGTCGGCCGCCGATCTCATGGAGACCGGCGACCTGGGGCAGGCGCCCGCAGCCGGGCGCGAAGCCGCCATCCGCCAGCTCGGCGTAGGCAACCAGGCGCTCATCGACCAGCGTGGCACCGCGCTGCGCGCTCAGGTCGCCCAAAGCGGCGCTGCCCAGGAAGCCCGCATCCTGCAGGATGGCACTGAACTGAGCGCGGTCATCCTCCAGGGCGGCTACGGCAACGTGGCGCGCATCGAGCAGGTCGGCAGCGGCAACCAGGCCGACATCCTGCAACTCGGCGTCCAGGGCAACGCCCGCATCGAACAGCACGGCTCGGGCCTGTCCAGCCGCATCGTCCAGTACGGAAGCAACCAGAACACGGTGGTACGTCAGTACCGCTGATGGCACTCATGGAGATCAGACAGATGTTTCTACTCAGGCCCCTGGCCGCCCTGACGCTGGCCCTCGTGGCGGCCAACGCCCTTGCCCAGAACAGCACCGCCACCGTCCAGCAGGATGGCAACAGCGGCACCATCACCCTGGACCAGAGCGGTCCCGGCAACAGCGCGTCGCTCTATCAGCTGCAGGGCGAAGGCAATGCGATCAGCGTGGTCCAGACCGGCGCCAGCAGCGCCACCATCACCCAGGGCGGCGATATCTACGGCTACGCCCAGGGCAACGTGGCGAACCTGCGCCAGGAAGGCGGCAGCAACGTCCATACCCTGGCCCAGGACGGCTTCGGCAACCAGGCCAGCATCACCTCCGTAGGCAGCAACAGCGGCGCCCTGGTCCAGTCGGCCTCCAGCGCCCAGCTGACCCTGGAGCAGAATGGCGACAACAACCAGGTGCGGGTCGACCAGAGCGGCGATGCCGTGACGGCCACCCTCAGTCAAACCGGCACCGACAACCGCATCGACCTGACCCAGCAGGGCTACTCGGTCGACACCGTGGAGCTGACCCAGCGCGGCCAGGCCAACGTCGCCACGGTGCTCTCCTCCGGCAAGTTCAACGAACTGAGCTTTACCCAGGACGGCAATCGCAACACCCTGAACGTCAACCAGGCCGGTCGCGGCAATCGCTTCAGCGGCAGCTCCACCGGCGACGATAACCTGGCCAGCGTCACGGTCCAGGGCGACAGCAACCAGACCAGCATCGTCCAGACCGGCAACGGCAACGAAGCGCGTCTCGACGTCACCAGTGCCATCAGCACGGCCAGCGTCAGCCAGGTCGGCGACAGCAACCGCGCGAGCATCCTGCAGACCTCGGCCAACTTCAACGGCTTCAACGACAGCGCGCAGATCTCGCAGAGCGGCTTCGGCAACAGCGCCACCATCAACCAGCGGTGAAACCCGTCGCCTGGCTAATCGCGGCCCTCCTGCCCCTGGCGGGCGGCGCCGCGGCCAGCGCCCGCCTGGAGCTGCAGCCGCAACCGGCGGGCGCTCAGGTGGAGCTGTGCTTCGCCGGCGAAGACGCACCCCTGCGCTACGAACTCATCGTCGAATTGCACGGCCCGGGGGGCGTCGCCCGCACGCGCCAGGCCGGCGAGGCCAGAGGTGACGGCTGCCCGGTGATCACGCGCCTGGGCGCGGCGCCAGGCAGCCTGATCGAGGCCAGGCTGAGTTGGCAGCGGCAGGGCCAGGCGCAGCCCGCCATCGAGCGACGCCTGCAGCTGTAGCTCGGCACAGAGGTTTCACGTGGAACCCCGGGCTACAGGGTCAGCGGCAATTCCAGCGGGGTCTGCTGCCGCGCCGCCAGGCGCTGCTGGAATTCGGCCGGATCATGGATCAGCACGTCCTGACCGGCAAAGGCCTGAGCGGCGATCAGGCGTGACAGCCAGAAGCGTACGCAGGCGACCCGCAGCAGCACCGGCCACAATTCGGCTTCGCGCGGCGTGAAGTGGCGGTCGGCGGCATAGGCTGCCAGCAGCGCCCGGGCGCGTGGCAGGTCCAGCGCGCCGCTCTCGGTGGAGCACCAGTCGTTCACCGTGATGGCGAGGTCATAGAGCATCCAGCCGGAACTGGCGTTGTAGAAGTCGATGACGCCCGACAGCCGGGGGCCGTCGAACATCACGTTGTCGCGGAACAGGTCGCCGTGCAGATTGGCCTCGGGCAGCGGCGGCTGCTCGCTCAGCAACTCGCGGATCTCCGCCAGGGTGCGCTCCAGCAATGGCCGGGCGGTCGCGTCCAGGGTCGGCGCCAGGCGCTCACCTTCGGCCAGCATCCAGGCCAGGCCGCGATCACTGGCGCGTTCGATGCGTTTTTCACCCGCAGTGGCCCGGTGCAGATGGCCCAGCAGGTGGCCGACTTCGCTGCAGTGATGGGGATTGGGCACACGCTCGTGGCGACCGGCCAGGCGCGGTTGCAGCAGCGCCGGCTTGCCGGCCAGTTCGCGCAGGGCCTGGCCATCCTGGGTGCGCACCGCATAGGGCACCGGCAGGTCGGCGTCGTGGAGGACGTCGAGCAGTTCGATGAAGAACGGCATCTCCGCCACCGGACCGCGCTCCACCAGGGTCAGGACGAATTCGCCGCCTTCCAGGCTGATGAAGTAGTTGGTGTTTTCCGAGCCCTCGGCGATGCCCCGGAAATCCCGCAGCCGGCCCAGGCCATAGGGCGCGAGAAAGGCTTCGAGGGTGGGACGATCGAGGGGCGTGAAAACGGACATGACGGGGCCTGGCGGAGGAATGTGCGAGCGGCGCGCAGTTTACCGGTCCAGGCGCCTTGCGCCTACCAGCTGAACAG
Organism: Pseudomonas sp. MOIL14HWK12:I1; assembly: GCF_000510705.1. Classification (NCBI taxonomy): domain Bacteria; kingdom Pseudomonadati; phylum Pseudomonadota; class Gammaproteobacteria; order Pseudomonadales; family Pseudomonadaceae; genus Pseudomonas; species Pseudomonas sp. MOIL14HWK12:I1. Next base: position 524,435 of record NZ_AZNY01000003.1, on the reverse strand, counting down.
GCGCCAGCTGGGGACGTGCAGGGTCGGCTTGTCGTTGGCGGCGGTGCTGCTGCCATCGGCGGGCACCAGTTCGTAGGGCGCGCCATGCTTGGGGATGACCCGGGTGGACTGCAGCACGCCGCGGATGCGCGTCTCCTCGATGGTCTGGTCGCCGGCCTGATAGCGGATCACCTTGATCTCGTCAGGCAGGGGCTTTTCGCCCGGTGGCAGCGGTTCCGCGGCCTGGACCAGCGGCGCCAGCAGCAACGCGGCGAAGAGGAAGCGACGAGCACCCATGGTAACCTTTGACCTTTTGAACGGAGCGAGTGGTCGATTCTAGAACCCGGCCTTGCAGTCGTCGAGACTGGCCGGACAGACGCCGCACACGCCACGACAAAGGTTTAGACCATGAGCCACGCCCCTCTCGTCCTGGTGGACGGTTCCTCCTATCTCTATCGCGCCTTCCACGCCCTGCCGCCGCTGATGACCTCCACCGGCAAGCCGACCGGCGCGGTGAAGGGCGTGCTCAACATGCTGCTCTCGCTGCGCCGCCAGTATCCGGACAGCCTCTTCGCGGTGGTCTTCGACGCCAAGGGCCCGACCTTCCGCGACGAACTCTTCGCCGACTACAAGGCCCAGCGACCGGCCATGCCCGACGACCTGCGCGGCCAGGTCGAGCCGCTGCACGCCTGCATCCGCGCCCTGGGCCTGCCGCTGCTGGCCGTCGAAGGGGTGGAAGCCGACGACGTCATCGGCACCCTCGCCCGCCACTGCGCCAGCGCCGAGCGCCCGGTGGTGATCTCCACCGGCGACAAGGACATGGCCCAGCTGGTCTGCCCCTACGTCACCCTGGTCAACACCATGAGCGGCAGCGTGCTGGACGTGGAAGGGGTCAGGACCAAGTTCGGCGTGGGTCCGGAGCTGATCATCGACTACCTGGCGTTGATGGGCGACAAGATCGACAACATCCCCGGGGTACCCGGGGTGGGCGAGAAGACCGCCGCCGGCCTGCTCAATGGCATCGGCGGTGGCCTGGATACCCTCTACGCCAACCTCGACGCGGTGGCCGCCCTGCCCTTGCGCGGCGCCAAGTCGCTGGCCGCCAAGCTGGACCAGCATCGCGAGCAGGCCTATCTGTCCTATCAGCTGGCGACCATCAAGCTGGACGTGCCGCTGGACCTCACCTTCGAGGAACTCAAGGTCGGCGAGCCCCATGTGGAAGCCCTGATGGCGCTCTACCAGGAGCTGGAATTCAAGTCCTGGCTGGATGAGCTGATCCGCGACACCAAGCGCCAGGGCGCGCCGCTGCCGCTGGCCGAGGATGCCGCCACCACCCAGGTGGAAACCCATTACGACACCGTGCTGGAGCAGGCCGACTTCGACGCCTGGCTAGCGCGCCTGCAAGCCGCCGACTGCTTCGCCTTCGACACCGAGACCACCAGCATCGATGCCCAGCGCGCCGAGCTGGTGGGCCTGTCCTTTGCCGTGGCGCCGGGCCAGGCTGCCTATGTGCCCCTGGCCCACAGTTACATGGGCGCGCCGACCCAGCTCGGTATGGAGCCGGTATTGGCGGCGCTCAAGCCGCTGCTGGAAGACCCGGCCAAGCTCAAGGTCATGCAGCACGGCAAATACGACCTCAATGTGCTGACCCGCTACGGCATCACGATCCAGGGCATCGCCTTCGACACCATGCTCGAATCCTATGTGCTGGACGCCACCGGCACCCGGCACGACATGGACAGCCTGGCGCTCAAGTACCTGGGCCACAGCACCATCCGTTTCGAGGACATCGCCGGCAAGGGCGCCAAGCAGCTGACCTTCGACCAGATCGCCATCGAGCAAGCCGGGCCCTATGCCGCCGAGGATGCCGACGTCACCCTGCGCCTGCATGAGACCCTCTGGCCCAGGCTGGAGGCCGTGCCGGGCCTGGCCGCGGTGCTGCGCGACATCGAGATGCCGCTGGTGCCGGCGCTGGCGCGCATCGAGCGCAACGGCGCCCTGGTGGATTCGGCGCTGCTCGGGGTGCAGAGCCGCGAGCTGGGCGAGAAGATGATCGCCCTGGAAAAGGAGGCCTATGAGCTGGCCGGCCAGGAATTCAACCTGGGTTCGCCCAAGCAGCTGGGCGAGATCCTCTTCGTCAAGCTGGGTCTGCCGGTGGTCAGCAAGACCGCTTCCGGCCAGCCCTCCACCGCCGAGGCGGTGCTGCAGGAACTGGCCGACCAGGACTTCCCGCTGCCCAAGGTGCTGATGCAGTACCGGCAGATGAGCAAGCTCAAGAGCACCTACACCGACAAGCTGCCGCAGCAGATCAATCCGCGCACTGGGCGCATCCACACCAGCTACCACCAGGCGGTGACGGCTACCGGGCGGCTGTCGTCCAGCGACCCGAATCTGCAGAACATTCCGATCCGCACTGCCGAGGGCCGGCGCATCCGCCAGGCCTTCGTCGCACCCCAGGGCTATCGCCTGCTGGCGGCGGACTATTCGCAGATCGAATTGCGCATCATGGCCCACCTGGCCCAGGACGAAGGCCTGCTGCACGCCTTCCAGAACGATCTGGACGTGCACCGCGCCACCGCCGCCGAGGTGATGGGCGTGCCCCTGGAAGAGGTCAGCAACGAGGACCGTCGCCGCGCCAAGGCCATCAACTTCGGCCTGATCTACGGCATGAGCGCCTTTGGCCTGGCCAAGCAGATCGGCGTCGGCCGCGCCGAGGCCCAGGCCTATATCGATCGCTATTTCCAGCGCTATCCGGGCGTGCTGGCCTACATGGAGCGCACCCGCGCCCAGGTGGTGGACCAGGGCTACGTGGAGACCCTCTATGGCCGCCGGCTGTACCTGCCGGACATCCACTCCAAGAACCAGGGCCTGCGTCGCGCGGCCGAGCGGGCGGCGATCAACGCGCCCATGCAGGGCACCGCGGCTGACATCATCAAGCGCGCCATGATCGCCGTGGACGCCTGGCTGCAATCGACCCCCGAGCTGGATGCCCGGGTGATCCTGCAGGTACACGACGAACTGGTGCTGGAGGTCCGCGAGGACCAGGTGGAGCTGCTGCGCGAAGGCCTGCTGCCGCTGATGAGCGGCGCCGGCGAGCTGGACGTGCCGCTGCTGGTGGAGTCGGGGGTGGGTGGTAACTGGGACGAGGCGCACTGATCAGTACGCCTGACTGGGTTTGATCGCGGCCATGGCGGTCCGCCAATGCGGCCGCTTCTACTGGTTTAGATCTCACTGTAGGAGCGGCCCATGGCCGCGATTCAGACACCGTAGCTTGGAAACGGAACAGCCATTTCCATCTGAGGCTTGGGTGCCGCGCCTCCCCTCACCCCAGCCCTCTCCCAGAGGGAGAGGGGGTGATTCGGAGCGCGGCCTCGACACCGTGGCTCCGTAGCGTGGAAAACGGCGCAGCCTTTTCCACCTGAAACTCAGGTGTTAAGGGCGCCCTCACCCCAGCCCTCTCCCAGGGGGAGAGGGGGCGGTTTGGAGCGTGGCTTCGACACCGTGGCTCCATAGCGTGGAAAACGGCGTAGCCTTTTCCACCTGAAACTCAGGTGCCAAGGGCGCCCTCACCCCAGCCCTCTCCTAAGAGGAGAGGGGGCGGTTTGGAGCGTGGCTTCGACACCGTGGCTCCATAGCGTGGAAAACGGCGCAGCCTTTTCCACCTGAAACTCAGGTGCCAAGGGTGCCCTCACCCCGGCCCTCTCCCTGAGGGAGAGGGGGTTACAACTTCAGCGTACTACCCCTTCCTCGCGCAATACCTTGAAGATGGCGGCCGCGGCCGCTTCCGGGGTCAGGTCCTTGAGGACCTGGCCGCCGTCGCCGGAAGCCTTGGCCGTGGCGGCCTTGAAGCGGTCGGCGGCGGTCTTGGCCTTGATCACCTTGAGGCGCTTGGGGCGGGCCTTGGCGGGCTGCAATTCGCCGCTGTCGAACAGGCTGTCCTGCACGATCTCGGTGGTCTCCACCTGCAACTCGCCCCGCCGGGCGGGGCCGAAGGCGCTTTGCCGCGGCGCCGGGGCGGCGCTGTCGACGCTGGCGACGAAGGGCAGCCGTACCCGCAGGCGCCGCCGCTGACCACGCGGCAGGGCCTGGAGCACCGTGGCCTGGCCACCTTCCACGGCTTCCACCGCGGCGAGGCCAACCACCAGCGGCCAGCCAAGGGTCTCGGCCAGCAAGTAGGGCAGCAAACCCGAGCCTTCGCCGGTTTCCGCCTGGCTGCCGGTCAGCACCAGGCCGGCGCCGACGTCGCGCAAGGTATCGCCGAGGGCTGGCAGGGCATCGGCGCCTGGCGGTTGTTCCAGTACGTGCAGGGCCGGCACGCCCATGCCCAGATAGCCACGCAAGGCCTCTTCGGCGGGATCACCGGCGTGCAGCACGCGCAGCCTGTCGCCCACCAGGCGCAGGCCCAGTTCGACGGCGCGGGCATCCTGTTCCGCCCGCCGGGCCCGTCCGGAGGTAGGGTGGGCGCCGACGGAGACCAGGGCCACGACCTTGACGCCGTCCAGCGACGGCAGCTTCTGCTCAGGCGACATCCTGCAACTCCCCTGCCCGCTGTTGTTCGACCAGCCGCGCCAGGGCGGCCAGGATGGCGTCACCATTGCCGATCACCGAAAGATCGGCGCGCTTGACCATGTCGCAACCCGGATTGGTATTGATGGCGATGACCTTGTCGCAACTGGCGATGCCCTGCAGATGCTGCACGGCGCCGGAGATACCCACGGCCAGATAGACCCGCGCGGTGACCCAGGTCCCGGTCGCACCTACCTGACGATTGCGCGGCATATGGCCATCGTCCACCGCCACCCGCGAGGCGCCCTCGGTGGCACCGAGGATGGCGGCGGTGCTGTGGAACAGATCCCAGTCGCGGATGCCGTTGCCACCGGAGAGGATGAATTCCGCTTCGCCCAGGGGAATCTGCATGGGGTCCACCGCAACCGGGCCGAGGTCCTCGATGCGCGGCAGGTGGCGGGCGATGTTGCCGCCGAGGGTGACCGGCAGGACCTCGTGACGGGTCTCGCCGACCGGCTCCGCGCACTCCGGCAGGGCCAGCACCAGGCGCGGCAGCGGCTGCTGCAGATCCTGGCGACCGGCACCGGCGCGGCCGGTGGCCAGACCGTCCTTGACCTGCCAGACGCGGGTGGCGGGACGCTCGTGCAGGGCCGCGCCCAGGCGCCGACCCAGTTCGCCGCCACCACTGCGGCTGTCGGGCAGCAGCCAGTGACGCGGCTGCAGTTCATTGTCTACCGCGCGCAGCGCCAGCACCCGCTGCTCGGGGGCATAGCCCTGGAATTGCTCGCCGTCCAGATGCAGCAGGCGATCCACGCCGGCGGTATCGAAGGCGGTTTCCTTGACCTCGCCGAAGACCACCGCCAGCACGGCGCCCTCGGCGCCGGCCAGTTGCCGGGCCAGGCCCAGCAGGTCGCGGTCATGGGCGGTCAGGCGACCGCTGACCAGGTCCGGAACCACGGCGATGTGGAAGGCCGGTTCGGCGATCCGGTGCAGCGGCAGCTGTTCTTCCACCGCCTGGGCGGCGCCACGGCGGCCGCCGCCCTGCTGGGCGCCGCTGCGATCGATCCGCTTGACGCCCTGGGGGCCGACGAAACCGGCCGCCGCGGCATGGGGATTCTTGCGGACCAGGCCATTGGGGCCCATCCAGCGGACTTCGGCCTCGGCGCTGCTGGCGATACTGGCGTGCAGCGGATGCAGACGGTTGCGCGCGATCCACTCGCGGCGCGGATCGCGACGGATGATGCTCATGCTGGGCGCTCCGTTTGGAAATGGCCGGTGAGGTGCGCGGTGGGCCCCTCACCCCAGCCCTCTCCCCTGAGGGGAGCGGGGGTAAAAGAAAAAAGCGGCAGGCCTGCCAGATGGCTTTTCCCGGTGCTACAGGCGAACGCCAGAACTGGCCGGACACCGGTAGCCATCCCCTCTCCCCTCGGGGAGAGGGCCAGGGTGAGGGGGCTACCAAACCCACTCACGACAGCGCCTCCGCCACCGGCCGCCGCGCAGCCGCAGGCTTGCTGTCCACCGGCGCCTCGACGATGGCCTCGGCCACCAGTTCGGCGATGTCCTTGATCTCCGGACGCGGGGCGACCACGCCTTCCAGCATCAGGGTGCACTGGGGGCAGCCCACGGCCACCAGCTCGGCGCCGGTTTCCTTGATGTCGGCCATGCGCATGTCGGGGATCCGCTGCTTGCCGGGGATGTCGGTGATGGGGGCGCCACCGCCACCGCCGCAGCAGCGCGAACGGAAGCCGGAACGCTCCATCTCCTTGACCGCGATGCCCAGCGCCTTGAGCACCGCGCGCGGCGCCTCGTACTCGCCGTTGTAGCGGCCCAGATAGCAGGGATCGTGATAGGTGATGGTGGCGCCCTGCTCGGCCAGGGCGTGCTGGCCGAGGTGCAGGGTGCCGCGGCTGAGCAGGGTCTCGATGAAGGTGCTGTGGTGCTGCACCTGGTAGTTGCCGCCCAGGGCGCCGTATTCGTTCTTGAGCACATGGAAGCTGTGCGGATCGCAGGAGACGATGGTCTGGAAGCGATACTTGCCCAGGGTCTCGATGTTGCGTCTGGCCAGTTGCTGGAAGGTCGCCTCGTCGCCCAGGCGACGGGCCACGTCACCGCTGTCGCGCTCTTCCAGGCCGAGCACGGCGAAGTCCACCTTGGCTGCCTTGAGCACCTTGACGAAGGCGCGCAAGGTGCGCTGGTTGCGCATGTCGAAGGCACCGTCGCCGACCCAGAACAGCACCTCGGCCTGGCCCTTGTCCTTCATCAGCGGCAGGTCCAGGTCGGCGGCCCAGTTCAGGCGGCCACCGGGGGCGAAGCCGCCGGGGTTGTCGGTGGCGATGAGATTTTCCAGCACCTCGGCGCCCTTGTTCGGCGTCTCGCCGCGTTCCAGGGTCAGGTGCCGGCGCATGTCGACGATGGCATCGACGTGCTCGATCATCATCGGGCATTCCTCGACGCAGGCGCGGCAGGTGGTGCAGGACCAGAGGGTCTCGGCATCCACCAGGGCCTTGCCCTGGCGCGCCACGATCGGCAGGTGCGGACCGCCGGCGTGCTCGCCGACCGGCTTGCCCGGATAGGGCGAGCCGAAGTAGCGGGCATCGCTGCCGCCCTTGAGGCCGACGACCATGTCCTGGATCAGCTTCTTGGGATTGAGCGGCTGGCCGGCGGCGAAGGCCGGGCACATGGCTTCGCAGCGACCGCACTGGACGCAGGCGTCGAAGCCGAGCAGCTGGTTCCAGGTGAAGTCGGCGGGTTTTTCCACCCCCAGCGGCGCCTTGGGATCGTGCAGGTCCAGCGCCTTGAGACCGCTGGAGCGGGCGGCGCTGGCGTTGTGCGGGGTGCTGAAGCGCTCGGCGCGACGGTGCCAGGCCAGGTGCAGGGCACCGGCGAAGGCGTGCTTGATGGGACCGCCCCAGGTCATGCCGAGGAACAGTTCGGACACGCCCCAGGCCACGCCCACCGCCAGCACCGCGGCCAGCAGCCAGCCGCCGAAGTCCGGCGGCAGGATGCCGGCGACCGGCAGGGTGGCGATGAAGAAGCTCGCGGCAAAGGCCAGCAGGCTCTTGGGCAGGCGCATCCAGGGGCCCTTGGACAGCCGCGCCGGCGGATTGCGGCGGCGCCTGGCGACGAACAGGGCGCCGGTGAACATGCAGGCGGTGGCCGCCAGCAGCGCCCAGCCGAGGATGCGGCTGTGCAGGCCGAAGCCATGCACCAGGATGGCCAAGAGCGCCGCCAAGACGAAGCCGCCAGCGGTGGCCACGTGGGTCTTGGAGATGTACTTGTCGCGGTCGACCACGTGGTGCAGATCCACCAGGTAGCGCCGCGGCATCTTCAGCAGCCCGCCCAGCCAGTCGACCTCGGCCGGACGCCCCTGTCGCCAGAGACTGAAGCGGCGCACGGCACCGATCACGGTGAGGGCCAGGGCGGCGAAGAGCAGGATGGGGAGGATGGTACTGAGCATTGCGGGTCTCCCTACGGGACCTCGGGTGGCGGCGGATCACCTCCTCTCCCTGGGGAGAAAGCCGAGATGGAGAGCCCGCTTTGACGCCAAGGCGTCAGCTGGGCCCCTCACCCCCGCCCTCTCCCTCAGGGAGAGGGGGCTGTCCGTGCCGACCGGACGTTGCGAACCCTCACGGGGCGTGTCTTAGAAGTCCTTGCACAGGCGCAGGGCGTCGTAGATGGCGGCGTGGGTGTTGCGCTGGGCCACGCAGTCGCCGATCCGGTAGAGCAGGTAGCCGTTGCCGGTCTCGCCCAGCGCCGGCTGCGGCTCGATGGCGAACAGCGCCTCGATGTCCATCTGGCCCTTGTTGCGCGAGTCTTCCTTGAGGGCGTAGTAGAGCCCCTCGTCCGGGCGCACGCCGTTCTCGATGACGATCTGGTCGACCACGCGCTCTTCGCGGGCGCCGGTGTATTCGTTCTCCAGCACCGCGACCTTCTTGTCGCCCTCGGCGTAGACCTTTTCCAGCATCAGGTCGCCGGTCATGATCACTTCCTTGGGATAGAGGCTGCGGTAGTAGGTCGGGAAGGTGGTCCCGCCGATGGCCACGCCCGGCTTGATGTCGTCGGTGACGATCTCGACCTGGGCGCCCTTGTCGGCCAGGTAGTCGGCCACCGACATGCCGGTGAATTCACAGATGGTGTCGTACACCAGCACGTTCTTGCCCGGTTCGACCTTGCCCGAGAGGATGTCCCAGCTGCTGACGACCAGGCCGTCGGCGGCGTGCCAGTGGTCGACCTGTTCCAGGAAGGGATGGCCGCCGTTGGCGAGGATGACGATGTCCGGACGCAGGTCGAGGATGGTCGCCGGATCGGCGGCGGTGCCCAGGCGCAGGTCGATGCCCAGGCGCGCCAGTTCCAGCTGGTACCAGCGGGTGATGCCGGCGATCTGGTCGCGCTGCGGAGCGCGAGAGGCCAGGGTGATCTGGCCGCCGAGTTGCTCCTGCTTCTCGAACAGGGTGACGTCATGGCCGCGCTCGGCCGAGACGCGCGCGGCCTCCATGCCGGCCGGGCCGCCGCCGACGATGACCACCTTGCGCTTGGGCCCGGTGGACTTCTCGATGATGTGCGGCAGGCCCATGTATTCGCGGCTAGTGGCGGCGTTCTGGATGCACAGCACGTCGAGGCCGTTGTACTGGCGGTCGATGCAGTAGTTGGCGCCGACGCACTGACGGATCTGGTCGATCTGCCCCATCTTGATCTTGGTGATCAGGTGCGGATCGGCGATATGGGCGCGGGTCATGCCGACCATGTCGACATAGCCGCCTTCCAGGATACGGGTGGCCTGGTTCGGGTCCTTGATGTTCTGGGCGTGCAGCACCGGTACGTTGACCACTTCCTTGATGCCCGCGGCCAGGTGCAGGAAGGGCTCCGGCGGATAGGTCATGTTGGGGATGACGTTGGCCAGGGTGTTGTGGGTGTCGCACCCCGAGCCGACGACGCCGATGAAGTCGAGCATGCCGGTGTCGCTGTAGTACTTGGCGATCTGCTTCATGTCGTCGTGGGACAGACCGTCCGGGTGGAATTCGTCGCCGGTGATGCGCATGCCGACGCAGAAGTCGTCACCGACCTCGGCACGCACGGCCTTGAGCACCTCCATGCCGAATCTCATGCGGTTCTCGAAGCTGCCGCCCCATTCGTCGGTACGCTTGTTGACCCGCGGCGACCAGAACTGGTCGATCATGTGCTGGTGCACGGCGGACAGCTCGACGCCGTCCAGGCCGCCGGCCTTGGCCCGGCGGGCGGCCTGGGCGAAGTTGCCGATCACCCGCCAGATCTCTTCCGGCTCGATGGTCTTGCAGGTGGCGCGGTGCACGGGCTCGCGGATGCCCGACGGCGACATCAGGGTCGGCCAGTGGCCGCCGTCCCAGCGGGAGCGGCGCCCCATGTGGGTGATCTGGATCATGATCTTGGCGCCGTGCTTGTGCATGGCGTCGGCCAGATTCTGGAAGTGCGGAATGATGCGGTCGGTGGAGAGGTTGACCGAACTCCACCAGTGCTGCGGGCTGTCGATGGCGACCACCGAGGAACCCCCGCAGATGGCCAGGCCGATGCCGCCCTTGGCCTTCTCTTCGTAATACTTGACGTAACGCTCGGTGGTCATGCCGCCGTCGGTGGCATAGACCTCGGCGTGGGCCGTGGAGAGTACGCGGTTGCGGATGGTGAGCTTGCCGATCTGGATCGGCTGGAACATTGCTTCGAAGGCCATGACCTTCTCCTCGATCGGCTGGTGCGCGGTCTTGAGCCGCGCTCTTGCTCTGGGGTGGCGCTGGGGTGGCGGCGAGCGGGTCGGCGGCCACCCGGGGGCGGGACGTTACTTCGGCCGGGTGACGAACAGGCCGTCGTCATGGCCTTCTTCGGAACCGCTGTATTCCTGGACGGTGACGGTGCGGATGGCACTGCCCTTGGCGGCCAGGATCTGGTCGATGGCGCCGGAGAACCAGCCGGTGAACATGTAGTCGACCTTGCGATTGACCTTGCCGTAGACGTAGACGAAGGCGGAATGCTTGAGCTTGACCTCGGCATGGCCGGTGTCCAGATCGAGCTTCTGGGTCTCGAACAGGCCCCAGCCGCGCTGCGACAGGCGCTTCATGTAGTGCTCGAACACCGCGGCGCCGTGGATGCCATGGCACTCGGCTTCCTTCTCGCACCAGTGCCAGGCGGACTTGTAGCCGGCCTTGTAGAGGATCTCGGCGTATTTGTCGGCGCCCAGGACTTCTTCGATACCCATGTGGTTGTTGACGAAGAAGTGCCGGGGTACGTACAGCATCGGCAGGGCGTCGGTGGTCCAGACGCCGGTTTCGTCGTCGACCTGGATGGGCATTTCGGGGGCGTGGCTGGCCATGTGTGGAGCTCCGATTCGCTAATACGTATCTAAAAAAAGGTGTGGGTGAATGCCTGTGGAGCCGTAGCGAGCGCGCCGCTGACAAGGAGCCCCGCAGCGCCAGGTGAGAGCAGTACCGAGGTACGGCGAACCTGGCGCGAGGACGCGACGCCGCTAGCGGTGTGCGCAGTAGGCTCCAGAGGTATTCACTACTCGCCCCAGACTTCGCCGAGGATGCGCATCCAGTTCTCGCCCATGACCTTGCGCACGGTGCGCTCGGGCATGCCGCGCTTGAGCAGGGTCTCGGTCAGGTTGGGGAATTCGCCCACGGTGCGGATGCCCAGCGGGTTGACGATCTTGCCGAAGTTGGTCAGGCGACGGGCGTAGCCCTTGTCATGGGTCAGCCACTCGAAGAAGTCATGGCCGTGGCCCTGGGTGAAGTCGGTACCGATGCCGATGGAGTCTTCACCCACCAGGTTCATCACGTACTCGATGGCCTCGGCGTAGTCGTCGATGGTCGAGTCGATGCCCTTGGCCAGGAAGGGGGCGAACATGGTCACGCCGACGAAGCCGCCGTGGTCGGCGATGAACTTGAGTTCCGCGTCCGACTTGTTGCGCGGATGCTCCTTCAGGCCGGACGGCAGGCAGTGGGAGTAGCAGACCGGCTTCTTGGATTCGAGGATGACTTCCTCGCTGGTCTTGGAGCCGACGTGGGAGAGGTCGCACATGATGCCGACGCGGTTCATCTCGGCGACGATCTCGCGACCGAAGCCGGACAGGCCGCCGTCACGCTCGTAGCAGCCGGTGCCCACCAGGTTCTGGGTGTTGTAGCACATCTGCACAATGCCCACGCCGAGCTGCTTGAAGATCTCGACGTAGCCGATCTGGTCTTCGAAGGCATGGGCGTTCTGGAAGCCGAACAGGATGCCGGTCTTGCCCTGGGCCTTGGCCTGGCGGATCTCGGCGGTGGTGCGCACCTGGACCACCAGGTCGCTGCACTCGCGGATCAGCTTCTGGCTCGCGGCGATGTTGTTGACCGTGGCCTGGAAGCCCTCCCATACCGAGACGGTGCAGTTGGCGGCGGTCAGGCCACCCTTGCGCATGTCTTCGAAGAGTTCGCGGTTCCACTTGGCGATGATCAGCCCGTCGATGACGATGCTGTCGGCGTGGAGTTCGGTGGCATTCATGACGGGCTCCGGCGTTGGTCTCGCGCCGGAACGGGTGCCGGCGATTCGAGGCCAGCATAGCCCCGGGGTCCTGGCCGACCGGATGCAAAAACGACAGGGGTATCACCAGAAGCGTCAGTGAGCGGGTCGGCCTACCCCGGCGGCAGGCCGGCAGCCGCCGCCACAAGCTCCGGCGCCGACGACCGGTGCGGCCGGTCTTCCCGCGGACTCAGGCCGAAGCGCTGGCGGTAGCAGCGGGAGAAATAGGACGCGGACTCGAAGCCGCAGGCCAGGGCGACGTCCAGCACGCTGGCCTCCCCCTGCTGCAGCAGCTGGCGGGCCCGGTCCAGGCGCAACTGCAGATAGAAGGTGGAGGGGGTCGTCTGCAGGTGGAGGCGGAACAGCCGCTCCAGCTGGCGGCGGGTCACCTGGATGCCGGCGGCCAGTTCCAGGGTGCCCAGGGGCGTCTCGGTGTGGCGCTCCATGCGCTCCACCACGCGGATCAGCTTGCGATTGGCGATACCGTAGCGCTGCGCCACCTGCAGCCGCTGGTGCTCGCGCGGCGGGCGAATGCGCCCGAGCACGAATTGCTCGGAGACCTGCACCGCCAGTTCGCTGCCGTGGCTGCGGCCGATCAGTTCCAGCAGCAGGTCGAGGCTGGCCGTGCCGCCGGCGCAGGTGATGCGGCCGCGGTCGATCTCGAACAGCTCGCCGGTCACCTCGAGCTGCGGCCAGGCTTCGCGAAAGGCCGCCACCGCCTCCCAGTGCAGGGTGATCCTATGGCCGTCCAGCAGCCCGGCACGCGCCAGCACCAGGGCACCGGTGTCGATCCCGCCCAGGGGATGGCCGTGGCGGGCGACCTGGCGCAGCCAGCTGGCGAGGCCGTCGTCGTAATGGGCCAGGGGCTCGAAACCGGCCACCACGAACAGGGTGGTGCCCGCTTCCAGGGCATCGAGGCCACTGTCGACATTGACCGACATGCCGTTGCTGGCGGTCACCGCCGCGCCCTCGCGACCGAGGATGCGCCAGCGGTAGCTGCCCGGGCGAAAGCGGTTGGCCACCCGCAGGGGTTCCAGGGTGGCGATGAAGCCCAGGGCGGAAAAGCCGGGCAGCAGGAGAAAGGCAAAGGACTGCGGCATGGGTGGGGCGTCCTCGGTAACGGTTGGCTTGGGCAAGCAAGAAGGTCGCCAGGGTGCAAATTCCGGTCGTCGGGCTGCACATGGCGGCGGGGCGAGGCGCCTAGGGTAGAAGGCAACCGGCAGTCATCCCCGCCCGCCGCCCCAGGGAGTTCGTCATGCCCAACAAGACCCTCAGTGCCACCCTCCTCGCCTGCGGCCTGCTGGCCGCCACCCTTGGCAGCGCCCGCGCCGCCGATCCCGACAGCTGCCAGACGGTACGGATGGGCATTGTCGGCTGGACCGACGTGGTCGCCACCAGCGCCCTGGCCGAGGTCATGCTCGAAGGCCTCGGCTACGGCGTGAAGCCGACCACCGCCTCCCAGCAGATCATCATGGCGGCCATGGGCGACAAGAATCTGGATGTGTTCCTCGGCTACTGGCAGCCGACCATGCAGCCGGTGGTGCAGCCCTTCGTCGACAAGGGCCAGGTCAAGGTACTCACTCCGCCGCTGCTGGCCGATGCCCAGTCCACCTATGCGGTGCCCGAGTACGTCTACGAGGGGGGCCTGAAGACCTTTGCCGACATCGCCCGCTTCAAGGACAAGCTCGGCGGCAAGATCTACGGCATCGAGCCAGGCAGCGGCGCCAACCGCGGCACCGCCGAGATGATCAAGACCGACCGTTTCGGCCTCAAGGACTTCCAGCTGGTGGAGTCCAGCGAGGCGGGCATGCTCACCGCCGTGCGCCGCGCCGAGAAGCGCAAGGAGTGGATCGTCTTCTTTGGCTGGAAGCCGCATCCGATGAACCTGCAGATCAAGATGCGCTACCTGACAGGCAGCGAAGACGTCTTCGGCCCCAAGGAAGGCCAGGCCACGGTCTCGGTGGTGACCACCGCCGACTATCCGCAGCGCTGCGCCAACGTCCAGCGCCTGCTCAGCAATCTGCACATGGACAGTGCCGAGGTCAGTGCCGTGATGGCGCCCATCCTGGAGCGCACCGCGCCCAAGGACGCCGCCCGCGCCTGGCTCAAGGACAACCCGCAACGCCTCGACGCCTTTCTCCAGGGCGTGACCACCCGTACCGGCCAGCCCGCCGCTCTCAAGCTCTGATCGCCCAAGGACAGACCCCATGAACACCGATGTCATCGTCACCTGCGCCCTGACCGGCGCCGGTGATACCGTAGGCCGCAATCCCCATGTCCCCGTTACCCCGGCGCAGATCGCCGCCGCCGCCCTGGAAGTGGCCCGCGCCGGCGCCACCGTGGTGCACGCCCATGTGCGCGATCCCGCCACCGGCAAGCCGAGTCGCGACGTGGCGCTCTATCGCGAGGTGGTCGAGCGCATCCGCGAGGCGGACACCGAGATCGTCATCAACCTCACCGCCGGCATGGGCGGCGACCTGGAGATCGGCCCGGGCGAGACGCCCACCGACTTCGGCCCCGGCTCGGACCTGGTCGGTCCCCTCACCCGCCTGCTGCATGTCGAGGAATTGCGTCCGGACATCTGCACCCTGGATTGCGGCACCCTCAACTTCGGCGATGGCGACTTCATCTATGTCTCCACCCCCGCGCAACTGCGCGCCGGGGCCAGGCGCATCACCGAACTGGGGGTGAAGGCCGAGCTGGAGATCTTCGACACTGGCCACCTCTGGTTCGCCAAGCAGTTGCTCAAGGAGGGCCTGCTGAAGGATCCGCTGTTCCAGCTGTGCCTGGGCATTCCCTGGGGCGCCCCGGCCGACACCACCACCATGAAGGCCATGGTCGACAACCTGCCGGCGGGCGCCTGCTGGGCCGGCTTTGGCATCGGCCGGATGCAGATGCCCATGGCCGCCCAGGCCATGCTGCTGGGCGGCAACGTCCGCGTCGGCCTGGAGGACAATCTCTGGCTGGACCGGGGCGTCCACGCCACCAACGGCAGCCTGGTGGAGCGGGTCATCCAGATCATCGAACGGCTGGGCGGACGCGCTCTGAGCCCGGCCGAAGGGCGGGACCGGATGCAGCTGGGAGGTGCCCGATGAGCGCCGTCTTCGCCGCCCTCGGCACCGGCGTGATCGGTGCCGGCTGGATCGTCCGGGCCCTGGCTCGGGGCCTGGACGTCCGTGCCTGGGACCCGGCACCCGGCGCCGAGGCCGCCCTGCGCATCCGCCTGGCCAATGCCTGGCCGGCCCTGGAGGCCCAGGGCCTGGCGCCCGGCGCCAGCCTGGAGCGCCTGAGCTTCCATACCGATCTGGAAGCCGCGGTGGCCACTGCCGACGTCATCCAGGAAAGCGCGCCCGAGCGTCTGGAGCTCAAGCGCGACCTGCATGCCCGGGTCAGCCGGGCAGCGCGGCCCGACGCCCTGATCTGCTCCAGCACCTCGGGTCTGCTGCCCAGTGACTTCTATGCCGACGCCCAGCACCCCGAGCGCTGCCTGGTGGGCCATCCCTTCAACCCCGTCTACCTGCTGCCGCTGGTGGAGGTGGTGGGTGGCAGCCAGACCTCGACGGCCAACCTGGAGCGCGCCGAGGCCTTCTATCGCGAGCTGGGCATGCGGCCGCTGCGGGTGCGCAAGGAGGTGCCCGGCTTCATTGCCGACCGCCTGCTCGAAGCCCTGTGGCGCGAGGCGCTGCACCTGGTCAACGACGGCGTCGCCACCACCGGCGAGATCGACGACGCCATCCGCTATGGCGCCGGCCTGCGCTGGTCGTTCATGGGCACCTTCCTCACCTACACCCTGGCTGGCGGCCCGGCGGGCATGCGCCACTTCATGCAGCAATTCGGCCCGGCACTGAAACTGCCCTGGACCTACCTGGAAGCCCCGGAGCTGACCGACGGCCTGATCGACGCCGTGGTCGAGGGCACCCAGGCCCAGCAGGGCGACCTGGAACTGGCGGCGCTGGAGCGCTATCGCGACGACTGCCTGCTGGCGGTGCAGGCGGCCATCGCCGACTGCAAGACACGCCACGGGATTCGGGACTAGGAGAAGGGTCATGCTGATCCACAGCACCACCGTCGCCCCCGAGTGGGTCGACTACAACGGCCATCTGCGCGACGCCTACTACCTGCTGATCTTCAGCCACGCCACCGACGCCCTGATGGACGCCATGGGCCTGGACGCCGCCGGCCGCGCCGCCAGCGGGCACTCGCTGTTCACCCTGGAGTGCCATCTCAACTTCCTCCATGAGGTGAAGGCGGACGCCCAGCTGGAGGTGCGGGTGAGATTCCTGGCGCTGGACGCCAAGCGGCTGCACCTGCACTTCGGGCTCCATCACCAGGGGCAGACCGAGCTGCTGGCCGCCTCCGAACAACTGCTCCTGCACGTCCATCTGGACGGCCCCCGCTCCGCGCCCTTCGCGCCGCGGGTACACGACTGGCTGGCGACCCAGCTGGCGGCGCAGCGGGACGCGCCCTGGCCAGAGCACGTTGGGCGGGTCATCGGCCTGCCGCCCGCGAGAAAATGACCAACGACCCCAAGGATCCAGCGGAGTCACCCTGACATGAGCGCCATCGCCGACTTCAGTACCTATAAAGTCATCAGCCCGATAGGCAGTGCCCGAGGCGACGATACTCATGTCACCGTTCACTGGCTGGATGGCCGAACCAGTCCCTACCACCTGCTCTGGCTCAGGGACAACTGTCCCTGCTCGCGCTGTGTCTATTCCGTTACCCGCGAGCAGGTCGTCGAGATCCTGGATATTCCCGAAGACATTCAGGCCGCCCGGGTGACCCTCACGGACGACGGCAATCTGGACATCCTCTGGCAAGACGGGCATGCCAGTACCTACGACGCGGGTTGGTTGCGCGCCCACGCCTATGACGAGGAATCCCTCGCTGAACGGGAACGGCTGAAGCCGAAGAAAAGGCTCTGGGACAGTAGCCTGGCTGTTCCAGCCTTCCATTACACCGACGTAATGGCCGACGACGCCGCGCTGCTGGCTTGGCTGCTGATGGTGAGAGATACCGGCCTGTCCCTGATCCACGGCGTGCCTACCGAAAGCGGCGCGCTCGTCCCCGTGGCGAAACGCATTTCCTTCATCCGGGAAAGCAATTTCGGCACGCTCTTCGATGTCCAGTCCAAGGTCGATGCGGACAGCAACGCCTATACCGCCTTCAACCTCCCCCTGCATACCGATCTGCCGACCCGCGAGTTGCAACCCGGTCTGCAATTCCTGCACTGCCTGGTCAACGACGCACGCGGCGGCAGCAGCACCTTCGTCGATGGATTCAAACTGGCGGAAGTGCTCAGGGGAGAAGACCCGCAGTCCTTCGAGATCCTCACCACCCTGCCCATCGAATTCCGCAATCGGGGCAGGTCTTCTGACTATCGCTACCAGGCGCCCATCATTGCCCTGGACGAAAACCAGGAGGTGACGGAAATCCGCATGGCGAATTTCCTGCGTGGCCCCTTCAGCACCCTGCCCGCCACCATGCCGCTGCTCTACCGCGCCTACCGTCGCTTCATCGCCCTGACGCGCGACGATCACTTCCGCTATCGACAGCGACTCGAAGCGGGTCAGCTCTGGTGTTTCGACAACAGACGCGCCCTGCATGCCAGGGATGAATTCGACCCTGCCAGCGGCGCGCGTAACTTCCAGGGCTGCTATGTCGACAGAGACGAACTGCATTCCCGGATTCGCGTGCTGCAACGATGAGCCAGCCACCGCTGTCGGCGGACATGGCCGCCTTCGTCGCGGCCAGCCAGGCCTTCGCCACGGCCGACCCGGATATCCAGGCCCAACGCCAGGCCTATACGCGCCTCTGCGCAGCCTTGGCACCGGCGGACTATCAGGGCCTGGCGGTCAGCGATCACCGCGCCAGCGACGTGCCATTGCGGTTGGTGGCGCCGCGGGAGCCCACCGCTGACCGTCCCGCCCTGCTCTATCTGCATGGCGGCGGCTGGATGCTCGGCGATCTGGATTCCCACGGTTTTCTCGCGGCGCGGCTGGCGCGGCGACTGGGGCTGGCGGTGCTGCTGGTGGACTATCGCCTGGCGCCGGAGCATCCCTATCCCGCCGCTCTGAACGATGCCCGCCAGGCCTGGGACTGGCTGCAGCAGCACGCCCCGACCCTGGGGCTGGACCCGACCCGGCTGGCGGTGGCCGGCGACAGTGCCGGCGGCAATCTCGCCGCCGCCCTGTGCCTGGCGTTGCGGCAGCAGGGGCGTGCCCAGCCCCGGGCCCAGGCGCTGATCTATCCGGCGCTGACCGCGCGGGTGCTGCCCAGCGAACGCCGGCAGGCCGCGGCGCCGTTGCTGAGCGCGGCCGACTGGCGGGCGTGTCTGGAGGTCTATCTGCCTCGCCAGGCGCAGCGCCGGGAGTCTCTCGCCCTGCCCCTGGAGGCTAGCGATTGCAGTGGACTGGCGCCGGCCTTTGTCGCCGTGGCCCAGCGCGATCCCCTGGCCGACCATGGCCGCGCCTATATCGCCGCCCTGCGTGCCGGCGGGACGCCCGGTCGCCTGTGGCAAGGCGCCGGTCTGCTGCACGGCGCCCTGCGCGCCCGGGGTCGGCGGGCCGAGGCGCTGCGCGAGGCCCTGGAGCGCTTTCTCGCGGGCGAACTGGGCGCCCTGCCCCCTGCTGACCTGGCAAAAGACAAAAAAAAACCTCAACCGCTGGAGACGGAAGAGGTTCAAACGCCCTGATGGGCCTCAGTGTGTAACCGGGGGTTGCTCGGCTCTGGTGGCGAACAACCGGAAAATGTCGTTGATAGGCGCCATTCTAACCGCGAACGTCGCTATTGACCCTGCGGCAGATTGTCCGGGCATGACGTCGTAATAAACCTACATTGCCTGGCTGGCGGGCGCGGCGCTTTCCAAAAACGACATCCGGCTATGCGGCGACGCCAGCCCGGCTTGCCGTCTGCGACGCCGATGGGAGAATCCAGGCATTCCACCGGAGAGGGCAGCACCATGATGATCGCCGACTTGATCGACCAGGACGACTTCCGCGACCGCCTGCGTGCGCTGGGTTTCAACGTGACGCCCGCGGCCACCGCGGACGAGGCCTGCCGCCAGGCGGTGACGGGACTCAACCAGGAGCGCGCCCAGGCCCTGCGGCAACTGATCCAGGAATTGCTGTCCGGCAGCGCGGCGCTGCTGCCGGCGGTGCGCCAGGCCATCGACCAGCAATTGCTGCCAGCCCTGGCCCAGCCGCGCGGCTAGCAGGCGCTAGGGCCGCAGCAGACTCAGCCGACCCAGCAGCGGCAACCGGCCCAGACCTCGCAACGGCGGCGTCAGCAGGCGCTCACCCTGGCGGGCGAAGATGGCCGCCAGCGGCGTATGCAGGCCCAGGCTGATGACGGCCAGGGCCAGCGCCAGACCGCCGATATAGTCATCCGAGCCCCAGTGGGCGCCGGCCACCAGGCGCGGCAGCATGAACAGCACGGCCAGCGCGGCCACCACCAGCCGGCGTCCGCCGCGGGTGAAATGCGCCATGAACAGCGCCCAGAGCAGCAGCACCGAGGCATGGTCGCCGGGAAAGCTGGCGCCGGATCTGTCCTTCAACTCCCAGCCGTGCTCCAGTCCGGGAAAGCGATCGCTGAGCAAATAGGCGCCCGAGAGCACGTCGGACGGACTGGAATGCTGCAAACCCCAGGCTTCGATGCCCTTGGTCAACAGCGTTCGCACGATCAGCAGGATCACCAGCAGGCCGATGAAGGCCGCCAGCGCCGGGCGCACCTGCCGGGCCGGATAGGCCCAGCCGCCACGGACCAGGAGCGCCAGCAGCACCAGGCCAACGAGGGCATCCACCGGTCTCAGGCTGAAGAAGGTCCAGAGGTAGAGCCAGGCGGTGGACTGGGCCAGGGGCGCGTTGAGGGCATGGAACAACCCGGCATCGAAAGCCAGCAGTTGGCTGCGCACACCCGGAATCAGCCAGAGCAGCAACAGGCCCAGAGCCAGTCCCTGGCACAGCGCCAGGCGGCGCCACTGCCAGGTGGAAGCGAAGAGTGGAGCGTTCATCGAGGTCTCTTTTCACGAAAATTTCACGAATAGACCCGCTCGACCTCGATAACGTCACACTTTGTTACAGCCAGATGACGCAACACTCCTTTGCAGGCATCGCGTCAACCAAAGAAGGCCAGGGCTTCCTCTACCACCAGATCCGGTAGCTCTTCCGCCAGGTAATGCCCGCCCGGCAAGGCGCGGCCGCTGACCTGGGTGGCCACCTGGCGCCATTCGGCGAGGGGATCGAAGCAGCGCCCCACGGTGCCTTCCGCACCCCAGAGTATGCGCAGCGGCAATTCCAGCCGGCGCCCGGCATCCAGATCGGCCTGGTCATGCGCCAGGTCGATCCCGGCGCTGGCGCGATAGTCCTCGCAGATGCCACGGGCGGTGCCGGGCAGGCTCAGGCAGCGCAGGTATTCGGCCAGCACCTCCGGCGGAAAGGGCGCCAGGCCGGCGCTGCGGGTACCCATCACGCCCTTGAGATAGCCTTCCGGATCGGCTTCGATCAACCGCTCCGGCAGCGGCGCCGGGCGGATCAGAAAGAACCAGTGCCAGTAGGCGCGGGCGAAGGCCTCGTCGGTCTGCCGATACATGGCCAGGGTCGGCGCGATGTCCAGCAGCAGCAGCCGCTCCACCGCCGCGGGATGATCCAGCGCCAGGCGATGGGCGACCCGGGCGCCGCGGTCGTGGGCCAGCACGGCGAAGCGCTCATGGCCCAGCCGGCGCATCAGCTCGACGTTGTCCCGCGCCAGGGTACGCTTGCTGTACGCCTCGGCACCCGCCTCCGGCTTGGCGCTGTCGCCATAGCCGCGCAGATCGGCGGCCACCAGGGTGAAGCGCTCGGCCAGACGCGGCGCTACCTTGTGCCACATGACAAGTGTCTGCGGATGACCGTGGAGCAGCAGCAGCGCCGGGCCCTGACCGCCGACGCGGCAATTGAGCTCGACGCCGTTGACGCTCAGCCGCCGCTGTTCGAATCCCACGAAGAGGCCTTCCATTTCAGGCCAGGGCCGCGGCGATGGCCTGCCCCAGGCTTTCGGTGGTGCCCTGACCGCCGAGGTCGCGGGTCAGGGGCGCCTGCTCGGGCCCCTGGCGCAGCACCGCCTCGATGGCCGCCACCACGGCAGCGCCGGCGTCGGCATGGCCGAGGTGCTCCAGCATCATGGCGCCGCACCAGATCTGGCCGATGGGATTGGCGATGCCCCGCCCGGCGATGTCCGGCGCCGAGCCGTGTACCGGCTCGAACAGGCTGGGGAAGGTGCGTTCCGGATTGATGTTGGCCGAGGGCGCGATGCCGATGGTGCCGGTACAGGCCGGGCCCAGGTCGGAGAGGATGTCGCCGAACAGGTTGCTGGCCACCACCACGTCGAACCAGTCCGGGTGCAGGACGAAGTTGGCGGTGAGGATGTCGATGTGGAACTTGTCCACCGCCACGTCCGGATAGGCCTTGCCCATCTCTTCCACGCGCTTGTCCCACCAGGGCATGGTGATGGCGATGCCGTTGGATTTGGTGGCCGAGGTCAGCTTCTTGCGCGGCCGCTGCTGGGCCAGGTCGAAGGCGAACTTGAGGATGCGGTCGGTGCCGTGACGGGTCATCACCGTTTCCTGGATCACCACCTCGCGCTCGGTGCCCTCGAACATGATGCCGCCGACGCTGGAGTACTCGCCCTCGGTGTTCTCGCGCACCACATAGAAGTCGATATCGCCCGGCTGGCGGTTGGCCAGAGGCGCCTTGACTCCGGGCATCAGCCGGCAGGGCCGCAGGTTGACGTACTGGTCGAAACGACGGCGGAATTGCAGCAGCGAGCCCCAGAGGGAGATGTGGTCGGGCACCACGTCCGGCCAGCCGACGGCGCCGAAATAGAGGGCGTCGTAGTCCTTGAGGGTCTCGAACCAGTCGTCCGGCAACATCTTGCCATGGGCCTGGTAGTACTCGGCGCTGGCGAAGTCGAAGTGGTCCCACTGCAGCGAGAGTCCGAAGCGGCGAGCGGCGGCGTCCAGCACGCGGATGCCTTCGGGCATGACTTCCTTGCCGATGCCGTCTCCGGCGATGACCGCGATCTTGTGGGGCTTGGACGCTTGCATGGACGTTCTCCGGCAGTCTGGGTGAGATGGACCCAGTGTAGTCCTGCGCCAGGGGCGTACAATCCCGCCACACGGAAAGCCATTCTTAACCTGGGATCAAGAATCTTGTCCGCCGATGACCTCGCCTTCTTTGTCCGCCTGGCTGGCCACCCCAGCCTGACCGCCGCCGCCCGGGAACTGGGCCTGTCGCTGGCGGCCGTCAGCAAGAGACTCACCGCCCTGGAGCGCCGGCTGGGCGTGCAGCTGATCCGCCGCACCACGCGACGCCTGGACCTGACCCCGGAAGGCCTGCGCTATCTGGAAGGCGCCCGTCCGCTGCTGACTCAGCTGGAGGATCTCGAGGCCGCGGTTGGCCGACCCGATGCGCCCCTGAGTGGCACGCTCAATCTCAACGCCACCTTTGGCTTTGGCCGCCGCCACCTGGCGCCGTTGCTGTCGGACTTCGCCCGCCGTCATCCCGAGCTGGAGCTCAACCTGCACCTTTCCAGTCATCCGGTGAATCTGCTGGACGGCCCCTTCGACCTGGACATCCGCGTCGGCGAGCCGCCGGACGCCCGGGTCATCGCCCATCGCCTGCTGGACAACCGCCGCCTGCTCTGCGCCGCCCCCAGCTACCTGGCCCGGGCCGGCGTGCCGGAAAGCGTGGCCGACCTGGCGCACCACAACTGCCTGGTGCTGCGCCAGGACGCCGGCGACTACGCCGTCTGGCGCTTCACCAAGGGCGGCCAGCATTTCGCCCAGAAGGTCCGCGGCAGCCTGAGCAGCAACGATGGCGAGGTGGTGGTGCGTCTGGCGCTGGAGGGCCACGGGCTGATCCTGAGATCGGAATGGGACGTGGCCGAGCTGATCGCCAGCGGCGCCCTGGTGCCGCTGCTGACCGATCACGAGGCATCGGCGGCGGCCATCTATGCGGTGCACCGCCAGCAGCGCCACGTGCCGCGCCGATTGTCGGAACTGATCCGCCACCTGGCACGGGAGCTGCCCGCGCGGTTGGGACGCTAGGGCTGCACGAATCTTCCAGACCGACATCAGGTCAGTAACTAGACTGAAAGGCCCGAAAGCCCCCTTCTCTCGCCATGGCCGACGATCACTGGATCCAGCTGCAGCAGGACGCCGAGACCGGCATCGAGACCCTGCGCGCCCATTTCGAGGGCCATGCCTATGACCCGCACTGGCACGACGCCTATCTGGTGGGCTACACCGAGCAGGGCCTGCAGCAATTCCACTGCCGCGGCCAGCGCCACCTGAGCACCCCCGGCCAGGTCTTTCTGCTGGAGCCCGGCGAACTGCACGACGGCCAGGCGCCGGAAGCCGAGGGCTTCACCTATTCCATGCTCTATCTCGATCCCCAGTGGCTGGCGCGCGAGCTGCAGGGCTTGCATGGCGACGGCCGACCCCTGGGCGAACCCGGCTTCGCCCGGACCCTGGTGGCGCAGGCCGAGCTGCATCGCGCCGTGGCCTGGGCCCATGAGGTCCTGAGTCGTCCGGAATTGCGCATCGTCCGCCAGAGCGCGCTGGACGCCCTGCTACTGCGCCTCCTGCCGCAACTGCAATGGCGCGCGCCCCAGGCCGGCGATCCGCGGCTGCCCCAGGTGGCCCTGCGCGCTCGCGACTTCCTGCATGCCCATCACCATGAAGACATCGGCCTTGAGGAGCTGGCCCGGGCCGCCGGGGTGGACAGATTCCGCCTGACCCGCGCCTTCAAGGCCGCCTTCGGCCTGGCGCCCCATGCCTATCTGGTACAGCTGCGCCTGTCGCGTGCACGCCGCCTGCTGGCCGACGGCCTGTCGCCGGCGGAGACCGCGGCCGCCCTGGGCTTCGCCGACCAGAGTCACCTGGGGCGCTGGTTCCGCCGCGCCTATGGCCTGACCCCGGCGGCCTATCGCGCGCGCTGCTCGAATCTTCCAGACCGCTAGCGGCAAGGCTTGCGACCCTGGTGGCTCAGTCCTCTCGGGAGTCCCCCATGTCCCTGCTGCCCTTTCTGCTGTTCGCCCTGGTCGCCTCCATCACCCCGGGGCCGACCAATGTGCTCATCCTCGGCCACAGCGCGCGCCATGGCGCCCGGGCCAGCCTGCCGCTGGTGCTGGGCGGCAGCCTGGGCGCGGTGGCCCTGGTGCTGGTGGTGGGTTTCGGACTCGGCCAGACCCTGGCGCAACACCCCGACTGGCAGCGCGCCCTGGCCTGGGCCGGGGTGCTCTGGCTGAGCTGGCTGGCCTGGCAACTGGCCCGCGCCGGGGCGCCCGCGGTGGCGGACGACAGTGCCCGCCTGGGTTTCGGCGGCACCGCCGGATTGCAGGTGCTCAACCCCAAGAGCTGGAGCATGGCGCTGGCGGTGGTGACCGTCTATGCCGAACCCGGTGCCGATCTCTGGCACCAGGTGCTGGTGCTGGCCCTGGTGTTCCTGCTGGTGTCCGTACCCTGCCTGGGCCTCTGGGCCCTGCTCGGCCGGGTCGCGGCGCATGGCCTGAAATCGACCCGCGCCTGGCGCGGCTTCAACCTGGGGATGGCGGCGCTGCTGCTCGCCTCGGCCTGGGCGACGGTGGTCTAGACCGGCATCCCGCCCTGATCGCGGAAGCTGTCCTCCAGGTGCTCCAGCCAGGCGCGTACCGCCGGCAGCTGACCGCGTCTGTGGGCATAGGCGGCCTGCAGGTGACCACCGGGCAGCGACCAGTCCGGCAGCAGGCGCTGCAAGCGACCCTCGGCCAGTTCGGCCTCGCAATAGAGCAGCGGCAGCATCGTGTAGCCGAGGCCCGCCAGGGCGGCGGTCTTGCGTACGCTAAAGTCATCGATGCCCAGCCGGGCTTCCAGCACCAGCTCACGGCGCTGGCCGTTGGGGCCGACCATGCGCAGGTGCACCCGGCGATCCAGTTCCAGGGCGCCGAGCAGCGGGACCCCCAGCAGGGCCTCCGGTGCATCCAGCTGGCGACCGACGAGAAAGTCGGGTGCGGCCACCAGCACCCCGGAGGCCTGGCGCAGGCGGCGCACGATCAGCCCCGGTTCCACGTCGTCGACGTCCCTTACCCGCAGGGCCACGTCGAGACCCTCGTTGACCACGTCCACCCGCCGATTGACCAGCACCATCTCCAGCTGCACCTGGGGATAGCGCTGCAGGAAGCGGGTGACGACGTCGGGCAGGTAATCCTGCGCCAGCGCCACCGGGCAGGACACCCGCAGCGGGCCGCGCGGTTCGCTGGACAGGCTGGCCGCCGTCTCGGCGGCGCTCTCCGCCTCGCGCAGCAGCGCCTGGCAGTGCACTAGGTAGCGCTCGCCAAGGGTGGTCAGGGTCAGGGTACGGGTGGTGCGCTGCAGCAGCCGCGCGCCCAGGCGCGTCTCCAGCTCGGCGATGCGCCGGGACAGCCGCGACTTGGGAATGCCCAGCAGCCGCCCGGCGGCTGCGAAGCCACCGGCTTCCACCACCTTGGCGAAGTAGGCGAGATCATTGAGGTCTTGCATGGACGATTGTCCTATCCATGGGACGAAGCATCGCATTCTAGGCGACTAATCAGCCGATCGTCTTATCGGTAGTCTGGGCTCATCGCGTCGAACCCTACAGGACTACCGCACATGAAACTCTTGCACATCGATTCCAGCATCCTCGGTGATCACTCCGCCTCCCGTGCCCTGACCGCCAAGGTGGTCGCCGCCCTCAAGGCCGCTACGCCCGGACTGGAGGTCAGCTACCATGACCTCGCCCACGATGCCCTGGGCGACTTCTCCGCCGCCAGCCTGACCGCCGGCGCTACCCCGGCCGAGCAGCGCAGCGCCGAACAGCGCGACGAAGCCGAGCGCAACGCCCGCGCCCTGCAGGAATTCCTCGCCGCCGATGTCCTGGTACTGGGCGCGCCCATGTACAACTTCACCATCCCGACCCAGCTCAAGGCCTGGATCGACCGCATCACCGTGGCCGGCACCACCTTCCGCTACAGCGAAGCCGGTCCGGTGGGTCTCTGTGAAGGCAAGAAGGCGATCATCGTCGCTACCGCGGGCGGCATCCATGCCGGCAAGCCGACTGGACTGGCCCATGCGGACTATCTGAAGCTGGTTTTGAGCTTTCTCGGCATCACCGATGTTCAGACCGTGTATGCCGAAGGCCTGGCCTATGGCGACGAAGCCAAGAGCGCGGCCCTGGCCAGCGCCGAACGCCAGATCGCCGAGCAGTTCGCCTGAATCCGGTCGCCCTCACCCACGGCTCCTCTCCCTCGGGGAGAGGAGAGCTAGCGACTCCTCGCGCGTGGGCAGGGGCAATCTGAAAAGTCGAGGTCGGAGTGAAGGGGACCTCACCCCCGGCCCCTCTCCCCGAGGGAGAGGGGAGCTAGAGCCCAGAGATCAAGCTTCGTGACAGCTTGAGCGCCGGAACTCATTCCTCGCGCCATCCCGGTCTTCCCCCTCTCCCTCTGGGAGAGGGCCGGGGTGAGGGCTGCTCGCGTATTTAGCTGAACCCCACCACCGGATGCGGCACATAGGGCGCTTCCAGGGCACCGATCTCTTCTTCGCTCAGGCGCAGCTCCAGCGCCGCCACCGCATCCTCCAGATGCTGCGGCTTGGACGCCCCGACGATGGGTGCGTCGATCCCTGGCTTCTGCAGCAGCCAGGCCAGGGCCACCTGGGCACGAGGTACGCCACGGGCTTCGGCGATGCGCGCTACGGCGGCGACGATCTGCCGATCGGATTCCTCACTGGCGGTATAGAGCGTCTTGCCGAAGGCGTCGCTTTCGGTGCGCGCGGTGCTGGCGTCCCAGTCGCGGGTCAGGCGGCCGCGGGCCAGCGGACTCCAGGGGATCACGCCGATGCCGGCGTCGCGGCACAGCGGCAGCATCTCCCGCTCCTCTTCGCGATTGAGCAGATTGAGGTGGTTCTGCATGGTGGCGAATTTTGTCCAGCCATGGCGTTCCGCCGTGTGCAGCGCCTTGGCGAATTGCCAGGCATACATGCTGCTCGCACCGATGTGCAGCGCCTTGCCCGCCTTGACCACGTCATGCAGGGCTTCGAGGGTCTCCTCGATGGGGGTGTGATAGTCCCAGCGGTGGATCTGGTAGAGGTCGACATAGTCGGTGCCCAGCCGCTGCAGGCTGGCGTCGATGGCGGCGAAGATGGCCTTGCGCGACAGGCCGCCGACATTGGGCTTGTCGCGCAGCGGGAAGTACACCTTGGTCGCCAGCACGATCTCCTCGCGCACGGCGTTGGCCTTGAGAAAGCGGCCGACGATCTCTTCGCTGGTGCCGTCGGAGTAGCTGTTGGCGGTGTCGAAGAAGTTGATCCCGAGATCCAGCGCCTTCTTCAGCAGCGGCTGGCTCTGGTCTTCCGGCAGGGTCCAGGGGTGATTGCCGCGCTCGGGGACGCCATAGGTCATGCAGCCGAGGCAGAGGGGCGAGATCTTCAGACCGGTGCGGCCTAGATTGCGATAGTTCATGGGGGCCTCCAGGGATGGTCGAAAAGGGTTGACCACGTGGGTCCCGGATCGACTGCAACGAACTTACCGGCTGCCGTCTGGTTCTAGATGAATTCTCATCCACAACCGGAGACGCTCCATGAAGAAATATGCTTCCGCGGTCTGGCAAGGCGGTCTGAAGGATGGCAAGGGCCATATCTCCACCGAGAGCGGCGCGCTCAAGGACAATGCCTACGGCTTCAACACCCGTTTCGAAGACACCCCGGGCACCAATCCCGAGGAACTGATCGGCGCGGCCCATGCCGGTTGCTTCTCCATGGCCTTTTCCATGCTGCTGGGCCAGAACGGTCTGACCCCCGAGCGCATCGAGACCAAGGCCGACGTGACCCTGGACAAGGTCGGCGACGGCTTCGAGATCACCACCATCGATCTGACCATGAAGGCCAAGATCCCCGGTGCCACCCAAGAGCAGTTCACCACCATCGCCAACCAGGCGAAGGAAGGCTGCCCGGTGTCCAAGGTGCTCAAGGGCGCCAAGATCAACCTGAACGCCACGCTCGAAGGCTAAGGGTTTGAGGTGCCTGCCGGTGCCGCCTGGCATCGGCAACACCGCGTCATAAAGGCCGTTCGCAGCGACAGGCCGAATCGCTAGACTGCTCCGACCACGCTTTCGGAGAGCACGATGAACGACTCCCTCTTCATGACCCTCTTTTCCATCCTCGCCGTGTTGCTGCTGGGCGGCGGCATCTACGGCTGCGTGATCCTCAATCGCCAGCGCAAGGACATCGAGAAGAACGACAGCGAAGGCTAGGCCAGGCGCCGACCTGCCAGATAGCGCACGCCCTCGGCACCGAAGCGCTCCGAATGCGGCTCCTGGGCGGCCTGGTGGAAGACCTCGCCAACGCCATAGTGGCGCTCGCCCGTGGCCGTGCGGATGTGCAAGTCGCCCTGGACGACCAGCGCCTTGGCTTCGAAGGGATGAGCATGGGAGTCCAGGCGGCCCAGGGCCTCGCGCTCGACCAGTACCGGCGGCTGGAAGCCCTCGCGGGCGAGTTGCTCGATGAAGGTGATCGGGTCCAAGAGTGCTTTTCACGCTGAAGGGAGATGATCCGCGTCCAGGCTAAAGCACCCACCTGCGTTTGACCCGTTCAAAATCGCTATGACGGGCCCTGGTACGGACTATGACCGGCCAGGGCCGCTGGCGCGTGGCAGCCCCGGCTGGCCCGAGGTTCCACGTGGAGCATCAGCGTTCCAGCTTGCGCTCGACCTCGGCGGTCTTGCGCCTGATCTCCTCGGCTTCCTGCTCCTTGGTCTTGATATCGGTGGGCGTGATGACCTTGTCGATGCCATCGGTCGGCGTCGATTCCGGCTGTTCCATGTCCTTTTTCACCACGTCCACCGGCCGTCCGGCTTCATCGAGCGCGGGTTCGTTGGGTGGGGTCTTGCCCAGATGGGCATCGGAACGCTGGTCGCTCATGAAGGGCTCTCCTCGGTAGGGTCCTTCTTTCGAGCGCGACGACCGCTGCGGAGTTCGCCCGCCGCTCAATTGCGGATCCGCACCCGCTCCAGATAGGCCAGCAACTGCGCCTGCTCGGTGGCGTCCAGCGGCGCGAAGACCGCTTCCAGGGCCTGGGTGCGCGGCACCTGGGCCTGATCCAGCGCCTGGCGACCCTGCTCCGTGAGATGGACCAGCAGCGCCCGGCGATCCTGGGGATGGGGCTCGCGCCGGACCAGGCCGTCGCGTTCCAGGGCATCGAAGGCATCGGTCAGGGTGCGCGGCGCATGGCGCAGCTGTTCGGCGACCTCGCCCGGACGACAGGGGCCCAGGCGTTCCAGCACCTTGAGCACCTTGTAGCGGGCAAAGGAAAGTCCGGAGGCCTTGAGGGTCTCATCCAGTTGTTGGCGCATCTGCCGTTTCAGATCCATCAGGGCTTCGGCAATGGCGGCGGCGGTTGACATGAAAGCTGCTTACCTCGAATATAGTGAGGAACCTCAATGAATGGTACCTCCGCAATGGCGACATCTTTTCACAGCCGCGAGGGCGATGCCAGTGCCCCTCACCTTTTCCAGCGCGTGCGCTTCGACCTCAAGCGTCGCTGGGCAACCGTCGTCCGCCGCGAAGAACTCGGTGGCGACCTGCTGCGCCTGACCTTTGGCGGCAGCGACCTGGCCGATTTCCAGAGCGCGGCCTTCGACGAGCACGTGAAACTCTTCGTCCCCGCCGACACCACGCCGATTCGCGCCGCCAGCCCCGAACAGCTGGTGGGCCGTCACTACACGCCGCGCCACTACGATGCCGCCCGTGGCGAACTGGCCATCGACTTCTACCTGCATGAAGCCGGGGTGCTGACCACCTGGGCGCGCCAGGCGCAGCCGGGTGCCGAGCTGATCATCGGTGGACCCAAGGGCGCTCTGGTGCCGCCCGAGGATTTCGACTGGTACCTGCTGGCCGGCGACGAGACCGCCCTGCCCGCCATCGCTCGCCGCCTGGAGCAGCTGGCAGCCGGCGTCCGGGTAGTAGTCGTTGCCGAAGTGGCCCGTCCGAGCCTGGAAATCGCCCTGCCGACGGCCGCGGCCGCCGAGATCCGCTGGGTCTATCGCGAGACCGCGGCCGAGGCCCTGGTGCAGGCCCTGGAGCAGCTGGAGCTGCCGGCAGGCGAAGGCTATGCCTGGATCGCCGGCGAGGCCACCCAAGCCCGCGCCGCGCGCCAGGCGCTGTTGGCCAAGGGACTGCCGCGGGACTGGGTCAAGGCGGCCGGCTACTGGAAGCTCGGCGAGAGCGACCAGCACGTGAAGGTCGAGGATTGAGCACCGCCACCGCCGTCACCGACGGCCTGCCCCTGCCCCGCCGCTATCGCGCCGTGGCCGCCCTGCTGCTGGCCATCAGCATGACGGTGCTGGACAGCGGTATCGCCAACCTGGCGCTGCCCAGCATCGCCGAGGCCCTGGACGTCTCGGCGGCGGCGGCGGTCTGGATCGTCAGCGCCTATCAGCTGAGTCTGGTGGCCCTGCTGTTTCCCCTGGCCGCGGTGGCCGAGCGTCACGGTCTGCGGCCGGTCTTCGCCGCCGGGGTCGGGATCTTCGGCCTGGCCTCCCTGGGCTGCGCCCTGGCGCCGGATCTCGCCAGCCTGGTGGCTGCGCGGGCGCTGCAGGGGGTGGGCGCCGCCGCCATCATGTGCGTCAGCGCCGGTATCGTCCGCCTCTCCTATCCCCGCGACCGCCTCGGGCGTGGCATCGCCATCAATGCCCTCTGCGTGGCCCTGGGGTCGGCTGCCGCACCCAGCCTGGGCGCCGCCATCCTGGCCCTGGGTGGCTGGCCCTGGCTGTTCGCCGTCAATGTGCCCGTGGCGGTGCTGATCGCGCTGCTGGTGCGTAACCTGCCCGACAGCCCCCGTGCACAGCGCCGCCTCGATCCCCTCAGCGTGCTGCTCAACGCCCTGCTGTTCTGCGCCGGTATCGGCGGTCTGGAGCGCCTCGGCGCTGCGCCGCTGCAGGGCGTGGGTCTGCTGCTGCTGGCCGCCGCCAGCCTGGTGCTGCTGGTGCGCCGCGAGCGCGGTCTGCCGGCGCCGCTGTTGCCGGTCGATCTGCTGGGGCTGCCGGCCATGCGCCACTCGGTGCTGGCCTCGGTCTGCTCCTTTGCCGCGCAGATGCTCTGCTTTCTCGCCCTGCCCTTCTATCTGCAGCACCAGCTCGGACTGGTGCCCTTGCAGGTGGCCCTGCTGATGCTGGCCTGGCCGCTCACCGTGGCCGTCTCGGCGCAGGTGGCCGGGCGCCTGGCCGACCGCCACCCGCCGCAGCGCCTTTGCATGCTCGGCGGCCTGGGTATCGCCCTGGGTCTGGCAGCCGCCGCGGTGATGCCGCTGGAGCGCTCGACCGCCCTGCTGATCCCCTGCCTGATCCTCGGCGGCATCGGCTTCGGCTTCTTTCAGGTACCCAACAACAGGATCATGCTGACCGCCGCCCCGGCCGGTCGCAACGGCGCCACCGGCGGTGTCCAGGCCACGGCGCGGCAGACCGGCATGGCCCTGGGCGCCGCGGCCCTGGCGCTGCTGCTGCATCTGGATGGCAGCCTGGCCCCGCGGCTGGGACTGGCTCTGGCGGCTGCTCTGGGTCTGGTCGCCGCCTGGTCCAACTGGCGGGCACCGCGCTAGGACTGGGGGCCTGTCTCCGGCCCGAGCAGCGCCCTGAGCGCCTGCTCGCGCTCGACCGCCGGGCGCTCGCCCAGCAGCCGGACCCGATGAAAGAAGGCCGGCCAGTTGCCCGGGTGCTGTCGATAAAGGGCGGCAAAGGCCGGCACCCACTGTTCGTACAGGCCATAGGGCACCAGCCGCGCATTGTTGAGCGGCTGCTGCATCCAGCCATCGAAGCGGCGGTCGTCCCGCCAGGCCGGGGTGGCGCGCAGCCGCTGGTAATCGCTGCGCAACTGCGCGAAGCGGCGGGCCTTGGCCGCGCGCTTGGCCTCGGCCGCCAATGGCTGGGCATAGAGCCGGGCCAGGTCGGCGCGGGTGGTCAGCAGCAGGGCGCGGAATTGCTGGTAGCGGGCTTCGCGCCCCGCATCCGGCGGGGGTAGACCGCGCCTGGCGCGCCATTGCCGCAGGCCTTCGCCCTCGACGAAGGTGGCATAGGACTCGTTGAAGGCGGTATCGCCGGGCAGATAGAAGCGCTGGTGCGCCAGCTCGTGGAAGATCGTCGCCGCCACCTGATCGTCGTCCCAGCGCAGCATGCTGCTGAGCAGCGGGTCGCTGAACCAGCCCAGCGTCGAATAGGCCGGCACGCCGCCGACATAGGTGTCCTGGCCCTCGGCCTGCAGCCGCTGCGCCTCGGCCCGCGCCCGGGCTTCCTGGTAGTAGCCGCGATAGGCCACGCAACCGGCGATGGGAAAGCAGTGGGTGGTGGGCCGGGTGGAGAATTCGGCGGTGGCGAAGACGTTCCACAGCACGAAGGGCCGCTTGAGTTCGACGAAACTGCGATAGCTGGCGTTGTCGGGCAAGGCCAGCTCGGCGCTGGCGAAGCGGCGGGCCGCCGCCGCGGCAGCCAGGCGTTCGCGCAGGACGGCGGGTCGCGCGGGATCTGCGACGACCGTCGCAATGGGCTCGCGATCACGGATCAGCGCCCATTGGCCCTGTACCATCTGACCGTAGTACCCGACCGAGGTACAACCGCTCAGTCCGATCACGAGGGACAGCAGCGCCAGCCAGCGGCTCGTGCGTTGCGCAGGCAGGGTGCCTGGCTGGGTGGCGCGCCCTTCCCTGCCCGGAGTTGTAGCCGTCATGCGTAGACTGTGCCTGCTGTTGCCTGTGCTGTTCCTAGGTGGCTGTTCCCTGTGGCCGTTGCCCAAGCCGGATCCGGCGCAGGCCTGGATCGATCTGGACAGCGACGGCAAGGCCAAGCTGGAAGCCCTGCGCGCCGACCGTAAGGATCTCGAAGACAGGCGCTACTTCCAGGTCTGGCCAGGGAGCCACGATCTGCAGGTACGCTACCAGTTCGAGGTGCAGCCCACCAACATCGGCGCCCAGGTGGCCGATCCGCTGGCGCGCACCTGCCTGGTGACCCTCAACTACAAGGCCTTCGCCGCGGGCGAGCGCTATCGCCTGGAAGCCGGCCAGACCGGCTGGCGGCCCTGGGCGCGCCTCTATGACGAGCGCAACCAGGAAGTGGCGCGTAGCACTGCCAGTCGTTGCGGCGACGTGTAGACTCGGCTGATCTCCCTGTCGCGAGTCGCCGTCCATGCGCCTGCGCCTGCTGGTCCCCCTGCTGCTCCTGCTCGGCGGCTGCACCACGCCGCTGCCCCCCAAGGATCCCCACCAGGCGTGGGTCGATCTGGTGCTGCGCGAACCCGCGGTGGGCGCCTCGCTGCTGGCCGAGGCCCAGGACGGCAAGCGTCTCGACGACGGCCGCTACTTCCAGCTCACCCCCGGCAGCCACAGCCTCAAGGTGAGCTATCGCTACGAACTCTATGGCGGCGGTGGCTTCGGTTCGCGCTTCGGCTGGCGCGAACCGCTGCAGATCCAGTGCTATCTGGAACTGGACTACCCAGACTTCCAGGCCGGTCGGCGCTATCGCCTGGAGGCCGAGAACACCTTCGGCCAGGGCCAGATCACCCTCTACGACGGCCCGCGCGAACTGATGAGCTCCGAGCGCGGCATCTGCTCGCCCTTCTGACCACGGCTGGCAGAGCGGCCGGCACGGTCGGGTGAAGGGCTACTAGGCAGGCACGCTGAGCCAGTCGTCCTGGCTGCGATCCTGGGTGCGGACCGTCAGCGGGCGACCCTTCTGCTCGCGCAGCTGGCGACTCATGCGCAGGAAATCCTCGCGTTCCATCCAGCGCGGCGCGGGCTGGGCAAGGGACAGAGCTTGGCGAATCCGGGCGAACGGCGACATGGCATTACCCTCTTGGCTAAATACTGTATGCGCAAACAGTACTAAGCCAAGCGGAACTGTACAAGCATCCAGCGGATGAACGGTCTGTCTCCCGGTCCGGGACTTCAGTCGTTGCGCTGGTAGAGGATCTTGTAGGTCCCGTTGGCGCAGCTGCCCACCACCATGTTGGGATCGCGCACCTCGGCATTGGGGACCGCTTCGAGGGTATAGGCGGTCACCCCGGCCGACTGGATCTTGACCTCGATGTCGGCCTTGAGCTGATCGCAGGACAGGGGTTCGGCCAGCACGGCAGTGCTCAGCAGGGCGGTGCAGCAGAGGAGCGAGAGACGCAGCATGGCGATTTTCCTTGGCGTGATGACCTCTCAGGCTTGGACGCCCGCGCTGTGGCGATGTTCTCAGCGCCGCCCTTTGGCCAGCGAAGCGGTGGAACCTGGAACCCGAACGGTATTTCCGATGGGCATTCCGTTCAGCGAAGTGCTCCCATGTTCCAGTGGTTGAAAGACAATTCCCAGGTCCTCACGCTCTTCGCCCAGTGCTGCACCCTGGGCGTCTGGGTCCTCTATGCGCAGCTCCTGCTCAACAACTACAAGCGCCAGCGCCAGCCGCGGCTGATCATCAACCGCGGCGCCGGCAAGGGCGTGGGCGCCCTCTGCCTGCTGTCCAACATGAGCGCCGAGCCGGTGTTCATCAACCAGCTCACGGTGATCCTCAAGACCAATCGCGAGACGCTCTACACGGATGTCACCGATATCCGCGAGAGTGGCCAGGATGACGTCGATCCCGATCTGGTGCTGGGCCAGGCCACCCACCAGGGACCGCTCAACACTGGCGACTTCACCCACATCGGTACCTTCCAGGGCCTGATTCGCCGCGCCGCCGAGTACAACGGCCTGACCCTGGAAGACCACCGGCCGCCCGAGGGCTGGGTGTTCGAGGGCCTGGAGATCCGCGCGGTGGCCTTCTATGGCTCGGATCACGACCCCATCGGGGTGCGCCGGCGCTTCCGCCTGGGCCAGCACGACGGCCACTACTGCGCGCTGATCGCCGAGGACTGGCAGACCCAGCAGCTGACCACGCGCCGCCAGCGGCGCATGGTGCAGGACGAGTGGATGGTCGAGCTGGAGCCCAAGGCTCAGCCAAAGAACCAGTAGCAGATCAGGATCGAGGCCGTGACCCCGGTGAATTCCGCCAGCAGGGCGCAACCCACCGCATGGCGGGCGCGCTGGATGCCCACCGCGCCGAAGTACACCGCCAGCACATAGAAGGTGGTTTCGGTACTGCCCTGGATGGTCGCCGCCACCAGCGCCGGAAAGCTGTCCACGCCATGGGTCTGCATGGTCTCGATCAGCAGCGCGCGGGCGGCACTGCCGGAGAAGGGCTTGACCAGGGCGGTGGGTAGCGCCTCGACGAAGCGGGTGTCCCAGCCAAGGAAGGTCACCGCATGGCGGATGCCTTCGAGAACGGCCTCCAGGGCGCCGGAAGCCCGCAGCACCCCCACCGCGCACAGCATGGCGACCAGATAGGGCAACAGCGACTTGGCGACGTCGAAGCCTTCCTTGGCGCCTTCGACGAAGGCTTCGTAGACCGGCACCTTGCGCAGGGCGCCAAGGATCATGAACGCCAGGATGATGCCGAACAGCGTCAGGTTGCCGAGCAGCGACGACAACCCGGCCAGCGCCGTGGCGGTCAGGGTGAAGAGAAAGGCGACGAAGGCGCCGAAGGCCAGGGAGCCGCCGCCGATCCAGGCCAGCACCACCGGATCCCACAACTTCAGCCGCTGCATGAAGGCCACCGAGAACAACCCCACCAGATTGGCGCAGGTGTGGGCCAGCAGGATCGGCAGGAACACCAGGGTCGGATCGGTGGCGCCCTGCTGGGCGCGGTACATGAACACCGTCACCGGCAACAGCGTCAGCGAAGAGGCATTGAGCACCAGGAAGAGGATCTGCGCATTGCTCGCCGTGGTGCTGCTGGGATTGAGCTCCTGCAGGGCGCGCATGGCCTTGAGGCCGATGGGCGTGGCGGCGTTGTCCAGACCCAGGCCGTTGGCGGCGAAGTTGAGGGTGATCAGCCCCAGCGCCGGATGGCCGCGCGGCACCTCGGGCATCAGCCGGGCGAACAGCGGCCCGAGCAGGCGCGCCAGGGCGTCCACCAGCCCGGCCTTTTCGGCGATGCGCAGGATGCCGAGCCAGAGGGTCAGGGTGCCGAACAGGAGCACCATGACCTCCACCGACAGCTTGGCCATGGCGAACAGACTCTCCACCATGGCGGCGAAGACTCCGGCGTTGCCGGCGACCAGCCATTGGCCGAAGGCGCTGATCCCGGCAACGATGAAGAAGCCCAGCCACAACCCGTTGAGCATCGCGGTTCTCCCGGCAAAACGGCGATGATAACCGCAGCGTCCGCTCCCTGCAGGGACGCCGTTCAGTCTGTGGTCATCGCCGCCGGGTTATCCTCTGACCTTTCACGCAATCCGCTGGAGTCCGCCCATGCGTCTGTCCGTTCTCGCCCTGCCGCTGGTGCTCGCCGCCAGCCCGGTGTTCGCCTTCAACCTCAACGACGCCGTCAACGCCTACAACAGCGCCAACGGCAACAACAACGCCAAGGCCACCGCCGCCGCGGCGGCCACGCCCCAGGCCCAGGGCCTGCTGCAGGCGCTGACCAGCCAGCTCAACGTCACCCCGCAACAGGCGGTGGGCGGCACTGGCGCCCTGCTCGGCCTGGCCAAGAATCAGCTGGTGGGTAACGACTATCGCCAGCTGGCCAAGGCCGTGCCGGGACTGGACCAGCTGGCCGGCGCCAATGCCACCGGCGGCCTGGCGCAACTGGGCGGTCTGGGCAGTCTGCTCGGCGGTGGTGGTCAGGACGCCAAGCAGAGTCCGCTGGGCAGCCTGCTGGGCAATGTCGACAGCCGTCAGGACGTCGACAAGACCTTCAACGCCCTGGGCATGAACAGCGGCATGACCAACCAGTTCGCCCAGGTGATCCTTGGCTATCTCGGCAAGCAAGGTACCCAGCCCTCCCTGCTGAGCACCCTGGGCAATGTCTGGGGCCTCTGACGGCACCCCGCGCTGGCTGACCCAGGCGGCGGCCGGCGCGGAGCCGGACTATGCCGAGGCGCCGTGCGGCTGGCTCTATGCCGACCGCGGCTCCCTCACCGAACGCCTGACCGCCCTCAGTGGCGGGCGCTTCGCCGTCGAGGTGATCGCCGAAGGCTGGCAAGCGCTGCGGCCGGACGAGTGCCAGGCGCTGGAGGTGCCGCCGGCCAGCCCTGGCTGGGTGCGCGAGGTCTGGCTGCGCGGTGCTGGCGAGGCCTGGGTCTTCGCCCGCAGCGTGGCGGCGCGCGAAGCCCTGGAAGCGGCGGATTTCGACCTGGCGGCGCTGGGCGAGCGCCCCCTCGGCCACTGGCTGTTCCAGGCACCGGCCTTTGTCCGCGGACCGCTGGAAGCCTGCCGCTATCCGCTGGCCTGGCTGCCCGCAGGAGCGGCCACCACGCCCTGCTGGGCCCGGCGCTCGGTGTTCCGGCGTGGTCCCCTGGCGATCCTGGTGGGCGAGGTCTTCCTGCCGGCCTTCTGGCCGCACGCGCGGCGCGAGAGCGGGTCGACTCATCACGACGGCAGCGGCGAAATCCCAGGGCCCCTATAATCGCCGGGCCCTTCGCCATGCAGCCGTCCGATGAAAAAGAACGCCTCCCGTCCCCGTGATCGCCGTCCCGCCGCGCCCCGCGGTCCCGAGCCCAGCGCCCGGGTGATCGCTACGCGCCCCCGCCGCGAGCGCATCCGCGACTTCGTCCAGCTGACCCGGCTGGACCGCCCCATCGGCATCTATCTGCTGCTCTGGCCCACCCTCTGGGCGCTGTGGATCGCCGCCGAGGGCGTGCCGAGCCTGAAGAATCTGCTGATCTTCGTGCTCGGCGTGGTGCTGATGAGATCGGCCGGCTGCGTGATCAACGACTTCGCCGACCGCAATTTCGACGGCCACGTCGCCCGCACCAAGAACCGCCCCCTGGCCACCGGGCGCATCTCGCCCAAGGAAGCCCTGCTGTTCTTTGCCGTGCTGGTGCTGCTCAGCTTCGGCCTGGTGCTCTGCACCAATGCCACCACCGTCTGGCTGTCCTTTGGCGCCCTGGGCGTGGCGGCGCTCTATCCCTTCATGAAGAGATACACCTACTACCCCCAGGCGGTCCTGGGCGCGGCCTTTTCCTGGGGCATGCCCATGGCCTTCACCGCCGAGACCGGCGAGTTGCCGGCGGCGGCCTGGCTGCTGTTCGTCGCCAACGTGATCTGGACGGTGGGCTACGACACCTACTACGCCATGGCCGACCGCGAAGACGATCTCAAGATCGGGGTGAAATCCACCGCCATCCTGTTCGGCGACGCCGACCGGGTGATCATCGCCACCCTGCAGGGCCTGACCCTGTTCTGCCTGGCGCTGGCCGGCGGCCGCTTCGGCCTGGGCCTGCCTTTCTACCTGGGCCTGGTGGTGGCGGCCGGCTGCTTCGCCTGGGAATTCCACGTCACCCGCGACCGTGATCCTCTGGTGTGCTTCAAGGCCTTCCTGCACAACCACTGGGCGGGGCTGGCGATCCTCGTCGGCATCATCGCCGATTACGGACTGCGCTGAGCCGGAGCGCCCGCGGCGGCATCGGCCACCACCTCCGGCAGCGCCTCGGGTTGCGTCGCCGGCACCGCCCGGGCCTTCTTGGCCTTGGACGCCTTGCGGCTCTGCTGCCAAGCCACCGCCAGGCCGCTGGCGCAGATGATGAGGATGCCGATCAGCGCGCCGCTGTCCGGCACATGACCGAAGACGAAATAGCCGATGATGCCGGCGGTGACGATCTGGCCGTAGCTGAAGGGCGCCAGCAGCGCCGGTGGCGCATAGCGGAAGGCCTGGGTCAGCAGCAGGTGGCCGGACATGCCGAAGAGGCCGAGCAGGGCCAGCATGAAGCCGTGGGTCAGGGTCGGGATCTCCCAGAAGAAGGGCACCACGCTGCTCAGCACCAGGGTGTTGATGATGCCGGTAAGGAAGTTGCTGGTGGTGGGGCTGTCGATGCCGCTGAGCAGGCGGGTCAGCAGCTGGTAGAGACCGAAGCACACCGCCGAGCAGACCGGTAGCAGCACCGCCGGGGTGAACAGCTGGCCGCCCGGCCGCACGATGATCAGCACCCCGATGAAGCCGGCCAGCACCGCCGCCCACTGGCTGCGGGTCACGGTTTCCTTGAGCAGCGGCACCGACAGCGCCGTCACCATCAGCGGGGCGAGAAAGTTGACCGCCGTGGCCTCGGCCATCGGCAGATAGCGCAGCCCGGTGGTGAAGAACAGGCTGCAACCGATCAGGCACAGCGCCCTGAGCACCTGCAGGCCGGGTCGCTTGGTGCGGATCACCGCCAGTCCCGAGCGCGGGATGAAGATGCCCATCATCAGCAGGGTGTGGGAGAGGTAGCGGGCCCAGACCACCATGACTACCGGATAGAAGCCGGACAGGTACTTGGAGAGGGCATCGTGGGAGGCGAACAGCCAGACCGCGAGGCAGATCAGGGCGATGCCCTTGAGCGGCTGGTCGGCGAATCTCAGAGTGGGTCCTGCTTGGGCGCTCATTGGACTCCCGTGGCGCTAACGGCGGTCCCTGACCGCCTGCGTGATCCGGCCGTCCTGCACGGCGGTCCGTCGGCGTGGGCACCGACTCGGGACATGGACCTCGACGATGGCGGAGTGTGCCGTCGAGCACCCATCCTGTCGCCCTCAGGACCGCAATACCGGGCGATATTTCAATAGCTTACTAACTATGGCCCGGCGCGCGGCCCGGTCTCTTCCGAGCTTAGTCCAAGGGGCCCGTCGATCTCAATGCGCTTGGCCGACGACTTCGCTGACGGCCCGCACAAACGCCTCGTCCGCTTCCAGCGCCCCGGGGATCTGTTCGCGCAGATAGGCCACCCAGGTGCGGATCTTGGCATCCAGGTACTGCCGCGAGGCATAGAGGGCATAGGCATTGAGCCGCTGCAGGCGATAGGCCGGCAGCACCCGCACCAGGCTGCCGTCGCGCAGGCCGTCCACCGCCGAATAGAGCGGCAGCACGCCGATGCCCAGGCCCTGGCGCAGGGCTTCGGTCATGGCGTCGCCGACGTTGACCTGGAAGGGGGTCTCGCCGATGCGATAGGTCTCAGGGCCGTTGGGGCCCTCGAAGTGCCAGCGGTCGAAGGACACCACCGGACTGATGAATCTCAGGCAGGCGTGGTCGGCCAGCTCCGCCGGCGTCTGTGGCTGACCATGCTCCGCCAGGTAGGCGGGCGAGGCGCAGAGGATGCTGTAGGTGTGGCCGATCTGCTGGGAGACGAAGCCGGAATCGGGT
Source organism: Pseudomonas sp. MOIL14HWK12:I1 (assembly GCF_000510705.1). Lineage (NCBI taxonomy): Bacteria > Pseudomonadati > Pseudomonadota > Gammaproteobacteria > Pseudomonadales > Pseudomonadaceae > Pseudomonas > Pseudomonas sp. MOIL14HWK12:I1. Next base: position 484,230 of record NZ_AZNY01000003.1, on the reverse strand, counting down.
AGCTCGGCCGCCACCACGATGGCCAGGTCGAAACCCTCTTCGAGCAGATCGGGAATGCGGTTGGCCATGGTCAGGTCGAAGCGCACCTCGGGGTGCAGGGCGCGATAGCCGGCGATGGCGCGGATCACGTAGTGCTGACCGATGCCGGTCATGCTGTGCACCCGCAGCCGTCCCTCGGGGCGCGCCTGGGCGTGCCCGGCCTCGGCTTCGGCTTCCTCGACATAGGCAAGGATCTGCTCGCAGCGCGCCAGGTAGCGCTGGCCGGCCTCGGTCAGGGCGATGCGTCTCGTGGTCCGGTGCAGCAGGCGGGTGCGCAGATGGGTTTCCAGATGGGCCACCGCCCGGGAGACGTGAGCCGTGGTGGTCTGCAGCGTCTGGGCCGCCCCAGTGAAGCTGCCGCTCTCCACCACGGCGACGAAAACGCGCATGTTGTGCAGGGTGTCCATGCCGCCTCGACAGTCGGGAAAAGCGTCATTCTCCATATTATTTCAGTATGTGAAACAAAGATTCGCCGGTTCGCGCGCTAATCGGCCACCCTGGAATTTTATAGAATCGTTAGCAGCCTAATGGTAACGTCCACTGACCGCTCGGTTCGCGGGCATCTCCTACCGGCGTCCTCTTCAGTTCCAGCTCATCTCGCCTACCGCGCTGCGCCCTCTCAGCCAGACGCCGGTATGGCCTTGTTGCCAACGGACCCCCACGTGTCGCCTTTCTCTAGCAGAGCCTGGCCTGCGCTCACGGTGGTCGCCCTCGCGACCCTGCTGGCCGGCTGTATCGGTACCGGTCACAACGCGCCCCAGGCGCAGCGTCTCGACGATCAGACGCTGGCCACCGACGCCGCCATTCAGGCCGCCGCCGGCCAGGCCGCCTGGCCCGAACGCCAGTGGTGGCGCGCCTATGGCGATCCCCAGCTGGATGCCTGGATCGGCAGTGCACTGGCCGACAACCCGCGCCTGGCCACGGCCGCCGCCCGGGTGCGCCGCGCCGAGTCCCTGGCCGGCCTGGCCGAATCCCGCGAAGCCCTGCAGGTCGAGGGCAAGGGCGCCTTCAAGCGCTACAGCTGGCCCACCGACGGCTTCTATGGCCCGGGCGAGCTGGCCGATCGCACCACCTGGAACAACAATGCCGAACTGGGCCTGAGCTATGCCCTGGACTTCTGGGGCCGCGAGCGCGACGCCAGCGCCCAGGCCCTGGACCAGGCCCATCAGGCTGCCGCCGAGGTCCGCGCCGCCGAACTGGAGCTGACCGGCAATATCGTCCGCAGCTACATCGGCTTCGCCCTGCACCATGACCAGCGCGACATCCTCGCCGCCACCCTGGAGCAGCAGCGGCAACTGGCCGACCTGGCCCAGCGTCAGCTGGACGGCGGCCTCGGCACCCAGTTCGAGGTCAGCCAGGCGCGCGCCCTGCTGCCCGAGACCGAACGCCAGCTGGAAGCCCTGGACGAGACCCTGGCACTGGATCGCAACCAGCTCGCCGCCCTGGCCGGCAAGGGCCCGGGTGCCGGCGCCCGCCTGCAGCGGCCGCGCCTGACCCTGGGCGCGGCGCCACGCCTGCCCAGCAGTCTGCCCCTGGAACTGGTCGGCAAGCGCCCCGACGTGGTGGCGCGCCGCTGGCAGATCGCCGCCGCGGCCAAGGGCGTGGACGTCGCCCGCGCCAGCTTCTATCCCAACATCGACCTGGTGGCCAACGTCGGCCAGTTCCTGACCCTGGGCCGCCTCAGCGAGATGCTGACCCACGCCAAGACCGGCTCCTTCATCGGGCCCGCGTTCTCCCTGCCGATCTATGACGGCGGCGCCCTACGCAGTCGTCTCGGCGCGGAATCGGCGGCCTACGACATGGCCGTCAGCGCCTACAACCAGACCCTGGTGGACGCCCTCAAGGACATCTCCGATGCGCTGATCAAGGCCGACTCGGCGGCCCGGCAGGCCACCCTGGCCGACCAGGCCAGCCAGGAAGCCCAGCGCACCTACGACATCGCCCGTGAGGCCTTTCGCCGTGGCCTGACCGACTACCTGCACGTGCTCGATGCCCAGACCCGGTTGTTCGCCCAGCAGCGGGTCACCGCCCAGGTGCATGCCCTGCGCCTGGCCGCCCAGGCCGCTGCCCTGGTCGCCCTCGGCGGCGGCGCGGACCTCGAACGCGGCCCGGGCGACCACGACCTGGTGCCGGCGCGCGTGGCCGTCGAGCGAGCGCCCCGGTGAGTGCCAGTACCACCGCCGGCGCGCCGCTGCGCCAGGCCCTCGGCGCCTGGGCGCGCAGCGACGGCAGCCTCTGGCTCTACCAGGCCAAGATGCTGCTCGCCGCCAGCCTGACCCTCTGGCTGGCCATGCGCCTGCAATTGCCGCACCCCAGTTCGGCGGTGATCACCGTGTTCATCGTCATGCAGCCGCAGAGCGGCCAGGTCCTGGCCAAGAGCTTCTACCGGGTCATGGGGACCCTGCTGGGACTGGCGGTGATGCTGGTGCTGATCGCCCTGTTCGCCCAGGAACGGGTGCCCTTCCTGATCTTTCTGGCGCTGTGGATCGGCCTCTGCGTGGCCGGCTCGGCGCGCTACCGGGACTTTCGCAGCTATGCCTGCATGCTGGCCGGCTATACCGCCGCGCTGATCGGCATCCCTGCCGCGCTCAATGCCGACACCGCCTTCATGTCGGCGGTGATGCGGGTGCTGGCCATCACCCTGGGCGTGCTCTGCAGCGGCGCGGTGAGTGCGGCGGTCTTTCCGCAGACCAGCGCCACGGCCATGCGCGCGACCCTCTATCGGCGCATGGGCGGCTTCGCCGGACTGGCCGCCGACGTCCTGCGCGGTCGGCTCGACCGGCCCACCCTGGAAGCCGCGGGCGTGCGCCTGGCCGCCGAAGCGGTGGGGCTGGAAAGCCTGCGCAGCGCCTCGGCCTTCGAAGACCCGCACATGCGCATGCGCAGCGGCCGCCTGGCCCGGCTGAACGCCGAATTCATGGGCCTGACCACCCGCCTGCATGCCCTCAGCCGCCTGCTGATGCGCCTGCGCGAACGCGACGCCCAGCTGCCACTGACGGCCCTCGAACGCCTCTGGGCGCCGCTGCTGGAACTGTTCGAGGAATGGCGCGGCCAGGCGCTCACCGACCGCGCGGCCCTGACGGCGGCGGCGCGTCTGGAACAGCTGCACCAGGGGCTGCGGCCGCGCATTCGTGCCCTGCGCGCCGAGTTGCCGCCCTTGAGCGAAACCGACCGGCGCGACTTCGAGACCGCCGTGGAGCTGCTCTTTCGCTTCACCGGCGAATGGCACGGCTATCTGCAGACCCACGCTTCCCTGGCCGCGCCGCGGCACAGTCGCGAGCAGTGGAAGCCGCGCTTCGTGGCCAAGGCCAATGCCCTGGGCGCGGCGGTCACGGGTATCCGCAGCGCCTTTCTGGTGCTGGTGCTGGGCGCCTTCTGGATCGCCAGTGCCTATCCCAGCGGCGGCATGCTGGCGCTCAACGCCGCAGCCGTCTCGGCGCTGGCCTCGGCCTCGCCGGATCCCAAGCGCACCGCGCTGCAGATGGCCGTCGGCGCCAGTGGCGGCGTGGTGCTGGGCTTCTTCCTGACCTTCTTCGTCTTTCCCTGGATCACCGGCCTGCCGCTGCTGCTGCTGACCCTGGCGCCAGTGTTCATGCTCGGCACCTGGATCTCCCTGCGCCCGGGCTGGATGGGCTATGGCCTGGGTTGCCTGGTGTTCTTCTGCTTCACCTCGATTCCCGACAATCCGCCGGTCTACGACGCCTACGCCTTCATCAACAACGGCATCGCCGTGGTCCTGTCGATGGTGATCACCGCGGCGGTCTCTGCGGTGCTGCTGCCGCCCAACAGCCCCTGGCTGTGGCGCCGGCTGGAACGGGACCTGCGCCAACAGCTGGTGCGGGCGGTGAGCGCGCCGCTGCCGCACCTGGCACCGGCCTTCGAGGGCCAGACCCGCGATCTGCTCAACCAGGCCTATGGCGTCAGCGCCGGGCGCGGCGAGGCGCAGCGGCGCCTGATCGGCTGGGCCTTCGCGGTGCTGGAAATCGGCCATGCGGTGATCGAGTTGCGCCAGTTGCAGGCGCGCCTGCCGAACGCGCCACGCTATGCCGAGGGCAGCGCCTGGCGCCAGGCCATCCGGGTGCTCGGACGCGCCCTGGTGCGTCTCTTCCTCAAGCCCGGCGCGGAACATCTGCGCCGGGCGCTGGCGGCGGTGGATGCGGCCCTGGCCGCCGTGACGGTCGTGACCGAACCGCCGGAACTGCCCTATGACGAGTCGCCGCTGCGCCAGGTGCAAAGCGACCTGCACTTCATCCGCAGCGCCCTGCTCGATCCCCAGGGGCCGCTGGCCCGCTATCTCGAGATCCCCCATGCCACGTGAAATCGCCTTCCACGGCCTCTACCTGCCCACCGTGACGGTGCTGTTCCTGGTCGCCGCCCTGCTCGCCTGGGCGCTGGACCGGGTGCTCGCCGCGGTCGGTCTCTATCACGTCGTCTGGCATCCGGCGCTGCTGCGCCTGGCCCTGTTCATCTGCCTCTACTGCGCCCTGGCGCTGTGCGTCTATCGCTAGGACTCCTGCCATGATCCTCAAGAAACTCTTCGGCGTGCTCTTTACCCTGCTGGTGGTCTGCCTGGCGCTGATCCTCGGTCGGCTGCTCTGGGTGCACTACATGAACGATCCCTGGACCCGCGACGGCCGGGTGCGCGCGGAGGTCATCACCATCGCGCCCGACGTGGCGGGCCTGGTGACCGAGATCGCCGTGCGCGACAACCAGTGGGTCAACAAGGGCGACCTGCTGCTGCAGATCGATCCGGAACACTACGAGATCGCCGTGCATCAGGCCGAGGCTTCGGTCGCCGCGCGCAAGGCCACCCTGGCCATGCGTCAGCAGAACGCCCGCCGCCGCGCCGACATCGACAGCCTGGTGGTCTCTCGCGAGAATCGTGAAGACGCCAGCAGCGCGGCCCTGGCCGCCGAGGCCGATCTGCGCCAGGCCCAGGCCCAGCTGGAATCGGCGCGCCTGAACCTCAAGCGCACCCGGGTGCTGGCCCCCGTGGACGGCTACGTCACCAACCTCTCGGTGTTCAAGGGCGACTATGCCGCCGCGGGCGCGCCCAAGCTGGCCGTCATCGACGCCCATTCGTTCTGGGTCTATGGCTATTTCGAAGAGACCAAGCTGCCCCATGTGCGGGTCGGTGCAGCGGCGGAGATGCGCCTGATGAGCGGCCAGACGCTGCAGGGCCACGTGGAAAGCATCGCCCGCGGCATCTATGACCGGGACAACCCCCAGAGTCGTGAACTCACCGCCGATGTGAATCCCACCTTCAACTGGGTACGCCTGGCGCAGCGGGTGCCGGTGCGCATCGCCCTGGACCCGCTGCCCGAGGGCCTGCTGCTGGCGGCCGGCACCACCTGTACCGTGGTCCTGGAAGACGCTCGCGGCGAACGTTCCTGGTGGGACGCCTTCTGGCAGGGTTGAGTCCTGCCGAACGTCCGACTTTTGCCTCTCCCAAACGACAACACCCCTGACGTCGGCAGGTTTCGCTAGAGACGAAACCGGTCGAATTCAGGGGTGTGGTCGTAACCAGCCCAGTCCGCCGCGAGTGCGAAAGTACTCCCTGTACTCTTGGAACCCTCCCCTACTGCAGAGCGTCCCGACCATGTGGCCCTTGCGTCTCGGATCAGGAGACGACTTAGAGGTTGTCCATTGAATCGGCTTAAAGCTGCAATCCGATGACAGAGCCTCAGCAGCCGGTCATCACGACCGGCTGCCTGTCTTGCTCACGGACCGAGCGTCAGGGACGACGGCGACCCATGAAGAACGACACCACGAACAGCACCAGGAACAGCACGAACAGGATCTTGGCGATACTGGTGGCGGTACCGGCAATGCCACCGAAACCCAGGACGCCTGCGATGATCGCGATGATCAGGAAAGTGATAGCCCAGCTCAGCATGGTGTTTCTCCTATGTATTGCAAGTGCACTCAGCGGACGACAGCACCTGTCCAGCGAGCAGTGGTTTTATTAGCGAAATCCTGGGTATCCAGACTCGCCATCCGTGGTTCCACACCGGTCAGATCGAGATCCAGACCGTTGAGGTTGTGCGTCTGATTGAGCGCACGACCCATCATCAAAGCACTGAGCAACATCCCGAGTACGACCGCCGCTGCAACGAACAACACGATCATCAGCAGCATCCACATCATGGTCATGACCTCAGAATACCCAGCGGGTCTGCTTCACCAGACGGTCACCGTTGGACTGTGCCGGGATGGCTTTGAGTTCCCCACGGCCTTGACTTGCCAGCGGCTTGGCTGCGGGCACCATGGCCTGGGCAGCAATGCGGGTGGATGCGATGAGTGCCTGTTCGCGGCTGACGTCCTGGCCCTGGGGGGCGGCGACGGCGGCGCTGGCGAAGCAAGCGAAGAGCGCAGTACCTACCAAGTGCTTGCGAAGGGTCTGGCTGATCATCGGGTATCTCCTGCAATCCGTTGGCCCTGAGGCCGGCTTGCCAAGGAGATTGCAGACTGCGTGCCAGCTTTTCGAAAACTATTTTTTCCTTTAAAAACAACAGCTTATTATTTTTGGCAGAGGCGCCTGCACTTGCACCTTGCAAGGTGCAACGCCTGAACCATTGCGTTTTGCATGATGGCCAGGGGCTGATCTGGAGGCACCGGGCCAGTCCGCTCGACCGCGCGACGGGGAAAGGGAGCCCGAAACCTTCCAATGCCCACCAAAAAATCTGCTTTTTGCCACTTTCTCGCCGGCGGGTTGCGATCTGCACGATGCCCGCGACGCCCTGCCCGGATTGCCCGATGGTCCTGCGGATTGCAACTTGCACGATGTATGATGGACTAACTGCCAGCCCTGTCCTTTAGCGCGTTTCGGCCCCTGCGGCCTGGAGTTCTCCCGTCATGGAACAAACCAGCGGTCGTATCCTTCTTGTGGATGACGAAGCCGCCATCCTGCGGACCTTTCGTTTCTGCCTGGAAGACGCCGGCTACAGCGTGGCCACGGCCAACAGCGCGGCCCAGGCCGAGGCCCTGCTCCTGCGCCAGGTCTACGACCTCTGCTTTCTCGACCTGCGCCTGGGCGCGGACAACGGTCTGGACGTGCTGCAGCAGATGCGCATCCAGGCGCCCTGGATGCGGGTGGTGATCGTCACCGCCCACTCGGCCATCGACACCGCGGTGGACGCCATGCAGGCCGGCGCCGCCGACTACCTGGTGAAGCCCTGCAGTCCCGACCAGCTGCGCATGGCGGCGGCCAAGCAGCTGGAATTCCGCCAGCTCTCGGCGCGCCTGGAGGCCCTCGAGGGCGAGGTACGCAAGTCCAGTGCCGGTCTCGATTCGCGCAGCCCGGCGATGATGAGCATCCTGGAGACCGCCCGACAGGTCGCCACCACCGATGCCAACGTGCTGATCCTCGGCGAGTCCGGTTCCGGCAAGGGCGAACTGGCCCGCGCCATCCACGCCTGGAGTCGCCGCGCCAAGAAGACCTTCGTCACCATCAACTGCCCGTCGCTGTCCGCCGACCTGATGGAAAGCGAGATGTTCGGCCATACCCGCGGCGCCTTCACCGGGGCCAGCGAGAGCACCCTCGGCCGGGTCAGCCAGGCCGACGGCGGCACCCTCTTCCTCGACGAGATCGGCGACTTCCCCCTGGCCCTGCAGCCCAAGCTCTTGCGCTTCATCCAGGACAAGGAATACGAGCGCGTTGGCGACCCGGTGACCCGTCGCGCCGACGTGCGCATCCTCGCCGCCACCAACCGCAACCTGGAACAGATGGTGGCGGAAAACGAATTCCGCGAAGACCTGCTCTATCGCCTCAACGTCATCGTGCTCAACCTGCCGCCGCTGCGCGAGCGCAAGGAAGACATCGTCGATCTGGCCGAGCGCTTTCTCGCCCGCTTCGTCAAGGACTACAACAGACCCGCCCATGGCTTCAGCGAGGCGGCCCTGGACGCCCTGCGCAATTATGGCTGGCCGGGCAACGTCCGCGAGCTGCGCAACGTCATCGAGCGGGCGAGCATCATCTGCGGCCAGGACCTGGTGGACGTCAACCACCTGGGCCTGGGTGACAGCCCGGCCTCCAGCGGCGCCGCCAGCGCACCGCGGGTTGGCGAGGCGCTGAGTCTGGAAGCCCTGGAGCGCGCCCACATCGCCGCGGTGATGGCCACCAGCGAGACCCTCGACCAGGCCGCCAAGACGCTGGGCATCGACGCCTCCACGCTCTATCGAAAACGCAAGCAGTACGGGCTATGAAGCTGCCGATCAAGTTGCACACCCGCCTCTTTCTCAGCATCTCCGCCCTGATCGCCGTGGCTCTCATCGGGCTGCTGGTGGGCCTGGTCAGCGTCCTGCACCTGGCCCGCGAGCAGAGCGTCCAGACCCGCAGCAACCTGGACTTCATCAACCTGACGCTGAACATGCGCCAGGAGTTGAGCAACAGCCTGTTCCAGATGCTCGACGGGGCACCCAACCCCCAGTCGCTGGCCGCGGCCCAGCAGCGTTTCCAGGAGTACCTGCAACAGGTCGAAGGCCAGATGCGCAATCCCGAGCAGCTGGCCATCCTGGAAGACGTCAAGCAGCGCTACCAGCGCTTTTCCGACTACCTGAGCTCACCCCCGGCGGGCTATGGCGAGTTGCGCGCCGATCGCGGCTTCCAGCAAACCCTCAACGCGCTGCGCACGCGCATCTACGATCTGCAGCGCAGCTATGTGGTGACCCTGGAGCGCATGCAGGACGAGGCCCATGACCGGGCGGTGATCATCGCCCTGCTGCTGGCGCTGATCGGCGTGGCCATCCTGGTCACCGGGGTGGTCACCGCCAACGGCATCGCCCGGCGCTTCACCGGGCCCATCGACGGCCTGGCCAAGGCCGCCGAGCGCATCAGCCAGGGCAACTTCGACGTCCAGCTGCCCACCTCGCAGATCGCCGAGTTCACCCTGCTCAGCCGCCGCTTCGGCAACATGGCCCAGGCCCTGCATCGCCTCAGCCAGACCAATGTCGAGGCCCTGGTGGCCGGCCAGCGGCGCCTGCAGGCCGTGCTCGACAGTATCGACTACGGCCTGGTGATCCTCGATCCCCAGGGCAACATCGAGCACGCCAATCCGGTGGCCTGCCGCCAGCTGGGCTGGAACGAGAATCACCTGGGCGAATCCCTGATCGCCGCCCTGGAACGGCCGGAAATCGAGACCAGCGTGCAACGGGTACTGGCCGGCGGCGCCCTGGACGCGGCGCCCGAAGATCTGGAGATCCGCGTCGACGACGAGGTGCGGCTGCTGGCCTGGAGTCTGACCCCGGTCAACCACGCCGACGGCCGCAGCGTGGGTGCGCTGATGGTGCTGCGCGATGTCACCGAGCAGCGCGCCTTCGATCGGGTGCGCAACGAATTCGTCCTGCGCGCCTCCCACGAATTGCGTACCCCGGTCACCGGCATGCACATGGCCTTCGGGCTGTTGCGCGAACGCCTCAAGGTGGCACCGGAATCCCGCGAGGCCTTTCTGCTGCAGACGGTGGACGAGGAAACCCATCGCCTGGTGCAGCTGATCAACGACCTGCTGGACTATTCGCGCCACCAGAGCGGTCTGCAGCGTCCGGAAAAGGTGCCGAGCGAGATCGGCGACCTGCTGGAGGAAGCCCGCGCCCGCCACGCCGACGAGGCCCGCGAGCGCGATGTCGAGCTGGCCGTCGAGTTGCTGCACACGCCGCTGCCACGGGTCAGCCTGGATCCCAAACAGCTGGCCCGGGTGTTCGACAACCTGCTGAGCAACGCCCTGCGCCATACCCCGGCCGGCGGCCGTATCGTCATCCAGGCCATGCGCCAGAACGAGCAGCTGCTGATGGCGGTGCAGGACAATGGCGAGGGCATCGCCTATGCCCAGCAGGGCCGGGTGTTCGAACCCTTCGTGCAGATCGGCAGCCAGAAGGGCGGCGCCGGCCTGGGCCTGGCCCTGTGCAAGGAAATCATCCGTCAGCACGGCGGCCGCATCGGCGTCGTCTCCCGCCCAGGCCAGGGCACCCAGATCTTCATGACCCTGCCGACCTGAGTCATCCCGGGCTGCTCTTACGGGCAGCACCGCGCTAGTCGACCCCGCTACTGCCGGGATGAATGCAGCCAACCGCCTGCTCGGACAGCCCCCCTCTCCCTCCGGGAGAGGGTTGGGTTGAGGGCGCCCCTCGCCACGGTGGCCCATTGGAAAAGGCTACGGGGCTGATCCCGCCAAATCGCGGCCATGCCGGTGCGCCGTAGCGACCGCTCCTACAGGAGCCGGACATCCTGTAGGAGCGGCCCATGGCCGCGATCAGTAAAACACTGGAATCCTACCGCAGCGTCCGCGCCAGCGCCTGGCGCCAGCCGGCATAGAGTTCCGGTACCGCGTTGGCGCGGGGTTCGTAGCGGCGACGTGGCCGTTCGAGATCGGCCAGGGCCGCGGCGTCCTGCCACCAGCCCAGGGCGTGGCCGGCCAGGTGGGCGGCGCCCAGGGCCGAGACCTCCGGCGACAGGCTGCAGATCACCGGGCGCTGCAGGAGATCGGCCTGGAATTGCAGCAGCCATTCGTTGCGCGTGGCGCCGCCGTCCACCCAGAGTTCGTCCAGGGCCGTCGGGCTGTCCTGCTGCATGGCGTCGAAGACATCGCGGATCTGGTAGGCGATGGCCTCCAGCGCCGCACGCATCAGGTGCGCCCGTCCGCAATTCTCGCTGAGACCGCAGAACAGCCCACGCGCCTCGGCGCGCCAATGCGGCGCACCGAGCCCCCCGAGTGCCGGGACGAAGTAGACGCCGCCGTTGTCCGGTAGCGCCGCGGCTTCGGCGGCCAGGGCCTCCAGCTCTCCGGCGCCGCCCAGCAGGCGCGCCGTCCAGCCCACGGCGGCGCCGGTGTGAACGATGTTGCCTTCCAGGGCAAAGGTCGGCGTATCCCCCAGGCGCCAGGCCAGGGTGGTGGCCAAACCATGGGCGGAGACCACCGGTTCGGCGATGGGGGTCATCAGCGAGGAGCCGGTGCCCAGGGTGGCCTTGACCTTGCCCGGGACGAAACCGCCCTGGCCGAACAGCGCCGCATGGGAATCGCCGATCATCGCCAGGATCGGCAGGCCGGCCGGCAGCGGACCCTGGGCGCGGGTCTCGCCGAAGCAGCCGGCACTGGGACGGATCTCTGGCAGGGCCGCCCGGGGAATCCCGAACAGACTCAGCAGCTGCGGATCCCAGTCACCGCCGCGCAGATCGAGCAACTGGGTACGGGCGGCGTTGGCCGCGTCGATGAGAAAGCTCGCGCCACCGCTGAGTTGCCAGAGCAGCCAGCTGTCCACGGTGCCCAGGCAGATCTCGCCAGCGGCGGCGCGGGCCGTGCCGTCGGGAATCTGGTCGAGCAGCCAGCGCCATTTGCCGGCGGAAAACATCGGATCCAGCGCCAGGCCACTGCGCTCGCGGATCAGCTCGCCGTGGCCGGCGGCGTGCAAGGCTTCGCACTGCGGCTGGGATCTCTTGCACTGCCAGCTCACCAGGGGGCCGAGCAACTGGCCGCTGCCGCGCTCCCAGGCCAGGGCGGATTCGCGCTGGTTGCTGATGGCGATGGCCGCCAGGGGTGCGTCCGTCTGGGCCAGGCAGTCGCCGATGGCGCCCTGCAGGGCCTGCCAGATGGCCAGGGGATCCTGCTCGGCATAGCCCGCCTGGGGATGCTGGACGGTGAGCGGCCGGGAACCGCGGGCCACGACCCGACCGGCGCGATCCACCAGGATCGCCTTGGCATTGGTGGTGCCCTCGTCGAGGGCGAGGATCAGCGGTTCGGCGGCCATGGCGGCTCCTTGTTCTTATCGGTTCACTACGCCAGCGCTCAGCGCAGGCGCTGCACCGCGGCGACGATGCCGGCAGCATCGATGCCGTGCTTGGCGCGGGTCGGCCCCCGGCCACCGGCGGCAGCATACTCGCCATCGGCGATGCCCAGGCGGATCAGCGGCACGCCCAGCGCGGCCTCGGCCATCACCTCGGCGACCAGGCTGCCCACCCCGCCGTTGGCGTTGTGCTCTTCCACCGTGACCACCCCGCCGCGAGCCGCGCAGAGGGCTTCCAGCAAGGCCTCGCGCTGCAGCGGCCGGATCGACGACAGGTTGATCACCTGGGCGCTGATGCCCTGCTCGGCCAGTAGCTGCGCGGCGTCCACCGCCTCGTGGACCACCGAGCCCAGGGCCACCAGGCTGACGTCGTGACCCTGGCGCAGCACATCGACCTGACCGGGGACGAAGCGATAGTCGGGCCCGTGCAGATCGGGCAGCGCCTTGCCGTCCAGGCGGATATAGACCGGACCGTCATGGGCCAGGGCATGCTCGACGATCTGCCGACATTCGCTGCCATCGGCCGGTGCATAGATCTCCACGTTGCCGAAGCCGCGCATCACGGCTATGTCGTCGAGGCTGTGGTGGGTGCTGGCCAGGGGACCGTAGCTGGCCCCGGCGTTGAGGCCGAACATCTTGACGTTGGACCTGTTGTAGCAGACGTCCACCTTGACCTGTTCGTTGGCGCGGGAGATCAGGAAGGGCGCGGCGTTGCAGGTCACCGCCACCTTGCCGGCCAGGCCCAGGCCGGCGGCCACCCCGACCAGGGTCTGTTCGGCGATGCCGACGTTGACCAGGCGCTCCGGGAAGCGTTTGACGAAGGGGCCGATCTTGGCCGTGGAGGTGGAATCGCTCACCACCGGCACCAGATCGACGCCGGCGTCCACCGCGGCGATGAAGGCCTCGACCATGACGCTGGCGAGATGGGCTTCGCCCGGGGTCTGGGTATCAGTGGCCATGGTCGAGCTCCTCCAGAGCAGCGGCGATCTCGTCGCCCTTGGGCACCCGGTGGTGCCATTCGGGTTTGCCTTCGATGAAGGAAACCCCCTTGCCTTTGACGGTATTGGCGATCAGCACCTGGGGCTGGCCGCGGTGTTCGCGCAGGGCTTCCAGGGTCTCCACCAGCTGGGCCACGTCGTTGCCGTCGCACTCGACCACATGGAAGCCGAAGGCGCGCCATTTCTCGGCCAGGGGCTCCAGCGGCAGGATCTCCGCGGTGGGGCCGGCCAGTTGCAGGCGGTTGTGGTCGACGATCACCGTGAGGTTGTCCAGCCGGTACTTGGCGGCGGTCAGCGCCGACTCCCAGTTGGAGCCCTCGCCCAGTTCGCCGTCGCCGGTCAGCACATAGACGCGGCGCGGACTGCCATCGCGTTGCGCGGCCAGGGCGATCCCGGTGGCCACGGGCAGGCCGTGGCCGAGGGCGCCGGTGTTGAGTTCGATGCCGGGGGTCTTCTGCCGCACCGGGTGGCCCGGCAGATGGGAGTCGAAGTGCTGGTAGGTGTCGAGCCATTCCGGCGGAAAGTAGCCGGCTTCGGCCAGGCAGCAGTAGAGGCCGCCGACGCCGTGGCCCTTGCTCTGGATGTAGATGTCGCGCCGGGGATCGGCGAGGCGTTCCGGGGCGACGTCGAGCAGGCGGAAGTAGAGGGTGGCGAGGATGTCGGTCTCCGACAGATCCGCCCCGGTGTGGCCGCCGGCAGGCGAGCCGGCATTGAGCTGGATGACGCGCCGGCGGATCAGCCGGGCCTTTTCGCGAATCTGCGCGACGTCGTACTGGAACGGATTCATCAGGCGACCCCCTCGGGTATCCGAAGCTGCAGTGGAGCAGACGCCTGCCGAGGTTTCAGTGGGCGTCTTATGAATATTTATTCGTCACTGAAAATATATTTATCATTTAGACCCCAATCCGCAGGGCCGTCAATAGCCATGAAGGGCCGTCGGCGACCGGTTGAGAGGATAGAATGCGCGGCAGGATGCGGGATTGCCGAGGCCGTCGCGTTCGACGCGAGGCGATGAAAAGGCGCTTGACTTCCATCCGGAACAGGCGGAGTCTGAATTAAAAATCAGGCACGCATAAATATTCAAGCTAGCCGAACACAAGAACAATAACCTCAGGAGAAGTGCGTGGACGCCAAAGCCCCGACCGCCTCGCCACCCGCCAAGCCCCTCGCCCGCCTGGCCCTGCGCCTGCCGCGCAACGTCGGCGGTCCGCTGATCGGCCTGGCGCTGCTGATCGCCGTGTTCTCCTTTGCCTCGGAGTATTTCTTCTCCGTGCGCAACGCCCTCAACATCCTCGACCAGGTGACCGTGCTCGGCATCCTGGCCATCGGCATGACCCTGGTCATCGTCATCGGCGGCATCGACCTGTCGGTGGGCTCGGTACTGGCCTTTTCCATGATGCTGCTGGGCTGGCTCTATCAGGACATCGGCTGGCCGCTGGGTCTGGCGATTCCCGCCGCCATCCTCGGCGGCCTGGTCTGCGGCCTGGTCTCGGGCCTGCTCATCGCCCGCGCCCGGCTGCCCGCCTTCATCGCCACCCTGACCATGATGTCGGTGGCCCGCGGCCTGGCCAACATCCTTACTGACGGTCGCCAGATCGTCGGCTTTCCGGACTGGTTCACCAGCCTGGCCACGGTGCGACACTTCGGCTTCCTCTCGGTCACCGTCGGGCTGTTTTTGCTGATGCTGCTGGTGGCCTGGGTGTTCCTGCGCTTTCGCGCCGGTGGCCGCAACCTCTATGCCATGGGCGGTAGCGCCGAGGTGGCGCGGTTGTCGGGCATCAAGGTGCGCACCATCACCATCTGGATCTATGCCCTGAGCGGCGCCCTGGCGGGTCTGGCCGCGGTGGCCATGGCGGCGCGGCTGGATTCGTCCCAGCCCAGCGCCGGCCTGTCCATGGAGCTGGATGCCATCGCCGCGGTGGTGATCGGCGGCGCCAGCCTCAGCGGCGGCGTCGGCAGCGTCGGTGGCACCCTGGTGGGAGTGCTGATCATCGGCGTGCTGCGCAATGGCCTGAATCTGCTGGGGGTCTCGCCCTTCGTGCAGCAGGTGATCATCGGCATCGTCATCGCCCTGGCCGTCACCCTGGACACCCTGCGCCGCCGTAACGGGCAGCGCTAGTTTAGAACTGCTTCGTCTCGTCACCGCAGTACAACAATAACAACGGAGTGCCATCCATGCTGACCCCCAAGAAGCTGTTGCTCAGTACCCTGTTCGCCGCCATCACCTGCACCGGCGCCCTCAATGCCCAGGCCAAGGAACTCACCGTGGGCCTGGCCGTGGCCAACCTGCAGGCCGACTTCTTCAACCAGATCAAGCAGGCCGTCGAGGCCGAGGGCAAGGCCAAGGGCATCAAGGTGATCACCGTGGACGCCCAGGGCAATTCGGCGACCCAGGTCAACCAGATCCAGGACCTGATCACCCGCCAGGTCGACGCCCTGATCTACATCCCGGCCGGCGCCACCGCCGCCGGTGTCCCGGTCAAGGCGGCCAAGGCCGCCGGCATCCCGGTGGTGGCGGTGGACCGCAACGCCCCCGACGCCCCGGGTGACACCTTCATCGCCAGCGACAGCGTCGCCGCCGCCCGCACCCTGGCCGAATACGTCGGCAAGGTCACCAACGGCAAGGGCCGCGTCGCCATCCTCCAGGGTCAGATCGGCACCACGCCGGAAAACGATCGCGCCAAGGGCTTCGCCGAAGGCCTGGCCAAGTTTCCCGAGCTGAAGGTGGTCGCCCAGCAGCCCGCCGAGTGGGCCCAGGACAAGGGCTTCGCCGTGGCTCAGGACATGCTCCAGCGCGATCCCAACATCAGCGTCTTCTTCGGCCGTGCCGACGCCATGGCCCTGGGCGCGGCCCAGGCGGTCAAGGTGGCCAACCTCGACCATCCGGTGACCATCGTCGGCTTCGACGGCGACGTGGCCGGTCTCAAGGCCGTGGCCGCCGGCACCCTGTCCGCCACCATGACCCAGCAGACCCGCAAGATGGGGCGCATGGCCCTGGAATCGGCGGTGGCGCTCAAGGAAGGCAAGCAGGTGCCCAAGGAGCAGCTGCAGGAGGCGATCCTGACCACCAAGGATAACGTCGCCCCCTTCATCGAGAACCACCCGTAACCACGATCTGCTGCGCGTCGGCCAACCTGCGTTGAATACAACCTGGATCGCCAGCCCGGTCGGAATGCTCATTTACCACTCGTAAACTTGAGCGCAAGCCCGGTCCGCGTCCTCAGCTGTATTCGCCTTGGTTGGCTCTAGCTCGCGAGATCGTGTTGGCTCCTGCCCAAGGTGCCTCCCTAGGGAGGCACCGTTTCAGCTCCCCCCTTCGGAGGCTCCATGTCCGCCGTCATGCCCCTGGAACAGCCCGCGGCCCTCAGCCTGAGAAACATCGGCAAGAAATACGCCGGCATCGAGGTGCTGAGCGGCGTGGACGTCGACATCCAGCCCGGCGAGGTCCTGGCCCTGCTCGGCGAGAACGGCGCCGGCAAGTCCACCCTGTCGTCGATCATCGCCGGCCTGGTGCCGCCCGAAGCGGGCGGGCGCATGATCTGGCTGGGTCGGGACTACGCCCCGGATTCCCCCGGCGCCGCCCTGGCCGCCGGCATCGGCCTGATCCACCAGGAGATCCGCCTGCTGCCGGAACTGACCATCGCCGAGAACATGTTCGTCGGTCGCCTGCCCATGCGCGGTGGCCGCATCGATCGCGCCTTCATGGAAACCGAGGCCCAGCGCCAGCTGGATCGCCTGGGCCTGAAGGTACCCGCCACGCGCACCGTGGCCGGTCTCAGCGTGGCCGCCCAGCAACTGGTGGAGATCGCCAAGGCGCTGACCCTTAAGGCGCGCCTGCTGATCCTCGACGAACCCACTGCGGCCCTGGGCGGCGAAGAGACCGAGTTGCTGTTCGCCCAGGTCGAGCGACTCAAGGCCGAGGGCGTCTCCTTCATCTACATCAGCCATCGCCTGGAAGAGATCGCGCGGATCGCCGACCGGGTACTGGTCTTGCGCGACGGCCGCCAGATCGCCCTGCACGCCACCGCCCAGGTACCGGTGCGGCAACTGGTGGAAGAGATGGTCGGCCGCAGCGTGGAGCGCATCTTCCCGGCCATGGCCGCGCCCGCTGCCCGCGAGGTGCTGCGGGTGAAGGGCCTGAGCTGCCGCGAGATGCCGCTCAAACACATCGATTTCAGCGTGCGCGCGGGCGAGGTCTTTGGCGTGGCCGGGGTGGTCGGCGCCGGGCGTACCGAGCTGGTCCGCGCCATCGCCGGCGCGGCCGAGCAGGTCACCGGCGAGCTGGTGCTGGAAGGCCAGGCCTGTCGCTTCGCCAGTACCTACGACGCCATCCATGCCGGCATCGTGCTGGTGCCCGAGGATCGCAAGCAGCAGGGCGTGGTGGTCGATCACGCCATCGAGGAAAACCTCATCTATGGCAACACCGACCTGCTCGCCGGTGGCGGCTGGGTCTCGCCCGGCGGCCTGCGCGCCTTCGCCCGCAAGGCGGTGGCGCGGCTCGGCGTCAAGGGCCAGCCGGAGCAGGCCATCGCCGCCCTGTCCGGCGGCAACCAGCAGAAGGTGATCATCGCCAAGTGGCTGGCCCGCAATCCCAAGGTCTTCATCCTCGACGAGCCCACCCGCGGCATCGACGTCGGCGCCCGCGCCGCCATCTACCAGGTGATCGCCGAACTGGCGGCCACCGGCATGGCGGTGATCGTGGTCAGCTCGGACCTCGACGAGGTCCTCGGCCTGTCGCATCGGGTCATGGTGATGAGCCGTGGCCAGCAGATGGGCATTCTCGAACGTGAACAGGCCACTCCGGTGGCCGTGATGGAATTGGCGACCGCCTGACTAGGAGTTTTCCCATGCGTCTCTTCGATCTCGGCGGCCAGACCGCCTTCGTCACCGGTGCCGGCAGCGGCATCGGCCAGGCCATCGCCGTCGGACTGGCCGAGGCCGGTGCCCAGGTGGCCTGCTTCGACCTGCCCGGCAGCCGCGACCTCGCCGGTACCGTCGCGCGGATCCAGGCCCACGGCCGCCGCGCCCTGGCCCTGGAAGGCTCGGTGACCAGCGCCGCCGACCTGGAAGCCGCCGTGGCCCGTACCGAGGCCGAACTCGGCCCCCTGAGTCTCGCGGTCAACAGCGCCGGCATCGCCAACGCCCAGCCGGCCGAGGAGCTGGAACTGGAGCGCTGGCAGCGCATGCTCGACATCAACCTCACCGGGGTGATGCTCAGTTGCCAGGCCCAGGCGCGGGTCATGCTGCCGCGCGGCAAGGGCGCCATCGTCAACATCGCCTCCATGTCCGGCAGCATCGTCAACCGCGGCCTCCTGCAGGCCCACTACAACACCTCCAAGGCCGGGGTCATCCACCTGACCAAGAGCCTGGCGATGGAGTGGGCCGAGCGCGGCATCCGCGTCAACTGCATCAGCCCCGGCTACACCGCCACGCCGATGAACACCCGTCCCGAGGTGGCCGACCAGGTCAAGATCTTCGAGCAGACCACCCCGCTGGGCCGCATGGCCGAGGTGGAGGAAATGGTCGGTCCGGCGATCTTCCTCTGCAGCCCGGCCGCATCCTTTTGTACCGGGGTGGATCTCATCGTCGATGGCGGCTTCGTCTGCTGGTAACGCCTTTCACGATCTGCTGCGCGTCGGCCAAACGGCGTTGAAAAGACCTTCGGAATGCTCATTTACCGCTCGTAAACTCCGCTTCCTCAGGTCTTTTCGCCTAGTTTGGCTCTAGCTCGCGAGATCGTCGCCTATAGCCCTAGGAGGTTTCACGTGGAACGTCGCTTCGCAGGTCAAACCGTGGTCATCACCGGCGGTTGTCGGGGCATCGGCGAGGGTATCGCCGAGCGCTTCGGGCGTGAGGGCGCCAACCTGGTGCTGGTCTCCAACGCCGAGCGGGTGCATGACACCGCCGCACGGCTGGCCGCCGAGACCGGGGCCGAGGTGCTGCCGCTGGTGGTGGACATCACCGACGAGGCGGCGGTGGCCGACCTCTATGCCCAGGCCGAGTCGCGCTTCGGCCGGGTCGACGTCTCGGTGCAGAACGCCGGGATCATCACCATCGATGCCTTCGACCGCATGCCGCGCGAGGACTTCGACCGCATCCTGCAGGTCAACACCACCGGCGTCTGGCTGTGCTGCCGCGAGGCGGCCAGGCGCATGGTCGCCGCCGGGCGTGGCGGACGCCTGATCAACACCAGCTCCGGCCAGGGGCGCCAGGGCTTCATCTACACGCCCCACTATGCGGCGAGCAAGATGGGCGTCATCGGCATCACCCAGAGCCTGGCCCACGAACTGGCGCGCCACGGCATCACGGTCAACGCCTTCTGCCCCGGCATCATCGAAAGCGAGATGTGGGACTACAACGACCGCGTCTGGGGCGAGATCCTTTCCACCCCGGAAAAGCGCTATGGCCAGGGCGAACTGATGCAGGAATGGGTCGGCAACATCCCCATGAAGCGCGCCGGCACCCCGGCCGATGTGGCCGGCCTGGTGGCCTTCCTCGCCTCGGCGGACGCCGCCTACATCACCGGCCAGGCGATCAATGTGGACGGTGGCCTGATCATGTCCTGATCGACCCCCGGGGACGCCAGGCCGCAAAAGCCTTGGCGTCCAGCGGGAGGCTGAGGGAAAATAGCGGGAAAATGCGCCTTTCTAACAGCCAAGTGCCTGCTTTTTGAGGGTTTGTCACGGCCGCCCCGGCCCGGCAGCCCTGGGTGCAACCTAGCCGCCGGTACCGGAAATCTGGATGAGTAATCTCGAAGAACAACGCCTGCTGACCAAGATCGCCTCCCTCTACTACGAAGAAGGGCTCAAGCAGTCGCAGATCTCCGAACAGCTCGACCTGTCGCAATCCTTTGTCAGCCGTGCCCTGAGCCGAGCGCTCAAGGAAGGCATCGTGCGCATCTCGGTGCAGCGCCCGCGCAACTTCCACCTGGAGCTGGAGCGCCAGCTGCAACAGCGCTACGGCATCCGCCAGGCGATCGTGGTGGAGCCCACCGGTGACGACGAAGAGGCCATCAAGCAGGCCATCGGCTCGGCCGCCGCCCACTATCTGGAAACCAGCGTCACCGAAAAGGACCACATCGGCATCTCCTCCTGGAGCTCCACCATCCGCGCCATGGTCGGCCACATGCACCGCGGCAGCAGTCGTCAAGGCGCGACCGAGGTGGTGCAGCTGCTCGGCGGGGTCGGCAACAAGGGCGCCTTCGAAGCCACCCTGCTGACCCAGCAACTGGCCAATCTGCTGGGTTGCCCGGCCTATCTGCTGCCGTCCCAGAGCATCGAGCAGTCGCCGGAAAGTCGCCAGCGCATCCTGCAGCTGGACGAGGTGCGCGAGGTCACCGAACGCTTCGCCCGGCTCACCGTGGCCCTGGTTGGCATCGGCGAGCTGGAGCCGTCGCAGCTCCTGCGCAACAGCGGCAACTATCACGGCGAGGCCATGCTGGAAGTGCTCGCCGCCCGCGGCGCGGTGGGCGACATCTGCCTGAGGTACTTCGACGCCCAAGGCCGACCGGTACTGGACGACAGTGAAGAGACCGTGGTCGCGGTGGACCTGCCGCAACTGCTGAAGATCGACCGCGTGGTGGGCTTGGCCGGGGGCCTGCGCAAGGTCAATGCCATCCGCGGCGCGCTGCAGGGCGGTTATCTGGATGTCCTGGTGGTTGATCTGCGCACTGCCCTGGCGCTGGTCCCCTGATCCACGCAAGCGGCTGCCAGAACCGGGCCGGAAAACGCGATTTGCTGCCAAACGGCCCACCCGGCACGGAAATCTTTGGCAACATTCGGCAAGGACTGATCCGTAAGCTGTAGGACGACTGTTCTCTGGATAGCGTCCCATGCCCTCAGCGTCTTCGGCTTCGGCCACTGCCCTGCCCGCCTCCCAGCGGGCCGCCGCCCTCTCGGCGCGTCTCGATCGCCTGCCGGCCACCCGCAGCCTGTGGCGCCTGGTGGCCCTGCTGTCCATCGGCGGTTTCTTCGAACTCTACGACCTGTTCCAGACCGCCTACATCAGCCCCGGGCTCCTGCGCGATGGCGTCTTCCAGACCGGCGCGGCCGGGGTGTTCGGGGTCTCCGATCAGGCCGCCTTCGCCGCGGCCACCTTTCTCGGCCTGTTCGTCGGCGCCAGCCTGCTCAGCCCCATCGCCGACCGCTTCGGCCGCCGGGCGATCTTTACCTGGGCACTGGTCGGCTACACCCTGGCGACCCTGGCCATGGGTCTGCAGACCACCGCCCTGGGGCTGATCGCCCTGCGCTTCCTGGTGGGCATCGGCCTGGGCCTGGAGCTGGTGACCATCGACGCCTATCTGTCGGAGCTGGTGCCCAAGGCCATGCGCACCTCGGCCTTCGCCTTTGCCTTCGCCCTCCAGTTCCTCTCGGTGCCGGCGGTGGCGCTGCTGTCCTGGTGGCTGGTGCCCCAGGCGCCGCTGGGCATTTCCGGCTGGCGCTGGGTGGTGCTGTCCAGTGCCGTCTTCGCCCTGTTCATCTGGTGGCTGCGCCAGCGCCTGCCCGAATCGCCGCGCTGGCTGGCGCAGCAGGGCCGGCTGGACGAAGCCGAACAGGGCGTGGAGCGCCTGGAAGCCGCCTGCCAGGCCGACAGCGGCCAGCCGCTGCCGCCACCCGCGGCGATCGTCGAAGAACGCGCCGTGAGCGCGCGCTTCGCGGCGCTGTGGCAACCGCCCTATCGGCGCCGGGTGATCATGCTGATCGTCTTCAACCTGTTCCAGGCCATCGGCTTCTTCGGCTTCGGCAACTGGCTGCCGGCATTGCTCTCCGGCCAGGGTGTGAGCCTGACCCACAGCCTGGGCTATGCCTTCGTCATCACCCTCGCCTATCCGCTGGGACCGCTGCTGTTCGTGCGCATCGCCAACCGCTTCGAGAACAAGTGGCAGATCGTCGGCTCCGCCCTGGGGACGGTGGGCTTCGGCAGCCTGTTCGCCCTGCAGCAGGGCGCCCTCGGCCTGATCCTCTGTGGCGTCGGCATCACCTTCTGCAACGCCTGGCTGACCTTTGCCTTCCACTCCTACCAGGCGGAGCTGTTCCCCACCGCCATCCGCGCCCGGGCGGTGGGTTTCTGCTATTCCTTCAGCCGGTTGTCGACGGTGTTCAGCAGCCTGCTGATCGGCACCCTGCTGGAGCGCCTGGGCACCCCGGGCGTGCTGGCCTTCATCGTCGCCAGCATGCTGATCGTGGTGCTGACCATCGGCCTGTTCGGCCCGCGCACCCGCAACCGGGCGCTGGAAGACATCGCCCGCTGAGGCAGGCCCGCGGTCAGAGGCGGAATTGCCGGACCGCGCCGTTCAGGTCGCCGGCCAGGCGCGCCAGGTCGGTGCTGGCGGCGGCGGTCTGCTCGGCCCCGGCGGCGTTCTGGGTGGAGAGGTCGCGGATGCTGGTGAGGTTGCGATCCACCTCGCGCGCCACCTGGGCCTGCTCCTCGGTGGCCGCGGAAATGCTCAGGTTGCGCTCGTTGATCTGCACGATGTGGCGAGCGATCTCGGCCAGCGCCTCGCCGGCGGCGGCGGCCACCGTCAGGCAGGCACCGGCCTGCTGATTGCTGGTGGCCATGGCGTCCACCGCCTTGCCGGCGCCGCCCTGGATGGCACCGATCATGTCTTCGATCTCGCCGGTGGACTGCTGGGTACGGGCCGCCAGGGCGCGCACCTCGTCGGCCACCACGGCAAAGCCACGCCCGGCATCCCCGGCGCGCGCCGCTTCGATGGCGGCGTTGAGCGCCAGCAGATTGGTCTGTTCGGCGATGCCGCGGATCACGTCGAGCACCCCGCTGATGCGCTGCACCTGGCCCGCCAGGCCGTCGATCTCACCGCTGCTGGAGGCCACCGCGCTGTGCAGGGCATGAATGGTGGCGAGGGTTTCCTCGACCCGGCGCTGGCCGAGATCGGCCGAGGTGCGCGAGTCCTGGGCGGCAGCGCTGGCAGCCGCGGCATTGCGCGCCACCTCCTCCACCGCGGCGGTCATCTGATTGACGGCGGTGGCCGCCTGGGCCAGCTCGTCGTTTTGCCGCTGGATGCCGCGCAGGCCGGTCTCGGTGACCGTCGACAGCTCTTCGGAGGTGGACGCCAGGGTGGTGGACGACAGGGTCAGCCGTTCCAGGGTGCCGCGCAGGTTGTCCTGCATTCGCGCCATGGCCGCCAGCAGCCGGCCGGGTTCGTCGTTGCCGTCACGCTCGATCGTCCGGCTGAGATCGTTGGCAGCGATGCGCTCGGCCACCGCCAGGGCCTTTTCCAGCGGCCCGGTGAGGCTGCGGGTGAAGCGCCAGGCCAGCAACAGGGTACCGGCCAGGGCCGCCACCATCACCGCCACGGTGATGGCGATGGCGTTGTGGTAGCTGGCCATGGAGGCGGCGGCCAGGCGCGTGACCTTGCCATCGACCACCCCGGCGAGTTCGTTGACGGTGGCGCTCAGGGCATTGCCGCTGTGGGCCATCTCGCCGTCCTGCCCGGCCAGCTTGAGCAACTCGGCGTCGTTCTGGTCGTCCAGCGCCTTGAGATAGCGATTCTGGTTGTTCAGGTAGGTGGCCAGCTGGCCGGTCATCCGGGTGTAGACCGCCCGCCCGGAGTCGGTGAGCAACAGGCCGTCGAACTGGCGCACATGCTGTTCCAGGCTGGCCTTGGCCGCGTCGATGGCCTTGTGCACCGCCTGGGTCTCGGCGTTGGAACTGGCCAGCATCAACCCCTGGTTCTGCATGCGCAGACTCAGCAGATCGGCGCGGATCTCGCCGATGGTCTGGACGCTGGGGATGACGTTGCCGACGATCTGCTCCTCGCTCTCCTTGATGACCCGATTCTGGCCCAGGGAAAACAACCCCAGGCCGATCACCAGCAGAGCAAAGAAACCAAAGGCGACCAGGGCCCGCGGGGCGATGTTGAGGGAGCGTAGCTTCACCGGGAAGACCTCGAAAAATGATTAGCCCCCTCATGATCGGCCAAACGGCGCCAGGCTTTAGGGCTCGCCGGCGCGGGATGGACGAAATGCCGCCTAAACCTCCTCCGCCTCGTTTAACCGCGTCTGCGCCAGACGTTTCGCCCCGGCCACGTCGGCCTTGCCGGTTCCCAGTTTCGGCAGGCTGTCCACCGCCACCCAGGCCGAGGGCAGCAGCAGTCCGCCCACCCCCTGGGCCAGCAGGGTCTTCTCCACCGCCGCCGCGTCCAGGGCGCCGGTATGCAGCACCACGATGCGCTCGCCCTTTCGGGCATCCGGCAGATTGACCGCCTGCAGCTCGATCTCCGGATCGGCCACCGCCCTGGCCAGGGCCTGCTCCACGGCGCCCAGGCTGACCATCTCGCCGCCGATCTTGGCGAAGCGCGAATAGCGGTCGACGATGGTGAGAAAGCCGTCCTCGTCCAGCCGGCCCTGGTCGCCGGTCACATACCAGCGCTCGCCGTCGATCTCGCGGATGGCCTTGGCGGTGCGCTCGGGATCGTTCAGGTAGCCCTGCATCAGTTGCGGCCCGCCGATCAGCACCATGCCGGCCTCGCCGGTGGGCAATTCGGCAAAGGTCTGGGGGTCGACGATCTTGAAGCCGGTCCCCGGCAGCGGCATGCCCACGGTGCCGAGCTTGCCGCCGCGCTGCACCTGCAGGTAGCTGACGTCCAGGGCATCGGGCAGGTTGACCGAGGCCACCGGGGCGGTCTCGGTGGCGCCGTAGCCTTCGTAGATGTCCTGGTTGAACTTGAGCTTGAAGGCCTCGCGCACCGCCGGATCCAGGCGTTCGGCGCCGGCCACCACGATGCGCAGGCTCTCCAGCATCAGCGGATGCACCTTGGTGTTGCGCACGAACAGCCGCAGGAAGGTCGAGGTGCCGCAGAGCACCGTGGCGCGATGGGTCGCCACCGCCTTGGCGATGCCGGCCACGTCGGTGGGATCGGCCTGGCAGACCACCGGCACCCCCTCGATCAGCGGCAGGAACTGGGTCACCGTGAGACCGAAGGCGTGGAACAGCGGCAGCGAGGCCATGAAGACGTCGTCGTCCTGGGTATTGAGCACGTCCGAGGTCTGCTTGAGATTGGCCATCAGGTTGCGATGACTGAGCATCACCCCCTTGGGCGTGCCCTCGCTGCCACTGGAGAAGAGGATGGCGGCGGTGGCCTCGGGATCGTGGGCGCGACTCACCAGCACCTGCAGCATGGCGGTCGGCAGCAGCCAGACCGCCAGCCAGTTGGCCAGCAACTCGGCCTTGCCGATCCCGGCGCGCAATGCCTCCAGATCCACCACCTCGCGCCCGGCGAGCAACTCGTCCACCGGCAGGCCGCGCTGGCGCAGGCGATCGAGAAAGCGCGTCGAGGTGTAGACGGTGCGGATACCGGCCTGGTCCAGGCCCGAGGCCAGGGCCTCGGGCGTGGCCGTGTAGTTGAGATTGACCAGCGTCTTGCCGGCCAGCAGCACCGCCATGTTGGCCAGCATGCCGCCGCTGCTGGTGGGCAGCAGCAGCCCAAGATTCGGCTCGGGCCGCTTGCGCATCCGCCGCGCCAGGCAGGCGGCGCCGGTGAGCGCCTGGGCGGCCTTGAGCGGAGCGCCCAGGTCGTCGATCAGCGCCAGGCCATTGGGTCGGCGCTTGACGCTGGCCACCCAGGCATCGGCCAGCGACGGCAGGCCCTGCATGTAGCGCTCCCAGGAGCGGATCGACAGCTCGAAGATCCGCCGCTTGAGCACATCGGCCGGGGTGTCCTTGGCCAGCGCCTTGCCAAAGGCCACCACCACCTCGCGGTGCAGCGGACTGTCGCGCAGTTCCTTGAGCTTGCTGGAGGAGCGCGAGAACTGGCTGCCCCAGAGGCCGCGCAGATAGAAGGGCACGATCTGCACCTCGGACCCGACCCGCTCGCAGGCCTTTTCGTAGCCGCGGCGGAATTCGCCGAGTTGCCCGGTGCGGCTGATCGCCCCTTCCGGAAACAGGCAGACCACCTCGCCCGCGCTGAGCAACGCCGC
The DNA here is from genome assembly GCF_000510705.1 of Pseudomonas sp. MOIL14HWK12:I1. Classification (NCBI taxonomy): domain Bacteria; kingdom Pseudomonadati; phylum Pseudomonadota; class Gammaproteobacteria; order Pseudomonadales; family Pseudomonadaceae; genus Pseudomonas; species Pseudomonas sp. MOIL14HWK12:I1. Next base: position 458,483 of record NZ_AZNY01000003.1, on the reverse strand, counting down.
CACCTGCTCCAGCGCCGCCCCGGCACCGTTGCCCTGGGCGATGGGCAGGCAGCCCATGGCCTTGAGGAAGGGCTTCAGGTACCAGCGCTCATAAATGGAGCGCAGCATCACGAAGCGCACCGGGCGCGGACTGGCGATCTGCACCATGGCCCAGTCGACCCAGCTGATGTGATTGCCCAGCAGCAGCACTCCGCCCTGGGCCGGCAGGTTCTGCAGCCCCTGCACCTGGATGCGGTAGTGGCGGGTGACCATCAGGCCGAGCAGAAAGCGCACCAGACTCTGCGGCAGCTTCCACACCGTGTAGGCGCCGCCGATCAGCGCCACCGCGGCGATCAGCAGCAGCAGCCAGCGACTGTCCAGGCCGAGCAGGGCGATCACCGCGGTGAGCACCAGAAAGCTCAGCATGGCGACGTTCTGTACCCAGTTGTTGGCCGCCAGCACCGTGCCGAGCTGGTCTTCCCGGGCATGGAACTGGATCAGCGCATTGAGCGGCACGATGAACAGCCCGCCCATCAGCCCGATGAAGACGAAGTTGAGCGCATGCACCAGCGCCGAACTGGGCGCCGGCAGCCACCACAGACCGAGGGCGATGCCCAGGGCACCCACCGGGATCAGGCCGGTCTCGATGCGCCCGCGCGAGGCTCGGCTGGCCAGCGCCGAGCCGAGGGCGATGCCGATCCCGGCGCAGGCCAGGATGCCCTGCAGCAGCAACACGTTGTCGATGCCCAGGTGATCCTTGGCATAGGCCGGAAAACTCGCCAGCAGCACCTGGCCCACCGACCAGAACACCGCGAGGCCGATGATCGACAGGCGGATCACCGGATTCTCGCCGATCACCGCCAGGTTCTGCCGGGCGCTCTGCAGCCGCACATAGGCATGCCAGTCGAAGGGTGCACGCGGCCTGGGCTCTTCCAGCAGCGGCAGGCGATAGAGCAGCGCCACCTCGGCCAGGCTGCAGAGCACCAGCAGCCAGCCCAGCGGGGCGATGTCCTGCAGGATGGCGTGAGGCGTGGCCTGGTCCGCGCCCAGGTGCAGCTGGAAGAAGGCGGTAAAGACCACGGTACCGGCGAGGATGGCGATGATGGAATTGGCCTGCACCAGGCCATTGCCCTCGGCCAGCCGCTGCTTGCCGAACAGCGCCTTGATGTAGCCGTACTTGGCCGGCGAATAGAAGGTCGCCTGGATGGCCAGCAGGAGCGTCATGGCAAAGGCCAGCTCGAACAGCCCGGCGTAGTAGGCCAGGGTGATGCCGAGGGTGATGGCCACCGCCGCCCAGCCGCCGAGGCGCAGCACCCGCACCTTGGCGAAGCGATCGGCGACATGGCCGGAGGGGCTGAACAGCAGGATGAAGGGCAGCAGCATCATGCCGTTGACCAGCGCGGTCAGCACCACCTGGGTGGAACCGTCATAGACCTTGAACACGGTGTTCTGGATGACGATCTTGTGGCCAAGATCGACGAAGGCGTTGAGAAAGACGGCGATCAGGTAGGGCCAGGCCCCCTTGATCCGGTGCAGCTTGTCCATGCGGAGTCTCTTTCGAGCAGGGGAGTTCGTAGCCTGAGTGAGACGCCCTGGCAGCGCAAGCAGGGCCATTGGTCAACAAATATGCGAATCAGGGCTATACAAGCTCGTGAAAGCGCGTATGGTGTAGGCACTGCTACTGCAATAGTTACTCGATACCTGCTTGATGTTGCTTCATTTTCATCTCCTGGCTCGTCTCACTCTCGCATTACAGTCCCGCTAGCGAATGTCTCGCTAACGTGGTTGTTCCCCCTACACCCTGGAGATACTCATGTCCAATCGTGAAAATGGCACCGTCAAGTGGTTCAACGATGAGAAAGGCTACGGCTTCATCACCCCGGAAAGCGGCGCCGACCTGTTCGTGCACTACCGCTCCATCGAAAGCGCCGGCTTCAAGAGCCTGAGCGAAGGCCAGAAGGTCACTTTCGTGGCTGTCAAAGGCCAGAAGGGTATGCAAGCTGACCAGGTTCAAGTCGTCTAACGACTGATCCGGTTGTAGAAAGGCCCCACTTCGGTGGGGCTTTTTCATGGGCGCAAATAAAGATTCTTACCGTTGGGCGCCCCGGCCTGCACCTGTTGTCTTCGAAGTGGCTTTGCGGTCCAACTTAGCAGCTAGCATGCATGGCTTTATGCCGAGTAATCATGGCCTCTTCCTCGCTTTTCGCCGCTTATCGCGAAATTCTCGCCCCAGTAGACGTCGCGTTACTCGACAAGAGTCGGCATTCCGATCCCATCCATGCAGGATTGTCCGGGCTATTTTTAGCCGGCTACTCGCCTTACCTGACTACTGCGAGCAAACGGGTGATGGTTGTCGGACGGGAAACACGCCAATGGAACGTCCTTCGAGCAGATAGGCCGTTTATCGACAAAGACGATTACCTAGAAAAGGCTATCGCAGAGTCTCAGAACTATCTGAAAGACGCTCTAGCGCAATCTGCGGATCCTGGCTGCAGTTTCTTCAATTTTGTTCGCGACCTCGCTATCCGGTATGGGCACGATGGGATCATCTGGGCGAACCTCTTCTGCTTTTCGTGGAAGGGCGGATCGCCCATGAGGGCAGACCTGTTCAAGACGATTCGCGACATTTCCGAACGCTTCTTGAAGGCTCAGATCACCCATCTGCGGCCGGATATGATCATCTTTGCCAACGGCTCAAGCTCGGCATACGTTCGCCAAACCTTCTTCCCTCATAAAAATCCAGGCAGTGTATGTAGCGACAGTCGTCACTACACGGAGCAAGGAATCGCAAAGGGGCAGCTCTGGTCATTCCGGCTATATGGCCAAATACCCTGCTATCGCATTCAGCATCCCAGCTCTCGCAGTCGCCAAGCTCGGGCAGCACGTACCGCTTTGCTGCAACTCCTAGAATCCGATCAGCTCAACCCTTGTCATACGCCCGCTCCAGCGCCTCATTGAGCGTCCGCACCACCTTCACCCGGGCGAACCTCTTGTCGTTGGCCTCCACCAGGGTCCAGGGCGCGATGGCGGTGCTGGTCTGGACCACCATGTCGTTGACCGCCTGGCTGTAGAGATCCCACTTGTCCCGGTTGCGCCAGTCGTCCTCGGTGATCTTGAAACGCTTGAAGGGCGTTTCCTCGCGGGCGCGAAAGCGTTCGAGCTGGGTGTCCTGGTCGATGGCCAGCCAGAACTTGGCCAGCACGATGCCGGCGTCGTGGAGCTGTTCCTCGAAGTCGTTGATCTCGCCATAGGCCCGCTGCCAGTCGGCGACGGGCGTCAGCTCCTCGACCCGCTCCACCAGTACCCGGCCGTACCAGGAGCGATCGAAGATGGTGAAGTTGGCCTGCCGCGGGATGTGCCGCCAGAAGCGCCAGAGATAGGGCTGGGCCAGCTCCTCGTCGCTGGGTGCGGCAACCGGGACGATGCGGTACTGGCGCGGATCCAGGGCGCCGGTGACCCGGCGGATGGCGCTGCCCTTGCCGGCGGCGTCGTTGCCCTCGAAGGCCGCCACCAAGGCGTGGCGGCGATACTTCTTGTCGCGCAGCAGGCGCGCCAGGCGCGCCTGTTCGGCGAGCAGCTGGTCTTCGTAGTCGGCCTTGTCCAGGCGCTGGGTCAGATCCATGGCTTCCAGCACGCCGCGGCCATCCACCGGCGGCGGTACCACGGCGGCGGCTCGACGCTGCTTGCGCGGCTTGTTGGCCAGGGCGCGCTGCAGCGCCTTGAGCAGCACGGTGCCGACGGTCAGGCTGCGAAAGCGCTCGTCGAAGCCGGGCACCACGTGCCAGGGGGCGTAATCGTGGTGGGTTCGCCGCACCACCCGTTCGCCCTCCTTGACGAAGCGGTCGTAGACCTTGGCCTGGCGCCAGTCCAGTGGACTGAGCTTCCAACCCAGGCGGGGATCGTTCTTGAGGTGCTTCAGGCGCTGCTTGAGCTGCGGCTTGGAGAGGTGGAACCAGAACTTGAGGATCAGCGCGCCTTCGTCGGCCAGCATGCGCTCGAAGCGTTCCGCCTGGCCAATGGCGGCATCCAGCTCGACGCGACTAAGTTCCTTGTTGACCCGGCCGTGCAGCATCTGGCTGTACCAGTTGCCAAAGAAGACGCCGGTCCGGCCCTTGCCCGGTAGGCGCTGCCAGTAGCGCCAGGCTGGTGGATGCTGGCGCTCCTCGGCGGTGGGCTGGAGAAAGGTCTCGACGCGGATCAGGCGCGGATCCATCCACTCGTTGAGCAGCTTGACCGTCTCGCCCTTGCCCGCCCCCTCGATGCCATTGATCAGCACGATCACCGGGAAACGGCCCTGCGCCTTGAGTTCGTACTGGGCGGCCAGCAGCGCCTCGCGCAGCTTGGGCAGCTTGGCGTCGTAGGTGGCCTCATCGAGCAGGTGTTCGTTTTCGGCGGCTTCGAACATCCGGATCTCCTTGCGCAGGTGGTCGGGCAACTATAGCCCTTCTGACCCGGCCTGCGGCAGGCGGTGCCCCGCACCAGGCGGCATGAAGGAAATATGACGTTTAGATGAAATTTGGCATCTCCCGCTGTCGTGGAGGTCTTTCATACCGTTACGCTCCCGCGCAAGCGGGTGCGGCAGTCCACCCTATTGAGGAGAGTTCGATGGCCTTTCGTTTCGATGCACGGCAACCGGCTGACGAGGAAGTCCGCCGCGTGGTGACGGATCGTCTGGTGCAGGCTGAAGCGTCCCTGGCGAGCGGTACCCCCAAGGGCGTCCACGAGACACGCAAGCGCCTCAAGGAATTGCGCGCCCTCCTGCGGCTGCTGCACGGCGCCCTGGGCAAGCGCGCCTTCGCCAGTCGCAATCGGCGTCTGCGCGACCTGGGCCGGGAGCTGTCGTCGCTGCGCGACAGCGCCGCCCTGGTGGAAAGCTGGGACAAGCTGGGCGAATCCGATCGCAAGAGATTCGCCTCACCGGCCATGAAGCGCGTGCGGCAGCGGCTGCAGGAGCGCGCCGACCAGCAGATCGCCGCGGCCAGCGGCCATCCCGAACTGCTCGAGGAACTGACCGCCATGCGTGAGGAGGTTGCTGGCTGGAAACTGTCCGGCAAGGGCTTCGCCCTCTTCGCCCGCGGCCTGGAAGACAACTACAAGGCCGGGCGCCAGGCGCTCAAGACCGCGCGCGACAAGCCCACCGACGACAGCCTGCACGACTGGCGCAAGCGGGTGAAGGATCACTGGTATCACACCCAGCTGCTCGCCGCGGCCTGGCCGGCGGAATTCAAGACGCGGCAGAAGAGCCTCAAGCGCCTGTCGGAATACCTGGGCGACGATCACGACCTGGCGGTGATGCAGCAGCTGCTGCTGGACGAGCCGACCCTGTTCGGCGCCAGCAACACCCGCCTGGCGATCGGCGAAAGCCTGGCCCAGCAGCGCGAGCGGCTGCAGGCGAAGGCCTTTTCCCTGGGCCTGCGCCTCTATCTGGACAAGCCCACTGTCCTCGCCGAACGCTGGCGGGATCTCTGGCGGCTGGCCAGCCGCCCCTATGCCCCGCGCAAGACCAAGGGCCAGAGCGCCAAGGCCCCTGCCGGACTGCTTCCGCACCTGGTCGAGGAATCGTCAGTCTAACGTCTACGCCAGACGGGATTTGTCGCGCGTGCTGGTGGTCCAAGTCCGGGCACACCACCACGCCGAGGTCTCGCGATGAAATCCAAGCTGCTCGCTTCCCTGTTCGCCTGTTCCGTCCTGGCCAGCACCGCCGCCCTGGCCGACCAGCCCGGTGCCGACTGGATGCCCATGAACGACGTCAAGTCCAAGCTCATGGAGCAGGGCTACACCTCGATCACCAAGATCGAAGCCGATGACGGTCAGTGGGAAGGCGAAGGCATGAAGAAGGATGGTATGAAGTACGACTTCCATGCCGACGCCAAGACCGGCGAGATCACCAAGGAAAAGATGGACATGTGATCTCTCGGGGATCCGGCCACGCGCCCGGATCCCCACCGACACCTGCGCCTCTTCCTGCCCGCTCTCTGCCTGGTCGGCTCGTCCTGAGCCACCTTCTTGTCACCTAGGAACCCCCATGTACAGTACCGCTTTGGTCGAGCTGCTGCGCACCCACGAGCGGTCGCTGCTCGATGCCTGGATCGGCGCCCAGCGCGCGGCCGGCATGCGCATCGACCTGCTCGATGAAACCACCATCCTGGCCAACTCCGCCGAATTGCTGCGCCGCATCACCGTGGCCGCCGCCCAGGGCCTGGGCAATCTGCGCGAGCCGCACTGGCAGCCGGTGCGCGCGCTGCTGGAGCGCTTCTCCTTCGACCAGAGTCGCGCGGGCCTGACGCCCGCGCAGACGGCGACCTTCGTCTTCTCGCTCAAGGAACCGCTATTCAACCTGATCCAGAACGAATGCGACGATCCCCTCGCCGAGATCTGGGCCGCCACCCGGCTGATCGACGATCTCGGTCTGTACAGCATGGAAAGCTTCATGAGCGGCCGCGAGACGGTGATCCGCGAGCAGCAGGAAAGCATGCTGGAACTGTCCACCCCGGTGGTGGAGCTGTGGGACGGCATCCTGGCCATCCCGCTGATCGGCGCGCTGGACAGCAACCGCACCCAGGTGGTGATGGAGTCGCTGCTGGAAAAGATCGTCCAGACCGGATCGGACATCGCCATCATCGACATCACCGGCGTACCCACGGTGGACACCATGGTCGCCCAGCACCTGCTCAAGACGGTGACCGCCGCCCGGCTGATGGGCGCCCAGTGCATCATCAGCGGCATCCGCCCGCAGATCGCCGCCACCATCGTCCACCTGGGCGTGGACCTGGGCGACGTCATCACCAAGGCGTCCCTGGCCGATGCCTTCCGCCTGGCCCTGCGCCAGCAGGGCGTGCGCCTGGCCGCCCCGGCCGCCAAGGGTTAGGGAGCGCCTCATGATCGAGCGGATTCCGATCCTCAAGCTTGGACCCTTCCTGCTGCTGAGCATCCAGGTGGACATGCACGACCAGCTGGCGCTGGACCTGCAGGAAGACCTCACCGAGCAGATCGTGCGGCACAAGGCCAAGGGCGTACTCATCGACATCTCCGCGCTGGAAATCGTCGACTCCTTCATTGGCCGGATGCTCTCCCACATCGCCCAGGTCTCGCGCATCCTCGATGCCAAGGTGATCGTGGTCGGCATGCAACCGGCGGTGGCCATCACCCTGGTGGAACTGGGGCTGTCGCTGGAAGGCATCGCCACGGCGCTGAACATGGAAAAGGGCATGCGCCGGCTGGAAGCCATGGTCGCCGCGGACGAATCGCTGGAGGAGTCAGAGGGTGGCGAAGACACAGACGCTTCCACTCCGCCAGGAGACTGACATCGTGCTGATCCGTCAGCAGGTGCGCAAGGTCGCCGAAGCCATCCGCCTGGGCCTCATCTCCCAGACCAAGATCGTCACCGCGGCCAGCGAGATCGCGCGCAACGGCCTGGTCTACGGGCTGGGCGGCGAGTGCCTGATCGAGGAGACGCTGCGCGCCGGCAAGCCGGCGATCCGCCTGGTGATCCGCGACCAGGGCCCGGGCATCGCCGATCTCGAGCGCGCCATGGTCGACGGCTACACCTCGGGCAAGGGCCTTGGCCTGGGCCTGTCCGGTTCGCGGCGACTGGTGGACGACTTCCACATCGACAGCCAGCCCGGCCAGGGCACCACCGTCGAACTCTGGAAGTGGCGATGAACGACCAGCCGTGCAGCCTGGTGCTGCCGGTGAGCACCAGCGTCCATGTCGATGCCGCCCGGCGCGCCCTGGTCCGGCTGGCCGGCACCGTCACCGCCGACGAAACCCTGCTCGGGCGCCTGACCATCGTCGCCCAGGAGCTGGGCTACAACCTGGTCCGCCATGCCGGGCACGGCGAACTCCTGGCCACCCTGGGCGGCGAAGGGGTGCTCGATGTCCTGGCGGTGGATCGCGGCCCGGGCATGCACGACGTCGCCCGCTGCCTGAGCGATCACTACAGCACGGCCGCGACGCTGGGCGCCGGCCTGGGGGCGATTCGCCGGCAGGCCGATGTGTTCGACATCCATTCGCGACCGGGTCAGGGCACCGTGGTGCTGGCGCGCTTCCATCTGGCCGGGACGCCCAGCAGCCGGTTGCAGCATGGCGCCCTGTGCACGCCGCACCCCGAGGAGCAGCTCTGCGGCGACACCTGGGCGGTCAGCGGGCGTCGCCTGTTGGTCTGCGACGGCCTGGGCCATGGCCAGCAGGCCGCCACAGCCAGTCGCCGGGCGCGGGAACTGTTCCTGCGCCATGGCGCGCACCTGCCCCTGCAGCGGCTGATGGAGAATCTGCACCAGGCGCTGATGGAAACCCGCGGCGCCGCCCTGGCGCTGGCCGAGCTGGACCCGGATCAGGGCCAGGTGAGCTTTTGCGGCATCGGCAACATCGCCGGGCGCCTGCTGGGCAACACCACACGCAGCCTGGTGTCCAACAACGGCACCCTGGGCTACCGGATCGGGCGGATCCAGACCTATACCTACCCCTGGACGCCCGGCACCCTGCTGGTGCTGAACTCCGATGGCATGACGTCCAAGGTGGGACTGGGCGAGCACTCCGGGCTCGGGGCGCGCCATCCGGCGCTGATCGCCGCCCTCCTGCACCGCGACTTTCGGCGCTCCGCCGACGATGCCACCGTTCTGGTACTCAAGCATGTCTGACGTCTTGCCCCTGCTGACCCTCGCCCTGCACAGCGAGCAGGACATCGTGCACTGCCGCCAGGCCGCCAAGCGCCTGGCCGCGGCCATGGAGTGGCCGGCGCTGGAGCAGATCCGCCTGGCCACCGCGGTCTCCGAACTGGCGCGCAACATCCACCAGTACGCCGGCAGCGGTCACTTCGACTTCGCCCTGCTGCGTGGCGAAGACCTGCGCCTGCGCGGCCTGGAGGTGCGGGCGGTCGACCAGGGTCCGGGCATCGCCGAGATGGAGGCCATCCGCGCGGGCAGCTATCGCTCCAGCACCGGCATGGGCATCGGCCTGCGCGGCGCCCAGCGGCTGTTCGACGACTTCGACATCCAGACCTCCCCTGCCGGCACCTGCATCACCGCCCGCAAGTACCAGGCGCCGCGACCCTTTCCCGAGGCGGAGCAGCTCCAGGCGCTGACGGCAGAGCTGCAGGGCAGTCCGCCACCGGATCCCTACCAGCAGATCCGCCTGCAGAGCGAAGAGCTGCTGCTGACCAACACCGAGCTGCAGGTGCGCCAGTCGGAACTGGAGGTCACCAACAAGGAACTGGAAAACACCAACCAGGGCGTGGTGGCGCTCTATTCCGAACTGGAAAAGGCCACTCAGGAGCTCAAGGAGGCCAGCGAGGCGAAGACCCGTTTCTTCTCCAACATGACCCATGAATTCCGCACCCCGATCAACATCATCGAGAATGTCGCCAAGCTGCTCGCCAGCGGCGTGGACGGGGCGCTCAATGCCGAACAGCAGCGCCAGGTGCGCTTCATCAGCGATGCGGCGCTGGAACTGGCGAATCTGGTCGGCGAGTTGCTGGCGCTGGCCGAGGTGCAGTCCGGCCGCCTGAGCATCGTGCCCCAGCCCTTTGCGCTGGGGCCTTTCATTGATCGCCTCGAACAGTTCGCCGCGGCCCTGGCGCCGCGCTATCCGCAGGTCAGCTTCAGCGTCGCCCCGCCGCCGGCCGGGGTGCTGCTGGATACCGACGAGAGTCGGCTGTTCCAGGTGCTGCGCAACCTGATCTCCAACGCCTTCAAGTACACCCCCCGGGGCCAGGTGCGCATCCAGGTGTTCCAGCCCGACGACGCCAGCCTGGAATTCCTGGTGGAAGACAGCGGCATCGGCATCGCCGCGGCGGATCAGCAGAAGATCTTCGAGGAATTCGAGCGGATCCGTTCGCCGCACCTGACCCATATCGAAGGCACCGGCCTGGGCCTGCCCCTGGCGCAGCGCCTCGCCGTGCTGCTGCGCGGCGAGCTGTCCCTCGACAGCGAAGTCGGCCGCGGCAGTCGCTTCACCCTGCGCCTGCCGCGCCACTACGCCAGCCACCGGGCCGCCGAACCAGAGCCCGATCTCAGCGGCCTCACCGTGCTGGTGATCGAGGACAACGAGGGCGATCGCTATCTGGTCCGGCGCACCCTCGAACGCCTCAATCCGGTCCTGCTGGAGGCGGACAGCGCCCGCAGCAGCCTGGACCGGCTCAATGCGGTGCGCCCGGACATCATCATCCTCGACCTCGACCTGCCCGACATCAATGGCGAGGACCTGCTCGCCAGCATGGACTGGAGCATGCACCGGCGGGTGCTGATCAACACCGCCCAGCCCCTCGACGAGGCGGGCCGCCAGCGCCTGCAGGACTACTGCCACGCCATCCTGTTCAAGCACGCCCCCGATCACGCCGAGCGGCTGCTGGCCGAGGTCTGCGCCCTGGCGCGGAGCCTGTCCGATGACTAGTGCCCCGCGCCGCATCGTCATCATCGACGACACCGAGGCCAATCGCTATGTGCTGCGCAAGATCCTCGGCAGCCAGAGCCACTATGAGGTGCTGGAAGCCGCCAGCGGTGCCAGCGGCCTGGCGCTGATCGACGAATCCGTCGAGCTGGTGATCATCGACGTCAATCTGCCGGACACCACCGGCTTCGAGCTGATCCAGGCCATCGAGCGCAAGTGTGGCTGGGGCCGGCTGCCGGCCATCATCAACATCTCGGCCACCTTCGTTTCCGGCAAGGACAAGGCCCAGGGTTTCAATACCGGGGCCCAGGCCTACCTGACCCACCCGATCAATCCGGAAGAGGTGCTGGCCACCGTCGGCGCCCTGCTCAAGGCCAGCTCGCGGGTCGGCCACATGGAGCAGCAGCGCAATTCGGCCATCGCCCGCAGCGAGAATCTGCAGGCGGAAAAGGTCATGCTCGAACGCTTCATGAGATCACTCAACCACGACCTGCGCTCGCCGCTCACCGCCGCCACCATGGTGGTCAACCTGATGCAGCGCAATCCGGCGCGGCGGACCGACGATCTGCTGCAGACCCTGCACGACAACCTGCAGCGCATGAACCAGATGATCACCGACGTGCTGGACATCAGCCACATGAGCCTGGGCGGCGGCGTCCGCCTCAGCGGCGATCCGCTGGTGCTGGGTCCGTTGCTGAACGACGCCGCGGCCAACCTGCGCCTGCAGTTCGCCAATCATCTCGACCTGCGTCTGGAGACCCCGGCGCAGGAGGTGCTGTGGGACAGATACGCCTTCCTGCGCATCTTCGACAACCTGGTGCTCAACGCCGCCAAGCACGGCGAGGCGGGAACGCCGATCCGGGTCCGCCAGTGGCTAGCCGACGACCAGGTCATGCTGGAGTTGCGCAACCTCGGCCAGTTTCCCGACGAGGTCCTGGCCAACCTGGCCACGCCCTATTTCATCTCCACCCGCAGCGACAAGCGCGGCTGGGGCCTGGGCCTGCCCATCGTCAAGGCGCTCAGCGAAAGCTTCGGCGGCGAGGCGCGCTTCGCCAATGGCACGGGCGAGGTGGTCATCACCCTGCACCTGCCGCTGCGGCTGGCCTAGCGACTTTCGGGGCAGCGCGCCGCGATTATCCTGGTGCCGGTAGCGTGGAAAACCGCACAACGTTTTCCGCTGGTGCAAGACAGGACTTGGGCGACGTGGACAAGGCTGCGCCGTTGTCCACGCTACGGGGCTACGCGCAGCGTCCGTAGGCTGGGTTGAGCGCAGCGAAGCCCAACGCTGCCAGGGATGAATCCGCGCGGCTGGGCTTCGGCGATGGAGCCACCTCCGCCCAACCTGCCTCCTCAGAACTCGATCTGCACATCCCCTTGCGGGATGCTGCAGCAGGACAGGATATAGCCTTCGGCTTCGTCTTCCTCGGTGATGCCGCCGTTGTGGTCCATGACCACCTCGCCGCTCTTCTTGAGCACCTTGCAGGTGCCGCAGATGCCCATTCCGCAGGCCTTGGGGATGTGCAGGCCGAGCTTGGCCGCGGCGCCGTGGATGGTTTCGCCGGGGCCGATGTTGACGCTCTTGCCACTCTCGGTGAAGGCGACGTTGCATTGGGCTTCCAGGGGAATCGGCGGCAGTTCGGCCGCGGCTTCGGCCTGCTCGGCCGCCTCCACCTTGGCTTCCGGCGGCGTCGCGCCGAAGGATTCCTCGTGGTAGTGGGTCATGTCGAAGTCCAGCTCGCGGAGCATGGCCTTGACCGCGTTCATGTAGGGCGTGGGGCCGCAGCAGAAGATCTCGCGCTCACGGAAGTCCGGCGCCATCAGCTCCAGCATGCGGCGGTCGAAGTAGCCGCGATAGCCGGCCCAGGACTCGCCGTGCTCGGTGCGCTCGCACACCAGATTCAGAGCGAAGTTGTCGATCCGCGCCGCCATGTGCTCCAGCTCGCCCTGGTAGATGATGTCGCGCGGGGTGCGGGCGCTGTGCACGAAGACCATGTCGACGCTGGCGTTGGTGTCGTAGAACCAGCGCGCCATGGACATCACCGGGGTGATGCCGACGCCGCCGGAGAGGTAGAGCACCTTGTCGGCGGGATAGTCGATGGCGTTGAACAGGCCGACCGGCCCGTGCACGGCCAGGTTGTCGCCGACCTTCATGTTGTCGTGCAGCCAGTTGGACACCTGGCCGCCCGGCACGCGCTTGACGGTGATGGAGAAGCTGTAGGGCACCGAGGGGGAACTGGAGATGGTGTAGGAACGCATCACCTGGCGGCCGTCGATCTCCAGCTCCAGGGTCACGAACTGACCCGGCTTGAAGAAGTACATCAGCGGGATTTCGGCCGTGAAGCAGAAGGTGCGTACGTCCCAGGTTTCCTGGATGACCTTGACGCAGCGCACGGGGTGGCGGCCATTGGTCCAGGTCTGGGTGGTTACGGGGTTGAGGAAGGTATTCATGACGCACCTCGACTGCCACTGGGGCTATTGGCGGCGATTCTGGGAGGGCCCCACGACCGTCACTTTCCCAATCGCGACATCCACATGCCGATGGCGACCGGCCCAGCAATGGCAAGGGCTGGGGCGTCGTGAACAGCGTCGGCCATGTCGCCCATGAGCAAGGCCCCCTCCCGGCTCCGGCCCCACACTCCGCCCCAAGCCGAACCTGAACAGCGCGCGACGGGCGACACCCGGGGTCATTCGGCGGCCCTGCCCCGTCGGCCAATAGCCTTGCAATACCGTGACCAACCACTTTCGCCACCCGCCGCGGTGGCCACGAGGATGTACGATGGACGTCAGCACCTTGAGTTTGGGCGACCCTCTCGATCCGGCCCGCAAGGCCACGGCCGAGATGCTGCGCACCCGCGAGCGCACCTACTCCCTGCCCCAGCCGTTCTACAACGACGAGCGCCTGTTCCAGATCGACATGCAGGAGATCTTCGGCAAGGAATGGCTGATCGCCGGCATGACCTGCGAGATCCCCACCAAGGGCAACTTCATCACCCTGCAGCTGGGTGACAACCCCATCCTGGTGGTCCGCGGTGCCGAGGGCAAGGTGCACGCCTTCCACAACGTCTGCCGTCACCGGGGTTCGCGCCTCTGCGTCAGCGACAAGGGCAAGGTCGCCAAGCTGGTCTGCCCCTACCACCAGTGGACCTACGAGCTGGATGGCCGCCTGCTGTTCGCCGGCACCGAGATGGGCGCCGACTTCAACATGGCCGACTTCAACCTCAAGCCGGTTCACGTCAAGACCGCTGGCGGCTACATCTTCATCTCCCTGGCCGACGAACCGCCGGCCATCGACGACTTCCTGCGTACGCTCGAGCACTACATGGAGCCGTACGACATGGAGAACACCAAGGTCGCGGTGCGCACCGATCTGGTCGAGCAGGCCAACTGGAAGCTGGTGCTGGAAAACAACCGCGAGTGCTACCACTGCAACGGCTCCCACCCCGAATTGCTGAACACCCTGCTGGAGTGGGACGACGTCACCGATCCGCGCGCTTCCCAGGCGTTCAAGGATCAGGTCGCCGCCTGCACCAGCCGCTGGGACGCCGACAACATCCCCTACGCCCATGCCAGCTTCGGTCTGCGCAACCGCATCGTGCGCATGCCGCTGCTCGCCGGCACCGTGTCCATGACCATGGACGGCAAGCCCGGCTGCAAGAAGCTCATGGGGCGCATCAAGGACCCGGACCTGGGCTCCATGCGCATCCTGCACCTGCCGCATTCCTGGAACCACTGCATGGGCGATCACATGATCGTCTTCACCGTCTGGCCACTGGGTCCGACCGAGACCGTGGTGACCACCAAGTGGCTGGTGCACAAGGATGCCGTGGAAGGCGTCGACTACGATCCGGTCAATCTGCGCAAGGTCTGGGATGCCACCAACGACCAGGACCGCCGGCTGGCCGAGGAAAACCAGCGCGGTATCAACTCCAAGGCCTATCAGCCGGGTCCCTATTCCAAGACTTACGAATTCGGCGTGATCAACTTCATCGACTGGTACAGCGAGCGGTTGCTCAACAACCTCGGTGAAGAGGCGCCGGCGGCGCACCTGCGCCAGGTCAGCGGCGACTGACCGCGTACCGGACCCTCCTTCCGTGGAGTCGCAAGGACTCCACGGAAGCCTACAAACGTCTGACCTTTCTGATGCTGCGAGCTTTTGCCGCACCCGTCCTAGGGCCTTTTCGCCAAATCATCACCTAAAGTTGTGACCCTGTTCGCACTCCGAACCCTCCTCCTCCTAGCAGGCCGTCATGACTCTTCGCTCCCTGTCCATCGCTACCCGCAACCTGCTGTGTTTCGGCATCCTGGCGGTCCTCGTCGCGGCGCTCGGCCTCTTCGGCTGGTACCAGCTGTCGGAGATCCGCCAACTGGGACACCAGGTGGAGCAGCGCTACATCCCGACTCTGATCGCGGCCGACAATCTCAGCCTGCTGGTGGCCCGCACCCGCATCGAAACCCTGCGCCTGCTGGCCATGCCCGATGCCCAGACCCTGGCCAACACCCGCCAGAAGCTGGACGGTCTGAGCACCGAGGTGCAGGCCATCTTCGGCCGCTATCAGCACGAGTTGCTGTCGACGAAGAGCCGCACTGCGCTGGATGAATTGCGCCAGGTGCACCAGAGCTACATGCAGGGCGTGCAGCAGATCGCCGACCTGGCCGGTGCCGGTCAGCTCGACCAGGCCCGTAAAGTCGTGCAGCAGAGCATGGGCCCGCTGGGTACGCGGATGAACGCTTGCATAGAAACGCTCCGCCAGGCCGTCGAGCAGGACATCCACGCCGCCAGCGCGGATGCGGATGCAGCCTATGCACGCTCCAACAGCGTGACCTGGCTGGCCATCCTGGTGACCCTCACCCTTACCGGCCTGCTGGCCTGGCGCCTGACGCGCAGCGTGGCCAACCCCATCGCCCAGGCGGTAGCGGCGGCCCGTACCATCGCCGCGGGAGACCTGACCCAGGCGCTGGACAGCCGTGGCCACGACGAAGCGGCGCAGCTGCTGCAGGCCATGCAGCAGATGCAGGGTCAGTTGCGCGAGACCCTGGGACATATCGGCGATTCGGCCAGCCAGCTGGCGTCCGCCGCCGAAGAGATGACCTCGGTCATGCAGGAAAGCGCCACCGGCCTGCAACAGCAGAACAACGAGATCGAATCGGCGGCGACCGCCGTCACCGAAATGAGCCAGGCGATCGAGGAAGTCGCCGGCAACGCCTCCTCCACCTCCAATGATTCGCGCCAGGCCGCCGATACCGCCGTTCAGGGCCAGCGTCAGCTGGGCGAGACGCTCACGGCCATCGAGACCCTCACCGAGCAGGTCCTGGGTGCCAGTGCCCGGGCTCGCGAGCTGGAAACCCAGACCCGCAACATCAGCCAGGTGCTGGACGTGATCCGCTCGGTCGCGGAACAGACCAACCTGCTGGCCCTGAACGCCGCCATCGAGGCGGCGCGCGCGGGCGAGGCCGGTCGCGGCTTTGCCGTGGTGGCCGACGAGGTGCGCGCCCTGGCCCATCGCACCGGTGAGTCCACCCGCGAGATCGAGGGCATGATCGGCGATATCCAGCAGGGTACCGGCCAGACCGTCGATGCCTTGCTGACCAGCGCCGACCAGGCGCGCCAGACGCGTGAGCAGGCGCAATCGGCCAATGCCGCCCTGGCCGTCATCGCCCAGTCGGTCGCGGGCATCGACGAGCGCAACCTGGTGATCGCCAGCGCCGCCGAAGAACAGGCCCAGGTGGCGCGCGAAGTCGACCGCAACCTGGTACGCATCCGCGACGTGTCGGTGCAGACCGCGGCGGGTGCCGAGCAGACCCGCGCCTCCAGCCAGCAACTGGCGGCGCTGGCCGCGACCCTCAGCGGGCAGGTGCAGCGCTTCCAGTTCTAGCCGTGATCGCGGCTGACGACCGGCCAGTGCTGACCACCGGCCGCCCCTGGTCATACTTCCGTCAGATTTGGGACGAATGACCATCAAGTCACGGCGACCCTAGCCGTTAAAGGGGGCCTCACTCTTCACCGGGGCTGCCGCCGTGACCTTTCGTTCCTTCTCCCTCGCCATTCGCAGTGTGTTGTGTTTCGGCCTGCTGGCCATCCTAGTGGCCAGTCTGGGTCTGTTCGGACTGCTGCAACTGTCGCAGATCCGTACCCAGGGCCAGGTCATCGAGACCAACAACGTGCCCAGTATCGTCGAAGCCGACAACCTCGCCCTGCAACTGGCCCGCACCCGGGTCGAGGTGCTGCGTCTGCTGGCCATTCCGGATGCCGCCACCGTCGCCAACACACGCAAGAAGATCGACAGCATCAATGCCGACATCGGTGCCGGTTTCGGTCGCTATGAAAAACTCGTCAGCAGCGATCGCGAACGCCAGGCCTTCGATGCCCTGCGCCAGATCCACGGCGACTATGTCCGCTACACCGCGCAACTGGCCGATCTGATCGGCGCCGGCAAGCTCGACGAAGCCCGCAGCCTCATCCAGACCAGCATGGCCCAGCTCGGCGTGCAGATGAACGAGCGCACCGAAGCCCTGCGCAAGATCAACCAGGAAGACATCAAGGCCGCCTCCCAGCACTCCGGCGAGACCTATGCCCAGGCCACCTCCATCACCTGGATCGTGATCGCCCTGGCCCTGGGTCTGACCGTGCTGCTGGCCTGGCGCCTGACCCTGAGCATGACCCGGCCCATCGCCGAGGCCGTCGCCGCCGCCCGGACCATCGCCAATGGCGATCTGACCCAGACCCTGGATACCCGCGGTCACGACGAAGCCGCTCAGCTGCTGCAGGCCATGCAGCAGATGCAGACCAATCTGCGCGACACCCTGGGCCACCTGGGCCACTCCGCTACCCAGCTGGCTTCGGCCGCCGAGGAGATGACCGCGGTCATGCAGGAGAGCGCCCACGGCCTGCAGCAGCAGAACAGCGAGATCGAGATGGCGGCCACCGCCGTCACCGAGATGAGCCAGGCGGTGGACGAGGTGGCTGGCAACGCCACCTCCACCTCGTCCGAATCGCGCCAGGCCGCCGATACCGCGCGTCAGGGCCAGCGGCAGCTGGGCGATACCCTGGGCGCCATCGAGGTGCTTACCGAAAACGTGCTGGGTGCCAGCGAGCAGGCTCGCCAGCTGGCCGAGCAGACCCGCAACATCAGCCAGGTGCTGGACGTGATCCGCTCGGTCGCCGAGCAGACCAACCTGCTGGCGCTCAACGCCGCCATCGAAGCGGCGCGTGCCGGTGATGCCGGTCGTGGCTTCGCCGTGGTCGCCGACGAGGTCCGCGCCCTGGCCCATCGCACCGGCGAATCCACCCGCGAGATCGAAGGCATGATCGGCAGCATCCAGCAGGGCACCGGCCAGACCGTCGATGCACTGCTGACCAGTGCCGACCAGGCCCGCCAGACCCGCGAGCAGGCGCAGTCGGCCAACGCCGCCCTGGCCGCCATCGCCCAGTCGGTGTCGGGCATCGACGAGCGCAACCTGGTGATCGCCAGCGCTGCCGAAGAGCAGGCCCAGGTGGCCCGCGAGGTGGATCGCAACCTGGTGCGCATCCGCGATCTGTCGGTGCAGACCGCCGCCGGTGCCGAGCAGACCCGCGCCGCCAGCCAGCAGCTCTCCGAACTGGCAGTGGAGCTCAACGGCCAGATCCGCCGCTTCCGCGTGTGACCTGACCGGCAGGGACGCCCCTGCCGGATCCCGTCGCGGTGGCAAAACCGGGAGGCGACCGCTACGCTGGCGCCTTCGCCCACCGCGCCTCTCTCGCATGAGCTATCGCTACGTCATCTTCGACTTCGACGGCACCCTGGCGGACAGCCTGCCCTTTCTGCTGAGCTGTCTCGGCGAGCTGGCGCAGACCCATGGCTTTCGCCAGCCAGCCGCCGACGAGTGGCCACGATTGCGCGCCTCCTCCCTGACCGGTCTGCTCGACAGCCTGGGCATCCCGCTCTGGCAGGTGCCCCGCATCGCCCGGCACTATCGCCGCCTGCTGGTCCAGCGTGGCGCTCAGGTCCTGCCCTTCGCCGAGATTCCCGCCACCCTCGACCGCTTGCAGGCCAGTGGTCTGCAGCTGGGCCTGGCGACCTCCAACTCCGCCGCGGCCGTGCACCAGGTGCTGCCCCAGGCCGGACGCCTGTTCACCGCTGGCGAATTCGACATCCCCCTGCTGGGCAAGACGCGGCGTCTGAAGCGCCTGCTCCACCGCCAGGGGATCACGCCGGCCGAGGCCCTCTATGTCGGTGACGAACTGCGCGATCTGCAGGCCGCTCGCCGCGCCGGACTGGGCTGCGCCGCCGTGGCCTGGGGCTATGGCTGCCCCACGACGCTGCGCGCGCAGCAACCCGATCTCTTCTTCGAACAACCGGCCGAGTTGCTGCGGCTGCTGCCCTCCCCCTGCTGAAGGAATGCCCATGAAGTCTCTGTTGCTGGTCGCTGGTCTCGGTCTGAGCGGTCTCTTGCAGGCCGCCGAACTGCAGGTACGGGTGGAGACGGTCGATGCCTCGGGGGGCCAGTTGCTGCTGGCGGTATTCGATAGCGAAGCGGCCTGGAAAGCGCACAAGACGCCCGTGGCCCAGGCCCATCTCGCCGCGCAGGCGGGTACCCAGGAGCAGCGCTTCGAGCTGCCGCCCGGGCGCTATGCCGTGTCGGTCATCCACGACAGCAACGGCAACAGCTCGCTGGACACCAATTTCATCGGCATGCCCACCGAACAATACGGCTACAGCAACAATCCGCCACTGCGCATGCGCATGGCCACCTTCGAGGAATGCGCCTTCACCCTGCCGACCGCAGGCCTGCGCCAGCAGGTGACGCTGCGCTAGGCCAATGCTGTCGTGCACAGGCTTCCAAACAGAAAATCAACAGACTTATCCACAAGTCTTTTAGCGGCGATCGCTGAGTCCGACGCTGAACAGACGTGGATAACTCCTTGGGCTGGCAGCAGAAATCCCTTGACTCGGGAATAACCCGGAAAACTGGTCATTATTTGATCGATTCTCTGGAAGCCGCGCCAGCTATGGCCTCTGGCACTAGACGAACAACCTATCCACAGCCCTATGCAGCTCTATTGTGGGTTGTGGAAAACACCTAAAAGAGGATTGATCATTTTTTGTACGATCCTCTGCAGGCCTTGCCAGCCATGGTGTACAGGCCAGGTCCCACATCTTTTCCACAGGCACGCACACAGCAGATGTGGGAAAACCGGACCGCGGAGTGCGCCTTCGGCAGCCTGAGCGACCTAAACGAAATTGGCTATTTAATGAGCAATTTTGCCCGGACAACCGCCTGATCGGTTGCTGACAACTTGCCCAAGGCTTATCCACAGCCTTTACCTGTCAGGCAATGACGGCAAAGCAGTCCGGCGTTCGCAGCCTGACTCAGCGAGTCAGGTCGTAGCGGATTCGATCAACAGGGACAATACCTGCCCAGCCCTTCTGGCACGCGGCGTTGCGCCGATAGCGAACAGACTGCCCACAAAGTTATGCACAGCTTGCAGGCTGTCCGGGCATAAAAAAAGACCGCCTGATGCGGTCTTTTTCGAGGCTGGCGAGGGCCTAGCGCGCGGTGCGCACGCTGTCCGACAGCTGCTTGCAGAGGCCGAGCACGCCGTCGATGGCAGCGCCTGAGGACTCGGCCTTGGCGATCTGATCGACGAAGGCCGAGCCCACCACCACACCATCGGCGATGCGAGCGATCACCCGCGCCTGCTCGGGGGTTCGGATACCGAAGCCGACGGCCAGGGGCAGGTCGGTGAAGCGGCGCAGGCGCGCCACGGCGGCCTCGACGTGTTCGGTGGTGGCCGAGCCGGCACCGGTGACGCCAGCGACGGACACGTAGTAGACGAAGCCGGAGCTGGTGTTGAGCACCCGCGGCAAGCGGGCGTCGTCGGTGGTCGGGGTGGTCAGGCGAATGAAGTCGATGCCGGCGGCCTGGGCTGGCAGCGCCAGCTCGGCGTCGTGCTCGGGTGGCAGATCGACCACGATCAGGCCATCCACGCCCGCTTCGGCGGCTTCCGCCAGGAAGCGCTCCACGCCATAGCGATGGATGGGGTTGTAGTAGCCCATCAGCACCAGCGGCGTCTCGCCTTCCCCACGCCGGAAGTCGCGCACCATCTCCAGGGTCTTGGCCAGATTCTGACCCGCCTGCAGGGCGCGCAGGGCAGCGGCCTGGATAGCCGGGCCGTCGGCCATGGGATCGGTGAAGGGCATGCCCAGCTCGATGACGTCGGCACCGGCCGCCGGCAGGCCCTTGAGGATGGCCAGGGCGGTGTCATAGTCCGGATCGCCGGCGGTGGTGTAGGTGACCAGGGCCGCACGGCCCTCGGCCTTCAGCGCGGCGAAGCGGGTTTCCAGGCGGCTCATAGCTTGTCTCCCAGGTGACTCATCACGGTCTGCATGTCCTTGTCGCCGCGGCCCGAGAGGCAGATGACCATCAGGTGGTCCTTGGGCAGGTGCGGCGCGCGCTTGAAGGCCTCGGCCAAGGCGTGAGCCGTTTCCAGCGCCGGGATGATACCTTCCAGGCGGCAGGTCTGGTGGAAGGCCTTGAGCGCCTCGTCGTCGTTGATCGGCACGTATTCCACGCGCTTCACGTCGTGCAGGTGGGCGTGCTCCGGACCGATGCCGGGGTAGTCCAGGCCGGCGGAAATCGAGTGGGCGTCGATGATCTGGCCATCGTCGTCCTGCAGCAGGAAGGTGCGGTTGCCGTGCAGCACCCCGGGCATCCCGCCGTTGAGGCTGGAGGCGTGCTTGCTGGTGTCGACGCCGTGGCCGCCGGCTTCGACGCCGATGATGGCGACGTCAGTGTCATCGAGGAATTCGTGGAACAGGCCCATGGCGTTGGAGCCACCACCGACGCAGGCGATCAGGCTGTCGGGCAGGCGTCCTTCCTTCTCCAGGATCTGGGCGCGGGTCTCGCGACCGATCACGGCCTGGAAATCGCGGACCATGGCCGGATAGGGATGCGGACCGGCCACGGTACCGATCAGGTAGAAGGTGTCGGCGACATTGGTCACCCAGTCGCGCAGCGCCTCGTTCATGGCGTCCTTGAGGGTGCCGGTACCGGAGGTGACCGGAATTACCTCGGCGCCCAGCAGCTTCATGCGGAAGACGTTGGCCTGCTGGCGGTCGATGTCGGTGCTGCCCATGTAGATGACGCAGGGCAGTCCGAAACGCGCGGCCACGGTGGCGGTGGCCACGCCGTGCATGCCGGCGCCGGTCTCGGCGATGATGCGGGTCTTGCCCATGCGCTTGGCCAGCAGGATCTGGCCGATGCAGTTGTTGATCTTGTGCGCGCCGGTGTGATTCAGCTCTTCGCGCTTGAGATAGATCTTGGCGCCGCCGAAGTGCTCGGTCAGGCGCTCGGCGAAGTACAGCGGATTGGGCCGACCGACGTAGTCGCGCTGGAAGTAGGCCAGCTGCTCGAGAAACGCCGGATCCTCCATGGCGGTCTCGTATTCGCGCTGCAGATCGAGGATCAGCGGCATCAGGGTTTCGGCGACATAGCGGCCACCGAACTGGCCGAACATGCCTTGAGCGTCGGGGCCCTGGCGATAAGCGGTCTGGGTCATGGGATTCTCCTGCGAAGATGGATCTACCTTACCTGCTTGAGTGCCGCTGATAAATCGATAAGATCGCGATGACCCGTCAGGAAATCTCACAGATGAGCGATCCCCGCGACCTGCCTCCCCTGAATGCCCTGCGCGCTTTCGAAGCCACTGCTCGTCTGGGTGGCATGAGCCGCGCAGGGGACGAGCTGCACGTGACCCATGGCGCCGTGAGTCGCCAGATCCGTGCGCTGGAGGAACAACTGGGGGTGGCGCTGTTTCGTCGCGAAGGCCGTGGTCTGGCGTTGACCGAAGCCGGTCTGCGGCTGCGCGAGGTGAGCGGCGAGGTCTTCGAGCGCTTGCGCGAGGTGTGCGCCGAACTCAAGGCCGGCAGTCGCCAAGGGCCCTTCGTGCTGGGCTGCCCGGGCAGTCTGGTGGCGCGCTGGTTCATTCCGCGGCTGGATCGCCTCAATCGCGATCTACCGGAGTTGCGCCTGCACCTTTCGACCCGTACCGACGATACCCCGCTGGCCGCCGCTGGCCTGGACGCCAGCCTGCTGTTCACCGAGACGGCACCGCCGCAGGACGTGATGCCCTATCACCTGGCGCCTGAGCGCATCGGTCCGGTGCTGAGCCCCTATTGCCCGGCCTATCTGAGATTGCGGGACGGCGACCTGCAGGCCTTGTTGACCGAACGGTTGCTGCACACCCTGTCACGGCCCCAGGCCTGGCCACAGTGGTTCGCCACCCAGGGCCTGGAGGCACCGGTGCTGGAGTACGGGCAGGGATTCGAGCACCTCTACTACCTGCTGGAGGCGGCGCTGTCGGGATTGGGGGTGGCGATCGCGCCGGAGCCATTGGTGGCGGCGGATCTGAAGGCGGGCCGGCTGGTGGCGCCCTGGGGTTTTGCGGCGACCGGTGCAGAATTGGCGCTGTGGGCGCCGGGTCGGCTGGCGGATGAACGGGTGGAGCGATTGGCGGCCTGGCTCAGAACCGAGCTGGCCGAGCGCTAGCGCCCGAGGCACCCCTTGAGGATGCCTCGAACCGCCACGATCAGTGGTCGCCGCGCAGCAGCGCCCAGCCGACCAGGACGGTCACGCCGGCAGCGATGCCGACGGTGGCCCAGGGATGTTCGCGCGCCACGCCGCTGGCGGCGCGACCGTACTGACGGGTCAGGCGACGCACATCGTCATAGACCTCTTCCAGCGAATCGCCCGAATGGTGCAGGGCTTCGCGAGCGGTGCTCTTGAAGGAATTCAGACTGCTGCGGGATTCGCGTGCAGCGTTCTTCTTCAGCGACGCCAGCGAGTCGAGCAGGCTGTTGATTTCGTTCTCGATGCTGGCGATGGACGCCTGGTAATCGGTGTTACGGGCCATGACAACCTCCTGGGATGGACGGATTCAGGAAATGTGACTACCGAGCCGTTGGAAAGTGCTGCAAAGCCGTGGGCGAGAGCCTGGGCAGTGAACTTATCGGGGCCTTTCGCGGCCTCAAATGGCAGAGGCACCCTTCCCGGCGAGTCGACCGCGACACCGGTCAACGCGTTGCCGGCTAACCGCTGCAGCGCCCGTCATTGCTGACCCAGGAGAGTTTCATGTCCGATCATCACACCTACAAGAAGCTGGAAATCGTTGGCTCTTCCACCACCAGTGTCGAGGACGCCATCAACAACGCCCTCGCCGAGACCGCCAAGTCGGTCAAGAACCTGGAATGGTTCGAGGTGGGTGAAATCCGCGGTCATATCCAGGACGCCAAGGTGGCTCATTATCAGGTCACCCTGAAGATCGGCTTCCGTATCGAAGCCAGCTGAGCAGCATTCCAGACCTCCCTCCCCCCGCAAAAGGACAGGCAAGATGCGTAGAGTCGTGATCACCCTCGGTTTGTTGGCCCTGAGCGGCGGCGCCTTTGCCGCCGGCACCTCGTGCGACACGGTCAAGGCCGATATCGATGCCAAGCTGCAGGCCAAGCAGGTGGCGAACTACAGCCTCGAGGTGGTGGACAAGGGCAGTGCCAGCGCCTCCGCCAAGGTGGTGGGCAGCTGCGAAGGCGGTAGCAAGGACATCGTCTACCAGCGTCGCTAGGTCCAGGACCGCAGGGCGCTACCCACAGGTGGCGCCTGGGTTCTCGCGAAGAGACGCCCACTGCCCAACGGCAGTGGGCGTCTTTTTTTCAGAGGTCCGTGGCAGGTCCGAAGAACTCGTGGCGGATCTGCTTTTCCGGCACGCCCAGCTCCAGCAGATCACGGCGCACCTGGGCCATGAACGGCTGCGGGCCGAGAAGATAGACGTCCAGGTCGCGATCCCTGGGCAGCCAACGCTGCAGGCGCGCCCGATCCAGGCGCGAGGCATAGGCCTCTTCCGCCACCGGCTCGCTGTAGCAGAAATACAGCTGCAGTTGCGGATGGTGGGCGGCCTGCTCTTCCAGCCAGTGCCCGAAGGCCTGGACCCCGACATGGCGGGTGCAGTGGATCAGCTGGATCGGCCGTCCGCTCGGCAGCGCCGCCGACACCATGGGCAGCAGCGGCGTGATGCCGACGCCACCGGCGATCAGCAGCAGCGGCTTGGTCGATTCCTGCAGGACGAATTCGCCGGCCGGTGCGAAGACCTGCAGCACGGTGCCCTCATGGGCGTCGGTATGCAGGTAGCGCGAGACCACCCCACCCGGCTGATGCTTGACGCTGATGCGATAGCCACGGCCTTCGCTGGCGGCCGAGATCGAGTAGTTGCGGCGGTATTCGACCCCGTCCAGCGTCAGGCTCAGCCCCAGGTACTGGCCGGGCTGGGCGATGCTGGTCGGCAGACCGTCCACCGGCTCCAGGTAGAAGGAGCTGATCTCTTCGCTTTCCGGCTCGATCCGCGCGATGCGGAACGCCCGCCCGCCACGCCAGCCACCGGGCGCCCCGGCCTGGGCGGCGTAGCGCTGTTCCTCGGCACCGATCAGCAGATTGGCCAGCTGGCCATAGGCGGCGGCCCAGGCGTCGATCACCGCATCGGTGGCCACCTCGGCGCCCAGCACCTCGCGGATGCTCTGCAGCAGGGCGATGCCCACCAGCGGATAGTGGTCCGGCTGTACCTGCAGCGAGACGTGCTTGTTGACGATCTGCTCCACCAGCGGCCCCAGGGTATCCAGGCGATCGATGTAGCGGGCGTACATCAGCACCGCGCGGGCCAGCGCCCGGGCCTGGGCACCGCTGGCCTGGTGGGCACCGTTGAACAGCGGGCGGATCTCGGGGTTGTCGCCGAGCAATCTGTCGTAGAAATGCCGGGTCAGGATTTCCCCGCCGGTTTCCAGCAGGGGGACGGTGGCCTTGATGATGGCCTTTTGGTCTGATGACAGCATGGCAGGGATCTCCAAACAGGACTGCCCTGGCCGTATCACGAGTCGTGCCAACCAAAAAACTGCGCCAGATCAGGCTTTTATCCAGGGAGCTTGTCATAATGACCAGGTCCCTATGACTCGCCGAGGTCAAATTGACCCGTACCACCCTGCTCGAAGCCATGGTGCCCCTGGTGGCGGATCTGGCCCGCGACCTGCCCGATCAGCAGCGCTATGCCAGCCTGCTCGATGCCCTGCGCAAGGTCCTACCCTTCGATGCGGTGGCCCTGTTGCGCCTGGATGGCGATGTCCTGGTGCCCCTGGCGGTAAGGGGTCTCGCGGCCGACACCCTGGGCCGCCGCTTCAAGGTTGGCGAGCACCCGCGCCTGGCGCTGCTGCTGGCGAGTCGCGCGCCGACCCGCTTCGCCGTCGATTGCGACCTGCCCGATCCCTACGATGGCCTGGTGGAGGGCGTGCAGGGGCATCTGGAGGTCCACGACTGCCTGGGCTGTCCGCTCTATGTGCAGGACCAGCTCTGGGGCCTGCTGACCCTGGATTCGCTGCAGGCGCAGAATGCCCAGCCCGAGGATCTCACCATCCTCGCCGCCTTCGCCGGGCTGGCGGCCGCCACCGTGGCCGCCGCCGAGCGCATCGGTCAGCTCTCCGCGCGCATCGTCAGCGAGCACGAGCTGACCGTGGCCTATCAGCAGTCGGTGGGGCACCAGCGACCCCGTGAACTCATCGGCCAGAGTCCGGCCAGCCTACGCCTGCGGCAGGAGATCGAGACCGTGGCGGCCAGCGACCTGACGGTGCTCATCACCGGCGAGACCGGCGTCGGCAAGGAGCTGGTGGCCGAAGCCGTGCACGCGCGCTCCCTGCGCCAGCAGCGGCCGCTGATCAGCCTCAACTGCGCGGCCCTGCCCGAGGCCCTGGTGGAAAGCGAACTCTTCGGCCATGTGCGCGGGGCCTTTTCCGGCGCGGTGAGCGACCGCCGCGGGCGCTTCGAGCTGGCCGACGGCGGCACCCTGTTTCTCGACGAGGTCGGCGAATTGCCGCTGACGGTGCAGGCCAAGCTGCTGCGGGTGCTGCAGAGCGGCCAGTTGCAGCGGCTGGGCTCGGATCGCGATCTCAAGGTGGACGTGCGCATCATCGCCGCCACTAATCGCGACCTGGCCGAGTGCGTGCGCGCCGGGCGCTTTCGCGCCGACCTCTACCATCGCCTGAGCGTCTATCCGCTGGCCGTGCCGGCCATGCGTGAGCGCGGCCGCGACGTCCTGCTGCTGGCCGGTTTCTACCTGGAGCAGAATCGTGCCCGCCTGGGCCTGCGTGGCCTCCGGCTGACGCCCGCGGCGCAGCGCACCCTGCTGGCCTACGACTGGCCGGGCAATGTGCGCGAACTCTCCCACCTCATCAGCCGGGCGGCGCTCAAGGCCCATGCCGGCAGCGAGGAGCGCGGCGGCATCCTGACCCTGGACAGCGATCAGCTCGGCCTGCCACTGGGCCCCGCGCCCCTGCCCGAGGAGGATGCCGCCCTGCCCTCTGCCTCCCTGCGGGAGGCTACCGATGCCTTCCAGCGCCAGACCATCACCCTGGCGCTGGAACAGCACGGCCAGAACTGGACCCTGGCCGCCGCCGCCCTGGGCCTGGACCGCGCCAACCTCGCGCGCCTGGCGCGGCGGCTCGGTCTCAGGTAGCTCTCAGCTCACAGGGCTTTCTGTACCGCCGGCAGGCCCGGCTGGCCATCGCGGGTGGTGACGCCCTGCAGCCAGGGCTCCAGCACCTGGGGATGGGCCTTGAGCCAGGCCTTGGCGGCGGTGTCGTAGCTGCCGCCCTTGTCCCGCGCGGCGCTCATGACGGCGTTCTCCATGTCCAGGGTGAATTTCATGTTGCTCAGCAGGCGGGCCGGATTGGGGCACTGCTCGGCGTAGCCCTTGCGCGTCAGGGTGTTGACCGTGCCCGCGGTCCCGAAGTACTTGTCGCCGCCGGTCAGGTACTTGATGGGGTAGTCGACGTTCATGGGGTGCGGGGTCCAGCCGAGAAAGACCACCCACTTGTCGCGCTTCACCGCGCGCCCGACCTGGGAGAGCATGGCCTGCTCGCTGGACTCCACCAGTTGCCAGCCACCCAGACCGAACTCGTTGTCCTGGATGATCTTCTGCAGCGACTGGTTGGCCGGCGCGCCGGCGCCGATCCCGTAGATCTTCTTGCCGAACTGGTCGGCATGCTTGGCCAGGTCGTCGAAGCTCTTCACCCCGCCTTCCCAGACATAGGTGGGCACCGCCAGGGTGAATTCGGTCCCGACCAGATTCTGCGCCAGCTCGGTGACCTGCCCGGTCTTCACGAACTGGTCATAGTGCGCCTGCTGCGCCGGCATCCAGTTGCCGAGGAAGGCATCCACCTGCCCGTTGCGCATGCCGCCGTAGATGATTGGCACCGCCAGGGTCTCGACCTTGCCGGTGTAGCCCAGTGCACCCAGGATCGCGCCGGTGAGGGCGTTGGTGGCGGCGATGTCGCTCCAGCCCGGATCGGCCAGGCGAACCGTTGCGCAGGCCTGGTCCTCGGCCTGGGCCGACAGGCTGACCAGGGCCAGCGTGAAGGTAGCGATGATTCCGTGTTTCATGGCCGTGCTCCTGTTAGCGGTTCAGGGTTGAGGGTAGCGGGCGCGACGCTCCAGGTCGTCGAGGTCGATGTGATTGCGCATGTACTGCTGGCTGGCATCGACGAAGGGCTGGTGATCCCAGCTGGTCCGCTCGCCCTGCTCCAGGGCCGCCGCGACGAAGCGCCGCCGCCGCTGGCTGGCCAGCACCTCGGCGT
Organism: Pseudomonas sp. MOIL14HWK12:I1; assembly: GCF_000510705.1. Lineage (NCBI taxonomy): Bacteria > Pseudomonadati > Pseudomonadota > Gammaproteobacteria > Pseudomonadales > Pseudomonadaceae > Pseudomonas > Pseudomonas sp. MOIL14HWK12:I1. The sequence goes on along the minus strand of NZ_AZNY01000003.1, from coordinate 430,476 downwards.
GCAGACGCGGCAGGTCCCAGCGCTGGCGGACCTCGGCCTGGAAGCTGGCGAGCAACTCGGCGTAGTCGGCGCTGGCGGCCAGATTCTCCCGCTCCAGCGGATCGTTCTGCAGATCGAACAGCAGCGGCGGATCCAGTTCGCAGTGGATGTACTTGTAGGGGCCGCGGCGGATCATCAGCAGCGGGCTGACGGTGCCCTCGGCCAGGTATTCGCCGATCACCTCGTCGTGTCCGGCCCGGCCTTCCAGGTGCGGCAGCAGCGAGCGACCATCCAGCGGCAGCTCGTCCGGCAGCTGACCGCCGGCCAGCTCGACGAAGGTCGGCAGCAGGTCCAGGGTCGACACCGAGGCCTGCACCCGCGCCGGGGCGAAGCGACCGGGCGCATGGATCAGCAGCGGTACCCGCGCGGCCATCTCGAACCAGTGCATCTTGTACCAGAGTCCGCGCTCACCGAGCATGTCGCCGTGGTCGCCGGAAAAGACGATCACGGTGTCGTCGGCCAGACCGCATTCCTCCAGCGTCTTGAGCAGATGGCCGACCTGGGCGTCGACGTAGCTGCAGGCACCGTAGTAGGCCTGGCGGGCGTCGCGGATCTTGGCCTCGGGCAGCGGCTTGTCCCAGAGGTCGATCACCTTGAGCAGGCGTTGGCTGTGGGGATCCTGCTCGGCCTGGGGGATGGCGCCTTGCGGCAGCGGGATGTCGACCTCGTCGTACAGGTCCCAGAATTCGCGGGGGATGGTGTAGGGATCGTGCGGATGGGTCAGGGACACGGTCAGGCAGAACGGCTGGTCATCGCCGCGACGCACGTGATCGTAGAGGTACTGGCGCGCCTTGAAGACCACCTCTTCGTCGAAATCCAGCTGGTTGGTGCGCACGCAGGGCCCGGCCTGCAGCACCGAGGACATGTTGTGGTACCAGCTCGGGCGCACGTCCGCCGCGTCCCAATTCACCGCCCAGCCGTAGTCGGCGGGATAGATGTCGCTGGTCAGGCGCTCTTCGTAGCCGTGCAACTGATCCGGTCCGCAGAAATGCATCTTGCCCGACAGCGCCGTGCGATAGCCGAGGCGGCGCAGGTGGTGGGCATAGGTGGGAATGTCGGCGGCGAAATCGGCGGCGTTGTCGTAGGCGCCGATCTTCGACGGCAGCTGGCCGCTCACCAGGGTGAAGCGCGAGGGCGCGCACAGCGGGCTGTTGCAGTAGGCAGAGTCGAACACCACGGCCTGTTCGGCCAGGCGTTGCAGGTTCGGCAGCTTGATCGGCGAGGCGGCGTCGTACAGCGGCAGGATGGGCGCCGCCATCTGGTCGGCCATGAGGAAGAGGATGTTCACCGGCTTGGACAAGAGCGCCTCCGCTAGGATCAGGGTTGCTTATGGGTGACCCATCATCCAATGCTGAAAAATCTGCGTGAAGGCCACTGGGGATGATGTTTCGGATAAGCTAGGCTTATGACCAATCGCCATGGAAACATACTCTTGGACGCCGCCCCTGCCGACCGCCCTGCCCTGGCGCTGGACAGCCTGCGCACCTTCGAGGTGGTGGCGCGCCGCCTGAGCTTTACCGCGGCGGCGGGCGAACTGGGGACCACCCAGCCGGCCATCAGCCAGCAGATCAAGCGCCTGGAAGCCCAGTTGCAGGTGCGGCTGTTCGATCGCGTCCATCGCGGCATCCTGCTCACCGAAGCCGGACGGCTGCTGCAAGAATACGTCGAGGCCGGTCTCGCCACCCTGGACGAGGGGGTGCGGCTGGTCACCGCCCGCCCCGCCCACGAGGTGCTGCAGGTGGCCACCGATTTCGCCTTTGCCGCCTACTGGCTGTTGCCGCGCCTGCCACGTTTCCATGCCCGCCATCCGGAGCTGGACGTCAGCCTGGTGACCAGCGACAGGGTGCCCCTGCCCGGTCCGGAGATCGACATCACCCTGGGCTTTGGCGACGGCCGCTTCAAGCATGGCGAAGCCTGGCCGCTGTTTCGCGAAGAGGTCTTTCCGGTGTGCAGTCCGCGGCTGCTCCAGGGTCGGCAGCCGCCGCTACCCGTCCTGGAGCTGGGTCAGTGGCCGTTGCTGCACCTCAAGGCGGCGCCCAACAGCCGCTGGTATGACTGGAAGACGCTGTTGCCGGCGCTGGACCTGGCACCCCTGCCCGCGGCGCCGTCCGGTGCGGTGCTGAGCTTCGACAACTACACCCTGGTGATCCAGGCGGCCATCGCCGGCCAGGGCCTGGCGATCGGCTGGCGCCACCTGGTGGACGATCTGCTGCAGCAGGAGCTGCTCTGTCGCCCCTTCGCCGGGCTGGCCACCTCGCGCTATGGCTATTACGCCATCCTGCCCGAGCGCAAGCGGCGCCAGCGACTGGTGCAGCGCTTTCTCGACTGGCTGCTGGAAGAACTGGAACTGCCGCGCGAGTCCCTGGCCGGCGCGCGGCTGGCGACCTGAGCGGCGCGCTAGCGCTCGTAGACTTCCAGCGGCAGATCGTCCGGATCGGCAAAGAAGGTGAATCTCTTGCCGGTCAGCTCGTCGGTGCGGATCGGCTCGGTGACCACGCCATGGCCCTGCAAGTGGGCGACGGTGGCATCCAGGTCGGCCACGGCAAAGGCCAGGTGGCGCAGGCCCTGGGCTTCCGGGCGCGAGGGCCGCGGCGGGGCATCGGGAAAGGAAAACAGCTCCAGCTGGGCATGCGCGCCCACCGCCAGATCGAGCTTCCAAGAGCGCCGGGCCTCGCGATAGGTCTCGGCGATCACCGGCAGCCCGAGGATCTCGGTGTAGAAGTGCCGGGAGCGTTGGTAGTCGGCGCAGATCAGCGCCACGTGGTGCAGACGATCGAAGTGGGTCATCAGGGTACCGCGACGAATTTGAGGTCGGCTGGCGCGCCAACGTCCAGGCTCTGGAGTTCGTCGCCGAGCTTGCCGCTGTCGGGATCCCGGGCGAAGACCTTGAGCTGATTGGATTTCTGGTTGGCCACCAGCAGGAAGCGTCCGGACGGATCGATGGCGAATTCCCGTGGCGACAGGCCGTTGACCGGATGGCGCTCGACAAAGGTCAGGGTGCCGTCGGGATTCACCGCGAATACCGCCAGCTGGTTGTCGGTGCCGCGACTGGCGACGTAGAGGAAACGCCCGTCACCGGACAGGTGCAGGGCGCCGGCATCCCGCTCGCCGGTGAATTCCTGGGGCGTCAGGCTGTAGCTCTGCAACTGCCGCAGCATGCCGTCCTGGTGGGCGAAGGCCATCACCTGCCCGGCCAGTTCCAGGGTCAGGTAGGCGTAGCGGCCATCGGCGCTGAACACCAGGTGACGCGGCCCGCTGCCTTCCGGCACCGGCACGAAGGGCGTCTCGGCGGCCACCAGCGGCCGCTCCGGCTGCTGCGGCAGATAGCGATAGACGAAGACCTTGTCGGCGCCCAGATCCGGGGCGAAGACGAAGCGGCCGTCCGGGGTGGTCACCGCCGCATGTACATGGCTCGACTGCTGGCGCGGGTGCTGTTCGCTGGGCTGGTGGAATTCGATCTGCGCCACCGGGCTAAGCACGCCGCCGTCCTGGATCGGCAGCACCGCCAGGGAGCCTTCCGGCAGGCTGGAGTAGTTGGCGACGAACAGGAACTTGCCGTCAGTGCTGAGGCTGGAATGGGTCGGCTCGTCGCCCAGGCTCTTGACCTGGCTGACCTGCTGCAGGCGGCCATTGCCCGGTTCGAAGCGATAGGAGGTGACCCGGCCGATGCTGTCGCCGCTAGAGCCCCGGCCATTCTCGTTGACGGCGAACAGGGTCCGGCCATCGCGAGACAGGGTCAGAAACGAGGGATTGGACGCCTTGACGATGCGCAGCGGACCATCGATCTGACCATTGCGACTGTTGAAGCGATAGACATACAACCCCTGGCTGCTACCCGCGGTGTAGCTGCCGACCAGCAGATTGAACAGACCGGGTTCGGCGCGGGCCGGGGCATTGTGCCCCACGAGCAGGGCGAACAGGGCCAGCGGCAGCAGACGGGGCAGAGCTCTCATGGGAAATCCTTGGCGAGCGATGGGCGTTGAGACCGATGCGAAGCGGCCCGGTTTCCCTACCGTCTGGAGGCGGAAGGCGGCCGCGCGCGGCGGCTATTCTACTGAAATCCGGGCTGGCACTGTGCCAGAGGGATTTCGCCATTTATCGCCTGCGCCGGCGCACCGGCGGGCTACGCCCGAGCGGCCGGCCCCGGGAGCCCGTGCCAGAGCCTGCGGTGAACTCGGCGGTGCCCGCGGGCTGCCGGCAAAAGAATTGCCCGGACTAGTCCAGCACGCCCTGCAGGATGGCGTAGACGAGCCCGGTGCCCACGGCGACCAGCACCATGTCGGTACCCAGGCGCCGCCATTCGTAGCCTGGATAGTCAGGCAACTGGCGGGCGATGCCCGGGGGCAGGGGGCGGCCGTACCCGGGTGGCAGAGGACGGCCGCGCTCCAGACGCAGACCCGGGGGCAGGTCACCTCCACGGCCGATCTGCCCCCGCAGCGCCTTGATGCGCTCCCGCGCCGGTCCCAGATCGGGCGGCCCGCCGGCGGCCGGTCCGGCACCCGGACGACCCTGATCATGCGCCTTGGGACCAGGTCCCTGGCCCTTGGGACCACCCTGTTCCTGCCAGCCCGGCCCGTGCGGCCCCTTGGGCCCGCCAGGCCCGTGATCCGGCGGCGCGGCCAGGGCCAGGTTACCGGTCAGACAGAAGGCTGCAGCAGCGAGGAGGGTACGCATGGAGGGCTTTCCTCATGGGGGACGAGGGTGTCGGTTATCCCCTTGGAGTCCGATCACGGAAAAAGACTCCCGGGTCATTCACGGACGCGCAGCCTGTGGATAAATCGGGGATAAAATCGGTATAACTTCCTGGGAAATCCCTAATCTCAGCCAGGGGCCAAATAAAAAGCCTTTGGTATCAATGGATTAAAAAGATGATCGGCTGGCTATCGAATCCGCTTTTTGTGGATAAAACTTGAGACCCCCTGCGCTGAAGCCTGTTTTCATCGCTACAGAAGCCCTATACGGATCGATTTCACTCAACCCAAAAACAACAAGACCGCGCCCGGGTGATCCCGGGCGCGGTCTTGTCGAAGGTCACCGCTGCCTAATCCGGCTTCTTCAGCTTAGGATTGGGAAAGAACTGCACGGCCTGCACCTTGGGATCGGGCTTCTTGGGCTTGAGCGCACTGATATTGACTCGCGTCGGCAATTCCTTGGGGACCGAATTGCCGCGCTCGTCCAGGGTGTCGCTGTAGCCGCAGGAGACGCACTCGCGATGAGGCGTGCCCTCCTGGGTCCACATCTTCAGGGTGTCCTGCGCCTGGCACGCCGGGCAGACCGCCCCGGCGATGAACCTCTTGCGGATCGGCTCGCTCACGCCGCCTCCTCGCTCAGCCCGGAATGGCGGAGCAGGGCGTCGATGCTGGGCTCGCGACCGCGGAAGTCGACGAACAGCACCATGGGGGCCTGGGAGCCGCCGCGGGCCAGGATGGCTTCGCGGAAGGCCCGCCCGGTTTCGGGGTTGAAGACGCCTTCTTCCTCGAACTTGGCGAAGGCATCGGCGGACAGCACCTCGGCCCACTTGTAGCTGTAGTAACCCGCCGCATAACCACCGGCGAAGATGTGCGCGAAGCTGTTGGGGAAGCGGTTGTAGGCCGGCGGACGCACCACCGAGATCTCGTCGCGGATGCCTTCCAGCACCTCGCGTACGCTACGACCGTCGCCGTGGCTGGCGTGCAGCTCGAAGTCGAACAGCGAGAATTCCAGCTGGCGCAGCATCATCAGGCCGGACTGGAAGTTCTTGGCCGCCAGCATCTTGTCCAGCAGCTCCTGGGGCAGCGGCTCACCGGTCTCGTAGTGGCCGGAGATCAGCGCCAGGCCCTCGGGCTCCCAGCACCAGTTCTCCATGAACTGGCTGGGCAGCTCCACCGCGTCCCAGGCCACGCCGTTGATGCCGGAAACGCTGGCATGTTCGACGCGGGTCAGCAGGTGGTGCAGGCCATGGCCGAATTCGTGGAAGAGGGTGGTCACCTCGTCATGGGTCAGCAGCGCCGGCTTGCCGGGGCTGGCCGGGGTGAAGTTGCAGACCAGGTAGGCCACCGGATCGATCAGCCGACCCTGGGCATCGCGGCGCTTGTCACGGGCGCCGTCCATCCAGGCGCCGCCACGCTTGTTGGCGCGGGCATAGAGATCGAAATAGAAGCGGCCGATGGAGCTGCCGTTCTCCTTGATCTCGAACAGGCGCACGTCCGGATGCCACTTCTCGAAGTCGCGCAACTCGGCGATCTCGATGCCATAGAGCTTCTGCACCGTGGCGAACAGGCCGGACAGCACCTTGTCCACCGGGAACCAGGCACGGACCTCTTCCTGGGACAGCGAATAGCGCTGCTGGCGCAACTTTTCGGCGAAGTAGCCGGTGTCCCAGCTCTGCAGGTCCTGGACGCCCTGTTCGGCGGCGAAGGCGCGCAGTTCTTCCAGGTCGCGCTGGGCGAAGGGCTTGGAGCGCACGGCGAGGTCGCGCAGGAAACCCAGCACCTGGTCGCTGCTCTCGGCCATCTTGGTGGCCAGCGACAGCTCGGCGTAGTTGGCGTAGCCCAGCAGGCGCGCCAGTTCCTGGCGCAGGTCGAGCAATTCCTCCATCACCGGGCCGTTGTCGAACTGGCCGGCGTCGGGACCCTGTTCGGAGGCGCGGGTGGCATAGGCGGCGTAGACCTCTTCACGCAGGGCGCGGTCGTCGGCGTAGGTCATCACCGCGTAGTAGCTGGGGAATTCCAGGGTCACCAGCCAGCCGTCCAGCTCCTTGGCCTGGGCGGCGGCCTGCAGCTGGGCCTTGGCCGACTCGGGCAGGCCGGCGAGGGCGGCTTCGTCGGTGAGGTGCTTGGTCCAGGCCTGCGTCGCGTCGAGCAACTGGTTGGAGAACTTGCTTCCCAGCTCGGACTTGCGCGCCTGGATGGCGGCATAGCGCTGCTGCTCGGCTGGCGGCAGGTCGATGCCGGACAGGCGGAAGTCGCGCAGGGCGTGTTCCAGGGTGGTCTTCTGACCGACGTCGAAGCCCTTGGCTTCCTCGCTCTCGGCCAGGCGGCTGTAGGCCTGGAAGAGGTCCTTGTTCTGGCCGATCTCGGTGGAATAGGCCGACAGCTTGGGCAGGCAGGCCTCGTAGGCGGCGCGCAACTCGGCGCTGTTGCATACGGCGTTGAGGTGGCCGATGGGGCTCCAGGCCTGGCCCAGGCGATCGTTCAGCTCGTCCATCGCCAGCACCAGGCCAGCCCAGGTGGGGTGTTCCTTCTGGGTCTCCAGCAGCTTGGCCAGGGCGGCACGGTTCTCAGCGAGGATGGTGTCTATGGCCGGCTCGACGTGCTCGGGCTTGATGGCGGAAAAGGGCGGCAGGTCATGGGACTGAAGCAGCGGATTGCTGGCGCTCACGGCGTTCCCCTCGGGGCGATGGCTTTGACAGTTATATATGGAGCCCATCCTAATAGGTCTCAAGACCCTTCCGACGAGAAAAGGTATCTATCGTGACCATAAGGACCTTCCAGGGTAAGACCCCGCAACTGGGCGAACGCGCCTTCGTCGACGCCACCGCGGTGGTGATCGGCGACGTGACCCTCGGTGCAGACAGCTCGATATGGCCGTTGACGGTGATCCGTGGCGACATGCACCGCATCCAGATCGGCGCCCGCACCAGCATCCAGGACGGCAGCGTGCTGCACATCACCCACGCCGGGCCCTTCAATCCGGAGGGCTATCCCCTGCTGATCGGCAACGACGTCACCGTCGGCCACCAGGTGACCCTGCACGGCTGCACGATCGGCGACCGGGTGCTGGTGGGCATGGGCAGCATCGTCATGGACGGCGCGGTGGTGGAGGATGACGTGGTGATCGGCGCCGGCAGCCTGGTCCCGCCGGGCAAGCGGCTGGAAGGCGGCCATCTCTACGTCGGTCGCCCGGTCAAGCAGGTGCGACCGCTGGAGGAAAAGGAACGCGCCTTCTTCACCTACAGCGCCGGCAACTACGTGAAGCTCAAGGACCAGCACCTGGCCGAGGGGTATGGGGAGGAGGGGGCGTAAGCGTTGCGATAACTGGTCGGGTTGGGTTGAGTGCAGCACCGTAGCGTGGAAAACGGCGCGGCCTTTTCCACAGGTGCCTTCGTGGCGTACAGCGCGCCCTCACCCCAACCCTCTCCCAAGGGGAGAAGGGGCTATCAGAGCAGGCGGCCATCTCCAGCATCTCCGGCCCGATTACGATCAGCCGTTATACCCAGCCCGTAGGAACGGCACCTGGCGCAATAGCACCGTAGCGTGGAAAACGGCGCAGCCTTTTCCACGGGTGACTTCGTGGCGTGCAGCGCGCCCTCACCCCAACCCTCTCCCAAGGGGAGAGGGGGCTATCAGAGCAGGCGGCCATCTCCAGCATCTCCGGCCCGATTACGATCAGCCGTTATACCCAGCCCGTAGGAACGGCACCTGGTGCAATAGCACCGTAGCGTGGAAAACGGCGCAGCCTTTTCCACGGGTGCCTTCATTGCGCGGGTACGCCCTCACCCAACCCTTTCCCAAGGGGAGAGGGGGCTGTCAGAGCAGGCGGCCATCTCCAGTTGGTAGGTTGGCTTGAGCGCAGCGAAGCCCAACGCTCGGCTACCCCCGCAGCGGACAGGCTTCACCCAAGCGCGAATACAGCACCCCACGCAACGCCTGCAATTCGTCGATGCGCGCCTCTATGACCCTGAGCTTGTCGCGCAGCAGTTCTTGCAGATAGGCATCCGGATCGGCGGCGCGCTCGACGTCCTCAAGGTTGGCGGCGATTTCCTGCAGGCTGAAACCCAGTCGCTGGGCGGTGCGGATATAGCCCAGCCATTCCACGGCTTCGGGCGGATAGTCGCGATAGCCGTTGGCCCGCCGCCGCGCCTGGAGCAGTCCCCGGCGCTCGTAGAATCTCAGGGTGTCGCGACTCAGGCCGGTGGCCTGGGCGAGGGTGCCGATCCGCATCCGTTCTCCTTGACCCTGGACCTTGCTCCAGGGTCGACACTGGACTTCCTCTCGTTCAAGGAAGTCCGTCCATGTGGAAGCTTGCGCCCTATCTGCGACTGGTCCGTGCCAGCGCCCTCTATGATCTGCTGGTCACCGCGCCCTTTGCCACCCCCTGGAGTCTCGCCTGGCTGCTACGACAGCTCGACGAGCTCGGCCAGGCACTGGGCCTGGCGCCCCTGGCGGCATTCCCGCCGGAAGCCCTGCTGCTGGGCAATCTGCTTGGCTCTCTGGTGTGCGTCTGGGCCGTGCTGCGCCTGGCCAAGCCTTCGCTGCTGCTGGGACGCTACGATGCCGTCGCCAGGGGCCTGTTCGCCCTCTGGCAGGCCTGGGCGCTGTACCAGGGCGCCAGTCCCTTGCTGGCGGGGTTCCTGGTCTTCGAAATCGGCTTCGGTATAGCCCAAGCTTGGCCGGTGTCTCCTGTATCCCGCGGCGTTCAACCTCAGGTATTGGGCTGACGTCTGTCCGTCGGGCTTCGCCATACCCCACACAGCAAGACTCTCAATCGCGGCCATGGCTGTCCGCCGATACGGCTGCTCCTAACTGCGTGCGCTGCTGTGCTGTCTCATCGCGGCCATGGGCCGCTCCTACAGCGGTTATATATCCCGTAGGAGCGGCCCATGGCCGCGATTTGAGCCCCTAGCAACGGCGGCCTTGGCATGTCCAGTATGGCCCTCGCCCAACAAGCCACGCCTTGCCCCTCACCCCAGCTGCCGCCGCAACTCCGCCAGCACCGGCGCGCTGTCGGGGCGCACGCCGCGCCAGAGTTCGAAGGCCTCGGCGGCCTGTTCCACCAGCATCCCCAGGCCGTCCAGGGTGTGGAAGGCACCCTCGTCCAGGGCCCAGCGGTTGAAGGGGGTGAGGTCCTTGCCGTACATCATGTCGTAGGTCACCGTCTGCGGGCCGATCACCGCTTCCGACAGCGGTGGGCGACCGCCCCCGAGACTGGCCGAGGTGCCGTTGATGATGACGTCGAAGGGCGCTCTCAGGGTGGAGAAGGCCGCCACCTCGATCGTCCCCAGTTCGGCGAATTCGCGCGCCAGTTGCACCGCCTTGAGTTCGGTGCGATTGGCCAGCACCAGTTGCCCGGGATTGCAGGCCAGCAAGGGCTCCAGCACGCCGCGCACGGCGCCGCCGGCGCCCAGCACCAGGACGCGCTGACCGGCCAGCTGCAGACCGGCGTTGACCGTGAGATCCCGCACCAGCCCGGCGCCGTCGGTGTTGTCGCCGAGCAGGCGACCGTTGGCCTGGCGCTTGAGGGTGTTCACCGCCCCGGCGCGGCGCGCACGGGGGGTGAGTTCATCGCACAGCTGGTAGGCCTCTTCCTTGAAGGGCACCGTGACATTGGCGCCCAGGCCGCTCTGGAAGAAGCTGCGGGCGCTTTCGCTGAAGCCGTCCAGCGGCGCCAGCAGCGTCCCGTAGTGCAGGCGCTGGCCGGTCTGGTCGGCGAACAGGCTGTGGATCAGCGGCGACTTGCTGTGGGCGATGGGATTGCCGAAGACGGCGTAGCGATCCATGGGTCTATCCTGCAGGCGTCGGGGCGAGCGCGAGCCAGTCGCGGTCGGTGAGAAAGAAGTCGGTCAGGCGCGCTTCCGGCGAGCCGGGCACGGGTTTCCAGTCGTAGCCCCAGCGCACCTCGGGCGGCAGCGACATGAGGATGGACTCGGTGCGCCCGCCGGATTGCAGGCCGAACAGGGTACCGCGGTCATAGACCAGGTTGAATTCCACGTAGCGGCCGCGGCGATAGGCCTGGAATTCCCGCTCGGCCTCGCTGTACGGCTGGTGGCGGCGACGCTGGACGATGGGCAGGTAGGCGTCGACGAAGGCATCGCCGATGGCGCGCTGGAAGGCGAAGCAGGTCTCGAAGTCCCAGTCGTTCAGGTCATCGAAGAACAGGCCACCGATGCCGCGCGGCTCGCCACGGTGCTTGAGGTGGAAATAGCGGTCGCACCAGGCCTTGTAGCGCGGATAGACGTCGGCGCCGAAGGGCGCGCAGGCGTCATGGCAGACCTGGTGCCAGTGCACGCAGTCGGCCTCGTTGCCGTAGTAGGGGGTGAGGTCGAGACCGCCGCCGAACCACCAGACCGGCGCCTCGCCGGGCTTTTCGGCCAGAAAGAAGCGCACATTGGCATGGGCGGTGGGGATATGGGGATTGCGCGGGTGCATCACCAGGGAGACGCCCATGGCCTCGAAGCTGCGCCCGGCCAGTTCCGGGCGATGGGCGCTGGCCGAGGGCGGCAGGCTGTCGCCATGCACATGGGAGAAATTCACGCCGCCCTTTTCCAGCAGGGCGCCCTCGGCGATCACCCGGGTGCGGCCACCACCGCCGGTCGGCCGGGTCCAGGCGTCTTCGACAAAAGCGGCGGCGCCATCCTCGGCTTCCAGTGCGGCGCAGATGCGCTCCTGCAGATCGAGCAGATAGGCCTTGACGGCCTCCAGGGAGGGATTCATCGCAAGGATTTCCACAACAGGCGGGGAGGGCGGAGAGCATAACACCCGTATCCGACCGGTTGACGCGGCCCGCGGTTGCGGTTTGGATGAAGGCTCACCCCAAGAGAGCCCGGCCAAGGGCTCCAACCAGGAGATACTCAAGCATGGCCCAGCGCATCCAGTTCAGCCGCACCGGTGGTCCCGAAGTACTCGAACTTGTGGATTTCGAACCCGCCGCGCCCGGCCCCGACGAGGTGCAGGTGCGCAACCATGCCATCGGTCTCAACTTCATCGAGACCTACTACCGCAGCGGCCTCTATCCGCCGCCGTCGCTGCCCTCCGGCCTGGGCACCGAGGGCGCCGGGGTGGTGGAAGCGGTCGGCAGTGCGGTCACCCGCTTCAAGGCCGGCGACCGCGTGGCCTATGCCACCGGCCCGCTGGGCGCCTATGCCGAGGTCCATGTGCTGCCCGAGCGGCATCTGGTGCACCTGCCGGAAGCGGTGTCCTTCGAGCAGGGCGCCGCGGTCATGCTCAAGGGGCTGACGGTGCAGTACCTGCTGCGCCAGACCTATCCGCTGCAGGCCGGCGACACCGTGCTGTTCCATGCCGCGGCCGGCGGCGTCGGCTCCCTGGCCTGCCAGTGGGCCAAGGCCCTGGGCGTGCGCCTGATCGGTACCGCCGGCTCGCCGGAAAAGCTGGAAAAGGCCAAGGCGCTGGGCGCCTGGGCGGTGATCGACTATCGCCAGGAAGACGTCCCGGCACGGGTCCGCGAATTGACCGACGGGGCCAAGGTGCCGGTGGTCTACGACGGCGTCGGCAAGGACACCTGGGAAATGTCGCTGGACTGTCTGGCGCCCCGCGGCCTGATGGTCAGCTTCGGCAACGCCTCCGGCGCGGTCACCGGGGTCAACCTGGGGATCCTCTCGCAGAAAGGCTCGCTCTATGTCACCCGGCCGACCCTGGCCACCTACGCCGCCTCGCCCGAGGCCCTGCAGGACATGGCCGATCAGCTGTTCGAGCTGATCACCGATGGCCGCATCCAGGTGGACATCGGTCGGCGCTATCCACTGGCCGAGGTGCAGGAGGCGCATCGGGCGCTGTCGGGTCGCGAGACCAGCGGCTCGACCATCCTGCTGCCCTGAGGCAAAACGCCCGCACGCCTGGCCGGGAAATCGTGACGGCCATTAAGTTTCCCGCAGCCAGGCGGCACGACGGGGGTAAACGCCGGTCTATGTCGGACAGTCAGGTCGTCACGGCCTTGACGTTCTTTCAAGAATCGGCCGGATCGCTGCCCTTGTCATGCCTATCTCCAGCCCCCTCGCCAGCCTGCTCGACACCGCCACGGACACGGCGCTGATCACCCTGACCGCCGACGGGCGGATCGGGCAGTGGTGCCCGGCCGTCGCCCGGCTGCTGGGCTGGACGGCGCAGGACTGGCTCGGTGAATCCATCGTCGGCCTGCTGCTCCCGGAGCCGCCGGCCGACGGCTGGCTGACTGCCCTCGAACGCTGCCAGACCCAGGGCCTGCGCCACCGCGACGGTCACCTGGTACGCCTCGACCTGCACCTGGTGCCGCTGCGCCGGGCGGATGTCCCCGTGGGCTGGCTGCTGCACGTCTGGCAGGCCCCGGCGAGCCGGGCCCGGTTTGCCGCCCGGCGCAGTGCCGAGCGCGACCTGCCGCAACGCCTGCAGGCGCTCGGCGAATGGTCACGGCGTCTCAGCGGCACCACGGATCTCGCCGCCCTGCGGCTGTGCGCCACCCAGGCCCTGCGCGACCTGACCGACGATCCCCAGGCGCGGCTGCTGTCCGTGGCCGAGGCCGGCAGTCCGCCAACGGGTCAGTTGCTCATCCCATTCGGCCCGGCCACTCAGCCCCTGGGCTATCTGCAGCTGGGCAGCGCCGTCGAGGCGGACACCCGGCTGCTGCTGGATCAGTTGGCCCTGCTGCTGGGTGCCCTGCTGGTGCGGCAGCAGACCCAGGATCAGGCCCGACACCTCGAACGGCGCCTGTCGCTGGAACAGGGCCTGTTGGCCAGCGTGCTGCAGCAGGCACCCCTGGGCATCTCCATCACCGAGGCCGGCAGCGAAGAAGCGGTGATGCTCAACGACCGGGTCGACATCCTCCTCGGCAAGCGTCCGGCCGGCGAGACGCTGGACGAGCGCTATGGCGCTATCGGCGCCCTGCACGCCAATGGTCAGCCCTATGCGGTGGACGACTATCCCACGGTACGGGTGCTGCGCAGCGGCCAGGCAGTGGCGCCCGAGTTGATGCGCTATCGGCGACCCGACGGCAGCATCCGGCTGCTGGAAGTATCCAGCGCACCGGTCCGCTCGGCCACCGGCGAGGTGATCGCCTCGGTCACCCTGTTCGATGACGTCCAGCAGCGGGTCGATGCGGAAACCGCCCTGCGCGAACACAGCGCGCGCCTGGCCAGCCTGATCAACCAGGCGGCGGTCGGCATCTGCCAGACCGACGCCCGCGGGCGCATCCTGCTCGCCAATCGACGCTATTGCGAATTGCTCGATCGCAACGAGGTGGGGGTGCTGGAACAGACCCTGCAGGCCCAGACCCATCCCGAGGATCGGGCCGTCCTGGAGCGCCATCTCGACACCCTGCGCGAGCGCGGCGACAGCTTCAAGCTGGACCAGCGTTTCCTGCGCCCCGACGGTTCGGTGGTCTGGGTCAGTCTGCATGGCTCGCCGCTGCAATCGGAAATCGGCCAGGAACTGTCGGTAAGCCTGGTGGTGGTCGATCTCACCCAGCGCAAGCAGGCCGAAGCCGCGCTGCACCTGTCCAACCAGCGCTTCCGCAATGCCGTGGAGGCGGTGCAGGGGGTGGTCTGGACCACCAATGCCCAGGGCCATCTGCTTGGCGAACAACTCGCCTGGAGCACCCTGACCGGGCAGAGCTATGCCCAGTATCAGCAGGACGGCTGGGCCGATGCCCTGCATCCCGAAGACTCATCCCGCACCCTGCGTCGCTGGCGCCTGGCGGTGCAGCAGCAGGTGGACTTCCACGACGAACACCGCCTGCGCTGTCGCGACGGCCAGTGGCGCACCTTCAGCGTGCGCGCCCTGCCGGTGCGGGAGAACGGCGTGGTCTGCGAATGGGTGGGCGTGCACACCGACGTCAGCGAGATCCGCATGGCCGAGCACCGCCTGCGGCGCCTGGCCGAATTGCTGGAACAGCGGGTCCACGAGCGCACCGTCGAGCGTGACCGCATGTGGCGCGTGGCCGACGACCTGCTCGGCGTCATCCAGGGACAACGCTGGCTCAGCCGCAACCCCGCCTGGGGCCGCACCCTGGGCTGGGACGACGAGGAGTTGCGCCACCAGCCGCCGACCTCGCTGGAGCATCCGGACGATCCACCGGTGTTTCCGCGTCTGGCCGCCCTGCGCCACGGCGAGGTGCTCAGCGATCTGCCCGGGCGCCTGCGCACCCGCGACGGCGCCTGGCGCCACATGATGTGGAAGGCCACCGCCGATCACGACGGACGCATCTATGTCTTCGGCCGCGACGTCACCGTCGAGCACGATGCCGCCCTGGCCCTGCAGAATGCCGAAGCCGCCCTGCGCCAGGCGCAGAAGATGGAAGCCATCGGCCATCTCACCGGTGGCATCGCCCACGACTTCAACAACCTGCTCACCGGTATCAGCGGTTCCCTGGAGTTGCTGCGCCGGCGTCTCGACCAGGGTCGTCACGACAACCTGCAGCGCTACCTGGACACCGCCGAGCAATCCGCCACCCGCGCCGCGGCCCTGACCCATCGGCTGCTGGCCTTCGCGCGCCGGCAGACCCTCGACCCGCGGCCGGTGGACGTCAACGACCTGATCCTGTCCCTGGAAGAACTCTTCCAGCGCACCCTGGGCGAACGCATCAGCCTGCGCAGCAGCCTCGCGCTGCAACTACCGCCGGCGCGCACCGACACCAACCAGCTGGAAAACGCCCTGCTGAATCTGGTGATCAACGCCCGCGACGCCATGCCCGAGGGCGGCCAGCTGACCCTGGAAACCGCCCTTGATCACCTCACCGACCTGGCCGCCGAACACGACCTGCCGCCGGGCGACTATGTGCGTCTGACCATCGCCGACACCGGCAGCGGCATGCCCGCCGAGGTGGTGGACCGCGCCTTCGATCCCTTCTTCACCACCAAGCCCATCGGCCAGGGCACCGGCCTGGGCCTGTCGATGCTCTATGGCTTCATCAAGCAGTCCGGTGGCCACGTGACCCTGGAGAGCGAATTGGGCAGTGGCACCCGGGTCAGTCTCTGGCTGCCCTGTGCCCAGCCCGAGCGGCCGGCGGCGAGCGCGACGCCCCAGGCGGCCATCGCCCAGAGTCGGGGCGAACGCCTGCTGCTGGTGGAAGACGATGTCTCGGTGCGGCTGCTGCTGCGCGAGATGCTCACCGAGCTGGGCTATCGCGTGCGCACCGCGGCCAGTGCCTCGGCGGCGCTCACCCTGGTCGACGGCGACCTGCCCTGTGACCTGCTGATCACCGATCTCGGCCTGCCGGATCTCGATGGCGCCGAGCTGGCAGGACGCCTGCGCGAGCGCTGGCCGGAGCTGCCGGTGCTGTTCGTCAGCGGTCACGCCGAGCGCCCGACGCCGAACGGCGAGCCCTCGCTGGCCAAGCCGTTCCAGATCGATGCCCTGGCGCGGTTGCTGCGCCAGCTGCTGGACTGACCTAGGGTCGGAAGACCTTGCCGGTCACCAGGTCGCGAATCACGCTGGGATTTTTGCGCCCGCCCAGTTCACCCGTGAGGATGCCGTCGAGGCCCTTGGGAAAGTATTGCTGAACCCGCAACCGCGTGCGGGCGGCCGGGCGACCGGCGGGATTGGCCGAGGTGGAGATCAGCGGCCCGGTCAGGGCGCAGAGTTCGCCCACCAGGGGATGCTCGGAGACTCGCAATGCCACGGTGGCGTGGGCGCCGGTCACCCAGCCGGGCAGGCGATTGTGGTGCGGCACCAGCCAGGTGTTGGGCCCCGGCCAGGTGCTGGCCAGCTTGGCCAGGGACTCTTCCGGCAGATCGTGCAGCAGGAAGTCGAACTGGCGGATGTTGTCGGCCACCAGGATCAGACCCTTTTCCATGGGCCGATGCTTGAGCATCAGCAGGCGATAGACCGCGGCCTGATCCCAGGGATCGCAGCCCAGGCCCCAGACGGCCTCGGTGGGGTAGGCCAGGACGCCCCCCTCGCGCACGATTCGCGCCGCCTGCCGCACTCGCCAGCTGTTGTGCATCGCCTTGCCTCCGCCAAATCCCTGAAGTCTACCCGAGCGCGCCGCCGATGCCAGTCATCCCCCGCTAGCCGAGGCGACACCAGCTGCCCTGCTGCGCCACGATCCGGCCTTCCAGCTCCAGCTCGGTCAGCTGGACCAGCACCTCCGGCAGCGACAGCTCGCAGAGCCGCGCCAGTTCTTCGCTGTTGAGCGGTCCGGCGGCCAGCTGGCGCAACAGGGGATGCTCCTCGACCGCCGCGGTGGTAGCGAGCGGGGCCAGGCTGCGCCAGCCCTGCAGGGCTTCGAGGATGTGTTCCACGCCTTCCACCAGCTGCGCGCCCTCGCGGATCAGCTGGTGACAGCCGCGAGCCCCGGGATGATGAATGGAGCCGGGCAGGGCGAACACCTCGCGGCCCTGTTCGGCGGCCAGGCGCGCGGTGATCAGCGAACCGCTGGAAGGACTGGCCTCCACCACCAGGGTACCCAGGCTGAGACCGCTGATGATCCGGTTGCGCCGTGGAAAGTTGCCGGCCTGGGGCGTGCAGTCCAGTGGCAACTCCGAGACCAGCACGCCGCCCTCGGCCAGCAGGCGCCGGGCGAGCCCCAGGTGCCGGCGCGGATAGAGCTGCCGCAGGCCGGTGCCGAGCACGGCGACCGTGCCGCCGCCGGCGTCCAGGGCGCCCTGGTGCGCCGCGCCATCGATGCCCAGCGCCAGGCCACTGGTGATGCAGAAGCCGGCCGCGGCCAGGCTGTGGGCGAAGCGCCGGGCATTGTCCAGTCCCTGGGCGCTGGCCTGGCGACTGCCGACCAGGGCCAGTTGCGGCCGTTCGAGCAACTCGATCCGTCCTTCGACGAACAGCAGCGGGGGTGGATCGGCGATCTCGGCGAGCAGCGCCGGATAGCGCTCGTCGCCCAGGCAGAGCAGGTGGCGTTCGGGGCCGTCCAGCCAGGCCAAGGCCTGGTCGACCCGTTCGCGGGTGGCGGGGCTGCGGCGGGCCTCCGCGGCCACCGCCGGCAGGCGCAGGGCGCGCCAGGCGGAGGCCGGGGCACTGAGGGCGGCGCTGGCGCTGCCAAAGGCGTCCAGCAGCAGGCGCTGGCGCACGGCGCCGAGTTCGGGGAGTGCGTGCAGGCGCAGCCGAGCGTCCAGCTCGGCAGGGGAGAAGCTGGCCATGGTGTCGTCCTTGAGGGTGGCCGGTCGCCGTCCTGGCGACCCGGGAGGGGGTTAGGGGTTGCGCACCTTGTCCATGATCGCCAGCTGGCGGGTGGCGGTCAGGATCAGGCCGTAGCTGATCTTGTCGTAGGTGCGAAACACCATCAGCAGGCCGGCGCGCTCGTCGGGGATCTTCACCAGCTCGCCGGTGATGCGATCACGCACCGTCTCGCCGGTCTTGTAGACCGCCAGCACGTTGCCCTCGGCCAGGCCGTCACGAGCGCCCTTGTTGAGGGTCACCACATCGAACTGGCCGACCTGGGTGACGCCACGCGGCACATCGAGGATCAGGCCGTTGATGTCGCGGGCCGGGGCGCTGGGCATGAAGGTGGAGTTCACCAGCCGCTCCTCGGTGGGGAACAGCCGGTCGCCCAGGCGCACCTCCTGGGTGGTGCGGGTCAGGCGCAGGGTGGCGATGTCGCCCTCCTGGGCGACCAGATCGGCGCTGCCGATGAAGTCGCCATTGATGCCGAGGAAGGCGCCGGTCTTGGGATCGACATAGGTCTTGCCCTGGCGGTAGATGCCATAGGCCGAGACCCCCGGCTGCAGCTTGCCGCGCACATAGATGCGATCGCCGGCGCCGCTCACCACCCGCTCGGCGTTGCCGGCCACCACATAGGGCGCCGCCTGGAACTGTTCGGCCGAATCGATGGCGCGATTCTGCAAGAGGAAGCTGTTGACCGCTTCCAGCGGAATGGCCGGGATGGCTTCGGCGATGGGCGTGCTGCGCACCGTGGGCGACAGCTTGACCGTGCCGCGCGAGGCGCCGCGGTTGAGCTGCAGGCGCGGCTGACCGTCGACATAGCTCAGTACCAGGGTGTCGCCGGGATAGATGAGATGGGGATTCTTGATCTGCGGATTGGCCTGCCAGATCTCCGGCCATTCCCAGGGTTTGCTGAGGAATCTGGCGGAGATGTCCCAGAGGGTATCGCCGCGAACCACGGTGTAGCTTTCCGGGTGATCCTGACGCAGGGTGACCGCTGCGTACGCCGACTGCAGGGCGCCCCCTGCAACCAGCAGCAGGGCGAACAAAGATTTCCTCATGCGTCGAATCCCTTTACACTCTTGGCCTTGAAGAACCGTCTTCACGCAAACGTCGGGGAATCGCCCCAGTCGTGCCCTGATCGCCACCTTTGTCGGCACCGGGCAGCGCAGGCGCTCATCCCCGTCGACCGACGTCATCCACCACTCGGGACCAGCCCGAGCCGGGTGGAAACAACGCTGCGGCATCTTAGCAGCGCCCCTTGACTGTATTCCACAAGTGCCCTCAACGCCATGGCGATCCTAGACATCCTCGAATTCCCCGATCCCCGCCTGCGCACCGTCGCCAAGCCCATCGACACGGTGGACGACGCCCTGCGCCAGACCATCGACGACATGTTCGAGACCATGTACGAAGCGCCCGGCATCGGTCTGGCCGCCACCCAGGTCAACGTGCATCGCCGCCTGGTGGTGATCGACGTCAGCGAAGACAAGAGCGAGCCGCTGGTCTTCATCAATCCCGAGGCCGAGCCGCTCACCCAGGAACTGGGCGAGTATCAGGAAGGCTGCCTGTCGATTCCCGGCTTCTACGAAAAGGTCTGCCGCCCCGAGCGCGTCCGGGTCAAGGCCCTGGATCGCGACGGCAAGCCCTTCGAGCTGGAATGCGACGGCCTGCTGGCGGTGTGCATCCAGCACGAGATCGATCACCTCGACGGCAAGCTGTTCGTCGACTACCTGTCGCCGCTCAAGCGCGATCGCATCAAGAAGAAGCTCGAAAAGCAGCAGCGCCACAAGGCCTGATCGCCCTGGCGGACGGCGTCTTCGGCGTCCGCCGCTCGCCCTTTCCGCCAGGTCCGCCATGTCCAGATCCCTTCGCCTCGTCTTCGCCGGAACCCCGGAATTCGCCGCCGTGCACCTGCAGGCGCTGATCGATGCCGGTTATCCCATCGCCGCTGTCTATACCCAGCCGGATCGCCCCGCCGGGCGTGGCCAGAAACTGGCCATGAGTCCGGTCAAGCAGCTGGCGCTGAGCCACGGCATTCCCGTGCAGCAGCCGCCGACCCTGCGCGATCCCGCGGCCCAGGCCACCCTGGCGGCGCTGGAACCCGATCTGCTGGTGGTGGTGGCCTACGGCCTGATCCTGCCCCAGGCGGTGCTCGACATCCCGCGCCTGGGCTGCATCAACAGCCATGCCTCGCTGCTGCCGCGCTGGCGCGGCGCGGCGCCCATCCAGCGCGCCCTGGAGGCCGGCGATGCCGAATCCGGGGTCACCGTGATGCGCATGGAAGCCGGTCTGGATACCGGTCCCATGCTGAGCAAGGTGAGCACACCGCTGACCGCCGACGATACCGGCGGCAGCCTGCACGATCGCCTGGCCAGCCTGGGCGCCGCCGCCGTGGTCCAGGCGCTGCCGGGTCTGGCCGACGGCAGCCTGGCGGGCGAGGTGCAGGACGATGACCTGGCCACCTATGCGCACAAGCTCAACAAGGACGAGGCCCGGCTGGACTGGGGCCGTCCGGCGGTGGAACTGGAGCGCCGTATCCGCGCCTTCGATCCCTGGCCGCTGTGCCACACCGCCCTGGCCGGCGAACCGCTCAAGGTCTGGGCCGCGGAGCTGGCCGCAGGGCAGGGCGTTCCCGGCATGGTGCTGGATGCCGATCGCTCCGGCCTGCTGGTCGCCTGCGGTGAAGGCGCCCTGCGCCTGACCCGGCTGCAGCTGCCCGGGGGCAAGCCGCTGGGCTTCGCCGATCTCTACAACGCCCGTCGCGAGCGCTTCGCCCCCGGTCAGGTGCTGGGTCTATGAATCCGCGGCTGGCAGCTACCCGCGCCCTGGCGGCGGTCCTCGCCGGCCGCGCCTCCCTGGGCAGCAGCCTGCCCGAGCAACTGGCCAAGGTCGATCCGCGTGACCGCGCCCTGACCCAGGATCTCGCCTTCGGCACCGCCCGCTGGCAGCCGCGCCTGTCGCTGCTGGCGGAAAAGCTCCTGCAGAAACCCTTCAAGGCCGGCGACCGCGATCTCGAAGCCCTGCTGCTGATCGGGCTCTACCAGCTGTTCCACACGCGCATCCCCGCCCACGCCGCCATCGGCGAGACGGTGGGCTGCGTCGACAAGCTGAAGAAATCCTCGGCCAAGGGCCTGCTCAATGCCGTGCTGCGCCGCGCCCAGCGCGAATACGACAGCCTGCTGCCGGCCCTGGAGCATGACCCGGCGGCGCGCCTGGCCCATCCGCGCTGGCTGCAGAAAGCCCTCAAGGCGCGCTGGCCGGAGCACTGGGAGGCCATCGCCACGGCCAACAACCTGCACCCGCCGCTGATCCTCAGGGTCAATCGCCGCCAGGGCAGTCGCGATGCCTATCTGGCCGAGCTGGCCGCCGCCGGTATCGAGGCCGTGCCCTGCGCCTTCAGCGCCGACGGCATCCGCCTGCTGCAGCCCCAGGACGTCACCGCCCTGCCGGGTTTTGCCGCGGGTCGCTTGAGCGTGCAGGACGAAGCCGCGCAGCTGGCGGCCGAACTGCTGGAACTGGCGCCCGGCCAGCGGGTGCTGGACGCCTGCGCCGCGCCCGGGGGCAAGACCTGCCATCTGCTGGAACGTGAGCCGGGGCTGGCCGAGGTGGTGGCGCTGGACGCCGATGCCGGCCGCCTGCAGCGGGTCGAGCAGAATCTGGCGCGTCTGGGCCTCACCGCGCGCACCCTGGCTGCCGATGGCCGTGCCGTGGCCGACTGGTGGGACGGCACGCCCTTCCAGCGCATCCTGCTGGACGCCCCCTGCAGCGCCACCGGGGTGATCCGCCGCCATCCGGACATCAAGCTGACCCGCCAGGCCAGCGACATAGCGCCCCTGGTGCAGCTGCAGGGCGAATTGCTGGACGCCCTCTGGCCGACGCTGGAGGTGGGCGGCATCCTGGTCTATGCCACCTGTTCGGTGCTACCGGAAGAAAACAGCAGCAACCTCGCCGCCTTTCTCGCCCGCACCCCCGGCGCCCGCGAACTGGATATCCCCGCTACCTGGGGCCTTGCCCAGCCCCATGGTCGCCAGCTCCTGCCGCAGCCCGACGGCCATGACGGCTTCTATTACTGCAAGCTGATCAAGATCGCCAAGTAGGAGACCTCACCATGCTCGAATCCCTGGAAAAGATGCTCGCCCGCGGCCAGGACAACGCCCTGCTCAGATTCGGTCTGGGCAAGGGCTATCTGGATGCCGGAGAGCCCGTCCGGGCGATCGAGCACCTGGCGCGCTGCGTCGAATTCGATCCGGCCTATTCGGCGGCCTGGAAACTGCTGGGCAAGGCCCATGAGGGGAGTGGCGACCTGGCCAGCGCCGAAGCGGCCTGGACCCAGGGCCTGCAGGCGGCGCAGGCCAAGGGCGACAAGCAGGCGGAAAAGGAGATGACGGTGTTTCTCAAGCGCCTGGCGCGCCGCGCTCAGTCCTGATCGCGCAGGAATCTGAGGCCCGCGCCGTCACCGTCGGTGCGCATGACTTCCATGGTCACCTTGGGCGCTTCGATCGGCAGATCGAGCACCTGGCCGACCACGCGGGTGCCCTGCGGCAGCCGGGTCAGCTCGGGGTGCACCACATAGACGCCGCCATCGGACAGGTCGCGGGTCTCGCCGACGATCTCGCCATCCGGATAGGCGATCCATAGCCGGCACTTGAGCGGGGTACGGGTATGCTGGCGCTGATCGCGCGAATTCATCGCCTGACTCCCTGGCTTAGGCGCTCCCTTGAGGTCCTGGCAGCTTCCGGCAAAGCCCGGCGCCTGTCAGCCGCGCACCGACCGAACGGTGCTGGCGAAGCGCCGAGCGATAGGTCATAGGACCACCGCCTGCCCCTCAGCGCCCGGGCAGGACCCGGGCGCTAGACCTCAGTACCACTTCTCCTCGCCATCCGGGCGATTCTTGAACCTCTTCATGCTCCACATGTACTGGGTCGAATAGCGCCGCACGTAGCCGGCCAGCACCTCGCTCATGGCGGCCACCGAGACCTCCGGATCCGGGTCGTACATGGCCGGCGGCGCCGCTTCCAGGATCACCTTGTAGCCGCTGCCGTCCGCCAGGCGCACGGCATGGAAGAACACCCCACGGGCCTTGCCGCGCGCCAGCAGCGAGGGCACGAACTTGCTGGTCAGGGCGGTGGTGCCGAGGAAGGGCACGAAGAGGCCGGCGCTGCGACTCGGCTCGGGATCCGCCGGAATGCCCACGGCGCCGCCGCGCCGGACTTCCTTGATCACGCTGATGATGCCTTCCGGGGTGGAGGGCGCCACCCGATTGCCCAGCTGTACCCGCTGGCGCTTGAGCAGCTCGTCCACCGCCTTGAGCTTGGGCGGCCGGTAGAAGATGATCGGCTTGGCGTGGGAGCAGTAGAAGTGGTTGAGCAACTCCCAGTTGCCCAGGTGGCTGGTGATGCCCACCACGCCATCGCCGGAGGCCAGGGCTTCCTGCAGGACGTCCATCCCTTCCACCTCGCGCACCAGGCGCAAGGAACGCTTCGGCGACCAGATCCAGGCGCAGGCGCTTTCGGTCAGGGTCTTGCCGATGCCGCGCAGGCACTCGCGCGACAGTCGCTCCAGACCGGCGGCATCGAGTTCGGGAAAACAGTGGGCGAGGTTGATGCGGGTGACCTTGCTGGCGCGGGTCGGCAGCTTCCACATGCACCAGCCGATGAATCCACCCAGGCGCTGCACCAGCGGCCAGGGCAGCAGGGCGAAAAGGCGCAGGAAGGCGATCATCAGCGCGCCTTTGAATCTTTCCAAAAGAGGGGCTCCTGTCTGAATGCCCAGACAGTTTACCGTCTACAGCCCCCGGAAACGTTAAGAAAGCGTAAGGTTCGCGCCAACTGGCAGCTATACATTCGACTTTTCCTGCAGCTCTGCCGACGCAGACGCCAATTCGCCATGGCGGTCGCAGTCGAGGGTATGGTCCATGACCAGGCCCATGGCCTGCATGAAGGCATAGCAGATGGTCGGCCCGACAAAGGTGAAACCGGCCCGCTTGAGCGCCTTGCTCATGGCCTCGGCTTCCGGGGTGATCGCCGGCACCTCGCTGCGATCACGGAAACGATTGATGCGCGGAGTACCGCCGACAAAGGACCACAGC
Source organism: Pseudomonas sp. MOIL14HWK12:I1 (assembly GCF_000510705.1). Taxonomy (NCBI): domain Bacteria; kingdom Pseudomonadati; phylum Pseudomonadota; class Gammaproteobacteria; order Pseudomonadales; family Pseudomonadaceae; genus Pseudomonas; species Pseudomonas sp. MOIL14HWK12:I1. The sequence continues at coordinate 406,545 of NZ_AZNY01000003.1, read as the reverse complement.
CAGCCGGCAGGGTCTTCGAGGCGCAACCAGGCCTGGGCATTCTGACGAGCGGCGCGCAGCTTGGCGCCATTGCGGATGATGCCCGGGTCCTGCATCAGCACCGCGATCTCGGCATCGCTCAACTGCGCCAGGCGCCTGGGATCGAAGCCATGCAGCACCTGACGATAGCGCTCGCGCTTCTTCAGCACGGTGATCCACGACAGTCCGGCCTGGAAGCCCTCCAGCAGGAGGAATTCGAAGAGCACCGCCGGATCGCGCTGGGGCACGCCCCATTCGTGGTCGTGATACTCGATGTACATCGGATCGGCGGTGCACCAGAAGCAACGCGGCATGGCGAAGACTCGGTCGAGGAGGGAAGGCCTCACCTTAGCGCAATTGCCCGACAGCGGAGGCGAGTCATAACCGCCTCTGGAATGGGTAGCATGGCGAATGCTCTGAACGCACGTTTCTAACAGGCCGCAGGCGCTGCTACCGTAGGAGCAGCTACCTTTATCGCGGCCATGGGCCGCTCCTACAGGCCAACCCGTATCTGTAGGAGCGGCCCATGGCCGCGATAAAGCGCGCAGCCGGCCATCCCCGCCAAATACCGCCGGGCAGCCCTACGAGCCCATGCGGTCCCTCCCGGCTTTCGGCTATACTCCCCGGCTTTTCGTCGCAGCCGAACGGGTATTTTTCGTGAGCCAGTCCAAGCCCACCGTGCGCACCTTCCAAGACTTGATCCTGGCCTTGCAGCAATACTGGGCCGAGCAGGGCTGCGTGGTACTCCAGCCCTATGACATGGAAGTCGGCGCCGGTACCTTCCACACCGCCACCTTCCTGCGCGCCATCGGTCCCGAGACCTGGAACGCCGCCTATGTGCAGCCCAGCCGCCGCCCCACCGACGGCCGCTACGGCGAGAACCCCAATCGCCTGCAGCACTACTACCAGTTCCAGGTGGTCTTGAAGCCCAACCCGGACAACTTCCAGGAGCTCTACCTCGGCTCCCTGGCCGCCATCGGCCTGGATCCGCTGGTGCACGACGTGCGCTTCGTCGAGGACAACTGGGAATCGCCCACCCTGGGCGCCTGGGGTCTGGGCTGGGAAGTCTGGCTCAACGGCATGGAAGTCACCCAGTTCACCTACTTCCAGCAGGCCGGCGGTCTCGAGTGCTATCCGGTGACCGGCGAGATTACCTATGGCCTGGAGCGCCTGGCCATGTACCTGCAGGGCGTGGATTCGGTCTATGACCTGATCTGGGCCGACGGCCCCTTCGGCACCGTGACCTACGGCGACGTCTTCCACCAGAACGAGGTGGAGCAGAGCACCTACAACTTCGAGCACGCCAATGTGCCCAAGCTGTTCGAACTGTTCGACTTCTACGAGTCCGAGGCCAATCGCCTGATCGCCCTGGACCTGCCGCTGCCCACCTACGAGATGGTGCTCAAGGCCTCCCACACCTTCAACCTGCTGGACGCCCGCCGGGCCATCTCGGTGACCGAGCGCCAGCGCTACATCCTGCGCGTGCGCACCCTGGCGCGCAGCGTCGCCCAGGGCTACTTCAAGGCCCGGGCCCGGCTGGGCTTCCCGCTGGCCAGCCCCGCGCTGCGTGACGAGGTCCTGGGTCGTGACGATGTCCAGGCGCTGCTCAAGGAGGGCGAATGATGAGCACCACTCTGGATTTCCTGGTCGAACTGGGTACCGAAGAACTGCCACCCAAGGCGCTCAAGACCCTTGGCGACAGCTTTCTCGCCGGCATCGAGAAGGGCCTCAAGCAGGCCGGTCTCGGCTATGCCGGCGCCCGCGCCTATGCCGCGCCGCGCCGTCTGGCGGTGCTGGTCGAAGCCCTGCAGACCCAGCAGCCCGAGCGTAGCGTCAACCTGGACGGCCCGCCGCTCCAGGCCGCCTTTGGCGCCGATGGCCAGCCGACCCAGGCGGCCCTGGGCTTCGCCCGCAAGTGTGGCGTCGACATCAGCGCCATCGACCGCAGCGGTCCCAAGCTGAGATTCTCCCAGAGCATTCCCGGTCAACCGGCGGCCAGCCTGCTGCCCGGCATCGTCGAAGCCTCCCTGGCCGAGCTGCCGATTCCCAAGCGCATGCGCTGGGCCGCCCGCCGCGAGGAATTCGTGCGTCCGACCCAGTGGCTGGTGATGCTGCTGGGTGACGAGGTCATCGACTGCGAGATCCTGACCCGCCGGGCCGGCCGTGAGTCCCGTGGCCATCGCTTCCACCATCCCGACGCCGTGCGCATCAGCGCGCCGGCCCACTATGCAGCCGACCTGCGCGCCGCCCATGTGCTGGCCGACTTCGCCGAGCGCCGCCAGCTGATCGAATCCCGCGTGGCCGAACTGGCCGCGGCGGAGCAGGGCAGTGCCGTGGTGCCGCCCGCGCTGCTGGACGAGGTGACCGCCCTGGTGGAATGGCCGGTGCCGCTGGTCTGCGCCTTCGAGGAACGCTTCCTCGAGGTGCCCCAGGAAGCCCTGATCACCACCATGCAGGACAACCAGAAGTACTTCTGCTTGCTGGACGCCCAGGGCAAGCTCCTGCCGCGCTTCATCACCGTGGCCAATCTGGAGAGCAAGGATCCGGCGCAGATCGTCAGCGGCAACGAGAAGGTGGTCCGCCCCCGTCTCACCGATGCCGAATTCTTCTTCAAGCAGGACCAGAAGCAGCCGCTGGAAAGCTTCAACGAGCGCCTCAAGAACGTGGTCTTCCAGGCCCAGCTCGGCACCGTCTACGACAAGGCCCAGCGCGTCGCCGCCCTGGCCGCCTTTATCGCCGAACGCATCGGCGGTGATGCCGAGCGCGCCCACCGCGCCGGTGTGCTCGCCAAGTGCGACCTGGCCACCGAGATGGTCGGCGAATTCCCCGAGATGCAGGGCATCGCCGGCTACTACTACGCCAAAAAGGGCGGCGAAGCCGACGACGTGGCCCTGGCGCTCAACGAGCAGTACATGCCGCGCGGCGCCGGCGCCGAATTGCCGCAGACCCTGACCGGGGCCGCCGTGGCCCTGGCCGACAAGCTCGACACCTTGGTCGGCATCTTCGGCATCGGCATGCTGCCCACCGGCAGCAAGGACCCCTTCGCCCTGCGCCGTCAGGCCCTGGGGGTGCTACGCATCCTCATCGAGAAGGGCCTGGAGCTGGATCTGCCAGCCGCCGTCGCCTTCGCCATCGCCGGTTACGGCGAGCGGGTCAAGGCCGCGGGGCTGCAGGAGCAGGTGCTGGACTTCGTCTTCGACCGGCTGCGTGCCCGCTACGAGGACGAAGGCGTCGACACCGCCGCCTACCTGGCCGTGCGGGCCCTGCGCCCGGCTTCGGCGCTGGACTTCGATCAGCGCGTCCAGGCCGTGCAGGCCTTCCGCCGCCTGCCCGAGGCCGAAGCCCTGGCCGCCGCCAACAAGCGCGTCTCCAACCTGCTGGGCAAGTTCGAGGGCACGGTCGCCACCCAGGCCGATGCCGCCCTGTTCGAGACCGACGCCGAGCGCACCCTGGCCGCGGCCATCGCCGATGCCGAGCGGGAAGCCGCGCCCCTGGCCGAAGCTCGCCGTTATCGCGAAGCCCTGGAGCGCCTGGCCAGCCTGCGCGCCCCGGTGGATGCCTTCTTCGACGAGGTATTGGTCAACGCCGAGGACGAGCGCGTCCGCGCCAATCGCTATGCGCTGCTCGCCCACCTGCGTGGCCTGTTCCTGGGCATCGCCGACATCTCGGTGCTGGGCTAGGGCATGAAGCTGATCGTGCTGGACCGCGATGGCGTCATCAATGTCGATTCCGATGACTACGTGCGCAGCGCCGAGCAGTGGCAACCGCTGCCCGGCAGCCTCGCCGCCATCGCTCGCCTGAACCGGGCCGGTTGGCAGGTGGCCGTGGCCACCAACCAGTCCGGCCTGGCCCGCGGCTACTTCACGGAAGACGACCTGACGGCCATGCACGAGAAACTGCAGCGGCTGCTGGCGGAGGAGGGCGGTCGGGTCGACCTGATCCTGCACTGCCCCCATGGCCCGGAAGCGGGCTGCGACTGCCGCAAGCCGCTGCCCGGCCTGTTTCGCGCCATCGCCCACCACTATGGCCGTGCCGACCTGAGCGGCGTGCCGGTGGTGGGCGACAGCCTGCGCGATCTGGAAGCCGGCGTGGCCCTTGGCTGCACACCCTGTCTGGTGCGGACCGGCAAGGGTGAACGCACCCTGGCCAAGCCTTTGCCAGCCGGCACCCGGGTCTTCGCCGACCTGGCCGCGGTGGCTGATCACCTGCTCGAGGAAGCGCCCTGATGCGGCTCTTGCGTACCCTGTTGTTCTATGTGCTGCTGGGAACCAGCGGCATCCTCTGGTCCTGCGTCAGCCTGCTGATCGCGCCCTTCCTCGCCTATCGCGCCCGCTATCGGCTGGTGGTCAAGGCCTGGACCGGTTTCGCCGTCTGGCTGGCCAAGGTCATCTGCGGCATCCGCTACGAGATCGAAGGCCTGGAAAACGTCCCGGCGCAGCCCTGCGTGATCGTGGCCAACCACCAGAGCACCTGGGAAACCTTTTTCCTGTCCGCCCAGTTCGAGCCCACCTCCCAGGTGATCAAGCGCGAATTGCTGCGGATCCCCTTCTTTGGCTGGGCCTTCTCGCTGCTCAAGCCGATCGCCATCGACCGTGACAACGGCAAGCTGGCCCTGCAGCAGCTGACGGAGCAGGGCGGTCGCTACCTGGCCCAGGGTTGCTGGGTGCTGATCTTTCCCCAGGGTACCCGCATCGATCACGGCCAGATGGGCAAGTTCTCTCGCGGTGGCGCCGCCCTGGCCTGCAGCCTGAACGTACCCATCCTGCCCATCGCCCATGACGCCGGTGCCTACTGGCCCAATCGCTCCTGGATCAAGTCGCCGGGGACCATCAAGGTCAGCATCGGTCCGCTGCTCCATCCCCAGGGTCAGGATCCGCGCGCCATCGTCGATCTCAATGCCCGCTGCTTCGCCTTCATCGAACAGGCTCTGGCGACCAAGCCCGACGCCAGTCCCGCCCGCGCTGCGTAGCCTGACCGCCAGGCCGCGAGGCCTGGCTGTTTCCACCCCTTTTCCGCCCTTTTCCCACAGACTTATCCACAGGCCAGATCAAGCCTTTGGTGTGGGCGGATTTTGGCCCGCTACCTCGGATGAGTCTTCATCCACAAGTACCGACAAGCTTATTCCCAGGCTTATCCACAGGATCATCCGTTATAGCCTGTGTCTCTATGCCGCATGGCACGGCCTCTTTACGCAAATTTTCTGTGGTGATCAAAAGCGGCTGAGGAAAACTATCCACAAAACCTCTGGCTATAAGATGAACGGCGTTCGCTCCCGGGGAACGAAACGCTGCGGCTCTCTAGGCAGAATGTTTTCCACAAAAAAGCCCCGCATGGCGGGGCTTGTGCATAACCGCGGGATCAGACGTCGAGGTTCGACACGGCCAGGGCGTTGCTCTCGATGAAGTCGCGGCGCGGCTCCACCTGATCGCCCATCAGGGTGTTGAAGATCTGATCGGCGGCGATGGCGTCCTCGATGGTCACCTGCAGCATGCGACGCACGTTCGGGTCCATGGTGGTTTCCCACAGCTGATCCGGATTCATCTCGCCCAGGCCCTTGTAGCGCTGGATGTTGAATCTCTTGCTGGTCTCCACCATCAGCCATTCCCAGGCTTCCTTGAAGGTGCTGACCGGGCGCCGGCGTTCGCCGCGCTTGGCGTAGGCGCCTTCCTCCAGCAGGTTGTCCAACTGGGCGGCCAGCTCGGTCACCAGGCGGTAGTCGTTGCTGCCGAAGAAATCCCGGTTGAAAGTGACGTAGCTGGACAGGCCGTGGGCACGGGTCTCGACCTCCGGCAGCCACAGGCTGCGCTCGCGGTCTTCGCGCAGGCTCAGGGTGTAGGTGGTGCCATTGCGCTCGGCAGCCTTGAGGCGCGTTTCCAGGCCGGCCAGCCACTGGCGCATGGCCGCCTCATCACCCAGCTGCTCCACGCCCACGCGGGGCAGGTACAGCAGGTGTTCGCTGACGTCGGCCGGATAGAGGCGCGACAGGCGCTTGAAGGTCTTCATCACCTGGCGATAGCTGTTCACCAACTTCTCGAGTTCCACGCCGGACAGGCCCGGGGCGTTCTCGTTGACGTGCAGGCTGGCTTCCTCGAGGGCGGTCTGGGTCAGGTATTCCTCCATCGCCTCGTCGTCCTTGATGTACTGCTCCTGCTTGCCACGCTTCACCTTGTACAGCGGCGGCTGAGCGATGTAGATGTAGCCCCGCTCGATCAACAGCGGCATCTGGCGGAAGAAGAAGGTCAGCAGCAGGGTACGGATGTGCGAACCGTCGACGTCAGCATCGGTCATGATGATGATGTTGTGGTAGCGCAGCTTGTCGATATTGAACTCTTCGCGACCGATACCGCAGCCCAGCGCGGTGATCAGGGTGCCCACCTCCTGGGAGGAGAGCATCTTGTCGAAGCGGGCCTTCTCGACGTTGAGGATCTTGCCCTTGAGCGGCAGGATCGCCTGGGTGCGCCGGTTGCGGCCCTGCTTGGCCGAACCACCGGCGGAGTCACCCTCCACGATGTAGAGTTCGGACAGCGCCGGGTCCTTTTCCTGGCAGTCCGCCAGCTTGCCGGGCAGACCGGCGATGTCCAGAGCGCCCTTGCGGCGGGTCATCTCCCGCGCCTTGCGCGCCGCTTCCCGGGCCCGGGCCGCGTCGATCATCTTGCCGACCACCGCCTTGGCCTCGTTGGGATTCTCCAGCAGGAAGTCGGAGAAGTACTTGCCCATCTCCTGCTCCACAGCGGTCTTCACCTCGGAGGAGACCAGCTTGTCCTTGGTCTGGGAGGAGAACTTGGGATCCGGCACCTTGACCGAGATGATGGCGGTCAGGCCTTCGCGGGCGTCGTCACCGGTGGTGGCCACCTTGAACTTCTTGGCCAGGCCCTCGGCCTCGATGTAGTTGTTCAGGTTGCGCGTCAGTGCCGAGCGGAAGCCCGCCAGGTGGGTACCGCCATCGCGCTGGGGAATGTTGTTGGTGAAGCAGAGAATGTTCTCGTTGAAGCTGTCGTTCCACTGCAGGGCCACTTCCACGCCGACGCCATCGTCGTCGCGCTGCACCTGGAAATGGAACACCTCGTTCACCGCGGTCTTGTTGGTGTTGAGGTAGTCGACGAAGGCACGCAGGCCGCCTTCGTACTTGAACAGCTCTTCCTTGCCGCTGCGCTCGTCGCGCAGGACGATGCCGACGCCGGAGTTGAGGAAGGACAGCTCGCGAATCCGCTTGGCCAGGATGTCCCAGCTGAACTGGATGTTGCTGAAGGTCTCGGCGGACGGCTTGAAGTGCACCTGGGTACCGGTGGTGTCGGTCTCGCCGATCACCGCCAGCGGTGCCTGGGGCACGCCATGCACATAGACCTGCTCCCACACCTGGCCGGCGCGGCGAATGGTCAGCCGCAGCTCCTCGGACAGGGCGTTCACCACCGAGACGCCCACGCCGTGCAGGCCGCCGGACACCTTGTAGGTGTTGTCGTCGAACTTACCGCCGGCGTGCAGCACGGTCATGATGACCTCGGCCGCGGAAACGCCTTCTTCCTTGTGGATATCCACCGGGATGCCGCGACCGTTGTCGCGCACGGTGATGGATTCGTCCATGTGGATGGTGATGCTGATCTCGCTGCAGAAGCCGGCCAGGGCCTCGTCGATGGAGTTGTCCACCACCTCGAAGACCATGTGGTGCAGGCCGGTGCCGTCATCGGTGTCGCCGATGTACATGCCGGGGCGCTTGCGCACGGCATCCAGTCCCTTCAGCACCTTGATGCTGGAAGAGTCGTAGGTATTGGTCTCGCTCATGCTTGGCTCCCGCTAGTGTGGGTCTGCTTGATATGGCCGTGTTCCACGTGGAACACGCTGACCTCTGTCTCCGGCCGCCAGGCGGCCTGTAGCGTCTCGCGCTCGACACAGGTGATGAAGACTTGGCACTCCAGTGCCTCCAGCAGCCGGCACAAGGCCAGCCGGTGTCCCTCGTCCAGTTCCGAGGGCAGGTCGTCGATGAGATAGACGCACTGGCCCCGCTTGACCTGGTTGACCAGCCGCCCCTGGGCGATGCGCAGTGCGCACACCACCAGCTTCTGCTGGCCGCGCGACAGGATGTCCGCCGCGTTGTGATTGCCGATGCGGATCCGCAGGTCGGCGCGTTGGGGACCGGCCTGGGTATGCCCCAGCTGCAGATCCCGCGGCAGGCTGTCCGCCAGCACCTCGCGCAGATCGCGCTCGCGGTCCCAGCCGCGGTAGTAACTCAGGGTCAGGCCGTCGAGCTGGATCAGCTCGGCCAGCACTGCGGTGAATTCCGGTTTCAGGCGCTGGATGTAGGCCTGGCGAAAGCCATCGATCTCGGCACTGGCCAGGGCCAGTTCCTGATCCCAGGCGGCCTGCGCCGCAGGGTCGATTTTACCACGTCTGAGCCAGTGATTTCGCTGCCTGAGCGCCTTTTGCAGGCGTTGCCATAGGGGCAGAAAACGCTGTTCCTCGTGGAACACGCCCCAGTCGAGAAACTGCCGTCTGATCTTGGGACTGCCTTCGAGCAGCCGGAAGCCGTCAGGGTTGATCAGCTGCAGCGGCAGCACCTCGGCCAGCTGCGCCGCACTGCGGGCATTCTCGCCATTGATGCGGATCTGATAGTCGCCGCCGCGCTCGCGCTGGATGCCCAGGTTGCAATCCTGGCCCCCGGGCAGCCGCACCTGGCCGAACACCGTGCAGCTGGCCTGCTCGTGCTGGATGACCGGCGCCAGCTTGGTGCTGCGAAAGGAGCGGGCGAGGCCCAGCAGGTGGATGGCTTCCAGCAGGCTGGTCTTGCCGCTGCCGTTGGCGCCGTGCAGCAGGTTGACCCGGGGCGAGGGCTGAAGCGCGACCGCCTGCAGATTGCGCAGGCGGTCGGCGTTGAAGCGGATCAGCGTCATCGAGCGGCGATCAGAGGCGCATCGGCATCACGACATAGGAGGAATCGTCGTTGCCCGCCTCCTGCAACAGCGCACTGCTGCTGGAATCGGACAGGGTGATGCGCACCTGGTCGGTGGTCATCACGCCGAGCACGTCGAGCAGGTAGCTGACGTTGAAGCCGATCTCCAGGCTGCCGCCGTCGTAATCGACCTGCAGTTCTTCCTCGGCCTCTTCCTGCTCCGGGTTGTTGGCCTGGATCTTCATGAAGCCGTTTTCCAGCTGCAGGCGGATACCGCGGTACTTCTCGTTGGAGAGAATGGCGGTGCGGCTGAACGCCTCGCGCAGGTGCTGACGTTCGCCCAATACCAGCTTGTCGCCATGCCGCGGCAGGACGCGCTCGTAGTCGGGGAACTTGCCGTCCACCAGCTTGGAGGTAAAGGTGAAGTCCCCGGTGGTGGCGCGGATATGGTGCTGGCCCAGCACCACGTTGACCGGCTCTTCCGGCTCGGTGAGCAGGCGCGACAGTTCCAGGATGCCCTTGCGCGGCACGATGACCTGGTGCTTCTCGGCCTGGTCGACGTCGGCTTCCAGCATGCACATGGCCAGGCGGTGACCATCGGTGGCCACGGCGCGCAGGCGCCCGGTGCTGGCTTCGAGCAGCATGCCGTTGAGGTAGTAGCGCACGTCCTGCTGGGCCATGGCGAAGCCGGTGCGCTCGATCAGACGGCGCAGGCGGCCTTGGGGAATGCTGAACTTCAGCGAACCCGGACCTTCCTCCACGGTGGGGAAGTCGTTGGCCGGCAGGGTGGACAGGGTGAAACGGCTGCGTCCGGCACGGATCAGCAGCTTCTGCTCCTCGGTGCGGATGTCGATCAGCGCATCGGGCTGCAGGCTCTTGCAGATATCCATCAGCTTGCGCGCCGGCACGGTGATTTCGCCGGCTTCGGCGGCTTCTTCCAGATCGACCCGGCCAACCAGCTCGACTTCCAGGTCGGTACCGGTCAGCGACAGCCGCTGGCCTTCCACGACCAGGAGTACGTTGGACAGCACCGGCAGCGTTTGCCGACGTTCCACGACACCGGCCACCAGCTGCAGCGGTTTCAACAGGGCTTCGCGTTGAATGGTGAAATGCATGGTCAGGTCCTTGCCAGGGCCGCGTCCGTCAGGTCGTCAGGGTACGCAGCAGGTTCTTGTAATCCTCGCGGATATCCGCGTCGGATTCCCGAAGTTCGGCGATCTTGCGACAGGCGTGCAACACCGTCGTGTGATCGCGTCCGCCAAAGGCGTCGCCGATTTCCGGCAGGCTGTGGTTGGTCAGCTCCTTGGACAGCGCCATGGCGACCTGCCGCGGCCGGGCGACCGAACGCGAGCGGCGTTTGGACAGCAGATCGGCGATCTTGATCTTGTAGTACTCGGCCGCGGTGCGCTGGATGTTGTCGATGCTGACCAGCTTGTCCTGCAGTGCCAGGAGATCCTTGAGCGATTCGCGGATCAGCTCGATGGTGATGTCGCGGCCCATGAAGTGGGCATGGGCGATTACCCGCTTGAGCGCGCCTTCCAGTTCCCGCACGTTGGAGCGGATGCGCTGGGCAATAAAGAAGGCGGCGTCGTGGGGCAGGTCGACCTTGGCCTGGTCGGCCTTCTTCATCAGGATCGCCACCCGCGTTTCCAGCTCCGGCGGCTCCACCGCCACGGTGAGACCCCAGCCGAAGCGCGACTTGAGCCGCTCTTCCAGGCCGTCGATCTCCTTGGGATAGCGGTCGCTGGTGAGGATCACCTGTTGTCCACCTTCGAGCAGGGCATTGAAGGTGTGGAAAAACTCTTCCTGCGAACGCTCCTTGCGGGCGAAGAACTGGATGTCGTCGATCAGCAGCGCGTCCACCGAGCGGTAGAAGCGCTTGAATTCGTTGATGGCGTTGAGCTGCAGCGCCTTGACCATGTCGGCGACGAAGCGCTCCGAATGCAGATAGACGATCTTGGCGTTCGGATTGCGCTTGAGCAGGTGGTTGCCCACCGCGTGCATCAGGTGGGTCTTACCCAGACCCACGCCCCCATAAAGGAAGAGCGGGTTGTACCCGTGCTTGGGATTGTCCGCCACCTGCCAGGCCGCGGCGCGGGCCAGCTGGTTGGACTTGCCCTCGACGAAGTTCTCGAAGGTGAAGGTGCGATTCAGGTAGCTGGTGTGCTTGAGCGCACCCTCCACCTGCACGGTGCGTTCGGTCTTGACCGCCGGCTCGTCGGCCTCGGCCAGTTCCGCGGTCACGTCTTCCAGGGCGACGCCCGCGGTGACGATGTCCGATTGGATCGGCTGCGGAGCCTGCACCGGAGGAGGCAGCGGGGTGCTCTGGCTGCTTGGCGTCTGCGCCGGACGCGGCTTGTTGCTGCGCTTGCTGCCGATCAACAGGGACAGCACCGGGGCGATGCCGTCGTCGGCATGTTCCTCGAGCAATTCGAGGATGCGGCTCAGGTACTTCTCGTTGACCCAGTCGAGCACGAAGCGATTGGGCGCGAACACCCGCAGCTCATCCCCTTCCGCTTCCACCTGCAGTGGCCGGATCCAGGTATTGAATTGTTGCGAAGGCAGCTCGTCGCGCAGCACATCCACGCAACGTTGCCAGAGTTCGACCGACACAGCGTCTCCCAAGAACTGGAGCGGCCCGGACGGGCCATGAGCAAACGCCCATTGTATCCCTCCCCACCCGGGTTATCCACATGACCGCGCAGTTTCCCAACAGATAGCCGTCACGAAGGCAACGGGCGGACGCACGACCGTCAGCTCTGTGGATAACGCCGTCTGACCTCTCTGGACATCCCGGGGCTTTTCACTGTGGATAATCCAGCTGTGCGTAACAGCCTTGCTTATCCACAGCCTCTCAGCAGGCAGAGCACCCGAACTGCACCTGTTGAAAACAGACTTTCCGTCCCCGCTCAGGCCAGATTCCGTCCGGCCTGGCACGATCTATCCACAGAAATCCGCTGCACCATACATATTCACTTCAACAGTCTTTTAAAACCTTCTGACCTGTTGATTTTATTTGCCTGGTCTCCTGTCAGCCGGTGCTGGTTGGAAATTGACCTGTACCGAGGCTTTCTCTAGAATCGCCGGTCTCTTTGCGCGGGGCACTCATGCCTTGCCGCTTTCACCTAGGTAAAAGTCCATGAAACGCACCTTCCAACCCAGCACCCTGAAGCGCGCCCGTGTCCACGGTTTCCGTGCTCGTATGGCAACCAAGAACGGCCGTCAGGTTCTGTCCCGTCGCCGTGCCAAAGGCCGCAAGCGTCTGGCGATCTGATTGCCCGGTCAGGTGGTGAGTCAGGGTTTCGGTCGGGACAGGCGCTTACTGAGCTCCCAACAGTTCCAAGCGGTCTTTGACTCTCCCACCCACAAGGCATCCGGCAAGCACCTGCTGCTGCTCGCCCATGCCAATGGGCTCGACCATTCCCGCCTCGGGCTGGTCATCGGCAAGAAGAGCGTCAAGCTTTCTGTCGAGCGCAATCGCATCAAGCGGGTCATCCGGGATTCCTTCCGTCTGAATCAGGACCGCCTGGGCAGCTTCGATCTGGTCTTCGTCGCCCGCAAGGGACTTGGCGAAGTCGACAATCCCGAATTGCACGATCAGCTGCTGCAACTGTGGAAACGTCTCAATCGCCAGGCGAGCAAGACCGTTGCCCACCCAATCGACAGTCCCGACGGTGCTCATGCGTAAACCGGCCCTGCTGCTGATTCGCTTCTACCGTTACGCCATCAGCCCCATGATGGCCAGTCACTGTCGTTTCTATCCGACCTGTTCCGGTTACGCCCTCGAAGCCATCGAGCGCCACGGGCTGCTGCGTGGTGGCTGGCTGACCACACGGCGACTGTGCCGGTGCCATCCCTGGCACTCAGGCGGATATGATCCCGTTCCTCCCGCAAAGAACCCAGCCCCGACCTCTTCGATGGCCGAGTAAACATGGATATCAAGCGCCCGCTACTCATTGCCGCCTTGGCGATCGTGTCCTACACCCTGGTTTTCCAGTGGAACAAGGATTACGGCCAGGCCGATCTGCCCACGGCCAAGACGCAGACCAGCGTCCTGCCGGGCGATACCCCCAACGTGCCCACCGACGTACCGGCCGATGCCAAGGCCGCGGCGCCAGTGGACAACTCGGCCGCCCAACCGAGCACCGCGCTCATCAAGGTGCGTACCGACGTCCTGGATCTGGCCATCGATCCGCGCGGTGGTGACATCGTCCAGCTCGGACTGGTGCAGTATCCCCGTCGCCAGGACCACCCCGACGTTCCCTTCATGCTGTTCGACAACGGCAACGAGCGTCTCTATCTGGCCCAGAGCGGCCTGACCGGTGCCAACGGACCCGACGCCAACAGCGCCGGTCGTCCGCTGTACACCTCGGCGCAGTCCAGCTACGTGCTCGCCGATGGCCAGCCGCAACTGGTGGTGGATCTCAAGTACCAGGCCAATGGCGTGGACTACACCAAGAGATTCACCTTCCACCGGGGCCTGAAGGTCGATTGTTCGGACGCCGAGAAGGCGCAGAAGAAGATCACCTGCATCAATCCGGACGCGTACCAGATCCAGGTCAGCTACCTGATCGACAACCACAGCGCCAACGCCTGGAACGGCGTGCTCTACGCCCAGCTCAAGCGTGACAAGAGCGGCGATCCCTCGGCCACCACCGCCACCGGCGTGTCCACCTACCTGGGCGCCGCGGTCGGCACCCCGGCCGAGCCCTATCGCAAGGTGTCCATGAGCGACATGGACAAGAACCGCCTGCAGGAATCCGTGCAGGGCGGCTGGGTGGGTTGGCTGCAGCACTACTTCGTCACCGCCTGGGTGCCGAACAAGGATGAGCAGCACCAGATCACCACCCGCAAGGATGCCCAGGGCAACTACATCGTCGGCTTCACCGGTCCGCAGTTCAGCGTGCCGGCGGGTGGCAAGGGCGAGACCTCGCTGACCCTCTATGCCGGTCCGAAGATCCAGGAGCACCTCAAGACCCTGTCCCACGGCCTGGAACTGACGGTCGACTACGGCTTCCTGTGGTTCATCGCCCAGCCGATCTTCTGGCTGCTGCAGCATATCCACAGCATCCTGGGTAACTGGGGCTGGTCGATCATCGTCCTGACCATCATCATCAAGATGCTGTTCTTCCCGCTGTCCGCCGCCAGCTACCGTTCCATGGCGCGCATGCGTGCCGTCGGCCCGCGACTGCAGGCGCTGAAGGAACAGTATGGCGACGATCGCCAGAAGATGTCCCAGGCGATGATGGAGCTGTACCGCAAGGAGAAGATCAATCCCCTGGGTGGCTGCCTGCCCATCGTGGTGCAGATGCCGGTGTTCCTGGCGCTGTACTGGGTGCTGCTGGAAAGCGTCGAGATGCGCCAGTCGCCCTGGATGTTCTGGATCACCGACCTGTCGGCCAAGGATCCCTTCTTCATCCTGCCGATCATCATGGGCGGTACCATGCTGGTGCAGCAGATGCTGAACCCCGCACCGCCGGATCCCATGCAGGCCAAGGTCATGAAGATGATGCCGATCATCTTCACCTTCTTCTTCCTGTGGTTCCCGGCCGGTCTGGTGCTGTACTGGATCGTCAACAACTGCCTGTCGATCCTGCAGCAGTGGTACATTACCCGGAAGATCGAGGCGGCCAGCAAGAAGGCCTGACCCCGCTCATTCTGTCCACACGACGCCCCTTGATTGGGGCGTCGTGCTTTCTGGAGGATCGTCATGTCCCTGCCTTCCGACAGTATCGCCGCCATCGCCACCGCCACCGGGCGTGGCGGGGTCGGCATCGTCCGCGTCTCCGGTCCCCTGGCCGCCCCGCTGGCGCGGGCGATCTGCGGCCGCGAGCTGCCGCCCCGGCATGCCCACTACGGCAACTTCCTAGCCGCCGACGGCAGCGTGCTGGACGCCGGCATCGCGCTGTTCTTTCCCGGTCCCAACTCCTTCACCGGCGAAGATGTGCTGGAGCTGCAGGGCCATGGCGGCCCGGTGATCCTCGATCTGCTGCTGCGCCGCACCCTGGAAGAAGGCGCGCGCCTGGCCCGCCCGGGTGAATTCAGCGAACGCGCCTTTCTCAACGACAAGCTCGACCTGGCCCAGGCCGAAGCCATCGCCGACCTCATCGAGGCGAGCACCGAACAGGCGGCGCGTAATGCCCTGCGTTCGCTGCAGGGCGAATTCTCGCGCCGGGTGGAGAGCCTGGTCGAACAGCTGATCCGCCTGCGCATCTATGTCGAGGCGGCCATCGACTTTCCCGAGGAAGAGATCGACTTCCTCGCCGATGGCCGGGTCCAGGGCCTGCTGGAGGGCGTCCAGGCCGAACTGCACCAGGTCCAGCGCGAAGCCAACCGCGGCGCCCTGCTGCGCGACGGCATGACCGTGGTGATCGCCGGTCGCCCCAATGCCGGCAAGTCCAGCCTGCTCAACGCCCTGGCCGGGCGTGAGGCCGCCATCGTCACCGACATCGCCGGCACCACCCGGGATGTCCTGCGCGAACATATCCACATTGATGGCATGCCGCTGCATGTGGTCGATACCGCCGGCTTGCGTGACACCAGCGACCGGGTCGAGCAGATCGGGGTCCAGCGCGCCCTGGATGCCATTGCCGGCGCCGACAGGGTGCTGCTGGTGGTGGACGCCAGCGCTCCGGAAGCCCGGGATCCCCAGGCGCTCTGGCCGGAACTGCTGAGCACCCGGCCGCCGCTGGACAAGCTGACGGTGATCCGCAACAAGGCCGACCTCACCGGTGAGCCCACCGGGCTGCTGGCGACCGAGCCGGTCGAGATCAGTCTCAGCGCCACCGATGGCGCCGGTATCGAAGCCCTGCGCGAGCATCTCAAGGCCTGCATGGGCTTCGAACAGACCACCGAAGGCGGCTTCAGCGCCCGCCGCCGCCATCTGGATGCCCTGCAGCGGGCCGCCAGCGCCCTGGACCACGGCTATCGCCAACTCACCCTGGCCGGCTCCGGCGAGCTGCTGGCCGAAGACCTGCGCCAGGCCCAGCAGGTGCTTGGCGAGATCACCGGCGCCTTCAGCTCCGACGACCTGCTCGGGCGCATCTTCTCCAGCTTCTGCATCGGCAAATAGCCTCCCGCCCGCCGTTCCCGGCCTGTGCAACGCAGGCCTTGGCTGTCCTCATCTCCCCTTTCCAGAGCCCTGTTGATAACCCTGCCTGAGGTCTGCCCATAAATCGGTGCACGAACTGTCCATGACTGGCGTTGTGGATAAGCGGGCAAAGGGTCCACAGGATGCTGAGAGCTTGTATTCATCCACAGCACAAGACGTACACGGGGTTCAGGTTTTCCCCAGCCCAGCGCTGACGGGGGCTGCATAGGCTTATCCACAGCGAAGGGCCTGCATATACATAAGCTCTATATCAGTCCTTTTAAAACTTTCTTCCCTATTGTTTATATTGGGTGTCTGCCAGGCCGGCTGATCATTTTTTGGCCAGAGCCCCCTTCTGCAAGCGACGTCCAGGCCTTATACTTGCCGGCTTTCCTTTGAATTCCTGCCAACAGGCACGAGGTGCGTGGTGGACTTTCCTTCCCGTTTCGACGTCATCGTGATCGGCGGCGGCCATGCCGGTACCGAAGCGGCCCTGGCGGCCGCTCGCATGGGTGTGCGCACCCTGCTGCTCACGCATAATGTGGAAACTCTCGGCCAGATGAGCTGCAACCCCGCCATCGGCGGCATCGGCAAGAGCCATCTGGTCAAGGAGATCGATGCCCTGGGCGGCGCCATGGCCGCGGCCACGGATCTCGCCGGCATCCAGTTCCGCATTCTCAACAGCCGCAAGGGACCTGCCGTGCGCGCTACTCGCGCCCAGGCTGATCGCGTGCTGTACAAGGCGGCCATCCGCTACACGCTGGAAAATCAGCCGAACCTGTGGATATTCCAGCAGGCCTGCGACGACCTCATCGTCGAAGGCGATCGCGTCGCCGGCGTGATCACCCAGATGGGCCTGAAATTCCATGCCGACAACGTGGTGCTCACTGCCGGGACCTTCCTCGGTGGTCTTATCCACATCGGTCTGCAGAACCACAGCGGTGGACGAGCCGGGGACCCGCCGGCCATCGCCCTGGCCCAGCGCCTGCGTGAACTGCCGCTGCGGGTATCGCGACTGAAGACCGGCACGCCGCCGCGCATCGACGGCCGCTCGGTGGACTTCTCGGTGATGACCGAGCAGCCCGGCGATACCCCCTTGCCGGTGATGTCCTTTCTCGGCAATCGCGAGCAGCATCCGGCGCAGGTCAGCTGCTGGATCACCCACACCAACGCCCGCACCCACGACATCATCCGCGCCAACCTGGATCGTTCGCCCATGTACTCCGGCGTGATCGAAGGAGTAGGGCCGCGCTACTGTCCGTCCATCGAAGACAAGATCCACCGCTTCGCCGACAAGGACAGCCATCAGGTCTTTCTCGAGCCCGAGGGTCTGACCACCCACGAGCTCTATCCCAACGGCATCTCCACCTCGCTGCCCTTCGATGTGCAGCTCGAGGTGGTGCGCTCCATGCGCGGCATGGAGAACGCCCACATCCTGCGACCCGGCTACGCCATCGAATACGACTTCTTCGATCCGCGGGATCTCAAGTACAGCCTGGAAACCAAGGTCATCGCCGGCCTGTTCTTTGCCGGCCAGATCAATGGCACCACCGGCTACGAAGAAGCCGGCGCCCAGGGGCTGCTCGCCGGTGCCAACGCCGCGTTGCGCGCCCAGGGCCGCGAGGCCTGGTGTCCGCGCCGCGACGAGGCCTACCTCGGCGTGCTGGTGGACGACCTCATCACCCTGGGCACCCAGGAGCCCTATCGGATGTTTACCTCGCGCGCCGAATACCGGCTGATCCTGCGCGAAGACAACGCCGACCTGCGCCTGACCGAGAAGGGTCGCGAGCTGGGCCTGGTGGACGATCAGCGCTGGGCGCTGTTCGAAGCCAAGCGCGAGGGCATCGCCCTGGAAGAGCAGCGCCTCAAGGCGACCTGGATCCGTCCGGGCACGCCCCAGGGCACGGCGGTGGCCGAACGCTTCGGCACCCCGCTCAACCACGAATACAACCTGCAGAATCTGCTGGCCCGCCCGGAGATCGACTACGCCGGCCTGATGGCCGCGGTGGGCGAAACGCCGGCCGAGACCCAAGTCGCCGAGCAGATCGAGATCAAGACCAAGTACGCCGGCTACATCGATCGCCAGCAGGACGAGATCCAGCGGCTGCGCGCCAGCGACGCCGTGGCGCTGCCCGCCGAGCTGGACTACGCCAGCATCTCCGGCCTGTCCAAGGAGATTCAGCACAAGCTGGCCCAGGCCCGCCCCGAAACCCTCGGTCAGGCCTCGCGCATTCCCGGGGTCACCCCGGCGGCGGTCTCGCTGCTGCTGATCCACCTGAAGAAGCGCAGCGCCGGTCGCAGCCTGGAGCACAGCGCCTGATGGCCAGCGCGATTCAAGCCAACGAACTGCGCCAGGGCGCCGAGACGCTCGGCGTGGCGCTGCCCGTCGCCGTGGAAGAGCGCCTGCTGGGCTACCTGGACCTGCTGGTCAAGTGGAACAAGGCCTACAACCTCACCGCGGTGCGCGATCCCAACGAGATGGTCTCGCGGCACCTGCTGGACAGCCTCAGCATCGTCCCCCACGTGGGCGCCGGGCACTGGCTGGACGTGGGCAGCGGCGGCGGCATGCCGGGCATTCCCCTGGCGATCCTCTTTCCGGAGTCGCGCTTCACCCTGCTCGACAGCAACGGCAAGAAGACGCGCTTCCTGACCCAGGCCAGGATCGAGCTGGGCCTGACCAATCTCGAGGTGGTGCATGCCCGCGTCGAGGCCTATCAGCCCGCCGCGCCCTTCACCGGCATCGTCTCGCGGGCGTTCAGCGCCATCGACGACTTCGCCAACTGGACACGCCACCTGGGCGACAACCAAACACAGTGGCTGGCGATGAAGGGGCTACACCCCGACGACGAGCTGGCCAAGCTACCAGCGGATTTCCGGGTTGCGGCGGCGCACGTCCTCGCGGTTCCCGGTTGCCAAGGCCAGCGGCACTTGCTGATACTGCGCCGCACGAACGGAGAGGGGTAAGGCGGTACATGGCCAAGGTTTACGCGATAGCCAACCAGAAGGGCGGGGTGGGCAAGACCACGACGTGCATCAATCTCGCCGCTTCTCTGGCCGCCACCAACCGGCGCAAGGTGCTGCTGATCGACCTCGATCCCCAGGGTAACGCCACCATGGGCAGCGGGGTGGACAAGCATTCCCTGGAGCATTCGGTGCTGGACGTCCTCACCGGCGCCTGCGGCCTGCTCGACGCCATGCACTTTTCCGAGCACGGCGGCTACCAGCTGCTGCCCTCGAACCGCGACGTCACCGCCGCGGAAGTCGAGCTGCTGGAGATGAGCGGGCGCGAGAGCCGCCTGCGCGATGCCCTGGCCCCGGTGCGGGACAACTACGACTACGTGCTCATCGACTGCCCGCCGTCGCTGTCCATGCTGACCATCAACGGGCTGGTGGCCGCCGATGGCGTGATCATTCCCATGCAGTGCGAATACTTCGCCCTGGAAGGCCTGACCGATCTGATCGGCAGCATCCAGCACATCGCCCAGCGGCTGAATCCGCAGCTGAAGATCGAAGGGCTGCTGCGCACCATGTTCGATCCGCGCATCGGCCTGGCCAACGACGTCGCCGCCCAGCTCAAGCAGCACTTCGGCGACGAGCTCTACGAAACCATCATTCCGCGCAACGTCCGCCTGGCCGAAGCCCCGAGCTACGGCATGCCCGCGCTGGTCTACGACAAGAGCTCCAAGGGGGCCGCGGCCTATCTGGAGCTGGCCAGCGAGCTGGTCAAACGTCAGCGCAAGGCGGCTCGCGTCGCCAAGACTGCCTAAGGAATCCCCATGGCTGTGAAGAAACGAGGTCTGGGCCGCGGTCTCGACGCCCTGCTCGGCGGTGCCAGCGTCAAGGTCCTGCAGGAGCAGGCCGCCGCCACCCCGGTCAGCGAACTGCAATCGCTGCCGGTGGACATCATCCAGCGCGGCAAGTACCAGCCGCGCCGGCACATGGATCCGACCGCTCTGGAAGAGCTGGCCAACTCCATTCGCGTCCAGGGGCTGATGCAGCCCATCGTGGTGCGTGCCATCGGCGAAGGCCGTTACGAGATCATCGCCGGTGAACGCCGCTGGCGCGCCAGCCAGCAGGCCGGCCTGGACCGCATCCCCGCGCTGGTGCGCGATGTGCCCGACCAGGTGGCCATCGCCCTGGCGCTGATCGAGAACATCCAGCGGCAGAACCTCAATCCGCTGGAAGAGGCCATGGCCCTGCAGCGGTTGCAGGACGAATTCGAGCTGACCCAGGCCCAGGTGGCCGAAGCCGTCGGCAAGTCGCGCTCGGGCGTGACCAACCTGCTGCGCCTGCTGGCCCTGGCCGAAGACGCCAAGGACCTGCTGGCCAGGGGCGAGCTGGAGATGGGCCATGCCCGCGCCTTGCTCGGCCTGCCCAAGGCCCGCCAGGCCGAAGGGGCGCGGCACGTTGTCGCACGGGGGCTCACCGTCCGCCAGACCGAAGCCCTGGTGCGCCAGTGGCTTAGCGGCGCGGAGCCGGTCGAGAAGGCGCCTGCGGTGGATCCTGACATCAGCCGGCTGGAGCAGCGTCTGGCCGAACGTTTGGGCGCCAACGTGCAGATCCGCCATGGCGAGAAAGGCAAGGGTCAACTGGTGATCCGTTACACCTCTTTGGACGAACTTCAAGGCGTACTGGCGCACATTCGCTGACACAAATGCCTGCAAGGCTGGGCGGCAATCTGTCCGGGGTGGCTTGAACCACTCCAGACGCGCCCCTATACTTTGCCCGCTTTTTGTCGGCACAAAGCATGCCAGTGAAAACAACTATTATGCCGACACCAGAGGACTTCGAGCCGATGGACCGCCGCACGCCCAAACGCCTGCCCTTCCATCACCAGCCTGCCTTTCGCCTGCTGCTCGTCCAACTGGCTGTCGCGTCGTGTGCCGCCGTTGTCTTGTCTTGCTTCGTCGGTAAGGTCGCCGGTTATTCCGGATTGTTGGGCGGGCTGATTGCCTGGCTGCCCAATCTGTATTTTTCGTTCAAGGCGTTCCGCTATCGCGGCGCCCATGCCGCCCGAGACATCGTCCGTTCTTTCTACTCGGGCGAGGCGGGCAAACTGATTCTCACGGCAGTGCTCTTTGCACTGACGTTTGCCGGGGTAAAACCGCTTTCGGCTCCTGCACTGTTCGGCGTCTACCTGTTGACGCTGATGGTCAATGCCGGCGCGCCCCTGCTACTGAAAAAACCGACTAGACCTTAAGGCATTCGAGGCACACATGGCAGCAGACTCCGCTTCGGGCTACATCCAGCACCACCTGCAGAACCTGACCTATGGTATGCATCCGGTGAACGGCTGGAGCTTCGCCCACACCCCCGCTGAAGCTAAGGAAATGGGCTTCTGGGCCTTCCACGTGGACACCCTCGGCTGGTCGGTCGCTCTCGGCCTGATCTTCCTGGTGCTGTTCCGCAGCATCGCCAAGAAGGCCACCAGCGGTCAGCCCGGCGGCCTGCAGAACTTCGTCGAAGTGCTGGTGGAATTCGTCGACGGCAGCGTCCGTGACACCTTCCATGGCAAGAACGCCCTGATCGCGCCCCTGGCCCTGACCATCTTCGTCTGGATCTTCCTGATGAACCTGATGGACCTGGTGCCGGTGGACTGGCTGCCGTCCGTGGCCGGCATGCTGTTCGGTGAGCACACCTACTTCCGCGTGGTGCCCACCACCGACCCGAACGCCACGCTGGGCATGGCTCTGTCGGTGTTCGGCCTGATCATCTTCTACAGCATCAAGATGAAGGGTCTCGGCGGCTTCTTCGGCGAGCTGACCCTGCACCCGTTCAGCAGCAAGAACCCGCTGCTGCAGATCATCCTGATTCCGATCAACTTCCTGCTCGAATTCGTCACCCTGATCGCCAAGCCGATCTCGCTGGCACTGCGACTGTTCGGCAACATGTATGCGGGCGAGCTGATCTTCATCCTGATCGCCATCATGTTCGCCAACGGTCTGGCACTGGGCGGTCTGGGTATCGTGCTGCAGTGGGCGTGGGCGGTGTTCCACATCCTCATCATCACCCTGCAGGCCTTCATCTTCATGATGCTGACCATCGTCTACCTGTCGATGGCGCACGAAGAAAGTCACTAAGGAATGGCCCCCGGGCGCTGCTGACGGCGTCCGGAGGCGGTTCTGCCGTGAGTCCCGGCGGGCCCTGTCCGCCGGGTAACTTGGGAAAACTTTTTCGCTTCAACCTTAACCAAGACGACTAAAAAAGTCGGGAGGAAAGATGGAAACTGTAGTTGGTTTGACCGCGATCGCCGTTGCTCTGCTGATTGGCCTGGGCGCTCTGGGTACCGCCATTGGCTTCGGTCTGCTGGGTGGCAAGTTCCTGGAAGGCGCCGCTCGTCAGCCGGAAATGGTTCCGATGCTGCAAGTCAAGATGTTCATCGTCGCCGGTCTGCTCGACGCCGTGACCATGATCGGTGTTGGTATCGCCCTGTTCTTCACCTTCGCTAACCCCTTCGTTGGTCAGATCGCCGGCTGATCACCCTCGCGGGTGTAGGCAGGACTGATGGACAACGAACGAGCGAGGTGTTGGCGTGAACATTAATGCAACCCTGATAGGCCAGTCCGTTGCCTTCTTCATCTTCGTGCTCTTCTGCATGAAGTACGTGTGGCCGCCGATCATCTCGGCGCTGCGTGAGCGTGAGAAGAAGATTGCCGATGGCCTTGACGCTGCCAACCGCGCGGCTCGTGATCTGGAAGTGGCACAGCAGCAAGCCAACCAGAAAGTGAACGAAGCCAAGGGCCAGGCAGCCGAGATCATCGAGCAAGCCAACAAGCGTGCCGCTCAGATCGTCGAGGACGCACAGGCCAAGGCCCGTGCCGAAGGCGACCGGATCAAGGCGCAGGCTCAGGCGGAAATCGAGCAGGAAATCAACACCGCGAAGGACGCTCTGCGTGCTCGCGTCGGCGTGCTGGCCGTGGCCGGCGCCGAGAAGATCCTCGGATCGACCGTTGATGCCAATGCTCATGCCCAGTTGGTCGACCGACTGGCAGCGGAAATCTAAGCGAGGCCACCAATGGCAGAACTGAACACGCTGGCCCGGCCCTATGCCAAGGCGGCTTTCGAGTTCGCACAGTCCCAGCAGCAGTTGACCCAATGGTCGGCCGCGCTAGGGCTGCTCGCCGCGGTATCCCAAGATGGGACCGTGCGCCAGCTGCTTCAGCAGCCGCAGTTGACTGCGGACGCCAAGGCCGGATTGCTCATCGACGTATGTGGCGATCAGCTGGATGCACAGTCCCAGAACTTCGTTCGGACCGTGGCAGAAAACGACCGGATCGACCTGTTCCCGGCCATCGCCGAGATCTACGAGGCGTACAAGGCCGAGCAGGAAAAATCCATTGAGGCGGAAGTCACCAGTGCTTTCGCCTTGAGCGACGAACAGCAAGACAAACTCGCCAAGGCTCTCAGCGCAAGGCTAGGTCGACAAGTGCGACTAAATGCATCCGAGGATGCGAGCCTGATCGGTGGTGTGGTAATCCGCGCCGGCGACTTGGTAATCGATGGCTCCGTTCGCGGCAAGCTCGCGCAACTGGCCGAAGCGTTGAAACCTTGAGTTTGAAGGGGCAGTAGCATGCAGCAACTCAATCCTTCCGAAATTAGTGAAATCATCAAGGGTCGCATCGAGAAACTCGACGTGACCTCGCAAGCCCGCAATGAAGGCACCATCGTCAGCGTGTCCGACGGTATCGTGCGGATCTTCGGTCTGGCCGACGTCATGTACGGCGAAATGATCGAATTCCCCGGCGGCATCTACGGCATGGCGCTGAACCTGGAGCAGGACTCCGTCGGCGCCGTGGTCCTGGGTAGCTACCTGGGTCTGGCCGAAGGCATGAGCGCCAAGTGCACCGGCCGCATCCTGGAAGTCCCGGTTGGTCCGGAACTGCTGGGTCGCGTCGTCGACGCCCTGGGCAACCCCATCGATGGCAAGGGTCCGCTGAACGCCAGCGCCACCGACGCCGTCGAGAAGGTCGCACCGGGCGTGATCTGGCGTCAGTCGGTCGACCAGCCGGTGCAGACCGGCTACAAGGCCGTCGATGCCATGATCCCGGTAGGCCGCGGTCAGCGCGAGCTGATCATCGGTGACCGTCAGATCGGCAAGACCGCCATGGCGATCGATGCCATCATCAACCAGAAGAACAGCGGCATCCGCTGCGTCTACGTCGCCATTGGTCAGAAGCAGTCGACCATCGCCAACGTGGTGCGCAAGCTGGAAGAGAACGGCGCTCTGCACAACACCATCGTGGTGGCAGCCAGTGCGTCCGAATCGGCGGCCCTGCAGTTCCTGGCACCCTACTCGGGTTGCACCATGGGCGAATACTTCCGCGACCGCGGTGAAGACGCCCTGATCGTCTATGACGATCTGTCCAAGCAGGCCGTGGCCTATCGCCAGATCTCCCTGCTGCTGCGTCGTCCGCCGGGCCGTGAAGCCTATCCCGGCGACGTGTTCTATCTCCACAGCCGTCTGCTCGAGCGCGCCTCCCGCGTCTCCGCCGACTACGTCGAGAAGTTCACCAACGGCGCCGTGACCGGTAAGACCGGCTCGCTGACCGCACTGCCGATCATCGAGACCCAGGCCGGCGACGTGTCCGCCTTCGTTCCGACCAACGTGATCTCCATCACCGACGGCCAGATCTTCCTGGAAGCCGGCCTGTTCAACTCGGGCATCCGCCCGGCGGTCAACGCCGGTGTCTCGGTATCCCGTGTGGGTGGTGCGGCCCAGACCAAGATCATCAAGAAGCTGTCCGGCGGTATCCGTACCGCGCTGGCCCAGTACCGTGAACTGGCGGCCTTCGCCCAGTTCGCCTCGGACCTGGACGAAGCCACCCGCAAGCAGCTCGAGCATGGTCAGCGCGTCACCGAGCTGATGAAGCAGAAGCAGTACGCGCCCATGTCCATCGCTGAGATGTCCCTGAGCCTGTACGCCGCCGAGCGTGGTTTCCTGAGCGATGTGTCCCTGGACAAGATCGGTAGCTTCGAGCAGGCCCTGATCGCCTACTTCAACCGCGATCACGCCGACCTGATGGCCAAGATCAACGTGAAGGGCGACTTCAACGACGAGATCGACGCCGGCATCAAGGCGGGAATCGAGAAGTTCAAGGCCACGCAAACCTGGTAAGCCGCGACGGGGGCGCCAGCCCCCGTTTGCCAACCCGATAGGTGTCACATGGCAGGCGCAAAAGAGATTCGCGGCAAGATCGCGAGCATCAAAAGCACACAGAAGATCACCAGCGCCATGGAAAAGGTTGCGGTCAGCAAGATGCGTAAGGCTCAGGCCCGCATGGCTGCCAGCAAGCCTTATGCCGAGCGCATCCGCGCTGTGATCGGCCACCTGGCCAACGCCAACCCCGAGTACCGCCATGCCTTCATGGTGGAACGCGAGGTCAAGCGCGTCGGTTACATCGTGGTCAGCTCCGATCGGGGTCTGGCCGGTGGTCTGAACACCAACCTGTTCAAGGCTCTGGTCCGCGACATGAGCGACCAGCGCGGCAAGGGTGTGGAAATCGATCTGGCGGTGATCGGGGCCAAGGGTGCCTCCTTCTTCCGCAGCTTCGGCGGCAACGTGGTCGCGGCCATCAGCCACCTCGGCGAAGCCCCGGCGATCGGCGATCTGATCGGCAGCATCAAGGTGATGCTGGATGCCTACCTGAACGGCCGTATCGACCGTCTGTACGTGGTGTCCAACGTCTTCGTCAACACCATGACCCAGAAGCCGACCATCCAGCAGCTGGTGCCCCTGGTACCGGCCGAGGGCGGTGAGCTGCAAGGCAAGCATTGGGACTACCTCTACGAGCCCGACGCCAAGACCCTGCTCGACGGTCTGCTGGTGCGCTACGTGGAATCCCAGGTGTACCAGGCCGTGGTCGAGAACGCTGCCAGCGAACAGGCCGCGCGGATGATCGCGATGAAGAACGCCACCGACAACGCCGGCGATCTCATCAAGGAGCTGCAGCTGGTCTACAACAAGGCTCGCCAGGCTGCGATCACCCAAGAAATTTCGGAAATCGTCGGCGGCGCCGCCGCGGTCTGACGGACAGCTTAAACATTCGAGGAACGCGAAATGAGTAGCGGACGTATCGTACAAATCATCGGCGCCGTGATCGACGTGGAATTCCCGCGCGACGCGGTACCGCGCGTCTTTGACGCCCTCAAGGTGCAGGGTGCCGAAACCACCCTGGAAGTCCAGCAGCAGCTGGGCGACGGCGTGGTCCGTACCATCGCCATGGGTAGCACCGAAGGCCTCAAGCGCGGCCTGAACGTGGGCAACACCGGCGAGGCCATCAAGGTCCCGGTCGGCGTCAAGACCCTCGGCCGCATCATGGACGTCCTGGGCAACCCCATCGACGAAGCCGGCCCCATCGGCGAGGAAGAGCGCTGGGAAATCCACCGCAAGGCCCCGTCCTATGCAGAGCAGGCCGGTGGTAACGACCTGCTGGAAACCGGCATCAAGGTCATCGACCTGGTCTGCCCCTTCGCCAAGGGCGGCAAGGTCGGCCTGTTCGGCGGCGCCGGCGTGGGCAAGACCGTCAACATGATGGAGCTCATCCGTAACATCGCCATCGAGCACAGCGGTTATTCCGTGTTCGCCGGCGTGGGCGAGCGTACCCGTGAAGGGAACGACTTCTACCACGAGATGAAGGACTCCAACGTTCTGGACAAGGTCGCCCTGGTCTATGGCCAGATGAACGAGCCGCCGGGCAACCGTCTGCGCGTGGCCCTGACCGGTCTGACCATGGCCGAGAAATTCCGTGACGAAGGCCGTGACGTCCTGCTGTTCGTCGACAACATCTACCGCTACACCCTGGCCGGTACCGAAGTGTCCGCGCTGCTGGGTCGTATGCCGTCCGCGGTGGGCTACCAGCCGACCCTGGCCGAGGAGATGGGTGTCCTGCAGGAGCGCATCACCTCCACCAAGCTGGGTTCGATCACCTCCGTCCAGGCCGTCTACGTCCCTGCGGATGACTTGACCGACCCGTCCCCGGCGACCACCTTCGCCCACCTGGACGCCACCGTGGTTCTGTCCCGTGACATCGCCTCCCTGGGTATCTATCCGGCGGTCGATCCCCTGGACTCCACCTCGCGCCAGCTGGACCCGAACGTGATCGGCCAGGAGCACTACGACACCGCTCGCGGCGTCCAGTACGTGCTGCAGCGCTACAAGGAGCTGAAGGACATCATCGCGATCCTGGGCATGGACGAACTGTCCGAGTCCGACAAGCAGCTGGTTTCCCGCGCGCGTAAGATCCAGCGCTTCCTGTCCCAGCCGTTCTTCGTGGCCGAAGTCTTCACCGGTTCGCCCGGCAAGTACGTGTCTCTCAAGGATACCATCGCCGGCTTCTCCGGGATCCTGCGTGGCGACTACGATCACCTGCCCGAGCAGGCGTTCTACATGGTCGGCAGCATCGACGAAGCCATCGAGAAAGCCAAGAAACTGTAACTGCCGCGCCCGGCGACGGGCGCTCTTAGAGGCACGCTATGGCCAAGACAGTCCAATGCGACATCGTCAGCGCGGAAGGGGAAATCTTCTCCGGCGCGGTGGAGATGATCATCGCCCACGGCCACCTGGGTGATCTGGGTATCGCCCCGGGCCATGCGCCGCTGCTCACCGATCTGAAACCGGGCCCCATCCGCCTGGTTAAGGCCGGGGGCGCCGAGGAGGTGTTTTACATCTCCGGCGGTTTTCTGGAAGTGCAGCCGAATGTCGTCGAAGTGCTGGCCGATACCGCCAGCCGCGCCGGTGACATCGACGAAGCTGCCGCTCTGGAAGCCAAGCAGCGCGCCGAGGCAGCACTGAGCGACAAGGGCACGGAGTTCGACTACACCGCTGCCGCCACTCAGCTCGCCGAAGCCGCCGCCCAGCTGCGCACCATCCAGCAGCTCAAGCGGCAGGCCAAGCGCTAAGCGCAAGGTCAGGCTGTAACGACAAGGGTAGCTTCGGCTACCCTTTTCTTTTGTCGCCCGAAAAGTGGGCGAGAAATTTCGCGTGGTCGGACTTGGAAGGTGCCTGTCGCCTTCGGTCGCCGGCTCGTCTCTTCCCCTCCTGTCTCCGAGGTTCCGATGTCCCTGGAAATCGTCGTCCTGGCTGCTGGCCAGGGCACCCGCATGAGATCCGCTCTACCCAAGGTGCTGCATCCCGTGGCCGGTCGCAGCATGCTGGGGCATGTCCTCGACCGTGCCCGTGAGCTGCAGCCGGCCGGCATCCATGTCGTCATCGGCCATGGCGCCGACCAGGTCCGCAGCCAGCTGGCCGCCGACGACGTCAGCTTCGTGGTCCAGGCCGAGCAACTCGGTACCGGCCATGCCGTGGCCCAGGCAGCGCCGGCGCTGACGGCGGAGCAGGTATTGATCCTCTATGGCGACGTGCCCCTGATCCAGACCGAGACCCTGCAGCGCCTGCTGCAGCAGGTGGATGACAGCCATCTGGCGCTGCTGACCGTGGAGCTGGACGATCCCACCGGCTATGGCCGCATCCTGCGCGATGAGCAGGGGCGGGTAACCGCCATCGTCGAGCACAAGGACGCCAGCGACGCCCAGCGCGCCATCCGCGAAGGCAATACCGGCATCCTCGCGGTACCCGGTCGGCGGCTGGCGGACTGGCTGGGTCGCCTGTCCAACAGCAACGCCCAGGGCGAGTACTACCTGACCGACGTCATCGCCCTCGCGGTGGCGGACGGCCTGACCATCGCCACCAGCCAGCCGGCGGACGCCATGGAAGTGCAGGGCGCCAATGATCGCCGGCAACTGGCCCAGCTGGAGCGGCACTTCCAGCAGCGCGCCGCCGAGCGCCTTATGCTGCAGGGCGTGACCCTGCTGGATCCCCTGCGTTTCGATCAGCGTGGCCAGGTCGAGGCGGGTCGCGACGTCTCCATCGACGTCAACGTCATTCTCGAAGGTCGGGTGGTGCTGGAAGACGGCGTGAGCATCGGTCCGAATTGCGTGATCAAGGACAGCGTGCTCAAGCGCGGCGCCATCATCAAGGCCAACAGTCATCTGGACGGCGCCGTGGTCGGGGAGGGCGCCGACGTCGGTCCCTTCGCCCGTCTGCGCCCGGGCAGCGAACTGGGCAGCAAGGCCCATGTGGGCAACTTCGTCGAACTCAAGAACGCTCATCTGCAGGACGGCGCCAAGGCCGGTCACCTGACCTATCTGGGCGATGCCAGCATCGGTGCCGGCAGCAACATAGGCGCAGGCACCATCACCTGCAACTATGACGGCGCCAACAAGTTTCGAACCGAAATCGGCGCGGACGTCTTCGTGGGCTCCAATAGCTCGTTGGTGGCGCCGGTCAGCCTGGGCGCCGGCGCGACCACGGCGGCCGGCTCGGTCATTACGGCGGACGTGCCGGCTGATACCCTGGCACTGGGGCGGGCGCGGCAGATCAACAAGACCGGCTGGCAGCGACCGAAGAAGGCCCCCAAGGCTTGACGCCGGCCTGCTATTAGGTTTTGATTCGATCCATTATCTTTCGAATCGAAATTTATGACCCGTCGCAACACCGCCCAGCGTCGCCATGCCATCCTTGCCCAGCTCCAAGAGCAGGGCGAGGTCAGCGTGGACGAACTGGCCCGCCAGCTGGAGACCTCCGAGGTCACCATCCGCAAGGACCTGGCCGCCCTCGAGCGCAATGGGCTACTGCTGCGCCGCTACGGCGGTGCAATGGCCATGCCCCAGGAGCTGCTGGCCGAGGCACCGCCCCAGGCATCGCCCTTCAAGCAGGCCATCGCCCGGGCCGCGGCCCGGCGCCTGCGCGAACATGCACGGATCATCGTCGACTGCGGCAGCACCACGGCGGCGCTGATCCCGCAACTCGATCGCCGTCCCGGCCTGGTGGTGATGACCAATTCCCTGCAGGTGGCCACCGCCCTGCGCGAGTTGGAACAGGAACCCATGCTGCTGATGACTGGCGGCACCTGGGATCCGCACTCGGAATCCTTCCAGGGGCAGGTCGCCGAGCAGGTACTCAGATCCTATGACTTCGACCAGCTGTTCATCGGCGCCGACGGCCTCGATCCGGAGCGCGGCACCACCACCTTCAACGAGCATCTGTCGCTGTCGCGGGTGATGGCGGAGGTGGCGCGCGAGGTGGTGGTCATGGCCGAGGCGAGCAAGCTGGGCAGGCGAATTCCCAATCTGGAACTACCTTGGGAAAGGGTGGACGTGCTCATCACCGATGAGCGACTGCCCGCCGAGGCGGCCCGGGCGATCGAAACCCAGGGGGTGCAGGTCATCTGCGCCCCGGTGGAAAACTAGACAATCAGGTCATCCACAGCCGGCCCCGCCGGGTCGCTGTGGATAAGACAGGCAAGGGGAGGTAAGCATGTGTGGAATCGTCGGCGCCATTGCCGAGCGTAACATCACCGCCATTCTGGTCGAGGGTCTCAAGCGCCTGGAATACCGTGGCTACGACAGCGCCGGCCTGGCCCTGCTGGATGCCCAGGGCGAGTTGCAGCGCCTGCGCCGCATCGGCAAGGTCAGCGAACTGGAAGCGGCCCTGTTGGCCGATCCCCTGGCCGGTCGCCTGGGCATCGCCCACACCCGCTGGGCGACCCATGGTGCGCCCACCGAAGCCAATGCCCACCCGCATTTCTCCCAGGGTGACGTGGCGGTGGTGCACAACGGCATCATCGAGAACCACGAGGCCCTGCGCGCCCAGCTCAAGGCCCAGGGCTATGTCTTCACCTCCCAGACCGACACCGAGGTCATCGTCCATCTGCTGCACCTGAAGCTGCAGGACAGCGGCGACCTGACCACGGCGCTGAAGACGGCGGTCAAGGAACTGCACGGCGCCTATGGCCTGGCGGCGGTCTGGCGCCAGCAGCCGGATCGCCTGGTGGCGACCCGCAGCGGCAGCCCCCTGGTCATCGGCCTGGGTCTGGGCGAGAACTATCTGGCCTCCGACCAGCTGGCGCTGCGTCAGGTGACCGATCGCTTCGTCTACCTGGAAGAGGGCGACGTGGCCGAGATCCGTCTGGATCAGATCACGCTCTGGGACATGAGCGGCGCGCCGGTCCAGCGCGAGACGGTGCAGTACCACGAGGGCAGCGAGGCCGCCGACAAGGGCGCCTATCGCCACTTCATGCTCAAGGAGATCCACGAGCAGCCCAGCGTGGTCCAGCGCACCCTGGAAGGCCGCCTGGGTGACGGTCAGGTCTTGCCCGAGGCCTTCGGCCCCGCGGCGTCCGAGTTGTTCGCCAAGGTCCGCCAGGTCCAGATCGTCGCCTGCGGCACCAGCTTCCATGCCGGTTCGGTGGCGCGCTACTGGATCGAGGAATACGTCGGCATCCCCTGCCAGGTGGAGGTGGCCAGCGAATTCCGCTATCGCCGCGTCGCCGTCAGCCCGGACACCCTGTTCGTCACCATCTCCCAGTCGGGCGAGACCGCCGATACCCTGGCCGCGCTGCGCATGGCCAAGCAATCCGGCTATCTGAGCAGCCTGGCCATCTGCAACGTGGCGACCAGCTCCCTGGTGCGCGAATCCCAGCTGAGCTTCCTGACCCAGGCCGGTCCCGAGATCGGTGTGGCCTCGACCAAGGCCTTTACCACCCAGCTGGTTTCGCTGCTCCTGCTGACCCTGAGTCTGGGTCGCTGCCAGCAGCGTCTGGCTGCCGCCGTCGAAGCCGAGCTGGTGGCCGAATTGCGCCGGCTGCCGGCGCGGCTGGACGAAGCCCTGGCCATGGACAAGACCGTGGAAAAGCTGGCGGAATCCTTTGCCGAGAAGCACCACACCCTGTTCCTGGGGCGTGGCGAGCAGTACCCGGTGGCCATGGAGGGTGCGCTCAAGCTCAAGGAGATCTCCTACATCCACGCCGAGGCCTATCCGGCCGGTGAGCTCAAGCACGGTCCGCTGGCGTTGGTGGATGCCGACATGCCGGTGGTGACGGTGGCGCCCAACAACGAGCTGCTGGAAAAGCTCAAGTCCAACCTGCAGGAGGTGCGCGCCCGTGGCGGTCAGCTGATCGTCTTCGCCGACGAGCGTGCCGGCTTCGAGGAAGGCGAAGGCACCCGCATCGTGCCCATGCCGCACATCCACGATGCGCTGTCGCCGATCCTCTACACCATCCCGCTGCAGCTGCTGTCCTACCACGTCGCCGTGTTCAAGGGCACCGACGTGGACCAGCCACGCAATCTGGCCAAGTCGGTGACCGTGGAATAACGGGTTCCACGTGGAACCTCAGGGCACGCGCCAGCTGCCCTGATTCTGCTGCCGGCAGGCGACGGCCAGGAAGCGGCCGTCGCCGGGCTCGCCGTAGTAGTGGATATCCTGTCGATAGGGCACGCCCGGACTGCGGGCGCCCTGGCAGATGCCGATCTCGCCGACCGGACAGCGGTCGACGAAGCGGACCTCGGTCTGCTGGTCCTTGAGCTGCGGCTGGCAGAAGCCGTCGCGAAACAGCTGGGTGGGGATGTCAATATTGCTCTGGCAGACCTGCACGTCCACACTGCCCTGACGACTGCGGATCACGCAGGCATCGGCGAGCGCCAGTGACGGCAACAGCAGCAGAGGCATCAGCAATCGCCACATTCCAGCCCATCTCCCTGATGAAATCGCCACTCTAGCATTCGACCCTCCCGCCATGCGCCTCGCCGATATCAAGACCCATGTGATCGCTGGCCCTCTGGGCGCCGGCAAGACCACCCTGATCCGCCAGCTGTTCGCCCAGCGCCCCGCCCACGAGCGCTGGGCGATCCTGGTCAACGAATTCGGCCAGGTCGGACTCGACGCGGCGCTCATGACCCGGGACGACGACGGCCTGGCGATCGCCGAGGTCCCGGGTGGCTGCCTGTGCTGCGTCCAGGGCGTGCCCCTGCAGGTAGCCCTCACCCGACTGCTCAGACGGGCACGACCGCAGCGGCTGTTCATCGAGCCTTCCGGCCTGGGCCATCCCGCCAGCCTCTATCGGCAACTCCAGGCGCCGCCCTGGACCGGGGTGCTGAGTCTGCAACCGCTGATCTGGGTGGTGGATGCCAGGCAACTGCTGGAGGGCCAGCCCTTGCCGGACGCCCAGCAGCAGGCGCTGGGCCAGGCCGGCCTGATCGTGCTCAACAAGAGCGCGGGCCTGGAGCGGGCAGGCTTGCCGGCGCAGTTGGGCGATCGGCCGCTGTACTGGACCGAAGGCGGGCGGATCGCCCTGGCCGACCTGCCCCTGGTCGACGGTGAAACCTCGAGCGACGGCGAGTTACCCGAGCCCGAGTCGGCGTCCGCTCCGCAGGCGCTGTTGCTGCCCGGACGCCCGCTGCGCTTCAGCCATACCCTGGAGGGCCACCACGCTGTCGGTTGGCGCTGGCATCCCAGCCACAGCTTCGACGGCCCGGCATTGCTGGCGCTGCTGGGCGGTCTCCCCGGGCTGCTCAGGCTGAAGGCGGTGCTGCAGCTGGCGGAGGGCTGGCAGGCCTACAACGGTCTGGCCGGGCAGGGCGCCTGGGAGCCGACCCTGTGGCGACGCGACAACCGGCTGGAGTTGATCCTGGAGGAGAAGCCGGACCTAGAGGCCCTCGAAAAAGCGCTGGGCGGGACCATTCGCGACATTTGAGGTTGCCAAATTTGTTCAGCTAATGATAATGATTATTAAATTTACTTCCTCTGCGTATTGCTCCCATGGCTCCGACGTCTCTTGCCAAGCCTGAACCTCTCGTAGTCGCTGCGCATACCGATGGCGATGAGCTGGAATCCGTCCAGGGACCCGTCAGGGCCGCCCAGGCAGGCGATGTGGAGCCCGTTGCAGGGGTCAATGCCAAGCGTAGCGAACCCTCGGCCACCATTCTGTCGTTCCGCATGCCCGAGCGTAACGAAGAGATCCTGACCCCGGTATTGACCCCGGTCGGCGCTGCGGAACCGGGCGAGCAGCCACCCCGGGGTCGCGGCTGGGGGGCCGCCTCGGCGCTGTCGCTGATCATGCACGCCAGCATGGCCGCGGCGCTGTTCCTGGTGGTCCAGGCACCACCGGAGCTGAAGATCGCCAAGGGCGACGAACCCATGCAGGTCAGCTTCATCCAGTTGCCCAAGCCGGTACCCGAGCCGCCCGCGCCGACTCCGGCACCGCCCGCGCCACCGCCGCCGCAACCCGAACCGCCGCCACCGGAGCCGCCCAAGCCCGTGGAACCGCCGAAACCGGTGGAGCCGCCCAAGCCGGTGGTAGAAAAGCCCAAACCCAAGCCGAAGCCCAAGCCGGTCGAGCACAGCCAGCAGAAGCCGCTGCCGAAAAAGGTCGAGCCCGCGCCGGAGCCGGTGGCTCAGGCCGCACCGGCGCCGGCCCCCGCGCCTGCGGCCACGGCTGCGCCCAGTCAGCCGGCGCCGGCCGCCGCACCGTCCGGTCCGCCGAAGACCGCCGGCCTGCCCACCGGCAGCATCGACGACGCCGACATCCGACCGATCAAGATGACGCCGCCGGAGTATCCGGAAATGCTGCGTCGTCGTGGTGTGGGTGGCGAGGTGCGGGTGATGTTCACCGTGACCGCCGACGGTCGACTGGCCGATATCCAGGTGCTGGAAGCCTCCAACAAGCAACTGGAGCGCGCGGTGCTCGAGGTGCTGGGCGAATGGCGCTTCGCCCCCCGGGTCTCCGGCGGCCAGATCGTCCCGCGCAAGGCCACCAAGACCTTCAACTTCAAGATCCAGCGCCGCTAGGTCGCTAGGCGGCGGAGCCCCTGGGCTCCGCCTCGGACTCCCCGGGCCGCTCCAGGCCCAGATAGCGGAACATGCCATGGGCGATCTCGCGTTCGCCCATGATCACCTCGTCCACGCCATGACGCTCCAGATGGCGGATCTCGTCTTCGTGATGGGCGCGGGCGAGGATAGGCAGTTCCGGCGCCAGCTCGCGGGCCCGGCGCGCGATCTCGGCGGCCTCGAAGCCGTTGGGAATCGCCAGCAGCAGGGCCCGCGCCTCCTCGAGCTTGGCCCGTGCCAGCACCTTGTCCTGGGTCGCGTTGCCGAGGATCGCCTTGAATCCCTGCTGGCGTAGCGCCGTGACATGTTCCGGTTCGTCCGAGATCACGATCAGCGGCGGATCCTCGCGATCCAGACGATCGCAGAGATAGCGGCCCACTCGTCCATAGCCCACCAGCACCAGGTGACCCCGTTGCGCCACTGGCTCGGGTTCGTCGTCCAGTTCTGGCGCATGCTTGCCCTTGGCATTGATCAGTCGGCGGCCTTCGCGACGCTCCATCCAGGGCTGCAGCAGGTCGATGCCGTGAAACAGCAGCGGATTGAGGATGATGGAAATGATGGCGGCGGCCAGGATGAGGTCGTGAGCGGCCTGGTCGAGCAGTTTCAGCGACAGGCCGAGGCTGGCGAGGATAAAGGAGAATTCGCCGATCTGCGCCAGGCTGGCGGCGATGGTCAGGGCCACGCTCAAGGGGCGACGATAGGCCAGGACGATCAGGGTCGCGGCGATGGACTTGCCAAAGACGATCACCGCCACCGTGGCCAGCACCGCCAGGGGTTGTTCCAGCAGGATCTCCGGATCGAACAGGCAACCCACGGAAAAGAAGAACAGCACGGCGAAGGCTTCGCGCAGGGGTAGCGAATTCTCCGCCGCGTCGTGGCTGAGTTCCGATTCGTTGAGCACCACGCCGGCAAAGAAGGCGCCCAGGGCGAAGGACACCCCGAACAGCGACGCCGAGCCATAGGCGATGCCCATGGCGATGGCCAGGATCGCCAGGGTGAAGAGTTCGCGCGAACCGGTACGGACCACCCGGGCCAGCAGCCAGGGGATGACCCGCCGGCCCACCAGCAGCATCAGCGCGATGAAGGCACCGACCTTGAGCGCGGTGAGGCCCAGCTCCAGCCCCAGGCTCTGGCCCGCCTCTTCGCCGCTGTCGCCACCCAGCGGCCCGGCGAGTGCCGGCAGTACCACCAGGGCCAGCACCATCAGCAGGTCTTCCACGATCAGCCAGCCCACGGCGATGCGGCCGCGCCGGCTTTCCACCATCTGGCGTTCTTCCAGGGCTCGCAGCAGCACCACGGTACTGGCCACCGACAGCGACAACCCGAACACCAGGCCGCTGCCCAGTCCCCAGCCCAGGAAGTGGCTCACCCCCATGCCCATCAGGGTGGCGGCGGCGATCTGCACGATGGCGCCGGGGATGGCGATGCGTTTGACCGCCAGCAGATCCTTGATGGAGAAGTGCAGACCCACGCCGAACATCAGCAGGATGACGCCGATTTCGGTCAGCTCCTTGGACAGTTCGGGATCGGCGACGAAGCCGGGCGTGAAGGGGCCGGCCGCGACCCCGGCGAGCAGATAGCCAGCGATGGGCGGCAGGCGCAGACGGGTGGCGAGGATGCCGAAGGCAAAGGCCAGGACCAGGCCGATCGCCAGGGTGGATATCAGAGGGGTGTCATGGGACATGCTGGCTCCAAGGATTTGGATTGCCAGATCCTGGAGCCGCTGCCGTCGAACGACGGCGACCTAGCCGGCAAAACTCAAAAGGTTTCCTTGAGTGCCTGATAGCGCTCTTGAAGTTCCCGACGGATCTGCCGGCGCTGCTGGGCCTGCACACAGCGCCGCTTCTCGTCCGCGGTCACGGGTTCCAGCTGGGGCACGGGGCAGGATTTGCCGTTCTCGTCCACCGCCACCATGGTGAAGAAGCAACTGTTGGTGTGGCGCACCGAACGCTGCTGGATGTTCTCGGTGATGACCTTGACGCCGATTTCCATGGAAGTGGTCCCGGTGTAGTTCACCGAGGCGAGAAAGGTCACCAGTTCGCCGACATGCACCGGTTCGCGAAAGATCACCTGATCCACCGAGAGGGTCACCACATAGCGTCCGGCATAGCGGCTGGCGCAGGCGTAGGCCACTTCGTCGAGGTGCTTGAGCAGGGCGCCGCCGTGGACATTGCCGGAAAAGTTGGCCAGGTCCGGGGTCATCAAGATGGTCATGCTCAACTGGTGGTTGCCGGCTTCCATGGGCGAATCCTCGAGGGGGAAATCCTGTAGACGGCGCACCGACGCCGTCTGTCACAGCCGTCAACGGCCGGCGGACAGCCCGAAGTCGATGGGCAGGTCGGCGCCGGAAATGGCCGCCGCCTGGGGCTGGCAGAGGAAGTAGACGAATTCGGCCACCTCTTCCGGCTGGATGAAGCGCGCGGTGTCACCCTGGGGATAGCGATTGAGCAGGTTGCGGCGATACCCGGCCGGATCGCCGCTGCCATAGTGGGCGGCCTGGAAGTCCAGCATGGGGGTGTCGATGTCCCCTGGCGAGACGGCATTGACCCGTACCCCATCGCGCGCCAGCTCCACCGCCAGATTCTGGCTGAAGAAGCGCACCGCGGCCTTGGCCGCGCCATAGGCCGCCGCGCCGGCGATGGGCTGGCGTCCGGCGCCGCTGGCGACGTTGATGATGACGCCGCGATTTTCCTTGAGGAAGGGGATGGCCGCCGAGCACATGAAGAAGGTGGCCTTGAGATTGACCGCCATCACCAGGTCGTAGTCGTCCTCGGTAAAGGTCTCGACCTCGCCTTCGCGCCAGATGCCCGCCGCGTTGATCAGGGCATCCAGGCGCCCGGTACGGGCCATGACCTTGCTGACCAGGGAACGGCAGCCCTCGGCGCTGGAGATATCGGCGGTCACGCTGGAATCCAGGCCGACGATGCCGTTGAGGCCATGCAGGCCCTCGGCATCGCGGTCGGCGGCGGCGACGCGCCAGCGACTCTGGGCGAAGCGTTGCGCCAGGGCGCGGCCGAGGCCGCCCGCGGCACCGGTGATCAGGACGACGGGAGTGCTCATGACGCATCCTCCGTAAGTGATGGCCTTATCCAGACCCATGCGCAGCGGGGTCGTTCAGTAGCGGGCCGGTCAGCTTTCCAGCCAGACGTCGCGCGCCCAGACCCAGACCGAATCCCAGGATTCGTCGGTCAGGTCGCCATCTTCCCACAACAGTACCTCGCCTTCCTGGCTGACGCAGTAGTAGCCGTCGTCGCTGGCGCAGAGGGGGATGTACTCGCGCGGCAGGCCTTCGTCCCAGGCGGTGGCAGCCACTTCCGGCAGGTAGGTATGGGACTGGGGATCGGTGACGGTCACCGGCTCGATGCGGCCATAGACCACGTCGCTGACGGTCAGCAGGAACTCGCGGAATTCCGGCGGCAGGCTGATGAGCAGTTCTTCCTCGATCTCGACCAGCAGGTCTTCGTCGGGCAGCTCCAGGGGTACGGGAACGGGTTCGTTTTCTTCACGCAGGCGTTCGATGACGTCTTCCATAGCAGGCCTCTCTCGAAATGCGCACCGGATAAAGGGAAAAGAGGCGCGCAAGGTTAGCAGTTCAGTCCGGGATAACGGCAGCTTCCGTGCGGACTTGATAGCGGTTTCGAGAGATGTTCGGCAGGCGGCGCCCATGAAAAAGCCCGGCTTAGAGCCGGGCTTTTCGGTGACGCGCCCTTATCAGGCGTTCTGGCGGATACCGGCCAGCAGCCAGGGCTGGTTCTCGCCGGCCATGCGCTCCATGCGCCAGCTTTCGCTGAACGGCTGGCCCTGGTCGAAGCGCGATTCCTTGGATACACCGTTGAAGGTGATGGTGGCGATGGTCTTGCCCTGCAGATCCTCGACACCGTCGAGGGTGGCGTTCAGGTTCTCGATGTAGGTGGACTGGAAGCCCTCGCCCAACGCGGCGCGCTCGTCACGCAGCCACTGCAGCATCTGCGGGGTGACGAACTCGGAGATCTTGTCCATCTCGTTGGCGTCCCAGTGCTGCTGCAGGTTCATGAAGTGCTCGCGACCGGCGGCCACGAAGCGCTCGGCATTGAACCAGCTCGGTGCGTTGATCACCGGCGCGGCGCCAGCGGCGGCACCGCCGAACAGACCGCCATTGTTGGGCTGGTTGGGCATCTCGCGCTGCATCGGCGCATGACCGGCGACGGCGGGCTGCGGACCGGCCTGCTGCTTGCGACGGGCGATCAGGCGGAAGATCACGAAGGCGATGATCGCCAGGATCAGGAAGTCGAAGAACTGGAAGCCTTCGAAGCCGTCACCCATGAACATGGAGGCGAGCAGACCACCGGCGGCAATACCGGCCAGCGGGCCGAGCCAGCGCGAGGCACCACTGGGACGGGCGGCGGCGGCGGCGCCAGCACCGGCGGCGGGCGCGGCCATGCCCGGCTGCTGGGTCGGCGCGGCCTGGCGGGTCTGGTGAATGGGCGCGGCGCCAGCGGACTTGCCGGCGCCCATGCGTTTGGCATTGGCATCCAGGCTGAGCGTGAGGCCCAGGCACAGGATCATGAAGAAGCTCATCAGGCGTTGCATGTGGTGTTCTCTCTGTGAAGAGTCTGGTGTTGAATACATCTTGCGCTGCCCGGTCAAGTACAGCCAGCGTGAATTGTTTCGGTATTTTGCCCTGTCGGCGTTACCTGGAAGCAGGGCGCCAAGTGCTTGCGACCGTTGAAAATTTCCAAGCACATCAATCTATTACAGATTTTTGCAAAATCCGTCACAAGAGTTTGCAGATGCTAGTCTTGGACTCCAGTCAGCGCAGGTGTCGGGAGAGTGCCCGGCCCGTCATAGGAGGGCCCGGCCGATGCATGCTCTAGCTTTTATCCAGGACATGGCCGTCATCATGCTGGTGGCCGGCGTGGTGACCATCCTCTTCCACCGCCTCAAGCAGCCCGTGGTCCTGGGCTACATCCTCGCCGGCTTCATCATCGGACCCCACACCCCGCCATTCGGTCTGATCCACGACGAAGAAAGCATCAAGACCCTCGCCGAGGTGGGGGTCATCTTCCTGATGTTCAGCCTCGGCCTGGAATTCTCGCTGCGCAAGCTGTTCCGGGTGGGTGCCACGGCCTTCATCGCCGCCTTCCTCGAGATCAGCCTGATGCTCTGGCTGGGTTACCAAGTGGGCCAGATGTTCGGCTGGTCGCATATGGATTCGCTGTTCCTCGGCGCCATCCTGGCCATCTCCTCGACCACCATCATCGTCAAGGCGCTCAACGAGCTGAAGATGAAGCACGAGCGCTTCGCCCAGCAGATCTTTGGCGTGCTGATCGTCGAGGACATCCTCGGCATCGGCATCATCGCCCTGCTGTCGGGCCTGGCGGTGAGCGGTTCGGTGGAACCGGGCGCGGTGGCCTCGACCCTGGGCAAGCTGAGTCTGTTCATGATCGTGGCGCTGGTCATCGGCATCCTGCTGGTGCCACGCCTGCTGGCCTACGTGGCCAAGTTCGACAGCAACGAGATGCTGCTGATCACGGTGCTGGGGCTGTGCTTCGGCTTCTGCCTGCTGGTGGCCAAGCTTGAATACAGCGTGGTGCTGGGTGCCTTCCTGATCGGCGCCATCATGGCCGAGTCGCGGCAGCTGCTTAAGATCGAGAAGCTGGTGGAACCGCTGCGCGACATGTTCAGCGCCATCTTCTTCGTCGCCATCGGCCTGCTGCTCGATCCCAAGGTGCTGGTGGAATACGCTTGGCCGATCACCGTGATCAGCGTCGCCGTGGTGCTGGGCAAGATCCTCGCCTGCAGCCTGGGGACCCTGATCGCCGGCAACGATGGCCGGACCTCGCTGCGGGTCGGCATGGGCCTGGCGCAGATCGGCGAGTTCTCCTTCATCATCGCCACCCTCGGGATCACCCTGGGCGTCACCAGTCATTTCCTCTATCCGGTGGCGGTGGCCGTGTCGGCGATCACCACGCTGCTGACACCCTATCTGATCAAGGCCGCCGATCCGCTGGCGCTGTGGATCGGCCGCTGGTTGCCGCAGCCCATGCAGCGGGTGCTGGGCATCTATGGCGAATGGCTGCGCAGCATCCAGCCCCAGGGCGAGAAGGCGGTCCTGGCCGGCATGATGAGGCGCATCCTGCTGCAGGTGGGCATCAACCTGTCGCTGGTCATCGCCATCTTCCTTGGCGGCGCCTATTTCGCTGGCGGCCTGGCCGGCTGTCTCAGCACCTGGATCACCGATCCCGATCTGCAGAAGGCCTGTATCTGGGGCGGGGCCCTGCTGCTGTCGCTGCCCTGCCTGATCGCCGCCTATCGCAAGCTCAAGGCCCTGGCCATGCTGATGGCCGAACTCAGCGTGCGGCAGAACCAGGCTGGCCGCTATACGCAGCCGGTACGGCGACTGGTCAGCGAGCTGATCCCGCTGCTGTCGCTGGCCGGCATCCTGGTGCTGCTGGCCGCGCTGAGCAGCAGCATCCTGCCGCGTGGCGAGCTGCTGCTGCTGATCGGCCTGGTCGCGGTGGTGGTGATCGCGGTGCTGTGGCGCTGGTTCATCCGCGTCCATTCGCGGCTGCAGATCGCCTTCATCGAGACCCTGGAACAGGACAAGGGCGGACACCCTTAGGCCGCTTTTGCGGAATCCAGCCATTGCCCACCGGGGATCGACGCGGCAGAATCGCTCTAAGTCGGCCGTTTGAATAAGCGGATCGATGGCAAGGGAATGCGCAATGCAGGAAATGGGCTTGGCCGCTTTCTGCCGTCCGGCAATCTCCCACCGGCGGTCAGGCTCTTTTCCTGCGCCCTTTTAAGAGGCTGTTCAAAGTTTCGCGAGCTAGAGCGAAACAAGGCGGAAAGACCCGAGGAAGCGGAGTTTACGAGTGGTAAATGAGCATTCCGAGGGGCTTTTCAACGCAGTTTGGCCGACGCGCAGCAAACTTTGTATAGGCTCTCAGGGCCGCCAGGCCAGCAGCAGCACGCCCCCGCCGATGGCGGCGATGCCGCACCACTGGCGCAGGTCCAGGCGCTCACCCAGCAGCGCCACGCCAAAGATCGCCACCAGCACCACGCTCAACTTGTCCACTGGCGCCACCAGCGAGGCGGGGCCCAGCTTGAGCGCCCGGTAGTAGCACAGCCAGGACAGGCCGGTGGCCACGCCCGAAAGCAACAGGAACAGATAGCTGCGACCGGCGATGCTGGCCAGGGGTTGCGCCTGCCCGGTGGCCAGGACGATGGCCGCCAGGACCACCACGACCACCAGGGTGCGCAGCAGGGTGGCGAAGTCGGCATTGACGTGTTCCACGCCCAGCTTGCCGAAGATGGCGGTGAGGGCGGCGAACGCCGCCGCCAGGAGCGCCCAGAACAGCCAGGAGGTGGTCATGGCTAGAGCGGTTCGAGCTTGGCGTAGCTCACCATCAGCCACTTGCTGCCTTCGGACTTGAAGTTGACCTGCACCCGGGCATGGGCGCCGGAGCCCTCGTAGTTGAGGATGACGCCGTCGCCGAACAGGGCGTGGCGCACCGGCTGACCGAGACTGAAGGTGGTTTCTGGCACCGGGGCCTGGGCGAAGGGACTGGGTCGGCTGCTGGCGAAGGGCTGCTTGACCGCATTGGACAGCCGCACTTCCTGGATCAGGCCGTCCGGTACCTCGCGGACGAAGCGCGAGACCTTGTTGTAGGTCTCGCTGCCATAGAGCCGGCGGGTCTCCGCATAGCTCATCACCAGGCGGCGCATGGCGCGGGTGATGCCCACGTAGGCCAGGCGGCGTTCCTCTTCCAGGCGGCCGGGTTCTTCCAGGCTCATCTTGTGCGGGAACAGGCCTTCTTCCATGCCGGCCAGGAACACCAGGGGGTATTCCAGGCCCTTGGCACTGTGCAGGGTCATCAGCTGGACGCTGTCTTCGTGGCTGTCGGCCTGGGTGTCACCGGATTCCAGGGCGGCGTGGTCGAGGAAGGCCGCCAGGGGCG
This sequence comes from Pseudomonas sp. MOIL14HWK12:I1, assembly GCF_000510705.1. Classification (NCBI taxonomy): domain Bacteria; kingdom Pseudomonadati; phylum Pseudomonadota; class Gammaproteobacteria; order Pseudomonadales; family Pseudomonadaceae; genus Pseudomonas; species Pseudomonas sp. MOIL14HWK12:I1. The sequence continues at coordinate 363,952 of NZ_AZNY01000003.1, read as the reverse complement.
TCATCTCCTCGTCACCGCTGAAATCGAAGGAGCGCGCGGCGCTGACCAGTTCTTCCAGGTTTTCCACCCGCGCCTGACCCTTCTCGCCCTTTTCTTCCTTGTGGAAGGTGACCAGGCCGGTCTGCTCGATGATCTGCTGCACCAGGCTGTGCAGGGACAGGTCCTCGGCCTTGAGCGCCAGGGTGTCGACCAGCTCGACGAAGGCATTGAGCGCCGAGGCGGCGCGACCCGACACCGCGCGGGCGCCGACCAGGTCGTGCAGCGCCTGCCACAGCGAGGTGTTCTGCGCGCGGGCGGCGCTGCGCAGCGCCTCCACGGTCTTTTCGCCGATGCCCCGCGGCGGCACGTTGATCACCCGCTCCAGGGCGGCATCGTCATGGCGATGCTGGATCAGCCGCAGGTAGGCCATGGCGTTCTTGATCTCGGCGCGCTCGAAGAATCTCAGACCGCCATAGATGCGATAGGGGATCTTCTCGCGCAGCAGCGCCTCTTCCAGCACCCGGGACTGGGCGTTGGAGCGGTAGAGGATGGCCATCTCGCTGCGCCGGGTGCCCTTCTTGAACTCGCTTTCGATGGTCTCGACGATGTAGCGCGCCTCGTCGTGCTCGTTGAAGCCGGCATAGAGGGTGATGGCCTCGCCTTCACCGGTATCGGTCCACAGCTCCTTGCCGAGGCGGCCGAAGTTGTGGGCGATCAGGCCGTTGGCGGCCTTGAGGATGGTGTCGGTGGAGCGGTAGTTCTGCTCCAGGCGGATGATCTCGGCCGAGAAGTCCTCGTTGAACTGCTGGATGTTCTCGATCTTGGCGCCGCGCCAGCCATAGATGGACTGGTCGTCGTCGCCCACCACCATGAGGCTGGCGCCATTCTGGGCGAGGTGCTTGAGCCAGGCGTACTGGACGGCGTTGGTGTCCTGGAATTCGTCCACCAGCAGGTGCTGGAAGCGCCGCTGGTAGTGTTCCAGCAGGCTGGGATTGTTGCGCCACAGATCCAGGGCGCGCAGCAGCAGCTCGGAGAAGTCGATCACCCCGGCGCGGGCGCAGGCCGCCTCGTAGGCTTCGTAGATGCTGCGCATGGTGCTGAGGAAGAGATCGCCGGCGGCCTGGATGTGCTGCGGTCGCAGGCCTTCGTCCTTCTGGCCGTTGATGAACCACTGCGCCTGGCGTGCCGGCCAGCGCTGCTCGTCGAGGCCCAGCTCGCGGATCACCCGCTTGACGATGCGCTGCTGGTCGTCGCTGTCGAGGATCTGGAAATTCTGCGACAGCCCCGCTTCCTGCCAGTGCGCGCGCAACAGGCGGTGGGCCAGGCCGTGGAAGGTGCCGACCCACATGCCCTGCGGACTCATGCCGAGCAATTGCTCGATGCGGTGGCGCATCTCGGCGGCGGCCTTGTTGGTGAAGGTCACCGAGAGGATGGAGTGCGGCGAGGCGCGCTCGACCTGGATCAGCCAGGCGATGCGGTGCACCAGCACCCGGGTCTTGCCCGAGCCGGCACCGGCCAGGACCAGTTGGCGACCCAGGGGCGCGGCCACGGCCTGACGCTGGGCATCGTTGAGGGAATTGAGCAGCAGGGAAATGTCGTCGTTCATCGCCGCATTCTACCGATGCGGCAGAAGGAGCGCCAAACCGGACGGATGGGAGGCGAGGCGGGTGGCGCAGGGCAGCGGACCCCCCAGCCAGCGGGGCTGGCGGGGGGCAGAGTAATGTTTGCAGTCGGCGCCTCAGGCGGCGATCGGCGAGCGCCAGTCGTCGGAACCGGAGGTGCCGGAGACCTCGTGGGTCCAGACGATCTTGCGGTAGGTGAAGTAGACGTCTTCCAGGTGGGTGAAGTGCGCCATGCTCGGGTCCTGGCAGTTGGGCATGCGCGACTGGACGTCGACGATGATGGCGTCCTCCAGTTCGATGGTGAAGTAGTGTTCCTGGGTGCCGGTGGCCGAGGTGCGGTACCACTCCAGGCGGCACTTGCCGAGGCGTTCGCCGGAGGTGAGGGCGTTGAAGATCAGCGGCGAGGCCTTGTCGAACACCTTGGTGATCATCAGCGGCTTGTGCACGCGCTGGCCGGTGGGCTGACCCGACTGGGGATCGCGGGGAATGATCACCTGGTGATTGAAGGCCTGGACCAGGATCTGGTCTTCGTGACCTTCCTGGAAGATGTTGCCGACCGAGTCCTCGGTAAAGGTGCCGGCGGTGATCAGGCCTTGCTTGGTGCCTTCGAGGGACAGGTACGCGGGGGTTGGCATGGTGCTCTCCTTGCCTGGTGATAGGCCTTCATGGCCCGGGTACCAGGAGCTAACAAGGGCTATGCCAGAACCGAAAATTCCTTTCTGATCAGTGGGTTGAAAAAGCACTACAGGGGCGGGGCAGAGCAACTGTGCGCCACCGCTCGGGAATCTGCGCAAGGCCTTGCGCAGAGCGGTTCAAAAGCTGCTCGGGCTCAGGTAGTCGGTCGTGCGGATGACTACCAAGTGCCGATACGGGCGCGAAAAAGACCGTGCTGAATCGTAATGACCAAGAGCCTTGGCGACCGTTATGTAGTATAAGTACGACGCACTACATCCGCCCGCTAGACGAGATACGCCTGTGAACCTCATGCAACACATTGCTCAATCCCGCCACCTGCTGCGCAAGTCGGAGCTCAAGGTCGCCGAGCAGGTCATGGTGGATCCGGCTGCCGTCATGCACAGCTCCATGGCCGACCTCGCCCACAACGTCGGCGTCAGCGAGCCCACCATCGTGCGTTTCTGCCGCGCCATCGGCTGCGACGGCTTCCAGGATCTCAAGCTGCGCCTGGCCCAGAGCCTGGCGGCGGGGGCCAGTTTCGGCCAGTTCGCCATCCACGAGAACGATGCGGTGGAAGACTTCAGTCTGAAGATCTTCGACACCACCCTGCATACCCTCATGGACGTGCGCGAGCGCCTGGACATGCGTGCGCTGGAAACGGCGATCGAGGCGATCGCCAAGGCCCAGCGGGTGATGTTCTACGGCTTCGGCGCCTCGGGCTCGGTGGCCAACGACGCCCAGCACAAGTTCTTTCGCCTGCAGCTCAGCGCCACCGCCTATTCCGATCCGCACATGCAGGCGATGTCGGCGGCGACCCTGACGGCCTCCGATGCGGCCATCTGCATCTCCCAGTCGGGCCGCTCCAAGGACCTGCTGATCACCGCCAACCTGGTGCGCGACAACGGCGCGGCCCTGATCACCATCTGCCCGGGTCAGACGCCGCTGGCCGATCTGTCGACGGTCAACATCGCCATCGACGTGCACGAAGACACCGATATCTATGTGCCCCTGACCTCGCGGATCGCCCACCTGGTGGTGATCGATGTGCTGGCCATGGGCGTGGCCATGTCCCGCGGTCCGGCCCTGGTCGAGCACCTCAAGGGCGTGAAGCGCAGCTTGCGCAGCCTGCGGTTGTCATCGAAATCGACCAAGCACAGCGACACCCAATAGTCGTCTTTTTGTCGCCAAATCGTCACCTGTTAGGGTGAAGCTGCCCATTCCGATCCCAGCCCGGAGGAATTGGCATGACCGCTCTCATCCAGGAATCCAGCGTTCGTCTCGACAGCAAGACCCGCAGAAAGCTACAGGATCAACGGCGGATGAAATTCCGCCGCGCCATCGAAGCCCGTGCCGAAGAGCAGCGACTCGCCGTGGAACTCGATGAATTGCTGTTTCTCAATCAGCTGCTTGACGAGCGCCAGGCCCAGCGCCGACAGCAGGCTCCAGGGCAATACCTAACGCATTGATCAGGCTGCGCTGGCTGCGCAGGTAGTCGACGAAGGCCTGAGCCACCGGCGACAGCGGCTTGCCACGTACCTGCACCACGCACCAGGAGCGGCGCAGCGGCAAGTCGGCGACGTCCAGCTCGACCAGGCTGCCGGCGGCGAGATCACTGCGAATGGCCTGGCGCGGCAGCAGCGCCATGCCGAGTCCGGCGCGGACCGCCTCGCGCTGCGCCTCGAAGGCGCCGATCTCCAGCTGTTCGGCGAAGTGCGCGCGCTTCTGCTTGAGATAGTCCTCGCAGGCCTGGCGCGTGCCGGAGCCGACCTCGCGTACCAGCAGCGGATAGGCCGTCAGATCGCGCAGGCTCAGGCCATGGCGGCCGGCCAGGGCATGGCCCGGGCGCGCCACGGCGACGATGGCGTTGTCCAGCAAGGGCAGGAAATCCAGGTCCGAGCCACTGGGCACCCCGGACATCAGCGCCACGTCCTCGCGATTCTCCGTCAGTCGACGCAGCACCCGGGCATGGTTGCCCACGGTCAGCGCCAGATCGACCTGGGGATGGCTGCTGCGGAACTGGCTGAACAGGTGCGGCGCCAGGTACTGAGCGCTGCTCTCCACCCCTAGGCGCAGCTGGCCGTGCAGGGCACCGCGCAGATCTGACAGCTGCATGTCCAGGCTGCCCAGGCGGGCGAAGAGATCGCGCCCGGTCTGGCGCAGGGCCTCGCCGGCTTCGGTGAGGTAGAGGGTGCGATTGACGTAGTTGAACAGCGGGGCGCCCACCACCTCTTCGAGCTGACGGACCTGCAGGCTCACTGCCGGCTGGGTCAGCGCCATGATGTCGGCCGCGCGGCTGTAGGAGCGGGCTTCGCACACGGCCTCGAATACCTGCAATTGGCGAAAGGTGAGCCGCATCAGGGGCTTGCGCATGGGCATTTCAGAGATCCATAAGGGATGACTTATGGAGTATCCAACAATTATTTATTTTCCATAAGAGAGACCCTGGCGTAGCTTCAGGTCACCGGCAATAACAAGCGGCTGCAGGCTGCAGCAGACAAGGAGCCAGGTGTGATCAAGAAGATACTTATCGCCAATCGGGGCGAGATCGCCGTGCGCATCGTGCGTGCCTGTGCCGAGATGGGCATTCGCTCGGTGGCGGTCTACTCCGATGCGGATCGCCAAGCGCTCCACGTGAAACGTGCCGACGAAGCTCATGGCATCGGCAGCGATCCGCTGGAGGGTTATCTCAACCCGCGCAAGCTGGTGAACCTGGCCGTGGAGACCGGTTGCGACGCCCTGCATCCCGGCTATGGCTTCCTTTCGGAAAACGCCGAGCTGGCGGAAATCTGCGCCCAGCGCGGGATCCGCTTCATCGGGCCGTCCGCCGAGGTCATCCGGCGCATGGGCGACAAGACCGAGGCCCGGCGCAGCATGATCGCCGCCGGCGTGCCCTGCACCCCGGGCACCGAGGGCAACGTGGCGGACGTCGCCGAGGCCCTGCGCGAAGGCGATCGCCTCGGGTATCCGGTGATGCTCAAGGCCACCTCCGGCGGCGGCGGTCGCGGTATCCGCCGCTGCAACTCCCGCGAGGAACTGGAGCAGGCCTATCCGCGGGTGATCTCCGAGGCGACCAAGGCCTTCGGCTCGGCCGAGGTGTTTCTCGAGAAGTGCATCGTCAATCCCAAGCACATCGAGGCGCAGATCCTCGCCGACAGCCACGGCAACACCGTGCACCTGTTCGAGCGCGACTGCTCCATCCAGCGGCGCAACCAGAAGCTGATCGAGATCGCGCCCAGCCCCCAGCTGACCCCCGAGCAGCGCGCCTACATCGGTGATCTCGCCGTGCGCGCGGCCAAGGCGGTGGGTTACGAGAACGCCGGCACCGTGGAATTCCTGCTCGCCGAGGGCGAGGTGTATTTCATGGAGATGAATACCCGGGTGCAGGTGGAGCACACCATCACCGAGGAAATCACCGGCATCGACATCGTTCGCGAGCAGATCCGCATCGCCTCGGGCCTGCCGCTGTCCTTTGCCCAGGAAGACGTCCAGCACCGCGGCTTCGCCCTGCAGTTCCGCATCAATGCCGAGGACCCGAAGAACAACTTCCTGCCGAGCTTCGGCAAGATCACCCGCTACTACGCGCCGGGCGGACCGGGGGTGCGCACCGACACCGCCATCTATACCGGCTACGTGATCCCGCCGTACTACGACTCTATGTGCCTCAAGCTGATCGTCTGGGCGCTGACCTGGGAAGAGGCCATGGATCGCGGCCTGCGCGCCCTGGACGACATGCGCGTGCAGGGGGTGAAGACCACCGCGCCCTATTACGGGGCCATCCTACGCGATCCCGAATTCCGCAGCGGGCGCTTCAACACCAGCTTCGTGGAAAGCCATCCGGAGCTGACCCAGTACTCGATCAAGCGCAACCCGACGCACCTGGCCATCGCCATCGCCGCCGCCATCGCCGCCCACGCCGGTCTGTAAGGACGACAGAACAATGAAAAGCATCCAGATCACCGACACCATCCTGCGCGACGCCCATCAATCGCTGCTGGCGACCCGCATGCGCACCGAAGACATGCTGCCGATCTGCGCCAAGCTCGACCAGGTCGGCTACTGGTCGCTGGAAGTCTGGGGCGGCGCCACCTTCGACGCCTGCGTGCGCTTCCTCAAGGAAGACCCCTGGGAGCGTCTGCGCCAGCTGCGCAAGGCGCTGCCCAATACCCGGCTGCAGATGCTCCTGCGCGGCCAGAATCTGCTCGGCTACCGGCACTACAGCGATGACGTGGTGGAGGCCTTCGTCGAGCGCGCCGCCGCCAATGGCACCGACGTCTTCCGCATCTTCGATGCCATGAACGATGTGCGTAACCTGGAAACCGCCATCCGCGCGGTCAAGGCCAGCGGCAAGCATGCCCAGGGCACCCTCTGCTACACCACCAGCCCGGTGCACACCGTCGCGGCCTTCGTCGACCAGGCGCGGCGCATGGCCGACCTGGGCGTGGACTCCATCGCCATCAAGGACATGGCCGGCCTGCTGACGCCCTATGCCACCGGCGAGCTGGTCAAGGCGCTCAAGGAGGCCCTGACCCTGGACGTGGTGGTGCACTCCCACGACACCGCCGGGGTGGCCGCCATGTGCCAGCTCAAGGCGGTGGAGAATGGCGCCGATCGCATCGACACGGCGATCTCCAGCATGGCCTGGGGCACCAGCCACCCGGGGACCGAATCCATGGTCGCGGCCCTGCGCGACACGCCCTACGACACCGGCCTGGACCTGGAGCTGCTGCAGGAGATCGGCCTGTATTTCCATGCGGTGCGCAAGAAGTACCACCAGTTCGAGAGCGAATTCACCGGGGTCGACACCCGGGTGCAGGTCAACCAGGTACCGGGCGGCATGATCTCCAACCTGGCCAACCAGTTGCGCGAGCAGGGCGCCCTCAATCGCATGAACGAGGTGCTGGAAGAGATCCCGCGGGTGCGCAAGGACCTGGGCTATCCGCCCCTGGTGACCCCGACCTCGCAGATCGTCGGCACCCAGGCGTTCTTCAACGTGCTGGCCGGCGAGCGCTACAAGACCATCACCAACGAGGTGAAGCTCTATCTGCAGGGCCGCTACGGCAAGGCGCCGGGCGCCATCTGCGAGCAGCTGCGCAAGCAGGCCATCGGCCAGGAAGAGGTCATCGAGGTGCGGCCGGCCGATCTGCTCAGTCCCGAGCTGGCCCGGCTGCGCGCCGAGATCGGTGACCTGGCCAAGAGCGAAGAAGACGTGATGACCTTTGCCATGTTCCCCGACATCGGGCGCAAGTTCCTCGAGGAACGCGCCGCCGGGACCCTGGTGCCGGAAGCCCTGCTGCCCATGCCCATGCCCTCGGCCGATGGCGTGGCCGCGGTGGGCGGCCAGGGCGTGCCGACCGCCTTCAGCGTCGACGTGCACGGCGAGACCTACCAGGTGGACATCACCGGCATCGGCCTCAAGAGCGAGGGCAAGCGGCACTTCTACCTGTCCATCGACGGGGTGCCGGAAGAGGTGGTGTTCGAGGCCAGTGGTGACTTCGTCGCCGAGGGCGGTCAGCGGCGGCGCCAGGCGGAGCGTCCGGGCGACGTCAGCACTACCATGCCGGGCAACATCGTCGAGGTGCTGGTCAAGGAGGGTGACCAGGTCAGGGCCGGGCAGGGCGTGCTGGTCACCGAAGCCATGAAGATGGAAACCGAGATCCAGGCGCCCATCGCCGGCACCGTCACCGCGGTGCGGGTGGCCAAGGGCGACCGAGTCAATCCGGGCGAGGTGTTGATCGAAATCGAAGGCTGAGATCACTTCGATTTCCCTTGGGGCCTGCGGGCCCCTTTTTTTGTTTCCGAAAGAAGGCTAGTCGGGTCGGTCGTCCGGGCGCAGGCGCCAGGTGCCTTCGTGGCGTTCGGCCAGGCCGCGTTGCTCCAGGTCGCTGAGATAGCGACGCAGGCCGCGTTCGCCACGGCGCTGAAAGAACGGCAATAGGCGCGGCAGCAGGTCGGGCACCAGCATTGCCAGCCGGCTCAGCCAGAGTTCGCCGGCGCGCGGCGCGCTTTCCAGGCGCGGTCGATCCAGCACCCGCACCAGCAGCCGCGCCACCGTATCGGGTGACTGGGGCGGATCCATGAATTGCAGGGCGTTGCCGCCGGCGATGGCCTCGTGGCGCAGCATCGGGGTGTCGGTGGCCGACGGCAGGACGCAGCAGACGCGGATGCCCTGGGGCGCGAGATCCTGCGCCAGGGCGAGCATGGCGCCGCGCAGGCCGAACTTGCTGGCGCAATAGACGGGGCTCTCCGGGGTGGGAAAGATGCCCGCCAGCGAGACGGTGGTGACCAGCCGGGCGTTGGTCGAGCGCCGGAGCAGGGGAATGGCCAGCCGCGCGAGCAGCAGGGGCGCCAGCAGGTTGATGTCGAGTTCCTGGCGAATGCTCGCCGGAGAGCGTTCGGTGAGGGGGCCGACGCGGACGATGGCGGCGTTGTTGATCAGGGCATCGAGGCGACCGCAGCGCTGCTGGACGAAGTCGATCAGGGCGACGAGCTGGTCTTCGTCGCAGAGATCGGCGGCGTAGGTCAGGGTGGTTTCGCCCAGCTCGGCGCGCAGGGCGGCCAGGCCCCTGGCGTCGCGATCCACCAGGACCAGCTGGACCGGTCGGCGGCTGAGTTGCCGCGCCAGGCATTGACCGATGCCGCCGGCGGCACCGGTGATCAGGATGACGTCGCTCATGGGCAGGCTCGCTCAGGACGGGGTGGGCAGGCTGGCCGGAAGCGGCTCGGGCGCCTGGCGCAGGGGATCGAAATAACCCGGGGTCAGGTCGCTCCAGCCCAGCCGGCGACGCAGCTGGCGCAGATGGTTCTGCAGGGCGTGCACCTCCAGGTAGACGGCGTGGCGGGGCGAGTCGACGAAGCGGATGCCGCCGGAGAGGTCCGGGTCGTCCTGCTGGATCAGCGCCTGGAATTCGCGGGCCTGGTGCGGGCGCTGGAGCTGGTCGGCCAGGTGGCAGGCGATCAGGTGGGCTTCCTGATCGAACAGCTTGTAGGCGCTGGAATTGGTCTCCAGATAGCCGATGCCGAACAGGTTGCGGTGTTCACGACTGAAGATGGACAGGTAGAGCTGCGGCCGGCCGTGCTGCCAGCTGAAGTAGTCGGCGGCGTAGCGGCAACTCCAGCGATAGCCGGTGGCATAGAGGACCAGGTCGAGACCTTCCCGGCTGCCATCGCGAAACACCACCTGGTCGCCCTCGAAGTGCGAGACGTCCGGCCGTGCCTGGATGTTGCCGTGCTGCAGGTGGTGCAGCAGCTGGCTGTTGAGCAGCGGATGGCTTTCGAACAGGCGGTGGTCCGGCTTCGGCAGGCCGAAGCGGGTCAGGTCGCCCTGCAGCAGGCGCAGCAGACCCTGGAACAGCGGCCGTTCCAGCCACAGCGGCAGGCGCGGACCGCGTTCGCCGAAGACGTCCGCCGGCACGCCGAAGAGGTGCTTGGGGATGAAGTGATAGCCGCGCCTCAGGCTGATGAAGGCGCGCTCGGCGTTGGCGGCGGCATCGCAGGCGATGTCGGCTCCGGAATTGCCGGCGCCGACGATGAGCACCCGCTTGCCCTGGAATTCCGCCGCACGCCGGTAGCTGACCGCGTGGCGGATCTCGCCGCTGAAGTGCCCCGGGATCTCCGGCAGGTTGGGGTCCCAGTTGCAGCCGGTGGCGCAGATCAGCGCCCGATAACGGCGGCGTTCACCGCTGTCGAGGGTGACGATCCAGCGGCCATCCGCATCCTTGTCGACCCGTTCGACGGCGGTGTTGAAGCGGGCCTGGGCATAGAGCCCGAAGGTGCGGGCGAAGGCGCGCAGGTAGTCGAGGATCTGGCGATTGCCGGGATAGTCGGGAAAGGCGCGGGGCATCGGATAGTCGAGAAAGCCCGAGAGGTCCCGCGACGAGATGAAGTGGGCGGATTCGTACATGGGCGTGCCGGGGTTATCCAGGTCCCAGACGCCGCCGAAGTCGCTGTGGCGCTCGAACTGCTCGTAGTCCAGGCCGCGGCGCTTGAGGGCGCGGGCCATGCACAGGCCGCCGGGGCCGCCGCCGACGATGCAGATGCGCTCGCCGCAGTCCTGGTAGGAGAGGTCGTCGTTCATGCAGGTCTCCACGCGTGGGTGTCGAGGCAACCTTAGCGGCGGGTCGAGGGGCCACGGCAGGGTGGCGGCGGCCAGGGAAGGGGGCCGAAACGGACAGCCGTTGCCGAGGGATTTTCGCCCGGTCGCCACTGGGTTAACGTCCAGCCAGGTTCTCGCCCGAGGAGCGTCGTCATGCCGGACCCCGTCGATCCGCGCTTTTCCCGTGCCTCGGCGCCGCCCCAGGTGTCGCGGCTGCTGCTGCGCGTGGCGGCCGACCGCAACGCCGACGTGGAGCGACTCTGCCGCGGCCTGGGGTTCACGGCGGCCGACGTGCAGCGGCCGGGCTTTCGCCTGTCGCACCGGCAGGGCTATCTGCTGGTCAGGCGCTGCCTGGCGCAACTGGGCGACGACGGCCTGGGCCTGGCGGTCGGCGCCCGGCAGACCAGCGTCTCGCTCGGCCTGGTCGGTCTCGGCATGCAGGCCTGCGCCACCCTGGGCGCGGCCCTGGAGCTGGGGTTGCACTACCAGCAGCAGGCCGGTGCCATGCTCGACTATGGCCTGGAGCAGGGGGCGGCGGCGGTGCGGCTGGTGCTGACGCCACGCTTCCACGAGCCGGCGGTGACCGCCTTCTACATGGAGGAGGGGCTGGCCAGCGTGCTAGGCGTCGCCCGCCATCTGGCCGGGACACGGTTGCCGCCGCGGGCGCTGAGCCTGGATTATCCCGCTCCACCGCATGGCGAGCGCTATGCGGCCTTGTTCGAGTGCCCGGTGCGTTTCGCCGCGCCGGTGACCGCCATCGAATTCGATCCCGCCTGGCTGGACCTGCCCCTCGCCACCCGCGATGACGCCGTGGCCGCCGAGGTGATCGAATTGCTGGGCGCAAAGGCTGGCTACGATCCGCTGCGAACGGATCTGGTCGAGGGCCTGCAGCGCGAGATCCGCAAGCGGCTGGATGCGCCGCCGACCCTGGCGCAACTGGCCGCGCCGCTCAATCTCAGCGAACGGACGCTGCGGCGCCGGCTCGAAGCGGCGGGTACCCACTATCAGGCGCTGGTCGACGAAGCGCGTCGTGATCGCGCCCTGACGCTGCTCGGCCGGGCCGACCTTGCGCTGGCCGAGGTGGCCTTCCAGACCGGCTTTGGCGATCTGCGCAATTTCCGTCGGGCTTTCCGGCGCTGGACCGGCCTGGCGCCGCAGGAAGCCCGTCGCCGCCTGAGGACGCGGGTGGAGGAGGGTGACTAGGCATCGCTCCCGGTTTGTCCGATCGCTCTAGCCCGAGAGGTTTAGGGCGCCTCTATTTATCCGATTGATAAAAAGCACTAACACCTCTCGATAGGGTCTGCTATTTAATATAGCCAAGGCTATAACGATCCCGGGAGGATTCGCGATGCTGAAAGATCTCAAGAAACGCGCCCTGCGCGGTCTGCTGGACAAGCTGCTCGACGGTCACGCCGAACGGCGTCCGTTGGAGACCCAGCCCGAGCGCTCGCGCGGCATGACGGCCCACGCCGCGCACTGATCCATGCCAATCAGGCCGGTCCCGCCGGCCTCTGCAGCCCTCATCAGCGCCTCCGCCCTGTCCTGAGCGAGGCGCCTTGCCCTGTTCGTCCCTGTCCCTTATCCCTCTCATCCCAGGTTACAAAGTCTTCCTGCACCTCTGATAGGTTGTGCTATCTAATTTAGCCAAGGCTATAACCACCGAGAGGCGGGCCGGATGCTGGAGAAGACGAGACGCTGGACCCTGGCGGGTCTGCTGGGATTGCTGCTGGGCAACGTCGCTCAGGCGGCGGAGCCGTTCAAGGTGGTCACCACCTTCACGGTGATCGCCGACATGGCGCGTAATGTGGCGGGCGACGCCGCGCGGGTGGAATCCATCACCAAGCCCGGCGCCGAGATCCACAACTACCAGCCCACTCCGGGCGATCTGCTCAAGACGCGCGACGCCCAGCTGGTGCTGTGGAACGGCCTCAATCTGGAGCTCTGGTTCGAGCGCTTCTTCAGCCGCATGAAGGACGTGCCCAGCGCTGTGGTCTCGCGGGGTGTCGAGCCCATCGCCATCGCTCAAGGTCCCTATGCCGGCAAGCCCAATCCCCATGCCTGGATGTCACCCCAGGCAGCGCTGATCTACGTCGACAACATCCGTGATGCCCTGGTGCAGCACGACCCGGCCCAGGCCGAGACCTATCGTCGCAACGCCGAAGCCTACAAGGCGCGCATCACCGCCACCCTCGAACCCCTGCGCCAGCAGCTGCAGGCGATTCCCGAACAGCGGCGCTGGCTGGTGTCCAGCGAGGGCGCCTTCAGCTACCTGGCGCGCGACCTGGGGCTCAGGGAGCTCTATCTCTGGCCGATCAACGCCGACGCCCAGGGCACGCCGCAGCAGGTCCGCCGGGTGATCGAGACGGTGCGCGCCGAGCGGATTCCGGCGGTGTTCAGCGAAAGCACGGTTTCCGCCGCACCGGCCGAGCAGGTGGCACGGGAGAGCGGCGCTCGCTATGGCGGGGTGCTCTATGTCGACTCCCTGAGCGCCGCCGAGGGACCGGTGCCCACCTATCTCGATCTGCTGCGGGTCACCACCGAAACCCTGGTGAAGGGGCTGGCGCCATGATCGCGCTCGAGGGGGTCAGCGTGACCTATCGCAATGGCCATACCGCCCTGCGCGACGCCAGCCTGGTGGTACCCGGCGGCTCCATCACCGCCCTGGTGGGCGTCAACGGCAGCGGCAAGTCGACGCTGTTCAAGGCGATCATGGGCTTCGTGCCGGTCCGTTCCGGCCAGGTAAGGGTCGATGACCTGCCGGTGGCCCAGGCGCTCAAGCGCAACCTCGTCGCCTACGTCCCCCAGAGCGAAGACGTGGACTGGGACTTTCCGGTGCGGGTGGAGGACGTGGTGCTCATGGGCCGCTATGGGCGGATGAATTTCCTGCGCCTGGCCCGCGCCGCCGATCACCAGGCGGTGGACGCCGCCCTGGCCCGGGTGGGGCTGACCGCGTTGCGCAAGCGGCAGATCGGCGAACTCTCCGGTGGCCAGAAGAAGCGCGTCTTCCTCGCCCGCGCCCTGGCCCAGGACAGCCGGGTGATCCTCCTGGACGAACCCTTCACCGGGGTGGACGCCACCTCCGAACGGGCCATCATCGAATTGCTCCAGGCGCTGCGCGCCGAAGGTCGCTCTATGCTGGTGTCGACCCACGACCTGGCCAGCATCGAACGCTTCTGCGACCGCACCGTGTTGCTCGATCGCACCGTGCTGGCCCAGGGGCCGACGGCCGAGGTCTTTACCCGGGAGAACCTGGAACGCACCTTTGGCGGCGCCCTGCGGCTGTTTGACGGGCTGCAAGCGGAGCCGAGGCGGCGGGAGCGTGCCTGATGGAAGGGCTGCTGGAACCCCTGGCCTACGGCTACATGAGAAATGCCCTGGGCGCGGCGGCGCTGGTGGGCGGGCTGTGCGCCTTTCTTTCCGCCTACCTGATGCTCAAGGGCTGGTCGCTGATCGGCGATGCCCTGTCCCACGCGGTGGTGCCCGGCGTGGCCGGCGCCTATCTGCTCGGCCTGCCGCTGGCCCTGGGCGCCTTTCTCGCCGGCGGCGCGGCGGCCGGCGCCATGCTCGGGCTGCGGCAGTACACCCGGCTCAAGGAAGACGTCATCATCGGCCTGATCTTCAGCGCCTTCTTTGGCGGCGGGCTGTTCCTGGTCTCGCTGGCGCCGGTCGCGGTGGACATCCAGACCATCGTCTTCGGCAACATCCTGGCCATTACCCCCGAGGCCAGTCGCCAGTTGCTGACTATCGCCGCCGTCTCGCTGCTGGTGCTGCTGCTCAAGTGGCGCGACCTGCTGCTGGTGTTTTTCGACGAGGGCCAGGCGCGCGCCTGCGGTCTCAATCCCACCCTGTACCGGCTGCTGTTCTTTACCCTGCTGGCGCTGAGCACCGTGGCGGCGATGCAGACGGTGGGCGCCTTCCTGGTCATCGCCCTGGTGGTGACGCCGGGGGCGACGGCCTATCTGCTCAGCGATCGCTTCTCGCGGGTGGTGCTGATCAGCGTCGCCATCGGCGTTGGCAGCGGGCTCCTCGGCACCTACCTCAGCTATTTCCTCGACGGCGCCACCGGGGGCTGCGTGGTGGTCTTGCAGACCCTGATCTTTCTGCTGGCCTTCGTCCTGGCGCCGCGTCACGGCCTGCTGGCCAACCGGCGCCGGGCACGGCAGACGGCGGAGGCGGGCTGATGGACTGGCTGCTGCTGACCCTCGAAGTCGACTTCCTGCGCCAGGCATTGCTGATGGCCGTGCTGGTGGCGGTGCCCACGGCGCTGCTGTCCTGTTTCCTGGTGCTCAAGGGCTGGGCGTTGCTGGGCGATGCCATCGCCCACGCGGTCTTTCCCGGCCTGGTGCTGGCCTCGGCGCTGGGGGCACCGCTGGTGGCGGGCGCCTTCGTCGCGGGGCTGGGTTGCGCCCTGGCCACCGGCTATCTCAAGCGCCACAGCCGGGTAAAGCAGGACACCCTGATGGGCGTGGTCTTTTCCGGCATGTTCGGCCTGGGCCTGGTGCTGCACGCCAGGCTGCCCACCGAGCTGCACCTGGACCACATCCTGCTCGGCGACCTGCTGGGGGTGTCCCCGGCGGCCTTCTGGCAGATGGCGGTGATCACCGGCCTGGTGGTGCTGGCGCTGGCCTGCCGCTGGCGCGACCTGCTGGTGCTGGCCTTCGACGCGGCCCAGGCCCGGGCCCTGGGGCTGCGGGTGGGGCTGCTGCACTACGGCCTGCTCGGTCTGATCGCCCTGACCGTGGTCGGCGCACTGCAGGCGGTGGGCATGGTGCCGGTGGTGGCGCTGCTGATCGCCCCCGGTGCCACGGCCTTTCTGCTGACCCGTTCCTTTGGCTGGATGCTGCTGCTGGCCACCACCCTGGCCGTGATGGCGGCCCTGGGCGGGGTGCTGCTGAGCCTGGTCTGGGACAGCGCCCCGGCGCCCACCCTGGTGATGCTGCTGACGGCCGGTTTTCTGCTGGCCCTGGCATGGCGCCTGTGGCGGGATCGACGTCGTTCGGGCGACAAGGGCGTTCAGGTGGCCTGATGTAATCGACTGACCGGCCCTGCCAGGCACCTCCGGTCACGCTCGCCTCACCTCAGGAGAACCACAATGAAAACCGTCGCCCAGTTGCTTGCCCTGAAGACCCAGCAGGACGTCTACACCATCGCCCCCGACGCCTGGGTGCTCGACGCCCTGCGCCTGATGGCGGAAAAGAACGTCGGGGCGCTGCCGGTGATGCGCGACGGCGAACTGGTGGGCATCGTCAGCGAGCGCGACTATGCGCGCAAGGTGGCCTTGCAGGGGCGCTCCTCCTATGCGACCCCGGTCAGCGAGATCATGACCGAAGCGGTCATCATCGTGCTGCCGCAGCAGACCGTGGGCGACTGCATGCAGATGATGACCGACCACCACCTGCGTCACCTGCCGGTGATGGGCAACGGCAAGCTGATCGGGCTGCTGTCCATCGGCGACCTGGTCAAGGCGACCACCGTCCAGCAGGCGGAGCTGATCCGCCATCTGGAAGGCTATATCCGCGGCGAGTGAATGCCGCTGTCTCAACCTGTCCCAATTTCCGTAACGTCAATCATTACCATCCATGCCCTTTCATCGGAGGGCATGGCTCATGGCCAGGTTGCAACGTTTCATCGCTACGCCGCTGGCGCTTGGCCTGGCCGCCGCCAGCCTGGCGGTCCAAGCCGAAGAGATCACCGATCTCGACACCACGGTGGTCACCGCCGCCGGCTTCGAACAGCGTCTGGAGGACGCACCCGCTTCAGTCACCGTGATCGACGCCGAGACCCTGCGCAAGCGCCCGATCCGCGATCTGGGCGACGCCCTGCGCGACGTCGAGGGCGTGGTGGTCAACGGTGCGGCCAATGAAACCGATATCTCCATCCGGGGCATGCCGGGGGACTACACCCTGATCCTGGTGGACGGTAAGCGGCAGAGCGCGCGGGAGTCGCGGGTCAACGGCAATCGCGGCTACGAGCAGAGCTTCATTCCGCCGGCGGCGGCCATCGAGCGGATCGAGGTGGTACGCGGGCCCATGTCCTCGCTGTATGGCTCCGACGCCATCGGCGGGGTGATCAACATCATCACCAAGAAGAACGCCGCCACCTGGCACGGCTCCCTGACCACCGACTACATCGCCCAGCAGCACCGCGACCAGGGCAATTCGCGCCAGGGCCAATTCTTTCTGAGCGGACCGCTGCACACCGACCTGCTCGGTCTGCAGCTCTGGGGCCGCTACCTGGATCGCCAGGCCGACGACGACATCGAGCGGACCCAGGGCTTCAGCAAGGCGCGCCATCGCGACCTGACCGGGCGTCTGGTCTTCACCCCGACCGAGAACCAAGAATTCCTGCTGGAAGCCGGGCAGACGCGCCTGCGCAACGGCGACGGCCTGAGCGACAACTGGGCGACCCGCCAGCAGGACAACGACCGCGATCACTGGTCGCTGAGTCACACCGGCCACTGGACCGGCGGGCTGCGCTCGGACGTGTCGCTGCTGCACGAAGAGACCTCTCGCGAAGGCCTTGCCACGCCGGAGCAGACCGATGTCTATGGGCGCAAGCCCCAGGTCGAGAACACCGTGTTCGATGCCAAGCTGGTGACGCCCCTGGATGACCACCTGCTCACCACCGGTCTGCAATACAACCGTGGCGAGGTGCAGGACTGGAACCAGGGGCTGAACGATCGCCGCCAGTATTCCTTCGCGGTGACCCAGCAGGCGCTGTTCG
The DNA here is from genome assembly GCF_000510705.1 of Pseudomonas sp. MOIL14HWK12:I1. Classification (NCBI taxonomy): domain Bacteria; kingdom Pseudomonadati; phylum Pseudomonadota; class Gammaproteobacteria; order Pseudomonadales; family Pseudomonadaceae; genus Pseudomonas; species Pseudomonas sp. MOIL14HWK12:I1. The sequence goes on along the minus strand of NZ_AZNY01000003.1, from coordinate 346,861 downwards.
CCGAGGACGAGTGGGCCATCACCGACAGCTTCGCGCTCACCGGTGGACTGCGCCTGGATCACCACGAGCTGTACGGCAATCACTGGAGTCCGCGGCTCTACGGGGTCTGGCACGCCACTCCCGAGTGGACCTTCAAGGGCGGCGTCTCGCGCGGCTTCAAGGCACCGGAAATCCGCGCTGTTGCACCGGGTTACGCCTATCTGCGGCGCAACCGCTTCGTCATGCTCGGCAATCCGGATCTCAAGCCGGAAACCAGTACCAACTACGAGGTGGCGGCGCTCTGGTCCAACCGACGCAATCTGGAAGCGGCGGCGACGCTGTTCTACAACGACTTTCAGGACAAGCTGTCCACGGTCACCACCACCGAGCGCTGGAATGGCTACATCCGCATGGACCGCATCAACGTCGACGAGGCGGTGATCCGCGGCGTGGAGCTCAGCGGTGGCTGGGACATCACCGAGGTCCTGCGGCTGGGTGGCAACTTCACCTATCTCGATTCGGAGCAGCGCAGCGGTCCCAACCAGGGTGCGCCCCTGGCCCTGACTCCGGAGCGCAAGGCCAACGTCCGCCTGGACTGGACCCTGTCGGACCGCCTCAATCTGTGGACGGCGCTGGATTACTACGGTGAGGAATACGACGCCACCCTGACCGGCGAAGCGGCGCCGGCCTATACCACCTGGGACGTGGGCGGCGGTTTCGTGGCGACGCGCAACCTGAGCTTCAATGCCGCTATCCGCAACCTGAACGATCGGCGCCTGGACGACGAGACCTATGGCACGGTGAACTATGGTCGCCATCTCTGGGTGAGCGCGACTCTGAGCTTCTAAGGGAGCCAGATGCTCCACGTGGAACCTCCACTGCGCTGGTGCTGTAACCGTAGCGTGGAAAACGGCGGAGCCTTTTCCACTTGGGACTTCGCTGTGAGGCGCGCCCCGGAGGGAGAGGGCGCTATTCGAGCAGGCGGTCATCTCCAGCATCAGCCAGATCCTGATCGATCAAGGTGGCGCTACCCTGGGAGCCATTGTCCTGGCGCGACAAGATCTTTTGTTTGGACGATCGCGGCCATGGGCCGCTCCTACGGGATATCTGGCTGCTAGGGGGGCGACGGCAGCAGGATCCGGGCGCAGAGGCCGCCTTGCGGGCGATTGTGCAGTTGCAGCTCGCCGCCATGGGCGAGGATACAGGCCCGGGCGATGGCCAGGCCGAGACCGAGGCCACGAGCGCTGTCCTGGCCCGGAGGCCGGTAGAAGGGTTCGAAGACCCGTTCCAGTTGGTTTTCCGGCAGGCCGGGTCCGTCGTCGAGGATGTCCAGGCGGAGCAGCTGTGGCGCGGGGCGCGACAGCTCCAGTGTGGCGCTGCTACCGTGCTGCAGGGCGTTGTCGAGCAGATTGCCCAGGGCGCGCTTGAGGGCCAGTGGGCGACCGCGGAGCAGTGCCGCGCCGGTGCCCGACCAGGTCACCGTCTGGCCCAATGCCTGATAGCGATCCTGCAATGCCTGCAGCAGGGCGACGAGGTCGACATCCTGGTGGCTTTCGGTCCGGCGCTCGCCACGGATGAAGTCGAGGGTTTCCTGCACCATGGCGTCCAGTTCGGCCAGGCTTTCTTCCATGTCGTCGCGCTCGACCGAAGGCTCCAGCAGGGCCAATTGCACCCGCAGCGCAGCCAGTGGAGTGTTGAAGTCGTGGCTGATGGCGGCCAGCATGCGCACCCGATCATCCAGGTGGCGCAGCAGCCGTTCCTGCATCAGCTCGAAGGCCGCGGCCAGTTCCCTGGCCTCGCGTGGGCCCTGACGGACCTCCAGGCGACTGCGCTCGCCCCGGCTGAGTCCCTCCGCGGCGCGGGTGAGCCGTTGGAGCGGCCGTACCAGTTGGCCGATCAACAGCCAGGCCAGCAGCAGCACTGGGAGGGCGCCCAGCAGCAGCGACCAGCCCAGGGCGGTCAGCCAGCCGTCGCTGCGTGCCGGATACTGCACGGCATTGAGCCAGCGACCGTCCGAAAGGCGCACGCTGCTGCGCAAGCGCAGGGGTGCCCAGCCGGCCGGGGTCAGCGGTGAGGCGCGGGCGGCGTCGCCGGCGAGGCCTTCCAGCTGCATCACCAGACCCTCTTCGGCCTGTCCAAGGCGCCGCGCCAGATCCCGGGTCAGGCGGCGTTCTTCCGCGAGCATGGGGAAGGGCGCCACCTCCGGCGTCGTGGCTATCCAGACCTGTGCCGGTGACTCGGCCAGCACCCGCAGCAGGGCTTGCGCCTGCGCCGTCGGCAGGCGCTCGACCGCAGTACGGGCCACCGCCAGGCGCTCCAAGGCCTGGCCATAGGACAACGGATGGACCAGCGCGCCGGTCTGGTGCAGGACCAGCGCCGCGGCCGCGTGCGCCAGCAGCAAGGCCGCGCAGAACAGCAGGCAGAGGCGGGGGGTGATGCCCTGCAGCCAGCTACGCCAAGGCGCGATCATGGGCCGTCCAGGGCCTCCACCGGGCAGTCCAGCAGATAGCCGCGGCCCCAGACGGTCCGCAGCGGCGATTCGCCTGTCGGATCGGCCAACCGCAGGCGCAGGCGACTGACCTGGCGATCCAGGCTGCGGTCTTCCAGCGCGCGATCGGGCGGCTGTACCTGGTGCAGCAATAGATCACGATGCAGCACGGTCTGGGGCTGACACAGGAAGGCCAGCAGCAGGCGCGCCTCCGCCTGACCCAGGCGGCGGGTGCTGCCGTCCGGGTAGTGCAGGCGCTGACTGACGGCGGCGTAGTGCCAGCCCGCGAAACGATAGATCGCCGCCGGTACAGGCTCGCTCGGAGACGTCGGAGCGGTCGCCTGGTAGCGACGATGCAGGGTGCGAATCCGTGCCACCAGTTCGCGCGGTTCGAAGGGCTTGGTCAGGTAGTCGTCGGCGCCCTGTTCCAGACCAAGCACCCGGTCATCCACCTCGCCCCGGGCGGTGAGCAGGATGATCGGCGTCGTGTCGCGCTGGCGTAGCTCACGGCAGAGACTGAAGCCGTCGCCATCCGGCAGCATCACGTCGAGGACGATGACATCGAAGCGCTGCTGCGCGAGCAACGCCTTCATCCGCGTGGCATCGGCTGCGGTGGTGGCTTCGAGCCCCTGGCGACGCAGGTAGATCGCCAGGGGCTCACGCAGCTTGCGGTGGTCGTCGACGAGTAGGACGTGGATGGCGGTCACGGCGAAGGGAGATTGGTGGTAGCAACCCCTCTAGGATAACGCTTTGCCTGCTCCGTTGGTATTGCTTCTCATTTGCCGGGCGTGACAGCCAGGGCGCTGAGCTGGCGTCCTTCGGCATCGAAATTCTCCGCCGCCAGCCAGCGCCGGAAGCCGGCGTCGACCGTGGGCCATTCGTGATCCAGCAGGCTGAACCAGGCGGTGTCGCGATTGCGGCCCTTGACCACCCGGTGCTGGCGGAACAGCCCCTCAGGGCGCATGCCCAGGCGTTCGGCGGCGCGTTTCGAGCGGGTATTGGCGTTGTCGCACTTCCACTCCAGGCGCCGATAGCCGAGGGCGAAGGCCTCCTGCATCAGCAGATAGAAGGCCTCGGTAGCCAGGGGCGTGCGCTGCAGGCGCCCGCCGAAGGCGACATGGCCGATCTCGATGCTGCCGTGTTCGGGGACGATGCTCATCAGGCTGAGTTGCCCCAGGGCGCGACCGTCGCGGGGGTCCACTACCGCATAGAAAAGCGGATCGCGCCCCTGGGCCAGGCCGGCCAGCCAGCTGTCGAAGGCGGCCCGCTCGGTGAAGGGGCCATAGGGCAGATAGTCCCACAGGGCCGGATCCCGGTCGTGCAGGGCCTCCCAGAGATCGTCGCCGTGACGCGGCGGGTCCAGGGGTTCCAGGCGTACATGGCGACCCTGCAGTAGCCGGGGTTGGGGTGGAAGGGCCGGGGTCCAGTCGAGCGGGGTCATGATCTGTCTCCCAGCAGGTGGCGGTACTGGATGAAGCCGGAGCGGGTGGCGATGCGATCGTAGAGCTGGCGTCCCGCATAGTTGGTCTCCTGGGTCAGCCAGTGCACCCGGTCGCAGCCGTCCGCTTTGGCACGGGCATAGACGTGCTCGATCAGGGCACGGCCCAGGCCGCCGCCGCGGTGGTCCTGGGCGACATAGAGATCCTGCAGGTAGCAGTAGTCGCTCTCGGTCCAGCAGGACGGGTGATAGATGAAGTGCACCAGGCCCAGGGGCCGCTCGCCGTCCCAGGCCAGGGCGCCATGCAGGGGCTGGGCGGGATCGAGCAGGCGCTGCCAGGTGCGGGCATAGGTGGCCTCCGGCAGCACGGTCTCGTAGAAGGCCAGGTAGGCTTGCCAGAGGTCGTGCCAGACGGCGTGATCGGCTTCGCTCAGGGGGCGGATGGTCATGGGTGGCTCCAGGGTCAGGCAGGAGAGGGGATCAGGGCGGCCAGGGCCTGGTCGCCGGGTACCGAGCTGGCGGCCAGACCCTGGCGGACACCTTCGCGATCGGCGGCGTTGCGATTCTGGCTGAGCTTGGCGAGGCCCTGGAGGCTGTCGAGGGGCAGGCGCAGGCCGCGGATGGCGCGCAGCATGCCCTGGACATAATCCGCGGGCGCATCCGCGACCTGCCAGGGCCGGGCACGCCCGGCTTCGTGCTGGTCGGTGAGGCGCTCCAGCAACTGCAGCAGACGCTCGGGGTCATCGAACACCTCGACGCTGCCGCGGGCGTGCACCGCCTGGTAGTTCCAGGTCGGCACCACCCGCCCATGTTCGGCCTTGCCGGGATAGAAGGCCGGGCTGACATAGGCCTGGGGACCCTGGAACACCGCCAGCGCGACAGGGGCCCCGACCAGTGCCTGCGCCTGGGGATTGCTGCGTGCCAGATGGCCATAGAGGGTGCCATAGGGACCCTCGTCGGGCGCCAGCCAGAGCGGCAGATGACTCACCAGCGGACCGGCCTCGGTCTGGCTGACCAGCAGCGCCAGGGCGTGATCGCGCAGGTGCTGGTGCAGCCTGGGCAGGTCGTCGAGACAGAAGGCGGGATTGGGATACATGGATAGGAACTCCAGCGATGTCCGACCATGCTAAGGTCGCCTTTGGCTCCCTGTAAGAGCCAATTTCCATGACTTTCAGGGTGCCAATCCATGCTGGGATTCGAGCCGTCGGGGCTGTTGCTGGAGCCGGGTCAGGGGCTGGCGCGCCAGCTCTACCAGGGCCTGCGCGAGCGCATCCTGGCCGGTGAGCTGGCCGCCGGGGTGCGGCTGCCGGCCAGTCGCGAACTGGCGCGGCTGCTGGGGATCTCGCGCAATACCGTGACCGCCGCCTACGAGCAGCTGCTGGCCGAAGGTTTTCTCGACAGCCGCCCGGGCGACGGCACCTATGTCGCGCCCGTGACCCGAGCGCTGGCCGCTCCCGAAGCCACGACCAGGGCGGCCCCCTTGCCCCTGGCCAGCGTGCCGCCCGGCGCGCCGTGCGCCTTTCGGGTCGGCCTGCCGGCGGTGGATCTGTTTCCCTTCGCCACCTGGGCGCGGCTGCAGCAGCGCTTCTGGCGTCAGCCGGAACCGGCGCTGCTGGGCTATCGCGAACCCGGCGGCGAACCGCGACTGCGCCGCCTGCTCTGTGCCTATCTGCGCCAGGCGCGAGGCCTGGTCTGCGCACCCGAGCAGATCCTCATCACCAGCGGCGCCCAGCAGGCCATCGAACTCTGCGCCCGGCTGCTGCTGGCGCCCGGCGCCCTGGCGGCCATGGAGGATCCCGGCTATCGCGCCGCGGGCCTGGCCTTGCAGAGTGGCGGGGCGCGGCTGCAGGGAATCCCGGTGGATACGGCAGGGCTGGTGGTGGAGCAACTGGCAGGCCAGCGGGACTGCCGACTGGTCTATGTCACCCCTTCGCACCAGTATCCCACCGGCGCCGTGCTCTCCCTGCCGCGCCGCCTGGCGCTCTTGGACTGGGCACGGCAGACGGACGCCTGGATCGTCGAGGACGACTACGACGGCGAATACCGCTACCAGGGTGCGCCGCTGGCGCCCCTGGCCGCGCTGGATCGCCACGGTCGGGTGCTCTATGTCGGCACCTTTTCCAAGATCGCCTTTCCCGGCCTGCGCCTGGGCTATCTGGTAGCTCCGCCTGCGCTGGTGCCGGCGCTGCTGGAGCTGCAACGGGCCGGCATCCGCCATCTCGACAGCGCCACCCAGACGGTCATGGCCGATTTCATCGAGCAGGGTCATTTCCAGCGCCATATCCGGCGCATGCGTCGGGCCGCGCGCAGTCGCCGTGATGCCCTGCTGGCCGGCTGGCCAGAGGTCGCCGGCTGCGCCCCGCCGGGTGTGCCAGTGGCCGGCCTGCATCTGTGCCTGCCGGTCACCCAGCTGGCCCGCGAAGCCGAACTGGTAGCGCGGGCGGCCGCGGTCGGGGTGGAACTCAACGCGCTGTCGCGCTACTGGCTGCCCGAGGGCCCGACCCCGCCCGACGCCCGCGCCGGACTGGTGCTGGGCTTCGCGGCGGTGCCGGAGGCGCGGATCAAGGAGGCGCTGGCCAGGCTGCGGGAGGCCTGGGCCTGAGCGCTGCCGTCAGAGGCTTTTCGACTCCAGGTTGAGGCGGTCCAGCAGGCCGGCGGCGCCCGCCGGATCCAGGGCCGCGGTCAGGGCGACTTCCAGGGTATCGCTCAGACGCACGCGTTCCTTGGGCGCAAGGCTTACCCGCAGACCGTCTTCTTCGCCGGCGGCCAGATCGACCAGACCCTTGCAGAGGTCCCTGCCGCGCGCGCCCAGGCTCTGGAAGTCCTGCAGGCAGTCGTTGCGCTGCTGCTGGTGCGCCGCGGCCAGGGCCCGGTCCCGCTGCTTGTCGAAGTCGCCCGCGGTAGGGTCGAGTGGCAGATAGCGACGGGTCAGGGCCAGGCTGCGCTTGAAATAGCCCTGATCCGTGACATCCACCTGCAAGCCCTTCAGCTCGGCGCGTTGCGCGCTCTGCTGCAGCTTGCCCAGCAGACCGAAGGATGACAGCAGACCGCGCTGGCCCACCTGCTGGCCACTGTCGGCCATGTCACTCAGGTCTTCGGCCAGGCGACGGACCTGGGCCAGCGACAGGCTCGCATCCACGTCCAGCAGCTCCGGCAGGTCCAGGGTCAGGCCGATGTCCGCCAGCTCATCCTCGACGTTCCATTTCAATCGGCCGGAAAAAGGCGCCAGTTCGGCGCGTCCGCTGGCGAGCAGCAGATCGCCAACCAGGGGCAGGCGCAGCGCCGTCGAGCGGCCCTTGGCGTCGGGCGGAAAAGCCACGCCTTCGAACTGGACATCCGCCCGGCGGTGGGCGGGTTCGTCCTTGAGGTCGGAGAGGGTCAACTGGGCGATGCTCGGCCCATCGCTGATGCGCACCTCGTGCAGCTTGATCGTGCCGCCCAGCGGTGAGGAGGACAGCGACTGCCAGCTGATCTTGTCTTGCAGGCGGTGTTCGAACAGCCAGTCGCGCAGACGTCCGTCGGCGACATGAGCGGCATAGGCCTTGAGACCGAAATAGCCACCGACCACCACGACCAGCGCCGCACCGGCCAGGAGTTTGACGTTGAGAGTCCGTTTCATCAGAAGCGCTCCTCGCCGAGACCGGCATCCTTGAGCTGTTGGCGGGCCGCCTCGGGGGTCCAGGCGGGGTCTTCGAATTGCACCCGTGCCAGCGCCAGGGGATCGCGCAGGTCGCTGCAACCTTCGCTGGTGCAGGGCTGCACGACCTTGGCCGTCAGATGCGTCAGGGGCAGGTCGTCGGCGTCACGCGCCTTCGGATCGAGCTGCAGGGTGCCGCTCAGGACATACCAGCCGGTCTTGGCCGAGGTGCCGGCCGGTACCTGCGCCTGGATCGGATAGGGATAGTCGAGGGTCCAGCCATCGCTATTCGTCTTGGTCACCCGGGCGATCAGACGTACGGGATGGGTAGCGCCACGCACCAGGTCGCCATAGTCGCCACCACTGCCCGGCGCGTAGTCCACATCGTTGACCTGCCGCGCCAGCAGCGCCTGGGGATTGCTGCGCGCTTCCCGGGTCAGGCGCTCGTAGGTGTCGAGCTGGTCACGGGCACGGAACGCCTGCTGCATCCGTGCCTGCCGGGCTTCGCGCTCACGCTCGCGTGCGACCTGCTCGCGCTGGCGCGCCTGCTTCTCGTCCCACATGAACAGGTAGTTGGTGGCCTGCTCGGGGTTGAACTGCCAGGCCTTGCTGCGCCAGTTGCGGTCGACGTTGACGCGATACAGCCAGAAGTCCTGACTGGATTCGTTGCTGTTCCAAGGGCGGGGAAAGATACCCTTGGTGAAATCGCGCACGGCCAGGAAGGTGAAGTGCGGAATCATCGTGCCCAAGTTGTCGAGCTGTTGCTGGGTCTTGGCGATGATGGGGCGGATCTGGTCGAGCTGACGGAATTGCTCGCTGTTACCGGTCACGAACAGCACATCCGGCGCACTGGTTGACCACTGGCCGCGATAGCTGTAGCCGAGGCGCAGCAGGCTGTAGCTGGCGGTCGCAGGATCGCTGGCCAGCAGGAACAGCGCCTGCTTCTGGCTATCGAAGCCGACGAAGCGCAGCGGCGGCAAGGGCTTGTCCAGCGGCAGTCCGTTGAGGAAGAAACCCTTCCAGCGCTGCAACTGCTTGCCGTCGCTCCGCTCCAGAACGAGTTCACCCTCGCCCTGGGCCAGGCCGTTCTCGCAACGGATACCGCTGGAGCGAACCTGCAGGTAGCGGCTGTCTTCCTCGGCCTTGAAGGGGACGCGGAAGGCGCAGCCCTGGCTGTCCTTGAGGGTGGTCATGAAGTCGCTCTTGGCCAGTTCGGCTTCGCCATCGCCCGGCCGCCAGCCGGCGACATCGAAATCGGTGGCGATCTGACCGGTGGGCACCTTGGCTGCAGGTGCAGGTGCAGGCTCGACCTTGGCCGGCGCGACAGGTGTCGATTCGGCGACCGGGGCCGCTGGCGCTGCAGGTGCCGGTGCCTCCGGGACTGCTGGAGGAGTGGCGGGCTTGGCCGTTTCAGGCGCCGTAGCAGCGGGAGCCTCGGCAGGCGCCGCCTTGGGCGGCTCGACGGGGGCCGGAGCAGGAGCTGCGGCGACGGTAGCCGGATTCTGTACCTGCGCCGCCCAGGCCGTGGCCTTGGTGGCCGTGCCGTTCAATCGGGCGTCGGTGCTACCGGTCGCCGTCCAGGTCAGGCGTTCGGCCTGGTCACACTGTTTGCCGAGCAATGCGCCGATCTTGGGCATCAGGCGTTCGACGGCCACGGCCTCGGCGGGCTTGCCGTAGACGAAGCGCAGCGCCAGGTCGGGCGCGCACCAGGCGGCGGCCGCGTGGTCGACGAAGACCTCGACGTCTTCGGCCTTGGAATAGGCGAGGCGGGTGCTTTCGGCCTGGGCAGCCGTGGCCGTGGCCAGCAGCGTCAGGGCCAGCAGGGTGGGTTTCATGGTCATCCTTCCTTAGATCAGTTCCCAGGCACCGTCAGCGGCCTGGCAGGCCTTGGTGGTCTGCTGATCCTGCTGCCCATCCTGGCTCAGGCTGTAGTTCAGGGTGCGGCAGGTGGTCTTGGCGGCGACCTTGTCCTGCACCGGCGCGGCATCGAGATCGGCGGCGTCGAGGTCCACGCCCTGCTGCTTGGCGCTGGCCACGTCCAGGGTGTCCAGATCGACCGCAGGTGCCGGTTGAGCCTTGGTCTTGCCAGCGGTCGCCACCGTGGCAGTCGTCGCCGGCGTCACCAGGGGCGCGTAGACATAGCCGATGGTCACGCCCTTGCGGCCCACGGCGATCCAGTCGTTGCCGGTACGGCCCAGGGCAGTGAAGCGCGTACCCGTGGGCAGCCCGCCGACCTTGGCGGCATTGTCGTTGGGCGCGGCGCGCAGATTGGCCGACTTGATCGACTGATAGGGCTTGTTGAGCAGGGTCAGCTGCTCGACCTTCTGCACCTTGGGCGTGCGCTTGACCGCCACCTGGCGGGCTTCGGTCTCGGTCGCCACCGGCACGATGCGGGCGGTGGCGCCACTGTGGTCGGAGGTCCAGGTGGTCACCTGACCGTCCTGGGCGTGCTCCAGCGCCTTCTGCGTCTGCACGGCCAGGGCCTCGCGATCGCGCTGGTCGAGTTTGGCCCCCAGGGTCTTGCCCAGGGCGCCACCGGCGAGGGCGCCGGCCAGCATGGCGGCGGTACGGCCACTGCCACCACCGATCTGGCTGCCGATGAGGATGCCGGCCGCCGCACCGACCACGGTGCCGACATTTTCCTGATTGAGCCATTCGTTCTGCGACATGTTGGAGCAGCCAGTGACGGCGAGGCTGCCACCCAGGCAGAGAACGGCAAGGCGATGACGAGGCTTCATGGTGAGTCCTTTCCGAAGCAGGAATTTAGGAGGAGGGAATGGTAGAGGCTTGATCCAGGGGTGTTGTGACCTGTTTCACCAAAATCCGGTTTGGTATCAAAGGGCTAGCACGATCCAGCGGGAACATCGGGAGGCTCTAACGCCCCCGATACGCCTTCCCGTAGTGCCGCTCCAGGCGCGACTGCAGGAACTCCATGGCCAGGGACATCAGCCAGTAGAGCACCGCCGCGGTGGTCAGCATCTCCAGATAGCGATAGCTGGAGCGGCCATAGGACTGGGCGAGGAACATCACCTCCCAGACACCCATCACCGAGACCAGGGAGGAGTCCTTGAGCATGGAGATGAACTGGCTGGTGGTGGGCGGGATGATGCTGCGCATGGCCTGGGGCAGGGTGACGCGCCAGAAGATCACCCGCGGCGCCAGGCCCAGGGCCAGGGCCGCCTCGCGCTGACCGGCGGGGACGCCGAGCAGGCCGGCGCGAAAGATCTCGCTGAGGTAGGCGCCATAGTTCAGCGACAGGGCGAGGATGCCGGCGCTGATGGCGCCGGGCACCACGCCGATCTGCGGCAGGCCCAGGTAGATCAGCAGGATCTGGATCAGCAGCGGGGTGCCGCGAAAGAAGGAGGCGTAGAAGGTCGCCACGCCATAGGCCAGGGCGCTGGACGACAGCCGGCCCAGGGCCGCGGCGAAGCCCAACAGCACCGACACCAGGATGGAGCTGAGGCTGAGGAACAGCGTCAGGGCCGCGCCCTGCAGGAAGCCGTTGGGACCCAGGCGCCAGCCCACCAGGTTGGGCAGGCGCGGCCAGACGCTGGCGAACTTGAGATCGAAGCCGAGCACGAAGACCACGCCCCCGGCCAGCAGCGCCAGCCAGGTCAGCCAGACACGGGTGCGAAAGCTCAGCAGGGGGCGGCGCTGGTCTGGGGGCGGTAGCGGACTCATTGGCTGATGTCGGCACCGATCCACTTGTCGGAGATCCGCTTCAGGGTGCCGTCCTGGCGTAGCCCTTCGATGATCTCGCGCAGCGTGGCGGCGAATTCCGGATCACCCTTCTCGATGGCCACGGCGTTGGGCTCGGCATAGAGGGGCGCGCCGGCCAGTTTGAACTTGCTGTCCTGGGCCAGGCGCGGCTGGGCCGTCACCAGGTTGGTCAGCACCGCGTCCAGGCGCTTGCCGGCGCCCAGGCCGAGATCCTGGAAGGCGACGTTGTCGTCGGGGAAGGGCACCACCTGGACATCGTCGAAGGGATAGCTCAGCGGCTTGTCCTCCTGGCCCTCAATGGTCAGGTCCTTGTTCAGGTAGCTCTCATAGGAAGAGGCGCTGGTGACGCCGACCTTCTTGCCAGAGAGGTCCTTGGCGCCGTGGATGCGGTCGTCACCGGCGTTGACCACGATCACCGCCGGCGAGGCGTAGTAGTTGACCGGGAAATCGAACACCTGGGCGCGCGCCTGGCTCGGCGTCATGGAGCAGATGCAGACGTCGTAGCGACCGCTCCAGCGACCGGCGGCGATCACGTCCCAGGAAGGGGTTTCCAGGCGCAGCTTGACGCCGAGCTTGTCGGCCACCGCCTTGGCCACGTCCACGTCGAAGCCTTCCAGCTGGTTCTGGGCATTGAGCTGGGAGAAGGGCGGATAGCTCTCCATGAGCACGTTGACCAGCTCGCCCTTGGCCTTGATGCGGTCCAGGGTGGCCCCGGCCGAGGCCGAGGTGGCGACCAGCGCCAGGGTCAGGCCGAGGGCCGATAGCAGAGCGGTTCTCATGGAGGCGTCCTTTGCAAAGGGTAAGAGGGCCTGGTATTAGAGAGATATGAGAACCGATATTGAACTCCGTTTTGGTTATAAGGAAAAGTGAAATAGCTATATGGCCAACATGAATCTTGTGCTTCTCGACGGTGGCATGGGCCGCGAGCTACAGCGCCGCGGCGCGCCCTTCCGTCAGCCGGAATGGTCGGCCCTAGCCCTGAGCGAGGCGCCGGAGCAGGTGGAGGCGGTGCACCGCGCCTATATCGAGGCCGGCGCCCAGGTGATCACCAGCAACAGCTATGCGGTGGTGCCCTTCCATATCGGCGAGGCGCGCTTCGCCGCCGAAGGCGAGGCCCTGGCCGCGCGGGCCGGCCAGCTGGCACGGCAGGCGGTGGTGGCCAGCGGTCAGCCGGTGCGGGTGGCGGGGTCGCTGCCGCCGCTGTTCGGCTCCTATCGCCCCGACCTGTTCGAGCCGGCGCGGGTGGACGAGGTGCTGCAGCCGCTGATCCGCGGCCTGGCGCCCCATGTCGATCTCTGGCTGGCGGAAACCCAGAGCTCCCTGGCCGAGGTGCGCGCCATCGCCGCCGGGCTGCCAGGGGACGGCAAGCCGCTGTGGCTGTCCTTCACCCTCAAGGACGAAGACGTCGACGAGACCCCACGGCTGAGATCCGGCGAGCCGGTGACCGCGGCCGCGCAGCTGGCGGTGGAGCTGGGCGCCGGAGCCTTGCTGTTCAACTGCAGCCAGCCCGAGGTCATGGCCGCGGCGCTGGATACCGCGCGGGCGACCTTTGCCGCGGCGGGTGTCGAGATTCCCTTTGGCGCCTATGCCAACGCCTTCCCGCCCCAGCCGGAAGAGGCCACCGCCAATGATGGCCTCGACCCCCTGCGTCCGGACCTGGATCCGCCCGGCTACCTGAGCTTCGCCCAGGACTGGCAGGCGCGTGGTGCGAGTCTGATCGGCGGCTGCTGCGGCATCGGTCCGGAGCATATCGCCGTACTCAACACGCGATTGCGCGGCTGACGCCCGCATTAGGTCGGCAAAAAAGCGGACAGCGCCCCGGGCGCTGTCCGCTTTTTTCTGGCCGCCAGACGCCGTTCAGACCTGCGCCTGGCCACCATCGGCGAAGAGCTCGGCGCCGTTGACGAAGCTGGAATCGCTGGAGGCCAGGAACAGGGCGACCCTGGCGATCTCCTCGGGCTCACCGACGCGACCCAGGGGGATCTGGCTGGCCAGGTGGTCCAGCAGGCCCTGCTGCTGAGCGGCATCCGGACCGGCCAGCTCCACCAGGCCCGGGGTGCGGGTGGCGCCCGGACTCAGGGTGTTGATGCGGATGCCGCGGCCCTGCAGCTCCAGGATCCAGTTGCGGGCGAAGGCGCGCACGGCGGCCTTGGAGGCGCCATAGACGCTGAAGGCCGGGGTGCCGGTACTGGCGGCGGTGGAGCCGGCGAGGATCACCGAGGCATGGTCCGCCAGCAGCGGCAGAGCCTTCTGCACGGTGAACAGCACCCCCTTCACGTTGCGATCGAAGGTGTCGTCGTAGTGGGCCTCGGTCACCTCGGCGAGGGGCAGCATGCTGCCGCCCCCGGCGTTGACGTAGAGCACATCGAGTCGTCCGTGCTCGCGGCGGATGCGCTCATAGAGGGCATCGAGCTGGTCCAGGCGGGATGAGTCCACGGCGATGCCGGTGGCATTGCCGACCTGGGCGACCGCGGCGTCCAGTTCCGCCTGCCGCCGACCGGTGAGGATGACGTGGGCGCCCTGCTGGGCGAAGAGTTTGGCAGCGGCCAGGCCGATGCCGCTGGTGGCGCCGGTGACGAGGGCGATCTTGTCTGCGAGCTTGAGGGTCATGGCGGGAACTCCGAGGGTTGTGATCAGGTGGAGTCAGCCTATCGACCCTGGCTTCCTTGCAAAATAGAATGATTGGCAAGTCATCGTTGCAGAAATGAAATGAGCAGATTGCCGGATTTCGAAGGGTTGGCGATGTTCGCCAAGGTCGCCGAAGAGGGCTCCTTTGCCGCCGCGGCGCGGGTGCTGGGCGTGTCGGTGGCCACCGTCTCGCGGGCGGTGACGCGCCTGGAGGAACGCCTCGGCGGGCGGCTGTTCAATCGCACCTCGCGGCAGCTGGCGCTGACCGAATTCGGCCGCGAGCTGGCCGCTCAGGCCGGTGATCTCTATCGCCAGGCGGAGGCGACCGAAAGCGCTGCCCAGGCCCGCGCCGTGCAGCCCCGTGGCCAGGTGCGGCTGGCGGTGCCCATGGCCTTCGGCCTGCGCTGGGTGGCGCCGCTGCTGCCCGAGCTGCTGCGCCGCTATCCCCAGCTGTCGGTGGATCTGCACCTGTCCGATGCCACCGTGGATCTGGTGGCGGAGGGTTTCGACGCCGCCCTGCGCATCGCCGCCTTGCCGGACTCCTCGCTGGTCGCCCGGCGGCTCTGCGCGGTGAGCCAGCTGCTGGTGGCGGCGCCGGCCTATGTCGAGCGCCACGGCTGGCCAAGCCATCCGCAGGAACTGACCGACCATGCCTGCCTGAGCTATGCCTATCGGGCGCGCAGCCAGGTGTGGCGCTTCAGCGGGGACGAGGGTCGCGAAGAAAGCGTGCTACCCCGTGGCCCCCTGCGCGTCACCAATTCCGAAGCCCTGCTGCCGGTGCTGCTGGAAGGCCTCGCCATCGCCGAGTTGCCGGACTTCATCGCCGCCGACTACCTGGCCGATAGCCGGCTGGTGCAGCTGCTGCCGGACTGGCAGCTGACCCGTGGCGGCCTCTACTTCGTGACCCCCTCGGCGCGCAGCCGACCCACCAAGATCCAGGTGCTGCTCGATTTCTTCGTCGAGCACCTGAGTGCTCCCGTCTGGCAGCGAGGCGAACAGCACCTGTCCCTGTCGGCTTCGTGACATCCGGCAACATCCACTCGCCACCACGCAAGGCTGGCGAAAGGTTGACCTCTTAGGATCCCCTCAAGACCCGCCCCCGTGAGCGGGCGACGTGCCTACAAAAATAACCAGGATTCTTGCCATGTCGTATCTGTCCTTCCAGGCGTCCCCGCGCGCCCCTCTCCCCTGGATTTTCGCCCTCTCCGCGCCGCTGCGCCGCGGCTGAACCCTCCTTCTCTTCGCGAAAATTCAGAGGTATTCCCATGCTGACTTTCCTCGGCTTCGCCATGGTCATGACCTTCATGTACCTGATCATGACCAAGCGCCTGTCTCCGCTGATCGCCCTGACCATGGTGCCGATCGCCTTCGCCGTGCTGGCCTGGGCGCTGTCCAGCGAATTCGCCAGCCTCGGCCACGTCAAGCTCGACGCCCTCGGCCCGATGATGCTCGACGGCATCCGCAAACTGGCGCCCACCGGCGTGATGCTGTTGTTCGCGATCCTCTACTTCGCGGTGATGATCGACACCGGCCTGTTCGATCCGGCGGTGCGCTGGATCCTCAAGCTGGTCAAGGGCGATCCGCTCAAGGTGGCCATGGGCACCGTCTTCCTGACCCTGGTGGTCTCCCTGGACGGTGACGGCTCGACCACCTACATGATCTGCGTGGCGGCCATGTTCCCGCTGTACCGGCGCCTGGGCATGAATCCGCTGATCATGACCTGCCTGATGCTGCTCTCCAGTGGCGTGATGAACCTGACCCCCTGGGGTGGTCCGACCGCGCGCGCCGCCAGTGCCCTGCACGTGGATCCGGCCGACGTCTTCGTGCCCATGATCGCGCCCATGCTGCTGGCCATCGCCTGGCTGTTCTTCCTGGCCTACCTCTATGGCCGCAGCGAGCGCGCGCGCCTGGGCATCCTGCAGATCGGCGAGACCGAAGGCGCCGACGTCACCGTCTCCCAGTGCGCCGAGGCCCGCCGCCCGCACCTGCGCTGGTTCAACGGCCTGCTGACCCTGGCGCTGATGGCCGCGCTGATCATGGGCGTGCTGCCGATGCCGGTGCTGTTCATGATCGCCTTCGGCATCGCCATGACCGTCAACTACCGTTGCCTGAACATGCAGAAGCAGCGCATCGCCGCCCATGCCGAAAACGTCCTGGCGGTGGTCTCGCTGATCTTCGCCGCGGGCATCTTCACCGGCATCCTCTCGGGTACCGGCATGGTCGACGCCATGTCCAAGGGCCTGCTGGCGGTGATCCCGGACGCCCTGGGCCCGTACATGGCGGTGATCACCGCCCTGGTCAGCCTGCCGTTCACCTTCTTCATCTCCAACGACGCCTTCTACTTCGGCGTGCTGCCGGTGCTGGCCGAGGCCGCCGCGGCCTATGGCATCAGTCCGGTGGAGATCGCCCGGGCCTCCATCGTCGGTCAGCCCGTGCACCTGCTCAGCCCGCTGGTGCCCTCGACCTACCTGCTGGTGGGCCTGGCCAAGGTGGAATTCGGCGACCATCAGCGCTTCACCCTGAAGTGGGCCACCGTGACCTGCATGTTCCTGCTGGTCGGCGCTTTGTTACTGGGTGTGTTTCCGCTGTACAGCCGCTAGAGTTTTGCCAGAGCTACGACTAGCCTTGCCGGCTGCTCGAAAACGGCGCGTCGCCCGATGCGCCTTTTCCATTAGAGCGCGCGCCCGAGCGCGCCTTAGCTACGAGAGGATTTGCAATGGACTGGTTGACCAACCCGGAAATCTGGGTCGCCTTCTTTACCCTGACGGCCCTGGAGATCGTCCTCGGCATCGACAACATCATCATGATCTCCATCCTGGTCAGCCGCATGCCCAAGCACATGCAGGCGCGGACCCGGTTCTTCGGCCTGGCCCTGGCCATGGTCACCCGCATCCTGCTGCTGCTGTCCATCACCTGGGTCATGCGCCTCACCGCCGACCTGTTCTTCGTCTTCGGCCAGGGCATCTCCGGCCGTGACCTCATCCTCTTCTTCGGCGGCCTGTTCCTCCTGTGGAAGAGTAGCGCCGAGATCTACCACGGCCTGGAAGGCGAGGAAGAGCAGGACGAAGACGCGCCCACGAAGAAGGGCAGCGGCTTCATCGGCACCATCATCCAGATCGCCATCATCGACATCGTCTTCTCGCTGGACTCGGTGATCACCGCGGTCGGCATGGTCAGCCACGTGCCGGTCATGGTCGCGGCGATCATCGTCGCGGTGCTGGTGATGATGCTGGCGGCCGGCGCCATCAGCACTTTCATCGACAAGCACCCGAGTCTGAAGATGCTGGCGCTGTCCTTCCTGATCGTGGTCGGCACCGTGCTCATCGCCGAGGCCTTCGAGGTCCACGTGCCCAAGGGCTACGTCTACTTCGCCATGGCCTTCTCGCTGGCGGTGGAAGCCATCAACATCCGCCTGCGCGGCAAGGCCAAGGCCCGCGAAGCGGTCAAGCTGCGCAAAGAGCAGATCTGAGCCCAGCGGCGGAACCCACCCGGCTCTCCGCCGCCTAATCCAGCAAGTCCCCACGAGCCCGAAGGTGCCCTGCCTTCGGGCTCGTGCGTCTGTGCAGAACGGTCATTACGATTTTGTGACAAGCTCGCCAGGAGCTCTTGGACACGCGCCGGGAGGGCGCCACGATGCTGACACTGCTCAATCTGCTATCCGCTGTGGCCCTGCTGGTGTGGGGCACCCATATCGTGCGCACCGGCATCCTGCGGGTATACGGTGCCAGTCTGCGCCGGGTGCTCAGCCGCAGCATGCAGCGCATGCCGCTGGCCTTTCTTTCCGGTATCGCCGTCACCGCCCTGGTGCAGAGCAGCAACGCCACGGCGCTGCTGGTGACCTCCTTCGTCGCCCAGGGCCTGGTACCGCTCACCCCGGCGCTGGCCATCATGCTCGGCGCCGACGTGGGCACCGCGCTGATGGCGCGGGTGCTGACCTTCGACCTGTCCTGGCTGTCGCCGCTGCTGATCTTTCTGGGCGTGGTGTTCTTTCTCGGTCGCAAGCAGACCCGCGCCGGCCAGCTCGGCCGGGTCGCCATCGGCCTGGGGCTGATCATCCTGGCGCTGCAGCTGATCGTCGAAGCCGCCTCGCCGATGACCCACGCGGCCGGGGTCAAGGTGCTGTTCTCCTCGCTGACCGGCGACCAGTTGCTCGACGCCCTGACCGGGGCGGTCTTCGCCATGGTCTCCTATTCCAGCCTGGCGGCGGTGCTGCTGACCGCCACCCTGGCCGGCTCCGGGGTCATCTCGCTCAAGGTGGCGCTGTGCCTGGTGGTGGGCGCCAACCTGGGCAGCGGCGTGCTGGCGCTGATGGGCGCGGCCAAGCAGGGCGTGGAGGCACGGCGGGTGGCGGTGGGCAGCCTGCTGTTCAAGCTCGCCGGCTGCATCCTGGTGCTGCCCTGGATCGGCCTCTTGGCCGACTGGCTGCAGGGCTACGACTTCAACGACGCCGAGGTGGTGATTGGCTTCCACGTCGCCTACAACCTGGTGCGCTGCCTGCTGTTCCTGCCGCTGACCGGACCCCTGGCGCGCTTCTGCACCGCCATGCTGCCGGCCAAGGACAGCGCCGAGACCATCCTGCGGCCGCGCCACCTGGACACCGCCGCCCTGGACACTCCGGCCCTGGCGCTGACCAACGCCTCCCGCGAGCTCCTGCGCATGGGCGACGTCATCGAGCAGATGCTGCAGCACCTGCTGGTGCTGATCAACGCCGGCGACAAGCAGCTGGCGCGCGAGGTGCGCCGTCTCGACGATGACGTCGATGCCCTCTACACGGCGATCAAGCTGTACCTGGCGCGCATGCCGCGCGACGACCTGGACGAGCGCGACAGCCGGCGCTGGGCCGAGACCATCGAACTGGCGATCAACCTGGAGCAGGCCGGCGACCTGATCGAGCGCATGGCCAGCGACGTCGACAGCAAGAAGATCGCCGCCCGCCGTTCCTTTTCGGCTTCCGGGGTGGATGAACTTTCCGCCCTGCACCGGCTGCTGGTCGACAGCCTCAAGCTGTGCCTGTCGGTCTATCTCTCCGGCGACCTGGACGCGGCGCGGCGCCTGCGTCGGCTCAAGCAGCGCTTCCGCCTGCTGGAACGGCGCTATGCCCATGCCCACGTCGAGCGGCTGCACCAGCAGGTGGTTGAGAGCTTCGAGACCAGCTCCCTGCACCTGGGCCTGCTCAGCGACATGCGGCGGGTCAATTCGCTGTTCTGCAGCATCGCCCACGGCGTGCTGGAGGCGGCCGACGCCGGCTACGCCACCGAGCACGAACTGCCGGTGGAAGGGCGCGAGGAGTCGGGTGGGGCCTGACGCGCAGGTTCGTGGATGAGGCTACGCCGTCATCCACCCTACGGGGCTTCAATGATTTATCGCGGCCATGGCGGTCCGCCGATGCGGCCGCTCCTACAGATGACTGTCTGCTCGCATTATCGCGGCCATGGGCCGCTCCTACAGAAGCATCACACCCTGTAGGAGCGGCCCATGGCCGCGATAACCCCTTCGCTCATTGCACCTGGCTATCAAGCTTCTGCAAGATCCGCCAGGCCGTCTCGATCCGCGCCGGGATCGGATAATTGCGGTTGGCCAGGATCACCAGGCCGAGCTGGCGCTCCGGGATATACAGCGCATAGGCGCCGAAGCCGTTGGTGGAGCCGGTCTTGTTCAGCAGGCGGGCACCGCTCGCCGGCAGGGGCGGGTGTTGCCAGTCCACCGGTTGCGGCTCCAGGGCCATCGCCGGGGTGTTGCCGGCCAGCAGCTGGGTCTTGGCCAGCGGATAGGGGTAAGCCTCCCAGCCCAGGCCCTGGGTCAGGGGACCACTGCGGTAGTAGCCCTGCTGGGTGGCGTCGAGCGCCTTGGCCAGGGACGCCGGCAACCGGCCGGGATTGAGATTGGCCTCGACGAAGGCGAGCAGATCGCCGGCGGTGGTCTTGATGCCATAGGCCTCTTCGGCATAGACACCCGGATTGACCCGCAGCGGCTGATCATTCTTGCCATGGCCCCAGGCGTAGTGGGCCTGCTCGGCCGCCGGCACCTGCAGATAGGTGTGATCGAGTCCCAGGGGCTTGAGTACGTGGCGCAGAAGCGCTGTGGCGAAGGGTTCGTCGAGCCGCTGGGCCGCCAGGGCGCCGAACAGGCCGATGCTGGGATTGGCGTAGAGGCGGCGGCTGCCGGCGGGGAAGGGCGGCTGGAAGGCCTGGTAGAAGGCTGTCGCCTGATCATCCGTGGTGACGTTATCGGGAAATTGCAGCGGCAGGCCGCCGGCGCTGTAGGTGGCCAGTTGCAGCAGGCTGGCCTGGCCGATGGCGCTGCCGGCCAGGGCCGGGCGGACCTGAGCGGCGGACTCGTCCAGCCGCAGGCGACCGGTCACCGAGGCGTAGCCACCCAGGGTGGCGGTATAGGTCTTGCTCAGGGAGCCGATCTCGAACAGGGTGGCGGCGTCCACCGGCTGGCCGCTGCGGCGGTCGGCGGTGCCGAAGTAGTAGAGCCGGCGCAGGCCCGGGGCGCTGACGCCTATCGCCAGGCCCGGGATGTCCTGCTCGGCCATCACCGCGCGAGCGGCGGCGCGGACCTCGTCGTCGAGGGGATTGGCCGCGTTGGCCAGGAGCGGCAGGGCCAGGCCCAGGCCGAGCAGCAGGGAAAGACGCGGGAAAGCCGACATGCGGGAGCCATTCCTGAAGAGGGGAGGCCAGGAGTCTAGCCGAGCGGTGCGGCACCGGTATGAGACGCGGCCAGCGTTGGAAGATTTTACCGCCGCTGCTGTCCATGGCTGGCTGGAGCCCGGTCCTCGACTGGACTACAGTCGCCTCTCACCTTTTCCAGGAGTCATCCCATGTCCGCTGCCCCCCTCGTCGAACAGATCCAACTGGGTCAATTGCCCGTCTGGCGCATCCGCGTCGGCCAGGCCGAAGCCCTGGTGGCCTGCCAGGGCGCCCATGTGCTGCGCTACGGCTTCGACGGCGAGCCGGACATCGTCTGGGGCAATCCGGAAGCCGTGTTCGAGCCCGGTACCCCGATCCGTGGCGGCATCCCGGTCTGCTGGCCCTGGTTCGGCGACCTGCTGAAAAATCCGCCCGCGGTCCAGGCCATGTGCACCACCACCGCGGACGCCCCGGCCCACGGCCTGGCGCGGCAGGTGGCCTGGCAGGCCGGCGGCGTCGAGGTGGACACCGACCGGGTGCGCCTGGACTTCCATCACCGCACCTCCGCCGAGACCACCCCGGGCTGGCCCCATGCCACCGAGCTGACCCTGAGCCTGAGCGTCGGGGAGCGCCTGGAGCTGACCCTGAGCGTGCGCAATCTGGAAGATCATCCGCTGGTGCTGAGCCAGGCACTGCACACCTATTTCGCCGTGAGCGACGTGCGTGAAGTAGGTATCGAAGGCCTGGCCAATGCCGACTACTACGACTGCCTGGACGGCTGGACCCGCAAGCGGCAGAACGGCGAGCCGACCATCACCGCCGAGACCGACCGGGTCTATGTCGGCCTGCCGGCCCGCCTGGCGATCCGCGATCCCCAGTGGCAGCGCCGGCTGTTCGTCGAGACCCGCAACAGCCATTCGGCGGTGCTGTGGAATCCCTGGATCGACAAGGCCGCGCGCCTGAGCCAGTTCGCCGACGACGCCTGGACCGGCATGCTCTGCATCGAGACCGCCCGGGTGATGGACGACGTCCTCACCGTGGCACCGGGCGCCTCCGCCGAGATGGCGGTGAGCCTGTGGCGCGAGGCGCTGTAAGGGACTGAGCGGGCGCCTGGGGCGGCCCTCACCCCGACCCTCTCCCGCAGGGAGAGGGGGCGCTCAGGGGGAGTTTGGTGCGAAGGGCTTGGGCTGTCAGGCTTCAAGCGCACCCTCACCTCGACCCTCTCCCGGAGGGAGAGGGGGCGCTTAAGGGGGAGTTTGGTGCGAAGGGCTTGGCGCTGTCAGGCTTCAAGCGCACCCTCACCCCGACCCTCACCCGGAGGGAGAGGGGGCGCTTAAGGGGGAATTTGGTGCGCAGGACTTGGGGCTGCCAGGCTTCAAGCGCACCCTCACCCTGGCCCTCTCCCAGAGGGAGAGCGGGTGCTCCGATAGAGGTTGGCGCGGGGTGATGAGCGTGTCGAGGGCAAGCCTGGATCCAGGCCAGGATGCAGCGGCTAGCGGGCGGCAGAGGTCACACAGGAGCCCGCACGAAGTCGACCCAAACGCCCCCTCTCCCCCAGGGAGAGGGCCGGGGTGAGGGAGCAGCCGGCACCTAGCCGACGATCACAACTCCTCGCACAGATTCCGCCCGATCCACTCGGCCACCGCGGCGCGCTCCAGGCCGCAGCCGAGCAGGGCGTGCAGCTTGCCCAGGGCGGCTTCGCGGGTCATGCCGCGACCGGAGATGACTCCGGCGTCGGCCAGGCCGCTGCCGGCGGCGTAGGTGCCCAATTCCACGGTGCCACGGGCACCCTGGCTGAGGGCGACCACGGGGACCCCGGCGTCGCGCAGTTCAGCGAGGGCAGCGAGAAAGTCGGCGTCGTCCGCCGGCCCCGTGCCGCTGCCGTAGCACTCCAGCACCAGCCCCTGCACGCCACTGCCCATCAGGCCGCGCAGGACCGCGCCATCGACCCCCGGAAACAGCGGCAGCACCGCCATCCGTACCGGCTGGCGCGGCTGGTCGAAGCGCAGCGCGGCAGGTGCGGCGACGAGGGCGTCACCGCTGCGCGGCCGGGCGCTTGCCACGAAGGCCTTCCAGCCGCTGCTGGCCTGCTTGGTGCAGCGCGCCGCGGGCAGGCGTTCGCCATGGAATTGCACCTGAACTCCCGGCGCCAGTCCGCTCGAGAAGGCGGCGAAGCTGTCGGCCAGGTTGCCGTCGGCATCGCTGTCCGGCACGCCGGCCGGCAGCATGGAGCCGGTCAGCAGCACCGGGATGGTCAGGCCCAGCAGGCGGAAGGCCAGGGCGGCGGCGCTGTAGGCCAGGGTGTCGGTGCCGTGCAGCACCAGCACGCCGCGACAGGCCGGATCGGTGGCCGCCGCCATGATCGCCTGGGCCATGCGCTCCCAGGCGGCGGGAGTCATGTTGGCGCTGTCGATCAGCGGCAGCAGTTCCTGCAGTCGCCAGGCGGGATTGCCCAGCTCCGGACGGCTGGCCAGCAGGGCCTGGATGCGCGCCTCGAAACCGGCGGCCGGGGCCAGACCGGCGGCGGTCGCCTGCATGCCGATGGTGCCGCCGGTGTAGAGGATGTGCAGGTAGGGTGAATTCATGAGGGACTTCCTGATAAGACTGCCCCCACACGGGGTGGGGGCAGGAAAGCGATCGCGGTCCGGGTCAGGGCGACCCGGTGGCGGCGGTCAGTGCGCCTGGCGCGGCTGGGCGGCGCGGGCTTCGGCGACGGTCTCTTCCAGACGCTCCAGCGCCGGCCAGGCCTGGCGATCCAGGTCCAGGTCGCGGAACTGGTCGGCGTCGAACACCGGCTGGTCGACCCCGGCACGGCGCTGGGCGTCGTAGTCGTTGAGCACGCGCATGCCGACCTTGATCAGCATGGCCAGGGCGATCAGGTTGACGAAGGCCAGGCAGGTCATGGTGATGTCGGCGAAGGCGAACACCGTGGTCAGGTTCTGCATGGAGCCCCAGCAGATCAGCACCAGCACCAGGCCGCGATAGCCGAGCAGCACGGCCTTGCCGCGGCCGAGCAGGTAGCGCAGGCCGTTCTCGCCCAGGTAGATGTTGTAGAGGATGCAGGTGAAGACGAACAGCGACAGGGCGACGCTGATGAAGATGCGCCCCCAGTCACCGACCACCGCGGCCAGGGAGTTCTGGGTCAGGACGATGCCGTCGCCTTCGAAGCCCGGGGTGTAGAAGCCCGACAGCAGGATCAGCAGCGCGGTGCAGGTGCAGATGACGAAGGTGTCGAGGAAGACGCTGAAGGCCTGCACCACGCCCTGGGCGGCCGGGTGCTTGACCGCGGCCACGGCGGCGACGTTGGGCGCTGCGCCCAGGCCGGCTTCGTTGGCGAAGACGCCACGCTTGACGCCCATGGTGATGGCGGCGCCCAGCAGGCCGGCGAAGGCCGGTTCCAGGCCGAAGGCGCTCTTGACGATGGTCAGCAGGGTGCCGGGGACCAGGTCGATCTGGGTGACGATCACATAGAGGGTGACGGCGATGTAGGCCAGGGTCTTGACCGGCACCAGGATGTCGGAGACCGCGGCGATGCGCTTGATGCCGCCGATGAACACCAGGCCCAGCAGGATGGCCAGGGCGATCCCGGTGTACTGCACCGGCAGGCCGAAGGCGTTTTCCAGCGAATGGGTCACGGTAAAGGACTGCAGGCCGACGAAGGCGAAGCCGTAGGTCACCAGCAGCAGCGCCGAGAAGGCCAGCGCCATCCAGCGCTTGTTGAGGCCGTGCTGGATGTAGTACGCCGGGCCGCCGACATAGAGGCCGTCGCCGTCGGCGCGCTTGTAGACCTGCGCGAGGGTGCACTCGAAGAAACTGCTGGCCATGCCGACCAGGGCGGTCACCCACATCCAGAACACCGCGCCGGGGCCGCCCAGGGTCACGGCCAGGCCCACGCCGGCGATGTTGCCGGCACCGACGCGACCGGCCAGGCTGAGCATCAGCGCCTGGAAGGAGCTCAGGCCATCACCGCTGTTGCGCAGGGAGTCCTTGAACACGGTGAACATGTGCGGAAAATGGCGCACCTGCACGAATCGCGAGCGCAGGGTGAAATAGCTGCCCAGGCCGACGATCAGCACGATGAGCACGTGGCCGGACAGGAAGTCGTTGAGCATTTCTAGGTAGTGCATGAAGAATCCTCGAGCATGCTAGTGATGCTCCAAGGCCGGCTCGCAAGCCTTGGGGCTATTATTGTGGAATATCCCGCCAGGGTCTGCTCCCGTCGTGGGGAGACGACGGCAACAGGCGCTGGGACGGGTCGGTCCGGGTGGAACGGGCAGTAGGTCGGACCGGGCGCCTAGATTCGGCTATCCCACCGGCGTGAACAATTCCGCGCCTCGCTTCAAAATGGCGCGACTTGATGCTAGTTTTCTGGCCGTCTGTCAAGCTCGGGCCGGACTCATGAGCGACTTTTCCGCCAATTTGCAGCTGCTCTGCCAGCGCCACCGCTCGATTGCCGCCGTCTGTCGCGCCGTCGGCATCAACCGCGCCCAGTTCAATCGCTACCTCAACGGGCAGAGCCGTCCGTCGCCCTACAACCTGCAGCGACTGGCGGAGTTCTTCGGCCTGCCGGTGGGCGATCTGCAGCTGCCACAGCGGCAATTCGCGGCGCGTCTGGCGGCGCCGGTCGGCCAGGAAACGGGGTGGGCCGGGCAGGCCCTGGCCCTGTTCGGCGAGCGTCAGGAAGGCCTGGCGCGCTACCAGGGCTACTACCACGAATACTATCCGTCGCTGTCCACGCCGGGCGTGGTGCTCTGCGGACTGGTCTGGCTGTTCGCGGAAGCGGGTGTCTTCCGCTATGTGCGCTTCGAGCGCCTGCGTCGCCGCGGCGAGACCACCAGCCAGGCACGCTTTCGCTACCTGGGCCTGGCCATGAGCCTGGAAAGCCGGCTGTTCTTTACCGACTACGAATCCCTCACCGGCAACGAGCTGTCGCAGACGGTGCTGCTGCCCAGCGCGCGCAACCGCATCGATCGCCTCAACGGACTCAAGCTGGGCGTCAGCGCCTCCGACCGGCGCGAGCCGGCCTGCACCCGGGTGGTCTGGGAGTACCTGGGCACCCGCCCGCCGCGGGGGCGGGCCTATGCCCGCATCGGCCTCTACGACTGGCAGGATCCCAGCCTGGACGACGATCTGCGCCAGCGCCTGGCCAGCGTGGTCCTGATCGATCGGGTCTATCGCCTGGGCTAGAGGGATTCCTCCATCGCTGGGTGGCAGCGATCGCAGTCCTCGAGGATGGCGCGGTCGCGCCCGGCCTGCTTGGCCCAGTAGAGCTGGCGATCGGCGGCTTCGATAAAGCTCTCGGCAGAGTCGTGATCCGGCCGCGCACAGGCGCCGCCAATGCTCACGGTCACCCGCGGACCGGCCTGGGGCCCGAGGTGGGGGATCTCCAGGCGCCGTACCGCGTCGAGCAGGCGCTGCGCCAGCTTGGCGGCATCCTCTTCGCGCGACGGCGTGCAGAGGATGGCGAATTCCTCGCCGCCGTAGCGGGCCAGGCAATCGCCGGCGCGCAATTCGTCGGCCAGGGCGCTGGCGACCTGTTGCAGGCAGCGATCGCCCGCCGGATGCCCATAGCGGTCATTGAAGGCCTTGAAGTGATCGACGTCGATCATCAGCAGGAGCAGCGGCCGGGGCGGGGGATGGGCCAGGGCGGTGGCCAGGGCCTGCATCAGCGCCCGGCGATTGGCCACGCCGGTCAGGGGATCGGTGGCGGATTGCTGCGCCAGGAAGCGGTTGGAGGCGGTCAGCTCTTCGTTGCGCAAGCGGTCGCGCAGGATCAGCAGATAGCCCTGACGGCGGGCGCGCTCCATCCAGAAGTTGTTGAGCAGGGTAAAGCTCGCGGTGGCGAACGCCAGGGTCATGACCAGCGACGCCTCCAGGGCCGGCAGGGTATGCATCTGGGTGGCCAGGCCGATGGCCAGCAGGGCGATCAGGGTGTGGACCGCGGCCTGGCGCAGGGGCGGCGCGATGCAGCTGTTGGTGAAGAGCGTCATCAGCGGCATGGTCGCCAGCCAGAGGGCGCGATGCGCGGCATCGGTGGCCTCGACGTCGAGCAGCGGCGGGAGATAGGCCAGCAGACAGGGCAGGATGCCCAGCCACTCGCGCGCGGGATGTTCGGCACGTATCAACCCGAGCGCCAGCAATACCAGCCCGCCGCCGATCACCACCAGCGCGCTGAGCAGGCTGATGAGCCAGAAGGCATCGGTCATCAGGATCCAGTCCCAGATCGAGAAGCTGGCGTAGGCGAGGATGGCCACGGTCAGGCTGATGCGCAGGTGCCGCCGGCGCGAACGGGCGATGTCGTGCTGGTAATGCCGTTCCAATACCGGTTCGAAGCGCAGGGCCCAGAAAGGCCGAGCCAGCGCTCGGGTGAGGGCGAGACTGAGGGACATGACGCCGTACCTGGCAGGTAAATCCAATGGGTCACTTCAGCACAATAAGTCCCTTAGCGCGATAGAGGGTTCCCGGACGCGGGGATGTAACCGCCGAATGGTAGCCATTGGCTACCATTCGGATGATCGTGGAGGACTCGACCTTCAATTACCGGCCTTGATACGACTCCAGGCACGGGTGCGGACCCGCTCGATGGGCTGCGGCAGCGGCTGCACCACATAGAGCTTCTTGAGCATCTCCGGGGTGGGCACCAGGTCGTGGTTGTCGCGGATGGCGGCGGTCACCAGCGGCATGCCCGGCTTGTTGGCGTTGGGGTAGCCGAGGTAATCGCTGATCCCGGCGATCACCTTGGGCTCGAGCAGGTAGTTGATGAAGGCATGGGCCTGGTCGACATTGGCCGCACTGGCCGGAATGGCCCAGGTGTCGAACCAGATGGGCGCGCCCTCGCGTGGCAGACGCCAGTCCACCACCACGCCGTTGCCGGCTTCCTTGGCGCGATTGCCGAACTGGTAGAAGCTGCCCGAATAGCCCACCGCCACGCAGATGTCGCCGTTGGCGATATCGGTCATGTACTTGGTGGAATTGAAGTAGGCCATGTAGGGGCGGATCTTCAGCATCAGCGCCGTGGCCTTTTCGTAGTCCTTGGCGTTGGCGCTGTTGGGATCCAGGCCCAGGTAGTGCAGCACCACCGGCAGGATGTCCGAGGGCGAGTCCAGCATGGCCACGCCGCAACTCTTGAGCTTGGCCATGTTCTCCGGCTTGAACACCAGGTCCCAGCTGTCCACCGGTGCGTCCGCCCCCAGCGCCGCCTTGACCTTGGCCGGGTTGAAGCCGATGAGGATGGTGCCGTACATGTAGGGCACGCCGTACTGGTTGCCCGGGTCGTTGACCTCCAGCAGCTTGAGCAGCTCGGGATCGAGATTCTGCCAGTTGGGCAGCTTGCTCTTGTCCAGCTTCTGGAACACGCCGGCCTTGATCTGGGTTTCCAGGAACTGGTTGGAGGGAATCACCAGGTCATAGCCGGAGCGGCCGGTGAGCAGCTTGGCCTCCAGCGACTCGTTGCTGTCGAAGGTATCCCAGGTGACGCGGATGCCGGTCTGCTTGGCGAAGTCCTTGGGCGTCTCGGGCAGGATGTAGTCGGCCCAGTTGTAGACCCGCAGTTCGCCGGGATCGGCGGCCTGGACGGCGGTGGCGAGCAGGGCGCCACCGAGCAGGGCGGTGAGCGGACGCAGGAGGCTGTGCATGGTCGGATTCCTCGCGATAGGGATCAGGCGCCGTCGAAGGCGGCCAGGACATTCACCGTGTTGATGCCGATCTCCGCCACGGCGTAACCGCCTTCCATGACGAACAGGGTCGGCAGGCCGAGCCGCGCCAGGCGTTCGCCCAGGCGCAGGTAGTCGTCGCTCTCCAGCTTGAACTGGGAAATGGGATCGGCCTTGAAGGTATCCACGCCCAGGGAGACCAGCAGCAGGTCCGGGGCATAGTCCTGCACGCGCGCCAGCGCTACCTCCAGGGCGGCGCTCCAGCTGTCCCAGGCGCTGCCGGCGGGCAGCGGCAGATTGAGGTTGAAGCCCTGGCCCGCCCCGCTGCCGGTCTCGTCGGCATAGCCGAGGAAGAAGGGGAACTCGAAACCCGGATCGCCGTGCAGCGAGAGGAACAGCACATCGTCGCGCGCATAGAAGATGTCCTGGGTGCCGTTGCCGTGGTGGTAGTCGACATCGAGGATGGCCACCCGCCGGGCGCCGCCGTCGAGGGCGGCCTGGGCGGCGATGGCGGCGTTGTTCAGATAGCAGTAGCCGCCCATGACATCGGCGGCGGCGTGGTGGCCCGGCGGGCGGCAGAGGGCGAAGGCGCTGCGGGCACCTGCGGCGACCTCGGCTCCGGCACTCAAGGCCACCTGGGCGGCGCTGTAGGCGGCCTGCCAGGTGCCGGCGGTGATGGGCGCGCCGCCGTCGAAGCTGTAGTAACCCAGGCGCCCGTGCAGGCTGGTGGGCGGCAGTACCTGGCGCAGGGTGCGCGCCGGCCAGGTATAGGGCAGCAGGTCCACGGTCTCGCCGCGGGCCGCCCATTCGTCCCAGGCGCCGGCGAGAAAGTCGAGATAGGCCGTGCTGTGGATGCGTGCCAGTGGCGCCCGGCCGAAGTCCCTGGGCGGCACCACCTCGCCGAGCTGCCTACGGTGACACTCGGCGAGGATGAATTCGACGCGCTGGGGCTTTTCGAAACAGGGCTGCAACTGGCCATCGATCAATTCGCAGCGGCCGTGATGCAGGGCGTGATCGGGACTGTGGTGGATGCGCATGGCGACTCCGGGCGGCGGGCTCTCTCCAGATTCTTGCCAGCCCGGCGGCCCGCGACGAGAGGCGCTGCGGCCAAAAGGGGATAGATCCGGCCAGATTGCGCCCGGCGTCGGCCATCAGGTGCCCTTGGCTTCGTAGACCACGAAGCGCTTCAGGGTCGGCTCCAGCACCTCCCAGGTGCCCTGGAAGCCGCGCGGCACGACAAAGCTGCTGCCGGGCCCGAGACGGGTGGCGTGGCCCTGGTCATCGGTGACCAGACTCACCCCTTCGAGGATCTGGCAGTACTCCTCTTCGGTGTAGTTCACCCGCCACTTGCCCACCTCGCTGTGCCAATGGCCGACGGCGAACACGCCGCTGCCATCCTCGTAGTCGAGCCAGAGGCTCTGCAGCGGATCGCCCTCCAGGCGTTTTTCCGCCGGCAGGCGGTATTGATCGGTGGGTTGGCCGCGGTCCGCGAGCAGGGTCAGCGAGGGCATGGGGAATCCTCCATGGGGACGGGAAGCGCTCAGCATACGCCGGCCGCTAGAGTCGATAACCCCGCGGCGACTGGCCGCTCCAGCGGCGGAAGGCATGGCGGAAGCTGGCCGTCTCGCTGAAACCCATCGCCTCGGCGATGCGATAGATGGGCAGCCGCTCCTGGGCCAGCAGGTCGCGCGCCCGCGCGAAGCGCAACTCATCCAGCAACCGTTGATAGCTGCTGCCGCCGGCCTGCAGGTGGCGACGCAGGCTGCGCGGTGCCATGCCGAGGTGGCCGGCCAGGGCCGCGAAGGAGGGTGGGGCCGCCAGGTCGGCACCCAGCAGAGTGCGGATGCGGGCGAGCAGGGCGCGCTGACGATCCTGTTCGGGGGCGAGGCGCCCGCACTGCTCCAGGGCGTCGCGATGGGTCACCGGATCGGCCAGTGGCAGTCCGCGATCAAGCCAGGCAGCGGGAAAGGCCAGGCCGTTGAAGGCGGCGGCGAAGGCCAGGGGCGTGGCGCCGAAGCAGTCGCCATAGCGCGCGCGATAGACCGGCTCGGCGTGCCGAAAGGCCACCTGCACCAGCGGCAGGGACGTACCCAGGAGGTCGCAGCAGATCGCCAGGAGCGAGGCCAGACAGCACTCGGCGTTGCAGCGCTCCAGCTCCGGGGCGAAGGGATGGTCGTCGGCCCTGAGCCAGGCCAATTCGCCGTGGCGCTCCAGGCGCAGGGTGAAATAGGCGCCCAGCAGGCTTTGGTGGGCCAGGGCCGCCTGCAGCGCGGCGCCCAGGGTCGGGGCGCTGAGCAGGGCATAGCCGAGCAGGCCGTAGCCGGAGACACGCAGCCGCCAGCCCAGCAGCAGCCCCAGTTCGGGCGGTGCCACCGGCAGGGCGTTGGCGATGACCCGCTGTTCCTGGGCCAGGGTGATGAGCCTATGGGGCTGTTCGAGGTCGTCCAGTCGCAGGCCGCTGCCGGCCAGCAGGGGCGCCGCCCGGGCGGGCGTGTCGGCGGCCAGTTGCTGGAGCACCAAGGACACCAGGTTGAGATTGATCAGACCGGACTGACGCATACGAAAACTCCCCGGGGCGGTGGCAGCCTTCCAAGCAAGAAGGATACCGCGCCCGCGGGGAGTTGCCGTCGGTTACCGCTCAGGTCTGGCGTGCGGGACTCAGACCTTGGCTTTCAGCGGTACCAGTCGCGGGGCGATCATGTTTTCCGGGCGCAGGATGTCGTCCAAGGTCGCCTCGTCCAGCAGATTCTCCTCGCGCACCAGCTCCAGCACGCCACGACCGGTTTCCAGCGCCGTCTTGGCGATGCGGGTGGAGGTCTCGTAGCCGAGGTAGGGGTTGAGTGCGGTGACCAGGCCGATGGAGTGCTCCACCTGGCGGCGGCAGTGCTCGACGTTGGCGGTGATACCGGTGATGCAGTGCTCGCGCAGCATGTCCATGGCGCGCTGCAGCAGACGGATGGAGTCGAAGATCTTGTAGGCGATCAGGGGCTCCATGACGTTGAGCTGCAACTGGCCGCCCTCGGCCGCCAGGGTCAGGGCCAGGTCGTTGCCGATGATCTCGAAGGCCACCTGGTTGACCGCCTCGGGGATCACCGGATTGACCTTGCCCGGCATGATGGAGCTGCCCGGCTGGCGCGGCGGCAGGTTGATCTCGTTGATGCCGGTGCGCGGGCCGCTGGAGAGCAGGCGCAGGTCGTTGCAGATCTTCGACAGCTTCACCGCGGTGCGCTTGAGCATGCCGGAGAACAGCACGAAGGCGCCCATGTCCGAGGTGGCCTCGATCAGGTCGGCGGCCGGGGTCAGCGGCTGGCCGCTGATTTCCGCCAGGCGCTGCACGGCCAGCAGCTGGTAGCCGGGGTCGGCATTGATGCCGGTGCCGATGGCGGTGCCGCCCAGGTTGACCTCGGTGAGCAGCTCCGGCGCCAGGCTCTTGAGGCGTGCCAGGTCTTCACCCAGGGTGGTGGCGAAGGCATGGAATTCCTGGCCGAGGGTCATGGGCACCGCGTCCTGCAGCTGGGTACGACCCATCTTCAGCACCTCGGCGAATTCCACGCCCTTGGCGGCGAAGGCGGTGATCAGGCTGTCCAGGCTGGCGAGCAGGGCGTCATGGCCGAGCAGCAGGCCCAGGCGAATGGCGGTGGGGTAGGCGTCGTTGGTCGACTGCGCCATGTTGACGTCGTTGTTCGGGTGCAGGTGGCGATACTCGCCCTTGGCGTGGCCGAGCAGCTCCAGGGCCACGTTGGCGATCACCTCGTTGGCGTTCATGTTGGTCGAGGTGCCGGCCCCACCCTGGATCATGTCCACCACGAACTGGTCGTGGAATTCGCCGCGAATGATGCGCGAGCAGGCGTCATTGATCGCCTGGTGCTTTTCCGCGGGCAGATGGCCCAGTCGGTGGTTGGCGTCGGCCGCCGCCTGCTTGACCATGGCCAGGGCCACCACCAGCTTGGGGTAGTGACCGAGGGGCACGCCGGAGAGGCGGAAGTTCTGCACGGCGCGCAGGGTCTGGATGCCGTAGTAGGCATCGGCAGGGACTTCGAGGGTACCGAGGAGATCTTTTTCGAGGCGGACGGATGATGCAGAGTCGGACATGATAGCGTTGGGCTTCGATCGAGCGGCGGGCGCCGCGATGCCCTAGAATCTAGGCTTGCCAGCCGATCTCGGCCAATGCCGATCCGCCAAGCCTCATGCCGGATCGGCATAACTCGGGTTGTGACCTCACGAGATCAGATGACGTATGGGTGCCATGAACATCGAATTCAAATGGCTGGAAGACTTCGTGGCCCTGGCGGCCACCTACAGTTTTTCCCAGGCCGCCGAAAAGCGTTTCGTCACCCAGCCCGCCTTCAGCCGGCGCATCCGCGCCCTGGAGGAAAGCGTCGGCCTGACCCTGGTGGACAGATCCCACACCCCGGTCAGCCTCACCGAGGCCGGGCAACTGTTCCTGGTCACGGCGCGCAGCGTGGTGGAGCAGCTGGGCGAGACGGTGCGCCACCTGCACCATCTCGAAGGCGGGCAGGGCGAGGTGCTGCAATTCGCCGCCGCGCACTCCCTGGCCTTGGGCTTCTTTCCGCAGTGGATCGCCGGCCTGCGCGGCCAGGGCCTGGCCCTGGCCAGTCGGCTGGTGGCCACCAACGTCGGTGATGCCATCCACG
The DNA here is from genome assembly GCF_000510705.1 of Pseudomonas sp. MOIL14HWK12:I1. Classification (NCBI taxonomy): domain Bacteria; kingdom Pseudomonadati; phylum Pseudomonadota; class Gammaproteobacteria; order Pseudomonadales; family Pseudomonadaceae; genus Pseudomonas; species Pseudomonas sp. MOIL14HWK12:I1. The sequence continues at coordinate 314,032 of NZ_AZNY01000003.1, read as the reverse complement.
CCCTGCGCGACGGCGCCTGCGACCTGATGCTGGCCTTCCACGATCCTGATGCCGCCCTGCAGATGGACCCGGAGCTGTTCCCTTCGCTGCACCTGGCGCACACCGCCATGCTGCCGGTCTGCGCCACCGATAGCGAAGGACGACCCCTGTTCCAGCTCGACGGGCAAAGCAGTGTGCCGCTGCTGGCCTACAGCGCCGGCGCCTTCCTTGGTCGCTCGGTGAATCTCCTGCTGCGCCAGCGCAAGTTGCGCGCCGTGACCCTCTACGAAACCGCCATGGCCGACAGTCTCAAGACCATGGCGCTGCAGGGCCTGGGCGTGGCCTGGGTGCCGCAGCTGTCGGTGGCCGCGGAACTGGCTCGCGGCGAACTGGCCATCTGCGGCGATGCCGCCTGGCAGGTCGGCCTGGAGATCCGCCTCTACCGCTGTGCCCTGTTGCGCAAGCGGCTGGTGCAGCAGGTCTGGCGACATCTTGAAAAGCAGGGGCCCTCGAGCTGAACATCTAGCCCTGATTGTGCTGATATCGGCTTTTGGCTAGCCGACGTCCTGCAAGCCTTTTGTGCCGATCTGCGCGACACTGGCCTCTCTCTCACGGAGGTCAGCCATGCAGCGCATCCGCGTCATCGACTCCCACACCGGCGGTGAACCCACGCGCCTGGTGCTGGATGGTTTTCCCGAGCTCGGCCACGGCAGCATGGCCGAACGCCGCAGCCGTCTGGCCGGCGAGCACGACGCCTTCCGCCAGGCCTGCATGCGCGAACCGCGCGGCAACGAGGTGCTGGTCGGGGCGCTGCTCTGCGAGCCGGTATCGCCTGCGGCCAGTGCTGGCGTGGTGTTCTTCAACGAGGTCGGCTATCTGGGCATGTGTGGTCACGGCACCATCGGCCTGGTGGTCTCCCTGGCCCATCTCGGCCGGATCGGCCCCGGCGATCACCTGATCGAGACCCCGGTCGGCGACGTCACCGCCACCCTGCATGACGATGGCAGCGTCAGCGTGCGCAACGTCCCGGCCTATCGCTATCGCCACGCCGTCCAGTTGGAGATTCCCGGCCATGGCCCGGTCACCGGCGACATCGCCTGGGGTGGCAACTGGTTCTTTCTCTGTGCCGATCACGGCCAGCGCATCGCCGCCGACAATCTCGACGGCCTGCTCACCTTCAGCCTGGCCCTGCGTGGCGCCCTGGAGGCCGCCGGCATCACCGGCGAGCAGGGCGGGCACATTGATCACATCGAACTCTTCGCCGAGGATCCGGACGGCGCCGACAGTCGCAGCTATGTGCTCTGCCCGGGCCGTGCCTACGACCGTTCGCCCTGCGGCACCGGCACCAGCGCCAAGCTGGCCTGTCTCGCGGCCGATGGCGACCTGGCCCCTGGCGCCGTCTGGCAGCAGGCGAGCGTCATCGGCAGCCGTTTCGAAGCCCATTATCAGCCCGGCGACGAAGGCCGCATCCTGCCGGTGATCCGCGGCCGCGCCCATGTCATGGCCGAAGCCACCCTGCTGCTGGCCGCGGACGATCCCTTCGCCTGGGGTATTCCGGGGTGAAGCAGGTGGCGGACGTCCTCGTCGTCGGCGCCGGCATCGTCGGGGCCAGTTGCGCCGCGGCCCTGGCCGCGCGCGGCTGTCGCGTGCGGGTGCTGGACGCCGGCCTGCCTGGCGCCTCCGCCGCCGGCATGGGCCACCTGGTGGTGATGGACGACGACCCCGCCGAATTGACCCTGAGCGCACGCTCCCTGGCGCTCTGGCGCGAGCTTGTGCCCCAGTTGCCAGCCGCCGCCGACTACCGCAACTGCGGCACCCTCTGGCTGGCCCGCGATGCCGCCGAGCTGGATCTGATCGAGGCGAAGCGCCAGCGCCTGGACGCCCAGGGCGTCGCCAACCAGCCGCTGAACGCTGCGGCGACCGCCGCGGCGGAACCGGCCTTGACCGCCCTGGCTGGTAGCCTGGAGGTGCCCGGCGACGGCCTGCTCTATGCACCCGTGGTGGCCGCCTGGCTGCTGCAACGCTCGCCGCTGATCGAATTCCAGCGTGCCCGGGTAAGCGCCGTCGAAGGCAGACGGGTGCGCCTGGATGACGGGCGCTGGCTGACCGCCGACGCCGTGGTGCTCGCCGCCGGCCTGCAGGCCGCCAGTCTCTGCCCGGACCTGCCGCTGGTGCCCAAGAAGGGCCATCTGCTGATCACCGACCGCTATCCCGAGCAGGTCCGCCACCAGCTGGTGGAGATCGGCTACGGCGCCAGCGCCCATGCCAGCAGTGGTGCCTCGGTGGCCTTCAATGTCCAGCCGCGCCCCACCGGCCAGTTGCTGATCGGCTCGTCGCGCCAGTTCGAGCGTCCGGACATGGCCGTGGAACCTGCGGTGGTCGGCCAGCTGCTGCGCCGCGCCCTGGATTTCCTGCCCGGTCTGACCCATACCTCGCTGATCCGCGGCTGGACCGGCCAGCGCGCCGCCAGTCCCGATGGCTTGCCGCTGATCGGCGCCCATCCCGATCAGCCCGGTCTGTGGCTGGCGGTCGGTCACGAGGGCCTGGGCGTCACCACCGCGCCGGCGACCGCCGAAGCCATCGTCAACGGACTGTTCGACGAGGGTTCCACGTTCCACGTGGAACCCTTCGCACCGGCTCGCTTCGCGACCACCCCGAGGAGCCTGGCATGCTGACCCTGTTTATCGATGGCGAGCGCCTGGAGATCCGTCCCGGCAGTCTGCTCACCGCGGCCCTGGCCAAGAGCGGCAACCCCGCCGCGCGCCGTTCGGTAGGCGGAGAAGCCCGGGCCCCTTTCTGCGGCATGGGCATCTGCCAGGAATGCCGGGTACAGGTCGACGGCGTGCGCCGCCTGGCCTGCCAGACGCCGTGCCAGGACGGCATGCAGGTGGAGCGCCTGTCATGAACGCCACGCGCTGCGATCTGCTCATCATCGGCGCCGGCCCGGCCGGTCTCGCCGCCGCCCGCGCCGCCAGTGGTCGGGGCCTGAACCTGGTGCTGCTGGACGACAATCCCTTGCCCGGTGGTCAGATCTGGCGCGCTCGTGCGGGCCAGGTCGCCGCCGAAGTCGGTCAATTGCCGGCAGACGTCACCCTGCTTACCCAGACCCGCGTCGCCGCGGTCCTGGGCTCACACCAGCTGCTGCTGGAAGACGCCCACGGCAGCCGTACCCTGGATTTCCACACCCTGATCCTCTGCACCGGTGCCCGCGAACTGCTGTTGCCGTTCCCTGGCTGGACCCTGCCCGGAGTGACCGGCGCGGGTGGTCTGCAGGCGCTGATCAAGGGTGGCGTGGAGGTGGCCGACGAGCGCCTGGTGGTCGCCGGTACCGGTCCGCTGCTGCTGGCCAGCGCCGCCACCGCGCGCCAGGCGGGTGCCCGGGTCGCCCTGGTCGCCGAACAGGCCGGGCGCCGAGCGGTACTCGAGTTCGGTCTGCAGCTCTGGCGCTGGCCCAACAAGTTGCGCCAGGCGCTGACCTTGGCCACCCCCCGCTATAGCCCCGGCACCTGGGTCGAGGCGGCGCTCGGTACCGACCGTCTCGAAGCCGTACGCCTGCGCCAGGGCGAGCGTCGCTGGGAGATCGCCTGCGATCGCCTGGCCTGTGGCTATGGCCTGGTGCCCAATGTCGAACTGGCCCAGAGCCTTGGCTGTGCGACCCTGGATGGCGCGGTGGCGGTAGATGACCAGCAGCGCACCGGCCAGCCGCACATCCTGGCCGCCGGCGAATGCACCGGCATCGGCGGCAACGAACTGGCCCAGGCCACCGGTCGTATCGCTGGTCTGGTCGCCAGCAGCCAGCTTGACGCCGTGGCCCCCGTGCAGGCCGAAGCCCGGGCCTGGCGCCGCTTCGTCGCCCAACTGGCTCGCACCTTCGCCCTGAATCCGGCCATTGCCCGGCTGGCCCAGCCGGATACCCTGGTCTGCCGCTGCGAAGACGTCGCCCTCGGCGCCCTGGTCGGCCATGCCGACTGGACCCAGGCCAAGCTGCGCAGCCGCTGCGGCATGGGCGCCTGCCAGGGCCGCATCTGCGGCCAGGCCACCCGCGTCTTGCTGGGCTGGACGCCCCCGGCGCCGCGCTTTCCCCTGCAACCCACCCGTATCGACAGCCTGCTGGCCCTGACCGAGGACGAGAGATGAACGCCGCCGCCCACCTGGACGCCCTGAGCCGCGCCCGGCCCGCCGACCTGCCCGCGCTGCTCGCCAGCCTGAGCCTGGTGGCGCCGCTGCTCGACGCCATCCCCGGCGTGGTGTTCTTCGTCAAGGATCTGGAGGCGCGCTATGTGCTGGTCAACCTGACCCTGGCCCAGCGCTGCGGCTTCGAGGACGTCAGCGAGTTGCTCGGCCGGACCGCCGAGGAAGTCTTTCCCGCCCCCCTGGGCGGCGCCTACGCCGAACAGGATCGCCGCGTGCTGCGCGAAGGCCTGGCGCTGGACGATCAACTGGAATTGCACCTCTACGCCGGTCGTACCCCGGGCTGGTGCCTGACCCGCAAGCTGCCACTGCACGACGCCCAGGGCCGGCTGATGGGCATGGCGGGCATCTCCCACGATCTCCAGGCTCCGGCCGCCGATCATCCGGCCCACGCCAAGGTGGCCGAGGTCGATCGCTATCTGCGCGAGCACTATGCCCAGCCGCTCTCGGTAGGCGAACTGAGTCAGAGGGTCGGCCTGTCGGTCTCCCAGCTCGAACGCCAGTGCAAGCGCATCCTGCGCCTCACGCCCCAGCAGTTGCTGCACAAGGCCCGGCTCGACGCCGCCTCGCGCCTGCTGGCCCGCGACCTGCCCGTCACCGAGGTGGCCCTGGCCTGTGGCTATACCGACCACAGCGCCTTCAGCCGTCAGTTCCGCCGTCTCACCGGCCTGTCGCCCCGGCAATACCGCGACTCTCTCAAGCCCCGTTCCCGTCTGGAGGAAACCCCCGCATGAGCACTCCCCGCGTCAACTGGAGCGGCGTCTTTCCCGCCGTCACCACCCAATTCAACGACGACTTCTCGGTCAACCTGGAAAAGACCCATGGCGTGATCAGCAACCTGGTGCGCGATGGCGTCTCCGGCCTGGTGATGTGCGGCACCGTGGGCGAGAACACCTCCCTGACCCTGGAAGAAAAGATCTCCCTGGTGGAGGTCGCCAAGGACGCCGCCGGTGGTCGCGTACCGGTGATCTGCGGCGTGGCCGAATTCACCAGCCTCAATGCCACCCGCACCGCCCAGGCGGTCGGTCGCGCCGGCGCCGACGGCATCATGCTCATGCCGGCCCTGGTCTACTCGGCCAAGCCCCACGAGACCGCCGCCCACTTCCGCAGCGTGGCCAGCGCCCTCGACCTGCCGCTGATGGTCTACAACAACCCGCCGATCTATAAGAACGATGTCACCCCGGACATCCTCATCTCCCTGGCCGACGTCGACAACATCGTCTGCTTCAAGGATTCCTCCGGCGACACCCGTCGCTTCATCGACGTGCGCAACGAGGTGGGTGACCGCTTCGTGCTCTTCGCCGGTCTCGACGACGTGGTGCTGGAAAGCATCGCCGTGGGCGCCGAAGGCTGGGTCTCGGGCATGTCCAACATCTTCCCCACCGAAGGCGAAACCATCTTCCGCCTGGCCAAGGCCGGTCGCTTCGCCGAGGCCATGCCGCTCTACGAATGGTTCATGCCGCTGCTGCACCTGGATGCCCGCCCGGACCTGGTGCAGTGCATCAAGCTCTGCGAAGAACTCGCCGGCCGCGGCAGCGCCCTGACCCGTCCGCCACGCCTGGCCCTGCCCGACGCGGACCGCGCCTTCGTCGAACGCCTGATGGCCAAGGCCCTGGAAACCCGCCCGCAGTTGCCTGACGTGGGGATCTGAGGCAAGGCCTTATCGCGGCCATGGCGGTCCGCCGACGTGGCCGCTCTTACAGGTTCAGATACGACTGTAGGAGCGGCCCATGGCCGCGATAAAAACCACCCCTCACGCCGCGCCAATCCACCCCCTCTCCTGCCTGCGGGAAAGGGCCGGGGTGAGGGCGCTCTCTAGCGCGATCCCACCTCAAGCGTCCAGGCATCTAGCCCGCACCTCTCGCCCCACACCACCACCCGTCCCGTGAGCGCCACAGCCTGTCCTCCAACCGACAGGCGATACCCGGCGCAGGGGCACGCTCCGCCCCGCTTTCGTCTATACTAGGCCGCTCATTTCCCAAGCCACGTCCACCGCGTGGCTTCTTCATTTCAGAGGCACGACGATGAGCGCACTCGTAGGCGTGATCATGGGCTCCAAGTCCGACTGGTCCACCCTGAGCCACACCGCCGACATGCTGGACAAGCTGGGCATTCCCCACGAAGTGAAGGTGGTCTCCGCCCACCGCACCCCCGATCTGCTGTTCCAGTACGCCGAAGAGGCCGCCGGGCGCGGTATCGAGGTGATCATCGCCGGGGCCGGCGGCGCCGCCCACCTGCCGGGCATGTGCGCTGCCAAGACCCACCTGCCGGTGCTGGGCGTGCCGGTGCAGTCGTCCATGCTCTCGGGCGTCGACTCCCTGCTGTCCATCGTGCAGATGCCGGCCGGTGTACCGGTCGCCACCCTGGCCATCGGCAAGGCCGGCGCCATCAACGCCGCGCTGCTGTCCGCCAGCATTCTCGGCGGCAAGTACCCCGAATACCACGAGCGGCTCAACGCCTTTCGCGAAGAGCAGACCCGCACCGTGCTGGACAATCCCGATCCGAGGGAGCAGGCATGAAGATCGGCGTCATCGGTGGCGGCCAGCTGGGCCGCATGCTCGCCCTGGCCGGCACGCCGCTGGGCATGAACTTCGCCTTTCTCGATCCGGCGCCTGACGCCTGCGCCGCCGCCCTGGGCGAACACCTGCGCGCCGACTACGGCGACCAGGATCACCTGCGCCAGCTGGCCGACGAGGTCGATCTGGTGACCTTCGAATTCGAGAGCGTCCCGGCCGAGACCGTGGCCTTTCTCTCGCGATTCGTGCCGGTCTATCCGTCCGCCGAAGCCCTGCGCATCGCCCGTGACCGCCTGTTCGAGAAGTCCATGTTCCGCGACCTGGGGATCCCCACCCCGGCCTTCGCCGACGTCCTCTCCCAGGCCGACCTGGACGCTGCCGTGGCCCGTATCGGCCTGCCGGCGGTGCTCAAGACCCGCACCCTGGGCTACGACGGCAAGGGCCAGAAGGTCCTGCGCCAGCCGGAAGACGTCACCAACGCCTTCGCCGAGCTGGGCAGCGTGCCCCTGCTGCTGGAAGGCTTCGTGCCCTTCACTGGCGAGGTCTCCCTGGTCACGGTGCGCGGTCGTGATGGCGAGGTCGCCTGCTACCCGCTGGTGCACAACACCCACGAGAGCGGCATCCTGCGCCTGTCGGTGGCCAGCTCCGACCATCCGCTGCAGGCCCTGGCCGAAGACTATGCCCGCCGCGTGCTGGAGCAGCTCGACTACGTCGGCGTGCTGGCTTTCGAGTTCTTCGAGGTCGAGGGTGGGCTGAAAGCCAATGAGATCGCCCCGCGCGTGCACAACTCCGGGCACTGGACCATCGAAGGCGCCGAGTGCAGCCAGTTCGAGAACCACCTGCGCGCCGTGGCCGGCCTGCCGCTGGGCTCCACCGCCAAGGTTGGCGAGAGCGCCATGGTCAACTTCATCGGCTCGGTACCGCCGGTGGCCGCCGTCACCGCCCTGGAAGACTGCCACCTGCACCACTACGGCAAGGCCTTCAAGGCCGGGCGCAAGGTCGGTCACGCCACCCTGCGCAGCGCCGATGCCGCGACCCTGCAGACCCGCATCGCCGCCCTGGAAGCCCTGATCCAGGATTGATGCCAGACGGCTTCCGCACACGGAAGCCGTTTTCCCCTGAACCTCGACGGATCACCGGTGGTCGGAGACTACAACGACGCCTGCTGACCGGCGTTGTCTTACCAGCACTCAAACAGGGGATTCTTCACATGGGCATCATCGCAACCATCATCATCGGTCTCATCGTCGGCCTGGTTGCCCGCTTCCTGAAGCCGGGCGACGACAGCATGGGCTGGATCATGACCATCATCCTGGGCATCGTCGGCTCCGTGGTCGCCACCTACCTGGGCCAGGCTCTGGGCATCTACCGTGCCGGTGAAGGCGCAGGTTTCATTGGTGCCGTGGTTGGCGCCATCATCGTGCTGTTCATCTACGGCATGGTGACCAAGCGTCGCTAAGACGCCGCTTCGCCTCGGCGAAGCCAAGTAGCACAGCGTTTTCGCCCCTGGTGTCGCCCGTCGACCCAGGGGCTTTTTCATGGGCGAGGCTTTGCTTTGCGGCCTGGAGACTGGACCCCTGACCCAGCGCGCCTCACACTCGGACTTTTGCGTCCGACCTGCCGACCATGCCCAGACTGCTCATCACCCTGCTGCTCGCCAGCCTGCCGCTGCTGACCCATGCCGCCAAGGGCGAACCCCCGGAAACCAACTGGCTCGATCTACTCACCGCGGAGGATCGCCACGCCCTGGAAACCATGCCCGAGATCAGCCACAACAGCCCCGAGGCCCCCGGTGGTTTCGGCTCACCGGGCGGGCTCAAGCAGAAGGACAACGGCCTGCCCGAGGTGATGCACTCCACCCGCACCGTGGCCGCCCTGGATGGCAAGAACGTTCGGTTGGGGGGATTCCCGGTGCCGCTGGAAACCGACGCCAAGGGCAATTTCCGCGAATTCTTCCTGGTGCCCTACCCGGGCGCCTGCATCCACGTCCCGCCGCCGCCGCCCAACCAGATCGTGCTGGTGCGCTACCCCAAGGGCGTGCCGCTTCCCGACATCTACGAGCCCTACTGGGTCATCGGCACCCTGCACACCGAGGCGGTCGACAACGCCTTGGCCGAGGCGTCATACACCCTCGACGCCAGCAAGGTCCGCAAGGTCGAAGAAAGCGATCTCTGACGATCGTAGGTTGGGCTAAGACAGCTCCACCGTCGCAGCCCAACAGCCAGAGGTGGCAACGTAGCGTGGACAACGGCGCAGCCTTGTCCACCAACGATCACACGCAGACCCTAGGCCGGCTGCCGCTTGCCGTAGCGCTGCTCCAGATAGGCGATGATGTCGTCCGACTCGTACATCCACACGCTCTGGCTGCCTTCGTCGATCCGCAGGCAGGGCACCTTCACCCGGCCACCGCCCTGTTCCAGCTCGGCGCGCAGTTGCGGGTCCTTCTTGATGTCCTTGAGGCGGATCGGCAGGTTCAGCCGATGCAGCGCCCGGCGCGTCTTCACACAGAAGGGGCAGGCCTGGAACTGATAGAGCGACAGATTCGCCAGCTCCGCCTCGATGGCAGCCTGAGCCTGCTCAGTGCGCTGGAGCTTGCGGGGCCGGGTCACCAGATCCAGGCCGACGATCACCTGGCCGAGGCCGTTGCGTAGCAGATTGATCAACGCGATTCACCTTGAGGGTCGTTCGAGCCGGGCAGTTTACCCTATCGACCCAGGGCTGCCGCTCCGCCAGTCGTTACGGAACGTCACCCGCAGGGCAGGCTCTACTAGAGGGATTAATTCCTCGATGGAGACCTGTTGCATGCCGCTGTCTTCCGCAGAGCGCGAAGCCTTTCGCCAGCTCGCTGCCGATCTTCCGGGTGTCGATCTTCCGGTCTATGAACAGTTCGCCAAGGACCCGCTGGACCCCATCATCGGTCTGGGCGATCCCGATGCGCCCCTGGGCTTCTTTGGTCGCGATCCAGGGCGGGACGAGGTGAAGTACGGCGAGCCCTTCATCGGCAGCGGCGGCCAGATCGCCCGCAAGGTCCTCTATACCCACCTGCACGGCCAGCCCCCGGCCGACTTCGAAGCCACCCGCAGCCTGAGCCAGCAATTCTTCTGGGCCAACACCGTGCCCTACAAGCCGCTCGGCAACAAAGCCTGGTCGGAACGGGTGAAAAAGACCTTCCACCCCCTGATGCGCCGACTGCTCATAGAGCACTGGCACGGCACCCAACTCATCACCCTCGGCCGCGAAGCCTTCCTCTGGTTCGGCATCGGCCAATCCAAGGAAGAACGCGCCCGCCTGGAAGCCTTCTGGAAAAGCGAAGAGCGCTTCGAAAACAGCATCGAGGTCACCCTGGAAACGGAGGAGGGCATCCGCAAGACGCTAACGCTCTATCCGCTGCCGCATCCGTCGCCTTTAAATCAGACGTGGTATACGAGGTTTCCTGGGTTGCTGGCGAGTAGAGTAGAAGAGCTTCTCGCATAGAATTATAAGGAGTTTAGGTGGTACTCGGTTTTAGATTTGTATTTTTTAATCAGGCAATTTAGCTTGGAGGTTTCTTCGGCTCGCGTTCCCAAGCTCTCAATGCTTTCGAATAGACACGTTTTTTCAATGAAATTGTCCCATGCGATGCTGGATTCCCCAAGGTTTTTAATCTTTTCTGCTTGCATTATTGGATCATCTTCATAGAATTTTTTTGCGTTGTTGTAGGCTGTGGTAGCGTCTCGCCTTGCCATCTCTAACTGAGATTTTAGAACGTCTTCATCTGCTTTTTGCTGCTTGAGTTCTATTTCTAAATTAGCACTTGTACTATCTACGGCTGACATAAAGGCAAATAGTGCCATGGTTCTGTACGTTGCACTGCGCATGCTTATAGTTCGAGTCCGTAATTTTTGCGCTACTGATAGTTTAAGATGCTTTTAAATTTTTCCAAACGAGCGAGTGAGCCTTTCTGGGTTTGGGGCATCCCTAATATTTTGTAATCGCCGCCTTTGTGAGTGATGATAATGCCTGCCTCATAGTCGTTATTTGTAAAGGAGATGCCATACTCTCCTTTGGGATCATTTGTCTCACTTCTTGCTATTACATAACTGTTGAAGGAGAAGTTTTTCCATGGGCTGGAGCTGGCTTCAGCAGGGTAGGTCAGCTGTATATGGCTTCGAGCTCCATATCTATAAAAAAGATAGTTGTCTTTAGGGTTCACACATATAGATGCGGTTTTCTGCTTGCTTCTGTTTTGAACCAAACAATTGTATCTTCCTCGTGTAGGCAAAGTCCATTGTCTGTGCGAGCAGCTGCTTCTTGAGTTGCAGCGCCTGCGTATGTGAAAGCAAGAAAAGTTAAAATATACTCAGGTATATGTGTTTGAGGAAGCGTTAATAATTGACTTGATGGCTTTATTTTTCGCGATTTCTTGGCTTTCCTGCGAGTAGGATGGAGTGCATTTGGTTTGCCGTCACTTTGAATTAACTCTAAGTAATTAGATAAGTCCTTTGAAGCTTTCTTTCGCTATAGATGAATGCGCATAACGAGCTATCAATCGGGGTTGTCACTTATGGTTAGCGTGGGCATTTATAAAACACGATTTTTTTCTTTTGGAAAAAATCAGGATTTTCTTTCCAGTATGTCGTGCTGCTTCTTTTATTGTAAAAACCGACCCACTCAAAGATAAATTCTTCATCTGACCAGCTTTTTATTTTGCCGATAGCTTTGTCTTTTGAGAAATTTTCCCAGTCAAGCTGCATTCCCCCTGAACCCAGATCCAATACTTCGTCAAAATAAACAGCTGTATCGTTTTTTTCAGTGGCAAGCTTGGTCTTTATATAAATTTGATTGGAGTTGACTTCCAGTTCAGCAGCTTTATGGCTAACTATCTGAAATCCTTGCAGGGCCTCGCAGTCAGGTGACCAATGACCCGTAAACTCATTTTTCTCATCTGCATTTGATAGAGAATAAGCACTAAAAAGTATAGTGAGAAATAGTAACTTGATGCTTTTGGTGATGATTTTTTTCATAAGTAGGTACTCAAAAAACCTTTCCTTAAATAGAGTTCTGTTCGGCCTTCAATTTCTTCTTTTAGAAAAATTTCATAGCTCTTGAGAGACTCTTCCATAGTTTTCACAGGCTGGCCATAAGGGCTAGTCGGCAAGCTTGCCCATTCAGTACTGCATTTCTTTATGGCTTCTTCGATTTTTCCATCGCAAATCGTTAGAAGTGGATTTGATCGTATTTTGTATCTTAATAGAGCAATGCAAAACCGGTCCTGAGATTCGGGTGTAAAATCCTTGATCTGTAGTTTCTCGCGGATTCTTATCATGGCTTTGTCGTTCCAAGTATACGCCATCACTTGATAGGCGCCTGCCGCTGAAGATATATAACCCTGTCTCCTTATTTTTATATTTGGATGGTTGTCGAAGTTTTTCGAATAATCCTTTATAAAGGACTGTCCGCCGAAAAGTTTTTCGTAACCAGACTTTCCAGAGGTCCCCTCGCCAACTCTGATCATTCTGATAAAGGCGCGAACTCTCAGTTCTCTCATATCGCTTTGTGTGGCTTCTATTAGGATTATAGGATGAAAATGCCACGGATCTTTTATATGTGTTCGAATTGTGCTGGCTACTTGGCTCCACCAGCTAATCGTTTCTATTTTGCTCTTCTCCTGCTGCCATGCAAAATTCGGATTTTCTTTAAAGTTCCCGACTAGCTTATCTAGATCATCCCAATAATTTGGTTCGTAGATCCACTCTGTTCTATGTCTTACAGCTAATCTGCAAATAGCTTGGTATGGTGAGAGTTTTTTATAGCTTGTGGGTTTATAAGAATGTGAGTTGCTCTCTGTGTCCTGTTTTCTTAGGATACTTTCAATTTCTTTTCTGGTTGGATCTAAGGAGGCTTCGCTAATTAAATTTTCAAATTCTCTTTTTTCTTCATAAGAAAAAGGATTCAGCTGTGTTTAAGTGGCGCGCAAGTTTTGCTGCTGGAGTAACATTGTCTACTAAAGTCTTATAGTCAACCCACTCCCACGGACTATGTCTGCTAGTAATCAACTCCTGCTCGCAAATCCATCCATCAATGGGTTTCCCTTCACCATCCGCCAGTCGATCCTTCAGATGCCACCAGCGCACTTCCGGCGTGCAAATGCCACCTTCGTTTCGTGCGGGTACGACGACCTTGTCGGTAGCGGGCAAGGTCTCCAGTTGAGCCTGGCTGAGGATGAGGTCCACGCCCACCTGTACGCCTGGATCACTAATCCGCGGCGGATGGTTGGCATCGATATTGGAGCGGTGGGTGATCAGCTTGCTGGCGCCAGCATGGATTTTCAGCAGGGTTCTTTCGCTTTCCGGCAAACGAGCAGCCCAGGCCCGGCTGCGCTCAATGAAGGCGGGAACGTCGTCGCAGCTGAAGGTCTCGAGGTGGATCTGCTGCCGACCTTCGTATAGGCCTGGGTGGCCGAGCAGAGCGCCGGCCTTGATGGGAAAGGGCTGGTCCAGGACAACTACGGTGTTCTGTGCCTTGGGCGCGGCTTCCGGTTCGAGGTAGCGGCGCGCGACGTAGCCCAGGCCGGTTTGGGTACGCCTAGGGCGAAGGGTCAAGCCGTTATCGAGGATCTCGATGATCTCGCACCACTCGCCATCTCCGGCAATCCGTATCCGGCTACCGTTGGCGAGTTCGGCCTGGACTGGCGCATCAGCGCGCGGCTCTTGGCGAACATTGAGTTTGCCCCCCTGGGTCCGTACACGATAGCGATCGTTACCCCAGAAGGCCGGGCGAGGCAGGGTGGGCTTGGCTTCGTAGCCGGCCCAGTCCAGCAGGTGCATGTAGAGGCTGAAGAAGACCAGCGAGGGAGGCGTTTCGGTGCCGTTGGGCAACTGCGGAGCTTCCAGACGGTGACGTATCAGGACGAAGCTGGTGGAGTAGGTCTTGCCCTCCGAATCCGCCTCGGGCGCGAAGCGATGAACCCTGTCGTCGATACGATAGGCGACCACCTCGCCGTCCGCGATGCAGTGAATGCGAGACTGATCCAGAAAGGCTGAGGTGCCTTCGTCGAAGTGGATACCGCCGTGCCAGAGGCCATTACTACCCAACAGATAGGTACCACCCTGGGCATGGGCGAGTGCCTGCTGATAGAGCTGGGGATCGGTGACGTCCTGGCCGCCTTTCGCCTTGAAGGGATAGGCCCAGTTTTCCACTTTGGGCTGGGGTGCTGTGGGGTTGCTGGTCATGCTGCTGTCCTTTGCAGAGGCCGCGTCGTCGCGGCAGGTCCCTCGAGTGGCCGGGTCAGACGGAAAAATGGAGCATTCGCTGGGGCCTTGCGTCCTGGTGCTGCGGTTCGTTGGCAAGCGCCAGCTGGTTTGAATCGCCAGCCGTGCCCGGCTGGGTGGTACCTGGTGCTCGCGGTCGCTGCAGGGCGATGCCCGAGCCTTTGCCGGGTGCGCCGCCGGCATTCAGGCGAGCCAGGGGACCGACCAAGGTGATACCGCTGGGGTCGAGCTTGATGAAACTGCCACCGGCAGTCAGGGTAAGTTCGGTGCCGGCCTCGATGACGACACGATCACCCGCCTTGATATGGATTTCCTGGCCGGCCTCGACGAACTGGCCGCTGCCCAGCTTGAGATGCTGACTGCCGCCGATCAGCAAGTGATCGCTGGCCTTGACCTCGACCTTGCGCAGGCTATGGACGAGGCGGTGCTCTTCGGCGTGCAGCTCACTGTGGCTGTTGCCATGGATACGCTGATGGCGCTCGTGGCCGATCTCGCTACGGTGGTCGTGGCGGATGTGTTCATCCCAGTCGCGCTGGGCATGGACGTGGATTTCCTCCTGCCCCTGGCGATCCTCGATGCGCAGTTCGTTGTAGCCCTGGCCGCCTGGGCTACTCAGGCTCTTGAAGGTGCTCCGGGTCTTGTCCCTGGGTAGTTGTACCGGTGGCTGATGCTCGGCGTGGTACAGGCAGCCAAGGATCAGGGGCTGGTCGGGATCCCCTTCGAGAAAGCCCACCAGAACTTCCATGCCGACCCGCGGGATGGCCAGGGCACCCTGGCGATTACCGGCCCAGTTGCTGGCTACCCGTAGCCAGCAACTGGTGCGTTCGTCTGCCTGCCCTTCACGATCCCAATGAAACTGGACCTTGACCCGACCCAGGGCGTCGCAATGGATCTCTTCTCCAGCCGGGCCGGTGACCACGGCGCTCTGCTGGCCGAGCAGGCGTGGCTTGGCATGACGAGGCAGAGGGCGAAAGGGCAGTTGCCAGGGAATGGCGTGGAAACGATTGCGGTACCCCTGGCTCCAGCCATCGTCGTCTGGCAGCCTCAGCAGTGCAGAGGTGCCCAGGCCTTCTTCCAGCACCTGGGGTTGGCGGCCCTGATGCTCGATACGGGTGAGCAGCCACAACTGGTTCCAGCTTGCGCGGGGATGCTCGGTCAGGGGTAGGAAGTGGCCGCTGGCCAGACGCGGCTGATCGCCGTGGCCCTGGGCTGTCTGGCTGTCGACGCGCAACGCCTCGAGGCCGCGGGCACTGAGCTGCTTGCCGCGATTCCGATCGCGAAAGCCGGCAGGAAAACGGTAGCTTTCCAAGGTCGGCTGCTGTTCGAGGTCGGTGCGGCTTTCCAGGCGCAGCCGGGGCTGCAGGGCATCCTGATCGCGCAGGATCAGCTGGGTGCTGCGGGTCTGGACTCCGACTTCGAGTCCGCGCACGACGGGATGATCGGCGACCTGACCGCTGCCTGGATGATAGGGCGTGGCGGCGAGACGGGGAAAACTGGTGGCGTCATCACCGAACACCAGCACGGCGCCGTCAGGCCGGTGCTCGAAGTGGTAGTGGATGCCTTCTTCCTCGCACAGGCGATTGAGGAAGTGCAGATCGCTCTCGCCATACTGCACGCAGTAGTCGCGCGCAGGATAGGGCGTTGGGCCGAGTGCCAGGCGATAGGCACCCTCCAGGATCCCATGCTCTTCGAGCAACCTGGCGAGGATCTGGGGTACCGCGAGGTTCTGGAAGATCCGGGAGTTGGTACGCTGGGCCAGATAGGTCAGACGGGGAACCAGTTCGAGCCGATAGCGGGTCAGGCGTCGTCCTGAGTCCCCCTGAACGATGGCGCCCAGCAGTCCGTGAAGGCCTACGTCCATAGGGCCCAAGCCAAGCCAGGCGGGACGGTTGAGCAGGTCTTCCAGGGCCCAGTCGGGCTTTTCGCTGACGACTTCCACCCGCAGACGATAGGGTTCGTTGAGGGCTTCCTGCCCATGGAAGGCCAGCACCTGAAAGTCATGGACCAGGCCCGGCAGGGTCAGGGTGAAGCGCGGAGCATTGGCGGGGCTGAACATGGAGTGTCTTCCTGACAGTGAGAGGTTTCACGTGGAACGCGAGAGCAGACGCTGCCACCACGGCTGCGGAGGCGCCGGCGCCTGCCACGCGGTGCGCCACTCGCCAAGGTCCTGCTGGCGGCGGGCGGGATCGATTTCCAGGGCTTTGCGAAGCACCTGCCAGGCGTCGGTAGGCATGGCCGCTGGCCGTTCGGGTTCGATTTGCAGGCTGCGGGCCTGCTTGGCGCTAAGGCGGCGATAGGGATGCTTGCCGGTTGCCAGTTCATAGAGCACGCAGGCGCAGGCATAGAGATCGCCCGCTGGGGTCAGCCGTCCGTCTTCGAGCAATTCGAACGCGGCGTAGCGCACGGTCCAGGCATTGAAGCGTCCACGACTCAACCGCGGCAGGCCGGGCAGCAGGTCTTCGCAGGGCTGACCAAGACCGAAATCGAACAGGCGCAGACCGCTCTCCGTGAGGATCACGTTGCTGGGCTTGAGATCGCCATGCAGGACGCCGTTGGCGTGAGCGAACTGCAGGGCATCCAGCAGCGGCAGGGCGATCTCCTGCAGTTCGGTCCAGTCGAGTCCCTCGGGACGGTCACAGAGCAGGGCATCGAGCGTTGGGCCGCGCAACAGCTCAAGGGTGATGAAGGCGCGCTCGCTGCCAGGGTCGATCTCGAAACCATGCAGGCGAACGATATGCGGATGGCGCAGCCGTACGGTCAGGGCGAACTCCCCATAGAGCAGGGCGTTGGCATCGCCGTACTCGGCGAAGTCGTCGTTGAGCACCTTGATCGCGACCTGGGGTGCGGGATCACCATACTGCTCGCGCAACAGGTCGCGGGCGCGGTAGACGGCGCCCATCCCGCCAACGCCCAGCAGGCTTTCCAGTCGATAGCGGCTGCCCAGCACATCGGGCAGTGGAGCCAGCTGGCGGGTAGCAGCCGTCGTGCTGGGAGAAGCGAAGGCGAAGTGGGTGAGACCGTCATCGACGGCTGGATCCTGAAGGTTCATGCAGCCTCCCGAAGATGGATGACGATGGCGGTGAGGTTGTCGCGCGCGGGGCCTTTGAGCACGCCATCGAGCAGGCGCTCCAGGGCCAGGGCGGGCGAGGGCAGCGAGAGTGCGGCGCCCAGGGCGCGCTCTTCCAGGGCATCGTGCAGGCCGTCGCTGCTCAACAGCAGGCGGTCACTGGGCTGCAACCCGAAGCGGACGATGTCCAGGGCCAAGGCCTCCCGGGCACCCAGCGCCTGGGTCAGGGCGCGGGCGCCCGGATGGCGGGCTGCCTGGCGGGGACTGAGGCCTTCGACATCGATCAGGCGCTCCAGCAGGCGATGGTCGCGGGTCAGCTGGTAGAGCCGGTCGCCACGCCAGAGATAGGCGCGACTGTCACCCGCCCAGATGCAGGCCGCCTCGCCTCCACTGACCACCAGCGCCACGACCGTGGTGCCGATCAGGCGCTCGGGACCTTCGGCCAGTACCGTGAGATCCTGGGTGAGTCGTCGATTGATGTCGTGAAGCACTCGGCGCACCTGTTCCAGACGCTGGTCGAGCCCACCGCTCAAAGGCGTCTCGGCCAGGCGCTCGATAGCCAGGCGACTGGCGCGCGCACCGTCCTGATGGCCGCCCATGCCGTCGGCCACCGCCCAAAGGCCGTCGCTGGGGCGCTCTGGCAGCGCATCTTCGTTATGGGCACGTACCTTGCCCGGATGGGTACGGGCAATGCTCAGGGCCGTCGCCATCAGAGCCGCTCCGGCAGCCTGAAGCCGCGCAGGGTGGCCACGTCGAAGGGGTTGGGCGAACGCTGACTGGACAGCAGATAGCCGGCATGGCGGCCCTCCAGGTCGGCCTGTACCAGCAGCACGTCGCGGGCGCTGTGCTGTTGCAGCTTCATGCGGTCCAGCAGGCGGAACAGCGACCAAGCGCTACCGTCCTGCTCCAGGCCCACGCGGCGTCCACCCAGCTCCTCCAGGACCAAGGTCGTCCTCAAGGCATCGTTCTGCGGCCAGCGAAAGGTGGCGGCGACGATGGGGCCATGGCGGTATTCCAGACGCTCCTTGCCAATATTGAGGTCGGCGCGGGTCAGGCTTGGATCCAGCGAATAGGGCTCGAGCTTGAAGACGATGCCGGGCTCGGCCGGATTCTCGGCAAAGAAGCCGCGCCTGATCTGCTGGGTGCGGCTCATCTGGGCGAGGAAGTCCCGAGACAGCGGCAGGCTGTGGCCATCAATGCTGCGCGCGCGATAGGCGTCGCTCTCGCCGCGAACCACGAAGGGCTTCAGATAGGTCTCGAAAAAGCTGTCGGCGATACCCTGGGCCTTGAAGAATTCGCGGAAATCGACCAGAGAGACATCGCTTTCGCTGTCGGCCTTGAACGGATAACGCCTGTCCAGGCCGTTGCGATAGCTCGCCAGCAGTTCACTCTGGTAACGCCCATTGATGTAGTCGTAGGCGCCGGCCAGGATCAGATTCCAGCTGTCGTCGACCAGCAGACCGAGCCAGCCGTTGACCGGGGTGGGCAGCCGGCTGGCGGCACTACGCAGGCTGTTGAGTGCGTCGCGGTTGCCGGCCATGCGCGCCTTGGCCAGTTCGAAGGCGGCCTGCTCCGGAGCGCTGGCGTGGGCCAGGCCTGCCAGTTGTTGCTGGAGGTCATTGAGTGCCGCCATGGCTGGAGCAAGGTCGGCCACTGCAGCGCCCTGGTCGTCGAGCAGCCGATGCAGATTCTCGAAGCGGCTCTGCAGGCTGCGGCGCGCGGTGTCCGGCAGGGCTCCACCCTGGCTGGCCGCCGCGGCGAGGCGGGTGTTGTTGCGGACTTCGGTCAGGAGCTGCAAGAGCGGCGAGTTGGCCGAGGTGAGCCCGGCCAGCAGGGTGGCGCCCTGGTTGGCGTCGCCCACGGGTTGCAGCGTGATCCGGGCGAGCGCATCGCTCCACTGATTGGCGTAGTCGCGGAAATAGAGTTGCTCGAGTTCCACCTGCAGGTGGCGCAGGTCCATGCCGGTGATGCCGTCGCCATCGCCCAGCACCCAGTTGTCGGCGGTCAGCTCTTGGATCACGGTCAGGCCCTGGGTGGAAAAGGTCTGCGCATAGCCCTGACGGGTATAGAACCCGGGGATGGGGTAGTCGGCGCCTTCGAAGGTCAGGGCCTGGGCGCCCAGCTGCTGGCTCAGCCGATAGATCGGCAGGCCGCTGGCCTGGTCGCGCAGGATGCGATAGACCACCGCGGCCAGGGATTCGCTGCGCAGTACCTGGCGCGCCTGGGTCACCAGCTGGGTATCCACCGGATAGGCGTCAAAGCCCTGCTCCAGCAAGCGCGCCAGATGGGTATCCAGACTGTTCTGGGTGAGGGCGTCACCCGGATAGCGCTGAGACCAGTCGGCGGCGGCCCAATCGCGCAGGGTGCGGGCGTCGCGGCGTTCGGGCAGTTGCAGCATCAGGTAAGCCCGCAGGTGACCGATCAGCCGCTCCCGGTCGCCGAGGCTGCCACGGATGCGCTCTTCCAGCTGCGCCTTGAGCCGCGGCAGCAGATAGTTGTCGAGGGCCTGGTGATAGGCGGCCTCGGTGACTGGGCGTACGGCCTCTCCTTGATAGAGCCCGGTGCGTTCGCGCAGCGGCGTAGCGTCTGCGGCTGGAAAGACCTGGGTGCCGGCATAGGCGTTATCCAGTATCGGCAGCACCGCGCGGGCATCGGCGTCGGCCTTGAGCTGACTGCGCGCCTGCACGCCGTGCTGCACCAGGTCGCGCAGGCGCTCCAGTCGCGCGTGATTGCCGGCGAAGCTGCTGGTCCAGAGCGCCGCACCCAAGGCCAGGCCGGCCAGGGCTGCGGCATAGAGACCCCGCTGCCCCCAGCTCAGGCGGCGCAGCTCGCGCTGGTCCAGGCCAGCCAGAGCCGCCTCGGGAAAGATCACGCGACTGAACAACTGGCGGATGAAACGTGGCTGGCCGCTACGGTATTGGGGCAGCAGGCTGCTGGGCAGACCGAGCTGATCGCCGATGCCCTGGGTCTGGGCGTCGAGTGGCTGGCTCAGCGCCGGGGTGCTGGTCAGGTAGAACCCGCGTAACTGGGCCGCGCGCTGGTAGCGATTGCCCGCGAAGGCCAATTCGACGAAGAGGGCGAGGCCATCGCCCAGACGACCCAGCTGATGTGGGAAGTCGAGGATCTGGCCGCGGCGCTGGCCGTCGCGCTCCTGATGGATACGCGGGATGACCTGGCTGTTGAGGCGGCGCAGCAGTTCCTCGAATTCCTGGCGCAGCACTCCGGGATCGGTACCGTTCTGGGCTTCACGAAAGGTGGTGCCCAGGACCTGCTCATTTTCCTCGCGAGAAAGACCGTCGAAGAAGGCGTCGAAGCCAGGCAGGTGATCCGCCTGGGTCAGCACCAGATAGACGGGGACCTCGACCTTGAGCTCGCGAGCCACCTCGTGCAGGCGGGCGCGTACTTGACGTGCCAGGATTTCCTGGGCGACTTCGTTGCCACTGGCTAACTGCGCTACCGGGATAGCAATGAGAATGCCATTGAGCGGGTGCGTTCGCCGCTGGCGCCGTAGCAGGTGCAGCAGGGTCTGCCAGGCACTGCTGTCCACTAGAGCGTCGCCCTGGGTCAGGTAGCGGCCGGCGGTGTCCAGGAGCACCCCCTGTTCGGCGAAGTACCAGTCGCAGTGACGGGTGCCGCTGACATCGCGGGTCAACCGGGAACGCTCTGTATTGAGCGGGAATTCCAGACCGGAGAAATCCAGCAACGAGGTCTTGCCGGCACCCTGCGGCCCCAGTAGTAGGTAATGCGGCAGTTCGCGCCGCCAGCGCTGGCTGCGGCCCCGATAGAGGCCGGCGCCATGCAGGGTGCGGTAGGCGTCACGGGCGCGGGACTCCAGTTCGTGGGCCTCGTCGTCGATGCGCTCGGCGCGCAGCTGATCGTGCTGGCCCGCTTCGGTGGCGAGACGCTGCCGTTGCTTGCGCTGCTGCCAGCCCTGCAGCAGCGCCATGACCAGGCCCCAGCCTAGGAACAGACCGCAGAGGGTGGCCAGGCGGTGGGTGACCGAGGCCCAGGGGCTGTAGCCGGCAAAGGCCAGCAGCGGGCCAAGGGTCCAGACCAGACCGCCCAGACCCAGGGTCACGAGCAGCGTCCAGGTCCAGGGACGGCGCAGCATGCGTCCGAGTGCAATGATGAATCCTTTCATGGGTGCGCTTCCGTATCAGGTGTGGGGTGGGGCGGCCACTGGCGCGGTGACCGCAGGGCCACCCGGATAGCCTTGCAGCAGGCTGTCGCGCTGCTGTTCCAGCGCCAGCCTGAAACCGCCATAGAGGCTGGCAAGGCAGATCAGGGTGAACAGCGCGACCAGCCACCAGGGCACCAGGCGGACCAGCCGTCGTGGCCGGGCATCCAGTCCCTGCCAGTGCGGAGACAACTCGCGCGGCACATCCCCGCGCAGCTGGCGAAGTTGCCGATAGAGGCTGTCGCGGATGGCTTCCAGCTCGAGCATGCCGCGCGGTAGCACCCGATATTTGCCCTCGAAGCCCAGCGCCAGGCAGAGGTAGAGCAGTTCCAGCAGAGCCAGGTGCTTGGCCGGATTGCGACTGAGGCGTTCGAGCAGCAGAAAGAACTTCTCGCCGCCAAAGGTCTCGTTGTGAAAGCAGCTCAGCAGGCTGAGCTGCGACCAGTCACCGGCATTGCCCCAGGGGGTGGTGACCACCGCCTCGTCGACCGTGGTGCAAAGGGCATAGCGGGCGGCCATGACCTCACCGCTGTCCAGCCCGCTGGCCAGGGCACGCTGTTCGAACAGCCGCAGGCTGGCGGCCAGGCGCTCCTTGAGCACATGCAGGTCTTCCGCGGCGTAACTCTGGCGCAGGCGCACCACCTCGGAGAGCAGTGGCGCGGCAGCGCCTATCATGGGATTGATGCTCAGATTCAGGGTCTCGCCCGGTCGCAGGCGTGCCGCCTGGACCATGCGTTCCTCCAGCTGGGCGTAGCGCGGTGGCTCGGCAAAGTCGGTGAGCCGGCTGCGGGGGGTGTCCGGCCCCTGGGCGTGGCGACTCAGCACCACGGTCCTGTCGTCCCGGCCTGCGTCGGTTGCGGTCTGCATGCTTAGCTCCTGATCGCCCAGAAGGCGAGGTCGAGGCCCGGAAAGGCGCCGGAGACATGAAAGGCGAAGCCACCGGATTGCTCGAGCTGGGCGATGTCGGTGGCGCTGAGTTCGAGGGCGAAATAAGCCTTGTCGGTATGGAAGGGCAGCTGACGCGGCGCGACCGGCAGCGGTTTGAGGGTGAGTCCTGGCAGGTGCAGATTCACCAGCTGGCGGATGCGCTCCACCGGTCCCACCTTGAGGTGCGCCGGCAGGCGCTGACGCAATTCCTCGGTGCTGCACTCGGCCCCGGCGATGAGCACGAAGCTGGCGCTGGCTAGCAGACCGTGGTCCTGCAGGGGCGCGACCTGGATGCCGTACTGACGCTGTTGCAGGGGCAGTGGCAGGGCATGCTGTTCGAGCACCATGGACAATGCCTGGCGCAGGGCCTGGAACAGCGGTGCGAAGCTGCCGGCCTGATCGGCGTGGCGATAGTGAAGGTCCAGTGCCGGACGCCGGTCGGCAGCCGCGAAGGTAGCCAGCTCTCCGTGCAGGGCGAGCAGTTCGCGAAAGAGGCTGCGTGGATGCAGTTGTTCATAGTCCAGGCAGTGGCGCAGAACCGCTTCATGGCGATTGACCAGTTGCAGCAGCAGGAAGTCACCGATCTCTGCGGTGCCCAGGCTGCCAGCCTGGCGCAGGCGTTGAGAAAGTACCTCGGCACGATGGGCGAGCAGGGAGGCGACCTCCTTGAGACCCGCCAGCAGAGGCTCGGCTGCCCGCACCTGGATGACGCTGGGGGTAAAGGCGGTATCCAGCTCCAGGCTGCCGTCTGGCGCCGTTTCCAGCAGCTGACAGACCTGCAGGCGGACATAGGCGTCCAGTCGCGGATGGCTATCGAGCAGCAGCCGGAAATCGGGACGTCCGCAGGTGACCGCCCCCCGCTCGCCGAAACCGGCATGAGAGTCGGCGATCTCGCTGTCGACGCTCAGGTAACGGGCGATGACGTCGTCCTGGTCGACTGGACGGCTCTCCAGGCGCTGGCCGCTGGTCAGGGGGAGCGCCAGCCAGACCGCACTGTCGCGGGTATTGGCCGGTACATCGAGAGCCAGGGGCTCGCCGTCGGCGCCCAGTTCGAAGAGGGTGCCATCGGGCAGGATGCCACTGGCCTGACTGACCACTACCTTGCCCATGGCGAGGAATTGGCGATCGAGAGTCAGCTCGAAAAAGCCCCATGCCGGCTCGCCCAGGCGACGGGTACGAATCTGCAGCTGCTGGGCGTGATAGCGGTCGTTCTGCTGGAAGTGCTGCGGCCGCAGCAGCATGCCTTCCTGCCAGATCACCTTGAGTTGCTGCATGGCCTACTCCTTGATCGGCGGAGCGGCCTGGATGCCATCCGCCGTGAAATCCAGGCGGATCTGCGCCAGCGCCGCGGGCCTGAGCTGGATGACCTGCCGCCACTGGCTGCCGCCCAGGTTGCGGTAGGCGCCATAGATGCCGACGTAGCGGCTGGCGTCCTGCACCCTCAGCTTGAGTTCGCGTGACTCACCGGGCCGTAGCTCGACTTCTTCCTCGGCGACCCAGTCGGGAGCCAGGGTCTGCTTGGCGTTTTCATAGAGGGAAAAGAATTCGGCATTTTCGAAGCCGACCGGATTCTTCAGTTCGATCAGGCGCACCACCAGCGGCGAGGGCCGGCCGTTGAGGTCGGGATTGAGGTCCTCACCGCCCTTCAGGGTCAGGTCGATGCGGGTCGGATCAGGTGCCCTGGGGCTGGTGCAGGCACCTAGCAGCAGGGCCAGGCCGAGCGCGCCGAGGCGTAATAGGGTGTTCATGTCAGCGTCCTTGCTGGGTGGGATTGAGGGTGGCGATGAGGCGGACCTGCTCGGTGTAGGCCTGGGCGAAGTCCTTGGCGAACAGCCGTTCGCGCCAGTCGTCGTCCTGGCGCAGCTCGCGATACTGGCGCTGCCAGGCACGCCAGAGTCTGGCATCGCGCCCCCAGCGCAGGCGTCGGCCGTCACGCTCAAGGCGGGCTTCGCACTGGGCCGGTGCCAGCTGTTCAAGGGTGGCCAGCACCGCCTGGCGACTGGCCGCGACCAGGCCAACCTGATGGGCCTGAAGTTCGCGACAGGCGCGGAGCAGAGCCTGGTCCGCGGTGAGCTGGCCGGAAGCGCTGGGGCGCAACAACTGACTCAAGGCCGCGTCGCCGTCGGCCGCGAAGGCCAAGGGGTTGTTGCCGCTGCTCTGTACCGTGGTAAGCGGCAGCCGCAGTTCATTGCGCGTTTCGTTGCGGGTCCGCAGGCAGCCGTGCAGGCCCTGGGTCGCCAGGCGCAGCAGGCGCGCGACCTCGAGTGCCAGGGTTTCACGCGCCTCGTGGTCGAGGTCGGCAAGCTCCAGACCCAGGGCCGCCCCGAAGGCCTTCCAGAACGTTGGTGTCTGGCGCTGCGGAGCCGCCGCCGGGCGCTCGACCGGAGCCGGAGCGCTGTGCTCTACCAGAGCAGGAATGCCCAGGCTGTCCAGATCGACCCGGGCATAGTCGCTGCGAGTAATGTCAGTGGCGAAGGGATCCAGACCCTCGAGCTCGTCGATGCCGTGAGGATCGCGACGCTCCAGCGCCTGCAACGGATCCAGTTCGAGAAAGGCGTCGTCCGGGATCAGTCCAGGGGCACTGGTGGGGACCTGGAAATCGTCGGTGAACCCGGCCGGATCGCGAATCAGGCGGGCAGCAAGGGCGAAGGTGCCCAGGGCGAAGGTCTGGCCATGCTGGATCCGCCAGGGCTCGCCCTTGGTCAGACGCTGACCATCGGCAAGCTGGACGCCATTGCTGCTCAGGTCGGTAAGAAAGTAGTCGCCTTCGCTGTAGCTGATGCGGGCATGCTGACTGGACAGCACCCGCTGCGGATCGGGCAGGTACCAATCGCAGTCTTCGCTGCGACCGATGAGTCCGCCAACGTGGCGAAAGGTCTTTTGGGTGAGCAGTCCGGGGGCGTGCGCTCGACTGCCGACCAGATCGAATACCAGTTCCATGGTCTTGTCCTGTCCTAGGTGAGGCGGTGGGATGTCTGGGGTTCGCCCAGGGGGCGATAGTCCTGCAGATCCCCGGGCGACGAGGTGCAGGCGGCCAGGGCGAGTAACGTCAGCAGCAACAGGGAGCGAAGTAGTGCAGGCATGGGGCGTTCCTCTAGGAAAGTTGCAGATCGGCGCTGCGGATGCTCAGTCGCTGCAGGCGATAGAGCAGGGTGCGGCGAGGCAGTCCCAATTCCTGGGCAGTTTGGGTCTGGTTGCCGCGGTTCTTGCGCAGGCAGTCCATCAGCAGGCCGCGTTCGAGCTGATCCAGGCGCTCACGCAAAGTCAGGCTGCCGGCATTGCCGGTCAGGGCGGCGGAGCGGATGGCAAAGTGTTCGGGCAACAGCTCGTTGCCGTCGCAAAGCAGGACGGCGCGCTCCACCAGCCCCTTGAGTTCGCGGACATTGCCGGGAAAGGCATAGCCCGCCAGCAGGTCCAGGGCGGCGCTGGACCAGCGACAACGTGACCGCTGCAGGCATGCGCAGGCCTGGTCGGCGAAGTGCCGGGCCAGCAGCGGCAGGTCCTCGCCGCGCTCGCGCAGGGGCGGCAGCTGAATGGGAAAGTGAGTGAGGCGATAGTAGAGATCCTCACGAAAGGTGCCCTGCTCGACCAGCCGCACCAGTTGACGATGGGTCGCCGCAACGATGCGTACGTCGACCCTGTGGGTTTCGGCACTACCCAGCGGGCGGACCTCGCCTTCCTGCAGCACGCGCAGCAGCTTGGCCTGTAAGGTCAGCGGCATATCACCGATCTCGTCGAGAAACAGGGTGCCGCCATTGGCCGCATCGAACAGACCGGCGCGATCGCGCTCGGCACCGGTAAAGGCGCCCTTGCGATAGCCGAAGAGCTCGCTTTCCAGCAGGTGCTCGGGCAACGCCGCGCAGTTCTGCACCACGAAGGGCTGGGTCCGTCGCGAGCCCCGTTCGTGGATGGCCCGGGCCACCAGTTCCTTGCCGGTGCCGGTTTCACCGGTCAGCAGCACGGTGATGGGGCTGTGCAGTATCTTGCTGATCAAGCGATGGACCTGCCGCATGGCGCCGCTATCGCCAAGCATGCCGAAGCCATCGCCCACTGCCGGTGACGTTGGCCTTTCCGTTACGGCGCCCAATGGCTGAGTCTGGGCGCGCTCTAGCAGCTGGCTCTGCGCCAGGGCGAAGCATCCGAGCGGTGTCAGTACCTCTGCATGGGTTTCCAGTTCGCGGCGGCAGCGGCTGGCCTGTACCAGCAGACCCTCGACGCTGCCCGACGGGCCAGTCAGGGGTAGGCAACCAAGGCTGAGCCAGCCGTCGCCAGGCAGGAAGGTAGTGGTGTGCAGCAGCGGGTCCAGCTCACGCAGGTGCAGGCTGCGATTCTGCGAAAGGCAGTAGTGCAGCAGACTCTCCTGCTCCAGCGGCAGGGCGTCACCGGCCATGGCGGCGGTGCTGTCCAGACTTTGTGCCAGGCACACCAGTTGGGTATGAGTGGCGTCCAGACGGTAGTACTGCACCAGGTCGAGCCGGGCCAGACGCTGGATGCCTTCCACCAGGCCGAGGGCGAGTTGGGCGGGGTCTTCGTGCTGGCCGAGCGCGATGAACAGGGGCAGCATGGCTTCTGGCGCGGGGGACGGGATCATGCCGCCACCTCACAGCGGAAATCACCCTGGTCGTTGCAGGTGAGGTGCAGCCGCCCTGGCGTCTGACCACGGGCGAGGGCGTCGAGCAACTGGTCGGTAAGCAGCGGCAGCACTCGCTGCTCCAGGAGTAGGTCGATCCGGCGAGCACCACTGTCGGCGTCCAAGCAACGTGCCGCCAGGTCCTCCAGCAGGGCCGGGGCATAGCTGAAGGCGACCCGGCGGGCGGCCAGCCGGACGCCGAGTCGTTCGAGCTTGAGCACGATCAGCTCACGCAGCAGCTCGGCATCTAGCGGGTAGTAGGGCACCACGCGCATCCGCGCCAGCAGGGCAGGCTTGAAGTGGCCTGTCAGGGTGGGGCGAATCGCCTCGGTCAGTTGGGCCACGTCCGGACGTACGTCGGCGCACAACCGCTGGATCTCGCCGCTGGCCAGATTGGAGGTCAGCAGGAAGAGCACGTTGCGGAAGTCGATCTGCCGGCCCTCGCTGTCGGTGGCCTGGCCACGGTCGAAGATCTGGTAGAAGAGGTTGAGTACCTCGGGATCCGCCTTTTCCACTTCATCCAGCAAGACCACCGAATAGGGCTGGCGGCGCACGGCCTCGGTGAGCAGACCTCCTTCGCCATGGCCGACATAGCCGGGCGGCGCGCCGATCAGGCGCGACACGCTATGTTTTTCCGCGAATTCCGACAGGTTGAGAGTGGTGAGAAAGCGCTCTCCGCCATAGAGCAATTCGGCGAGCGCCAGGGCGGTCTCGGTCTTGCCGACCCCGCTGGGGCCGACCAGCAGGAAGACGCCGACTGGCGCCTCGGGAGCGTTCAGACCCACCGCGGCTGCGCGCAGGGCGCGATCCAGGGCGACCACCGCCTGCTCCTGGCCACGCAGGCGTCCGCGTAGATCGCTGGCAAAGCGGGCCAGGCGCTGGTTATGGCGACGGGCGAGTTGGTCGACCGGGAGGCCGGTCCAGGCCGCGATCACCTCCGCCACGAGGTGCGGGCAGACCTCCAGGTTGACCAGGCGCCCATGCTGGCGTTGCAGCTGCTCCAGCTCTGCCTGGGTGGCAGCCAGCGCAGTGCTGACCGAGGCCGTACGCAGGGTCAGGATGCGCTCGGCCAGCTCCCGCTGGCGTTCCCAGTCGGCCTGCAGCGCAGTGGCTGCCAGGTGCTCGGCGTCCCGCATGGCGGTAAGGCTATCCAGATGGCCGGGCGCGACGGGCAGACCGAGATCGGCATCGCGGCGGGTGGCGGAGAGCGTGCGCTCGGTAGCGGCCAGGCGTGCGCGCAAGGCATCCAGGGCCGGAGGCGGGCTGGCCAGGCTGATACGCACCCGGGCGCAGCAGGTGTCGAGCACATCCACGGCCTTGTCCGGTAACTGGCGCCCGCTCAGATAGCGGGCGGCCAGCTCGGCGGCGGCCACTACCGCATCGTCGCGCAGATAAACGCCATGGCCCTCGGCATAGGTCGGCGCCAACCCACGCAGGACGGTGATGGCGGTGGCGACGTCGAATTCGTCCAGCCTTACCGGCTGGAAGCGCCGCGCCAGGGCCGGGTCCTTTTCGAAGTACTTCCGGTACTCGCCCCAGGTGGTGGCGGCGATGGTGCGCAGCTCGCCGCGCGCCAGGGCAGGTTTGAGCAGATTGGCCGCGTCCGAGCCCCCGGGCTGGCCACCCGCACCGATCAGGGTATGGGCCTCGTCGATGAACAGGATGATGGGGTACGGTGCCTGGCGTACGGCATCGATCACACCTTGCAGGCGGCGTTCGAATTCGCCCTTGACGCTGGCGCCGGCCTGCAGCAACCCGAGATCGAGACTGCGTATTTCCACCCGCCGCAGACTGTCGGGCACCTCGCCTGCCGCGATGCGCAGCGCCAGCCCCTCGACGATGGCGGTCTTGCCAACGCCGGCTTCGCCTACCACGAGGGGATTGTTCTTGCGCCGCCGCGAGAGGATGTCCACCAGTTGCCGGATCTCGGCCTCGCGGCCCAGCACCGGATCCAGGCGCCCGGCACGGGCCTGGCCGCTGAGGTCATGGGTGAAGCGGTCCAGAGGGGACTCGCTGATGACCGGTGACCCCTCGGGCCGCTGAGCCCTGACGAAGTCCAGGAGCTGCGCGGCATCCACCCGCTCCAGCAGGCGACCGTAACCTGTGCCCAATAGCCGCTCGGGATGGCGCAACAACGCCAGCAGCAGGGCGGCGCTATCGGTCTCAGCCCGTTCCAGTTCGAGACGGGCGAGCAGCACGGCATCCTGCAGCCACAGCAGCAGTGCAGGATCGAAGACCGGGTCGCCGCCTTCTCCATTGCCCTGGCGCGGCTGCAGCGTCGCGGCGAAATCCACCGGGTCCAGGTCAGCCGCTTTCAGCACGCGAGTGAGCAGTCCGTCGCGGGATTCCAGCAGGACCGCCAGCAGGTCTTCGATCAGGATCTGCCGGCCGCCCCGACGGACGCAGCGCTGCGCCGCCTGTTCCAGGTCCTGGCGCGCGGTCACGGAAAGGCTGTTGATAAGGAGGTTCAGGTCCAGGGTGAGCATGTTGATCGTCCTTGATTAACGGTGGCAGGCCAGGGTGACCTGGCCCTTGGCTCGGCCGAGGCCGAGCCAAGTGGTCCAGCCGAGACGGCAGGGGCTGGCGGCTTCCAGCCGCCATTGCCGCAACGCGTCCCGCCGCAGATGCAGGCGCAGGTCGTAGTCCAGCTGGTCGCGCAGGGTGAAATTCAGCAAGGCACGCACGGCGGCGTACCGACTGCCCCCGGGCAGGAATGAATGAAAGGCTTCCCAGTCCAGTTCGAGCAGGTGCAGGCGAAACTTGCCGCCACGATCGCGCACCTGCACACCCAGGACGGCTGTCTCTCCGAGCTGGGCGCTGGCCCGCCCGAGATGCGCGCGTTGTTCTGGGGGAATGACCACTGCGCGCTCCAGGCACTGCTCCAGCTGCAACTCGGGCTGCTCCAGGTAATAGCGCAGCACCGCTTCGATCAGCGTCGCCGAATGCACCTTGAGGCTGAGCAGGCCGAGATAGGGCAGCAGGCGTTTCCAGTTCAGCTCCGGCGCCTGGCGCAGGCTGCTGTCGCCCAGACCGATCAGACTGAACAGCCGGGCCGACAACTCGTCACGCGCGCCCTCCCGGAAGCGGGCGTGATAGCGATACTTGCGCCAGATCGGCAACAGCAGCCGGTGCAGCCGGTGATTGAAGAGGTCGAGGAAGTCGCGGGTGGTACGCCCTTGTTCGCCATCGCTCAGCGCCTGTTCGCTGTAGAAGGCCGGCAGCGGCGAACCGCTGCCCATCAGGGCGCCCAGGTTGAGTTGCAGGCGGGCGCGCAGCCCATCGGCGTCCTCGACGAAGTGCAGGTGCTCGATATCGCTACCCGGAAAGGCCAGGCTGGGGTTGGCATGGAACTCCAGCCGTTCATAGAGCTGCTCCTCCGAGAGACTCGGCATCAGGCCCTGCAACTGCAGGAGCACCTGTCCGATACCCTGGAAAAGCGAGTACTCGCGAATCTCGCGGCACAGCGCCGAGCGATTCAGATCAGCGGCTGCTGACCCATGCGCGGTGTCCATAGATACACCTCTCCCTGCAGGCTGCGAACACTGAGTTGATGGAAGGAATTCAGGCTGGCATAGAGCGCGAAGAACTCGTTGAGTACGCTGGCGAACAGGTACAGCTCGCCCTCGCTGCGAAAGCCGCTGGCATCCATGTCCAGCTGGGTGGCGATACCGCGGATCGGCAGGCCCCGGTAGAGGCGATCCACCGGGCGATGGCTGATGCCCTGCAGGGCCGCCAGGCGCTGGTGACTGATGCGCTCGGCCTGCCGGTCGTGCTGACTGGGCAGGTCGTAACTGGCCAACACCGTACGCAGGGCCGCGACATCGGTGAGCGACAAATAATTGAGCGATAGATTGGAAACCAGCTGCCACAGCCGGTTGCCGGACAGCACCGGCGCATGACAGGCAGTTGGGGCGGCCAGATTGCGAAAGCCCAGACCACCCGGGGTATTTTCGGTGGGCAGGCACAGATCACCGGCGCGCAGGCGCTGGGGCAGGTTCTGGTTGGTGCAGGTCAGTTCGATGGACAGGGTGTCCTGATCGGTACCCGGATCGCCAAACGCCAGATAGGTATCGATGCCGCCGTGCAGCAGGGCACTGCGCTGGCGTACGGCATAGTGCGGCCGACAGCTCTGGCCGCCGAAGCTCAGGTCGTGGGCAAAGGATTCGAAGGGTAGATAGTCACGATGGCCCAGGCCGCCCGGTTGCCAGCCGGTCACCCGCTCCACGGCAAAGACCCCCAGGTGTTCGCGGCCGTGGCCGGCCGGAAACAACGGGTACTCGTCGCGCTTGCCGTCGAGGCGGATCGGCAGGGCGTCATGGCGGAACAGATTGACCACCGGGACGCAGTGCAGGCGCAGGTTGTCGCGACTGGGAAGCCGCGGCTGCCGGGCGATCCGGGCGATGTCGAAGCGCACCTCCAGCCCGCGGATCTGGCGGCGCACCGGGTCTGCCAGTTGCTTCAGCTTCGTCATTCCCTGAATCGAGACGAAGAGGAATTTCTCCGGAAAGGCGAAATATTCCTGCAGGTGGCGATAGCCGCGGAAGGCATTGGGTGGATAGGGCAGCAGCGCCTCGTCTTCGCCGAAGCCCAGCGGCTGGACCTGGTCGCGAGCGAGCGGCAGGACGAGTTCGCTGCCCTGGAGGTCAGTCAGCGGCTGGCGTTCGGCATCCAGGGGTACCAGGCTCAGGCCGTCCAGGTTGTGCAGCAGTGCAAGATAGAGATCCTGACTAAGCGTGCGATCGCCCGCCAGATGCAGCGGCAACTGACGCAGGTCCAGCGCGTCCAGGGTGCCATTGCCGGTGATCTGCAGGCGCAGCGTCAGGCGCGCGCCGCTGCCCTGCTGGGCAAGGCTCAGCTCATCCACGCGTAGCGGTTGAACGTCGGTGGTGAAGCAGGTTCGAAAGCGGCAGCTCACCTCGTCCAGCGCCCGGGATTCCACTTCCGTTCCACGTGGAACCTGAATGGCCGCGCCTGGTGCTGGTAGCGGATCGAATTCGAGGATGGCGCAACTCGGCAGGGGCCGTAGATAATGGGGCCAGAGCAGGTTGAGCAGCGAATGGGTCAATTCCGGCAACTCGTCGTCGAGCTTCTGCCGCAGCCGACCGGTGAGAAAGGCGAAGCCTTCCAGCAGGCGCTCGACATCCGGATCCTGACCAGCCTGGCCCAGAAAGGGTGCCAGCGCAGGATTGCGTTCGGCGAAGCGCGCGCCCAGCTGACGCAACTCGGCCAGCTCGCTCTGGTAGTAGTGATTGAAGGACATGGACCTATCCCTGGCTGACCTTGACCTGGCCGCTGCCATCCAGGCTCGCGGTGAAACGGATGGGGCACCGCTGGCCGTCGAGCTCGAGCTGGCCTTCGAGGGCGAACGCCAGGGTGGTGTTTTCCCGCTGCAGCGGCAGCACCTTCACACCGGACAGGCGCGGCTCGTAGGCGGCCACGAACGCCTCGATGGCCAGCCGCGCACGCTGTAGCGAGTCGTGCAGCGACAGCCGCAAGTCATTGAGGTCGGGCAGTCCGTAGTCGACCTGGATCGGGACGCTGCCGGCACGGGTGCTGAGCATCTTGGCCAGGTGGGCGGCCACCGAGGCGCTCAAGGCGTCGGCGGACGCGCCCCGGCTGTGCGCGCTGCCCGGACCGGCCAGGCGTTCGAACAGACTGCCGTAATTCATGAGCCGTTACTCCTTGTCCAGCTTGCCGACCAGCGACAGGGTGAAATCGGCGCCCTGGTACTTGAAGTGCGGTCTCACGCTCAGGCCCACGCGGAACCAGCCCGGATTACCCTCGACATCGCTGACGCGGATGCTGGCGGCACGCAGCGGTCGACGACCGCGCACCTCGGCGCTGGGGTTTTCCTGATCGGCGACGAACTGACGGATCCACTTGTTGAGTTCCAGCTCGAGGTCGGTGCGCTCCTTGGTGCCACCCAGTTGCTCGCGCTGCAGCACCTTGAGGTAGTGGGCCAGGCGGCTGACGATGAACAAATAGGGCAACTGGGTACCCAGCTTGTAGTTCAGCTCAGCTGCCCGACCTTCTTCGCTGTTGCCATAGAACTTGGGTTTTTGCGTCGAACAGGCGGAAAAGAAGGCGGCGTTGTCGCTGCCCTTGCGCATGGTCAAGGCGATGAAGCCGGCATCGGCCAGCTCGTATTCGCGACGATCGGAGATCAGCACCTCGGTGGGGATCTTGGTCTCGATCTCGCCCATGCTCTCGAAGTGATGCAGCGGCAGGTCTTCCACCGCGCCGCCGCTCTGCGGACCGACGATATTCGGACACCAGCGGTACGTGGCGAAGCTGTGGGTCAGGCGGGTGGCGAAGGCGTAGGCGGTGTTGCCCCAGAGGTAGTGGGCATGGTCCCGGCTGACGTTTTCGCGATAGGCAAAGGTCTTGACCGGATTCTCTTCCGGATCGTAGGGCGTGCGTAGCAGGAAGCGCGGCAAGGTCAGGCCGACATAGCGCGCGTCTTCCTGCTCGCGGAAACTCTGCCACTTGGCGAATTGCGGACCGTCGAAGTGATCCTTGAGGTCCTTGAGGTCGGGCAGACCGGTAAAGCTTTCCAGGCCGAAGAAGCGCGGACCGGCGGCGGCGATAAAGGGCGCATGAGCCATGGTCGAGACCGCTGCCACCTGTTGCAGAGTGCGGATGTCCGGTGCGGTGGGGTCGAAGTCGTAGTTGGCGATGATGGCGCCGACCGGCTCGCCACCGAACTGGCCGAATTCGGCGGTATAGACGTGCTTGTAGAGGCCCGACTGGACGATGTCCGGCGAATCCTCGAAGTCTTCCAGCAGATCCTGCTTGGAGACGTTGAGCATCTCGATCTTGTTGTTCTCGCGGAAGTCGGTGCGCTCCACCAGCAGGTGCAGGCCGCGCCAGGCGGCCTCCAGCGACTGGAACTCCGCGTGGTGGAGGATCTCGTCGACCTGGCGGCTGAGCTTCTCATCGATCTCGGCGATCATGCGATCGACCAGCGCCTTCTTGACCGGTTGCTGGGCGTTTTGCGGCTTGAGCAGCTCTTCGATAAAGGCGGAGATGCCGCGTTTGGCCACGCCATAGCCCTCGTCGTGGGGCGCGAGGCGAGTCTCGGCGATGATGCGGTCGAGGATGCCGCGGTCTTCAGCGACGTCGGCAGCGGGTTGCGGGAGCAGGGTAGCGGTCATGATGATCTTCCTGATCAGACGTCTTGATTCGGCAAGCCGAGTTCGCCGAGCACCGTGGCCCGGGCGACCGGATCGGCGAGCACCTGCTCGATGGCCCTGCGGAACGCCGGGGCGTTGCCGAGCGGCCCCTTGAGCGCCACCAGGGCATCGCGCAGATCCATCAGTTGCTTGAGTTCGGGCACCTGCTGCACCAGCCGCGCCGGGCTGAAGTCGGCCATGGCCTTGAGGTCGAGCTGGACGGCCAGATCGTCCTGGCTGTCGTCCTGCAGGCGATTGGGTACCGCCAGGGTCAGGCCCAACTGCTGCTTGGCCATCACCTCATCGAAGTTGTCCTTGTCGACGGCTACCGGCTTGCGGTCTTCGAGCTTGCGGTCGTCGGCTCGCTGGGTGAAATCGCCCAGCACCATGAGCTTGAGGGGCAGTTCGAG
This sequence comes from Pseudomonas sp. MOIL14HWK12:I1, assembly GCF_000510705.1. NCBI lineage: Bacteria > Pseudomonadati > Pseudomonadota > Gammaproteobacteria > Pseudomonadales > Pseudomonadaceae > Pseudomonas > Pseudomonas sp. MOIL14HWK12:I1. The sequence goes on along the minus strand of NZ_AZNY01000003.1, from coordinate 279,713 downwards.
TTCTTCCTCGGTACCGCCGCTGGCGGGTCGAACCGTGACGTTGATGCGTTCTTTCAGGGCAACCGAGCCTTCTTTGGCCATGTGTTTCTCCTTGGGTATGAGGACAAGCCTCAGTCGAGAGCCGCTTCGAGATCGAGGCGGCAGAGTCGCGGACGCAGCTGTTGCAGCTGCATCCGGCTGTCGGCGGTGGCGGGGAGGGCTTCCAGGCACTGGCGGCGGGCCTGCAGGATCTCCAGCGCCAGTTGCGGCTCCCAGTGCGCCAGCAGGGCGCCGTGTTCGGCATCCAGGGCCGCGAGCTGAAGGTGTGCCAGTTCGAACTGGCGGGCCTGGATCAGCAACCGGACGCTGGCCAGATCCCACAGCAGGCGCTGGCGTTCGCCCTGGGCACTGCAGCTGCGCTGCCGCAGGTGGCGCACGGCGCTCCTGAGGCCGCTCGCGCGCAACTCCCCAAGGGCTTCGGCAAGGGCTTCGCTCCAGCTGTCCTGGCACGCCTCGCTTGAGGCGGAGACGGGTTGCGTCGCCTTAGCCGCCGTCAGGCCGGACAGCCAGAGGCGGGTCTGGGCATCGGCAAAGGGTTGCCCGTCATGGAAGGCCAGGGCTTCCAGACCTGGCAGCCGTTCCAGCAGCAACATCAGCGGCCACTCGATTTCTCGACAACTCGTTGTTGCACCGAGGGCCTGCAGACACTCCCAGGCCAGCCGCTGGCCATCCAGCCAGAAAGGCGCCCGCGTCAGGCTGACCTCCAGTTCGCCGAGCAGCAGAGAAAAATCACCAGCGGCCTGGCACTCCTGGAAATATCTCAGGCGATCAGCTGGCAGGCCGCGCAAGCCGGTGACACCCCTGGTATCATGAGCGGGCAGACTGTCGATGCCGCTCCACAGCAAGGCGCGATTCAGCCGCAGGGCGCGGTGGTCGCCGCTCCGCTGACGTAGCCACCAGCCGCTCAGCGTGCGGGCGCTTTCCTGCAGCTGGCGCAGCAGACGATGGGCGTCCTTGTCCGAGTCCAGCGGGCCCTGGGGTGCCTGAGCGGTTACGACCGGGCTGGGTGACAGGGCTGCGATGGTCGACTCCGCCGGAGCGGTGGATTGGATCTGGCGACGTCGTTGCTCATCGAGGCGACGTACCAACGGCAACAGCAGCGGAGCGGCCTCGCCCAGGCGTGGCTGGAGGAGTGCCTCCAACTGGCCGAGCTGGGTACTGAAGGTCTGTAGCCAGGATGCTTCCAGCGTCGTCAGGGCGGTGGTATCGAAGACGCCTTCCAGGCGGATCTGGAGCCAACCGAGCGCCGCGGCGCGGGTGCGCTCCTTGCGGGGATAAAGGTCCTGCCAGTGAGCCTCCAGCAATCGCTCAAGCAGAGCCAGGCCGGCTTCCAGCCCCGTCCAGCTCCGGGTGCAGTACAGGGCCCAGGTCAGCCAGACGGCAACGCGCAGGTCCTTGGAGTGCTCACGCAGAAAGGTGGTCGCCTGCTCGGCCGTGGACTCCCAGTCCGGCATGACGTCGCGATGTAGCGCCTGGGTGTTCTGACAGACCGCTTCGAGTCTCTCGAACTCGGGGCTATAGCGGCGATCTTCCCCGACGAAGTTGTCCGTGGTAATGGGGTGATCGGCGACCGCTATATAAATCTGGGCGAACGAAGACAATAAAGTCATCCATGACCTCACAGGTTGAAGTTCCATTCCTTGAACTTCCCAAGGCGAAAAATGCTGGAGAATTTTTCAGCCTGTTGCTGAGCAGCTATTGGCTCAAAATGTCTGAGGTGCGCATCCTAGAGCTGTTTAATGAGCTTTGGTAGCAAAAAATTGTGATCTATGTCCAATTTTTATTGCTTAATTCTTAATGAAAAATAAGCCTATTTAGTGAAGTGACAAAAATTGTCCGAACTAACTGTGAAAATCTGACAGTCATCGTCAGTTTTAAAAGATATGATAAGTCACAACTATAAAGTTAGATTTTAAGTTGGGTCGGGCTTGCCTGTTCGCGAAGCTATTAAAGCCATCCATATTCCGCCATCGACAGCGGCTCCCCATCCCCCACGATGAAATGATCCAGCACCCGCACATCGATCAGCGCCAGGGCGTCCTTGAGGCGTGTGGTGAGCAGGCGGTCGGCCTGGCTGGGTTCGGCGATGCCGGAAGGGTGGTTGTGGGTGAGGATGACGGCAGCGGCGTTGTGGGCGAGGGCGCGCTTGACCACCTGGCGAGGGTAGACGCTGGCGCCGTCGATGGTGCCGTGGAACAGGGCTTCGAAGGCCAGCACCCGGTGGCGGGTGTCGAGGAACAGGCAGCCGAAGATCTCGTGGGGTTCGTGGCGCAGGCGGGCCTTGAGATAGTCGCGGACCTGCTGCGGGCTTTCCAGAGCCGAGTCGCGTTTGAGGCCTTCGGCCAGGTGGCGGCGGCCCATCTCCAGGACCGCCTGCAACTGGCTGAACTTGGCCGGGCCGAGGCCGAGGTGAGCGCTGAAGGCGGCGAGATCGGCCTCCAGCAGGGCTCTGAGGCTGCCAAATTCCCCGAGCAGTTGGCGGGCGAGGTCGACCGCGCTTTTGCCGGCCACGCCGGTGCGCAAGAAGATCGCCAGCAGTTCGGCGTCGGTGAGAGCCTGGGCGCCGCGTTCCAGCAGTTTCTCCCGCGGCCGTTCCTGGGCCGGCCAATCCTTGATGCTCATGGACGCTCCTTGTCTGGCGGGGCGCCTGCGTCCTGCAGGCGCTGTGCTATCTTAACCGGATCATTCGCGGGTGCGCGCAGGCCTCGATTGGCCGTGCGATGCCCGTTCTAGACGGTTCGAGAACGGAAAGGCTATATGCAGCGGCTCCATCGTAAACGCATCGTGCTGGGCGTCGGAGGTGGCATCGCCGCTTACAAGAGCGCCGAGCTGGTGCGCCGACTCAAGGATCAGGGCGCCGAGGTGCGGGTGGTGCTGACCCGCGGCGGTCGCGAATTCATCACGCCGCTGACCCTGCAGGCACTGTCGGGTCTGCCGGTGCATCTGGATCTGCTGGACCCGGCCGCCGAAGCGGCCATGGGGCATATCGAGCTGGCCCGCTGGGCCGATCTGGTGCTGGTCGCGCCGGCCACCGCCGATGTCATGGCGCGCCTGGCCCAGGGCGTGGCGGACGATCTGCTCACGACCTTGGTGCTGGCCACCGATGCCCGGGTCGCCCTGGCACCGGCCATGAACCAGGCCATGTGGCGCGATCCGGCCACCCAGGCCAATGCCGAGCTCCTGCGCAGCCGTGGCATCAAGCTGTTCGGTCCGGCCAGCGGCAGCCAGGCCTGTGGCGACGTCGGCCCCGGCCGGATGCTGGAAGCCACCGACCTTGCCCAGCTCGCCGCCGACTGCTTCCAGCGCCTCGACCTGACCGGTCGCCACGTGGTCATCACCGCGGGGCCGACCCAGGAAAACATCGACCCGGTGCGCTACATCACCAACCACAGCTCCGGCCGCATGGGCTTCGCCCTGGCGGAAGCGGCGGCGGAGGCGGGTGCGCGCGTCAGCCTGGTGAGCGGCCCGGTGCATCTGCCGACCCCTGATCGCGTCGAGCGTATCGACGTGATCAGCGCCCGCGACATGCTGGCCGCCTGTGAGGCGCTGATGCCCTGCGACGTGCTCATCGCCTCGGCGGCGGTGGCGGACTATCGCCCCGAGGTCATCGCGCCGCACAAGCTGAAGAAAGACCCCACCCGCGGTGACGGTCTCCTGCTGGAGCTGGTGCGCAATCCGGACATTCTCGCCACCCTGGCGGGGCGCCCGGATCGGCCCTTCAGCGTCGGCTTCGCCGCGGAAACCCAGAATCTGCTGGAGTACGCCCAGCGCAAGCTGCGCGACAAGAATCTCGACCTCATCGTCGCCAACGACGTGGCCAATCCGGCCATCGGCTTCAACAGCGAAGACAACGCGGTCACCGTGATCGACCGTGGCCTGCACGAGATCCGCTTCGAGCAGACCAGCAAGGGCAAGATCGCCCGGCAGCTCATCGCCCTGATTTCCACCCACCTGAAAGACACTGCCCAGAACCATGCATAGCCTTCAAGCCAAGATCCTCGACCCGCGCCTGGGGCGCGATTTCCCGCTGCCGTCCTACGCCACCCCCGGCTCGGCCGGCCTCGACCTGCGCGCCATGTTGCAGGAGGATCTGGTGCTGGAGCCGGGGCAGACCGCGCTGATTCCCACCGGGCTCGCCATCCATGTGGCCGATCCGTCGCTGGCAGCGCTGATCCTGCCGCGTTCGGGCCTGGGCCATAAACACGGCATCGTGCTGGGCAACCTGGTCGGCCTGATCGACTCGGACTACCAGGGCGAGCTGATGGTCTCCTGCTGGAACCGCGGCCAGACCACCTTCACCGTGAGCGTGGGCGAACGTATCGCCCAGCTGATGCTCGTACCTGTGGTGCAGGCGCACTTCGATATCGTCGACAGCTTTACCGAGACCGAGCGGGGCGCTGGCGGCTTCGGCCACTCCGGTACCCGCTGACGCCAGACACGCAAGGCGCGCCGTGACATAAAGGAGAAGAACGGCATGGCAAGGGGCAAGAACGACAAGGATGTGCGCAAGGCGGCCCCCCGGGTCGCTGGCTTGCCCGGCATGGGCGCGGGACTGCTGCTGGCGCTCGCCGGCCTGCTGCTGGCCGCGCTGCTGCTGTGGTTCCTGGTGTTGCAGCCGCAGGGCGCGCGCAACCAGGAGCAGCAGGCGGACCAGGCGCTGCAGGCGCAGGCGACCTCCCTCAATCAGCTGCTGGTCGGCCTGACCCGTCGGCTGCAGGGTGTCGCCGGGGATGCCCTGGTGCTGCAGGCCCTGCAGGGCGACGATCCCGCGGCGCGCGCGGCGGCGGAAAGCCAGCTGCGCGAGCGCCTCGGCGTGGTCGACGTGCTGGTGGTGCCGGCCGGCATGCGTCAGATCGAAGACGATCGTCCCGGCCCCCTCAACTATGCTGCCCTCGATCTGCTCAAGCGCCTGGAAAGCGGCCAGCGGACCCCGCCGGAAGCCTATCGACTGGGCGATCGCTGGCTGGTCTACAGCGCCCAACCCATCCGCCGCGGCGATCAGCTGCTTGGCAGCGCCGTACTGGTGGAAGAACTCCCGGCCGTCTTGCAGGGCTGGGCCACGCCACCGGCGAACGTCGGCCAGTGGCGCCTGCTGCAGCAATTTCCCGGTGGCAGCGTGCAGGTGCTGGCCAGTGGCGGCAGCCCCGGTGATCCGGCGCTGATGCGGCGGCTCGCCACCGGCAGCCCGCTCTGGACGCTGGAGTTGGCACCCGCCGCCGAGGCGGGCGCCGATACACCGCTGGGTATCCCCCTGGTGGCGCTGCTGCTGGCGCTGTTTGGCGTGCTGGCGGGCTTTTGGCTGTTTTCCCGGGAGCTGTCACGCCGGCTCCGTGACGACGTCCGCAGTCTGACGGCCTATGCCGAGGAACTAGAAGCCAATCAGATAGCCAAAAGCCCGACTTTGCGCCTGGCGGTAATGGAACCCGTGGCCAAGTCGACGGCCCGATTGGCCAGCCGATCGGCCGGGTCGTCGCCGGACCTGTACGCCACCGCTCCCAGCGATGCGGTGGCCAAGACCCTGGCGGAGTTTGCCGACAGAGGCCGCTCTCAGCAGAGCGAGCCGCTGTTCCAGACCACCGACATCCTCGATATCAGTATCCTCGACGAAGACCAGGATCTCCTGGGATTGGAGAAACCCCCGATGAGCACTACCCCGCAAGCCCCCCAACTCAACGCCAGCATCTTCCGCGCCTACGATATCCGTGGCGTGGTGGGTGACTCCCTGACCGCCGAAGCCGCCTACTGGATCGGGCGCGCCATCGGCTCGGAGAGCCTGGCACGTGGCGAGCCCAACGTGGCCGTCGGCCGTGACGGCCGCCTGTCCGGCCCCGAGCTGGTCGCCCAACTGATCAAGGGCGTGGCCGACAGCGGCGCCAATGTCAGCGATGTCGGCATGGTGCCGACCCCGGTGCTCTACTACGCCGCCAACGTGCTCGAAGGCAAGTCCGGCGTCATGCTGACCGGCAGCCACAACCCGCCGGACTACAACGGCTTCAAGATCGTCATCGCCGGCGAGACCCTGGCCAACGAATCCATCCAGCGTCTGCGCGAGCGCATCGAGACCGGTGACGTGGCCAGCGGCCAGGGCCAGATCAAGCAGGTCGACGTGCTCAAGAGCTACGCCGACTACATCCGCAACGACGTGGTGCTGGCCAAGAAGCTCAAGGTGGTGGTGGACGCCGGCAACGGTGTCGCCGCGGTCAACGCGCCCCAGCTGATCGAGTCCCTGGGCTGCGAGGTCATCCCGCTGTTCTGCGAGGTGGACGGCAACTTCCCCAACCACCACCCGGATCCGGGCAAGCCCGAGAACCTGGAAGACCTGATCGCCAAGGTCAAGGAAACCGGTGCCGACCTGGGCCTGGCCTTTGACGGCGACGGCGACCGCGTCGGCGTGGTGACCAACGAAGGCAAGATCATCTATCCCGACCAGCTGCTGATGCTGTTCGCCAAGGACGTGGTCTCCCGCAACCCGGGCGCCGACATCATCTTCGACGTCAAGTGCACCCGCCGCCTGAACAACCTCATCGCCGGCTACGGCGGTCGTCCCATCATGTGGAAGACCGGCCACTCGCTGATCAAGAAGAAGATGAAGGAAACCGGCGCGCTGCTGGCCGGCGAGATGAGCGGCCACGTGTTCTTCAAGGAGCGCTGGTTCGGTTTCGACGACGGCATCTACAGCGCCGTGCGTCTGCTGGAGATCCTCAGCCAGGAGAAGAACAGCGCCCAACAGGTGTTCGATACCTTCCCGGTAGACATCTCCACCCCGGAGATCAATATCCAGGTGACCGAAGAGAACAAGTTCGGCATCATCGAAACCCTGCAGCGCGACGCCCAGTGGGGCGATGCCCAGATCACCACCCTGGACGGCGTCCGCGTCGATTACCAGAACGGTTGGGGCCTGGTGCGTGCGTCCAACACCACGCCGGTGCTGGTGCTGCGCTTCGAGGCGGAAACCCTCGAAGAGCTGGAGCGCATCAAGACGGTGTTCCGCAAGCAGCTGCTGGCGGTACAGCCGGATCTGAATCTGCCGTTCTGACCTCGGGTCAGCGGTAGCACAGAGGGCGCCTAGGCGCCCTTTGTCTTTTCTATGTCGACCTTGAGAGGTGAGCCATGACCCTGAGCCGCGAGGATGCCTCGCACGTCGCCGAGGTGCTGTCCGAGGCGCTGCCCTATATCCGCCGGTTCGTCGGCAAGACGCTGGTGATCAAGTACGGCGGCAACGCCATGGAGAGTGACGAGCTCAAGGCCGGTTTCGCCCGTGACATCGTGCTGATGAAGGCGGTGGGCATCAACCCGGTGGTGGTGCACGGCGGCGGTCCGCAGATCGGTGACCTGCTCAAGCGCCTGTCCATCGAAAGCCACTTCATCGATGGCATGCGCGTCACCGACGCCCAGACCATGGATGTGGTGGAGATGGTGCTGGGCGGCCAGGTCAACAAGGACATCGTGAATCTGATCAACCGCCATGGCGGCAAGGCCATCGGCCTGACCGGCAAGGACGCGGGCCTGATCCGCGCCACCAAGCTCAAGGTCAGCCGGCAGACGCCGGAAATGACCAAGCCGGAGATCATCGACATCGGCCATGTGGGCGAGGTCACCGGGGTCAACACCGACCTGATCAACATGCTGGTGCGCGGCGACTTCATTCCGGTCATCGCGCCCATCGGTGTGGGTCCGGACGGCGAGTCCTACAACATCAACGCCGACCTGGTGGCGGGCAAGGTGGCCGAGGCGCTCAAGGCCGAGAAGCTGATGCTGCTGACCAACATCGCTGGCCTGATGGACAAGCAGGGCCAGGTGCTCACCGGGCTGTCCACCGAGCAGGTCAATTCGCTGATCGCCGACGGCACCATCTACGGCGGCATGCTGCCGAAGATCCGCTGCGCGCTGGAAGCGGTGCAGGGCGGCGTGCAGAGCGCCCACATCATCGATGGCCGGGTGCCCAACGCGGTGCTGCTGGAAATCTTCACCGACGTCGGCGTCGGTACCCTGATCTCCAACCGCAAGCGCTGAGCGCTTTCGGTCGGACCAGAAACGGCGCCCCAGGGCGCCGTTTTCATTGGTGGACTGAACTCACTGCTCCCAACTGGCCTTGGGCAGGGTCAGGCCGTGCTGGCCGTTGTAGGCCGCCCGCTTGGGCGATTCCCAACCCTGCAGCAACGCCTCCTCGACCCGGTAGATCTCCACGCCCAACGGGCGGCAGACCTTGAGCGGGTCCTCGGCGTCAGGACCCCACATCGCCAGGGACAGATCGCCGCCCGGGCAGGTGGACAGGGCGCAGAGCACGTCGATCTCGGCGAAGAATTCCAGGTAGTCGCCGGGCTTTGCCGGGCAGGCCTTCATGAAGTACAGGTCGTCATGGTTGAGGCCGGTGCACTGGAAGATGTTCAGCACATCGTGGACATCGAATTCGGTGAGACCGTGGGGCAGCACCGCGCGGGTCAGATTCGAGTGGCAGTGGTGGTGGAAGTCCTCGCCGGTGAGCATCTTGTTGACGTAGGGATCGCAGCGGGTGCCGAGCAGGTCATGCAGACGGCCGCCGTGTTCGTCGATGCCGTAGCCGGCCAGGCTGTCGTCGGTGATGGTCAGCAGCGGACGCAGGAAGGGCAGGTTCGACCAGAGGCGGTCGTAGGTGCTGACGTGGGCCCCCTGCAGTTGCCGGGTGCGCGCGGCCCACATGCGCTCGCGCGGATCCTCGGCGTTCCAGACGTTGAAGTCGCCCACCTGGGGACCGTGCGGGGTGGTGACGCGGAACAGATGGCCCGCCGGGACCTTCCAGGCGCGACCGGTGCGGATCGGGATCTCGAATTGCTCGATCAGGGTACGCGCGTCCTTGTCCTCGCGCAGGCGATCGTAAAAGGCCTGGTCGACCTGCAGGGCGGAACCCTGGGTGGACTGGTAGGCGGCGGGGTAGTCCTTGTACATGGGAGGTCTCCTCGGTCAGAGCGGCCTGGCTGCGCTCAGCAGATCCAGCAGCCGGTTTTCGGAATCGTCGAGATAGCTGGCCATGGCTTCGGCCGCCGCCTGGCGCTGTCCGGCGGCGAGCAGGTCGTGGATCTGGCGGTCGCGGATGATCCAGGGCCGCTGGAAGTGCTCCTCGTCGGGCGCGAGGGAAAACAGCAGGCGTATCTGGGCGGCGACGGTGGCGAAGAATTCATCGAACAACGGACTGCCCAGTAGGCCGACGATGTGCTGATGGAAATGCAGGCCGTGGGTGCCGAGGGCGCGCCAGTCTTCACGCGACTGCGCCAGTTCGGCGGCCTCCAGGGCGTCCAGCATCCGATCGGACTGGTATTCGCGCAGCGGGCGGCTGGTGAGGATGGCCTGCAGTTCCAGGGTGCGGCGCACGGTAAAGAGGTCGCGCACCTCGGCCAGGCCCAGGCGCCGCACCATCACCCCCTTGTGCCGCACATAGGTGGCCAGGCCCTCGCGATCCAGCTGGTGCAGGGCTTCGCGAATGGTGTTGCGCGAGGCGTTGTAGGCCTTGACCAGTTCAGCCTCGACCAGCGCCGTACCGGGTAGCAGGCGACCGCCGATGATGTCCTCGCGCATTTCCAGCAGCAGCTGAGCCCCCAGGGACAGCGCGCCTGCGTCTTTGCCGCTCATAGGTCTTCAAGCCCGATTGTTCAACAATACGTAGAAAATCGAACTGCACGGTACGTGCCAGAATATGGCGTGAAGAGGCGGCAACCTTGTCGTGCCGCCCAGCATGCCATCGGCGGAGGGGGCCGCCGGCAGTGAACGCAGAAAGGCTAGCGATCCGTGGCCTGAGCCGCTTCCAGGCGCTGCATGCGCGCACGATCGGCGTCGAAGGCTGCGCTGGTGCTGGTGCGCAATTCAGCGTAGCGCTGCAGATCGGCCTGCAGACGCACCTGATCGGCCGCCGCGGCGTCGAGGCGGGCCTGAAGGTCCGCCGGCAGCGCCTGGCCGTTGCGCTGCTGTACCGCGGCCTGTTGCATCAGCTGGCTCTGCAGCTGGCGCGTGGCCTCAAGGTTAGCCTTCTTGATCTGCATGAGGCCGTCGAGCTCGGCCAGCTTGCGCGCCTTGGCGCGATCGACGTCCTCGACATTGCTGTAGAGCTTGCGCAGCTGGCCATCGATCACGGCCTGCTGGCGCTCGCGTGCCTGGCGGTCGAGTTCGGCGGCGGGCAGCGCCGGGGCGACCTTGCGGATCACCCGGCCCTGCTCGTTGAGCACGTCATAGCCCTTGCCAGCGTATTCCGGCGGCACGCCCTGGCGGTCGATGACCAGGGTGCCGTTGCGGTCCAGATAGCGGTACAGCTCGGCCGCCTGGCCGGCCAGCGGCAGGGCGATGAGCAACAGGCTGGCAGCGGCGCGACGTACGACCATGGCCGTCTCTCCTGGGGCTAGATGCCGTATTGAGCGCGATAGTCCTGGACGGCGGGGAGGTGACGCTTGAGCTCGGCGTCCTCGGCCAGGTATTCGAGCACCTGATCCAGCGCCACGATGCTGAGCACCGGAATGCCGTAGTCGCGCTCGACTTCCTGGATGGCCGACAATTCGCCGCGGCCGCGCTCCTGGCGGTTCAGGGCGATGAGCACCCCGGCCGCGCTGGCGCCCTGACCCTCGATGATCTGCATGACCTCACGGATGGCGGTGCCGGCGGTGATGACGTCATCGATGATCAGCGCCCGGCCGGTCAGGGGCGCGCCCACCAGCAGGCCGCCTTCGCCGTGGTCCTTGGCTTCCTTGCGGTTGAAGCACCAGGGCACGTCGCGGCCGTGGTGCTCGACCAGGGCCACCGCCGTGGCCGCGGCCAGGGGGATGCCCTTGTAGGCCGGGCCGAAGAGCACATCGAAGGGCAGGTTGGCCTGCACCAGCGCATCGGCATAGCAACGGCCGAGCTGGGCCAGGGCCGCACCGCTGTGGAACAGGCCGGCGTTGAAGAAATAGGGGCTGATACGACCCGATTTCAGGGTGAATTCACCAAAGCGCAGAACTCCGCGCTCGATGGCGAAACGAATGAAATTACGCTGATACGCCTGCATATAAGTCCTTGCGCGGCTTGTATTTAGCTAAACCGGTTTAGCTCGGGTATCATACATCCACGATTTTTTGGGGGCCATTTATGCGGATCATCAGCTTGAACGTCAATGGTATTCAGGACGCTGTGGAGCGGGGCCTGTTGCCCTGGCTTAAGGCGCAGAATGCCGACGTGATCTGCTTGCAGGATACGCGCGCCTCTTCTTACGACATGGACGATCCGGCCTATGCGCTGGAGGGTTACATCCTCTATGCCTGCGACGCCGAAGTGCCGTCCCAGGGCGGGGTCGCGCTCTATACGCGGGTCCAGCCGAAGGCGGTGATCAGCGGCCTGGGCTTCGAGTCCTGCGATCGCTTCGGTCGCTACCTGCAGGCGGACTTCGACAAGGTCAGCATCGCCAGCCTGCTGCTGCCCTCCGGCAAGCGCGGTGACGAAGACCTGAACATGAAATTCAAGTTCATGGACGACTTCACCCACTACCTGAACAAGCAGCGCCGCAAGCGTCGCGAGTACATCTATTGCGGCTCCTTGTACGTGGCGCACCAGAAGCAGGACGTGAAGAACTGGCGCGACTGCCAGCAGATCCCCGGTTTCCTGGCGCCCGAGCGGGCCTGGATGGACGAGGTGATCGGCAACATGGGCTATGTGGATGCCCTGCGCGAAGTGAGCCGCGAAGGCGACCAGTTCAGCTGGTGGCCGGACAGCGACCAGGCCGAGCACCTCAACCTGGGCTGGCGCTTCGACTACAACATCCTGACCCCGGGTCTGCGCCGCTTCGTCCGCTCGGCGCGCCTGCCACGGCAGCCGCGCTTCTCCGAGCACGCGCCGCTGATCGTCGACTACGACTGGACCCTGAGCATCTGATCCAGACGCTGCTCCGAAACGAAAAAACCAGCCCGCGGGCTGGTTTTTTGTTGGGCGACTATTTCACCAGGATCACCGGCAAGGGCACCTGATGGACCACGCGATGGGCCACCGAGCCGAGCAGCAGGCCGCTGAGCGAGCCCAGGCCGCGGGTGCCCATGACCACGGTGTCCACCTGCAGGCGCCGCGCCGTCTCGCCGATGGTCTCGGCGATGCCGCCGAAGCCCACGTGGGTCTGGGCCTCGATACCGGCTTCGAGCAGGGCCGGGCGCGCCCGGACGAGGATGTCTTCGGCCTTGTCCTGCAGGCTGCCGCGCCATTCGCGCAGGATGCGGTCGTCGAAGGGCGCGCCGTAGATCTCCGGCTCGTTCTGGACGTTGAGCAGGTGCAGCTCCAGCGACAGCCCGGCCTTCACCAGGTCGAGGATGTAGCGCAGGGCGTTGTCGGCGCTGGGGGAACCGTCGTAGGCGACCAGGACATTGTGCATGGGGCATCTCCACGAGAGGGGTATGCCTTCATGCTAGACCCTGGCTGTCAGGGACGCTTGATCCCAATCAAGCCCGCGGCCTCAATGCCCCACCCAGTTGCGCGCGCCCTTGGGAATCACCTCGGATTCGTCCAGCTTGCTGGCGAACATGCTCACGGCTTCCACGGCGTCGCTGGCGCCATCGCGGATCTGCACGATCACCGCACCGGCCTGGTCGGCCAGCTCGACGCCCTTGACCGCTCGACCCTGGGTGCTTTCCATGCTGGCGACCGCCTGCTGGGTCTCGCTCAGGATCCGCCCGATCATCTCGGCGATCTCCGCCGTGGCGCTGCTGGTGCGCCCCGCCAACTGGCGGACCTCGTCGGCGACCACGGCGAAGCCACGCCCCTGATCACCGGCGCGCGCGGCCTCGATGGCGGCGTTGAGCGCCAGCAGGTTGGTCTGGTCGGCGATGCCGCGGATGGTGTTGACGATGGCGGTGATCTGCTCGGAGCGCTGGCCCAGCTGGCCGATCACCTCGGCGGAGGCGCTGACGTTGTGGGCGATCTCGCGCATCTCGCCGGCGGCCGCCTGGATGATCCGGGTGCCGTGCTCGGCGACCTTCTCGGTCTCGGCGGAGATGTGATAGGCCCGCGAGGCGCTGCGGCTGTCGCTTTCGTGCTTTTCCACCCGCTCGCTGATGTCGCTGGCGTACTTGACCACCTTGTATAGCCGACCGGTGGCGTCGTACACCGGGTTGTAGCTCGCCTCCAACCAGACCACCCGGCCGTGCTTGCCCAGCCGCTTGAACTGGCCGCGAAAGAACTCGCCGGCATTGAGGCGGCGCCAGAAGTCGGCGTATTCACTGCTATTGACCAGGGCCGGCTCGCAGAACAGGCGATGCTGCTGGCCCTGGATCTCCTTGAGGCTGTAGCCCAGGGTGGCCAGGAAATTGTCGTTGGCCGTGAGGATGCGCCCGTCCAGATCGAATTCGATGCGCGCCAGGGCGCGGTCCAAGGCCTTGAGGTTGCTCTGGGCTTCGCTGTCGCGCTCGACCTGGGCGGTGACGTCGAGGGCGTACTTCACCACCTTGGCGATCTTGCCGCTGCTGTCGGGCACCGGGTTGTAGCTGGCTTCCAGCCAGAGGGTACGGCCCTGGGCGTCCAGGCGCTGGAAGGTGCCGGAAACGAAATCGCCGCGCTTGAGGCGGGCCCAGAAATCGCCATAGTCGCGACCCTGCACCACATTGGCCGGACAGAGGCGGCGATGGTGCTGACCGACCAGGGTGTCGGCACGATAGCCGGTCAGGCGGAGAAAGTTGTCGTTGGCACGCAGGACGGTACCGTCGGGATCGAACTCGATCACCGCCATGGACCGCTCCAGCGCCTGGGTCAGGCCCTGGTTGGCGTGCAACTCGGCCTCCAGCCGAGCGATGGTCTTCTTGTGGTGCGCATTGAACATGGCAGAACTCGCTGGCCGGGGGAGAGGTAGTCAGCCTATCGGCGCGGATCGGGGCGACTTGATGGCACCCGGCGAACGGCAGAACTCGGCCGTTGAGTGGCTGTCGCAAACGCGCCGGCCCGGGGCGTAAACAGGCATCTTGGGGTCTGGGGCCGGGCCTACCATCGCGGCCAAGGGGGTGGTTTTCACCGCCACAGACTTTAGGAGCGCCGCGATGTTCAGCAAGCAGGACCAAATCCAGGGCTACGATGATGCGTTGTTCGCCGCCATGGGCGAGGAAGCGCGGCGCCAGGAGCATCACCTGGAACTGATCGCGTCCGAAAACTACACCAGCCAGCGCGTCATGGAAGCCCAGGGCAGCGTGCTGACCAACAAGTACGCCGAAGGCTATCCGGGCAAGCGCTACTACGGTGGCTGCGAGCATGTCGACAAGGTCGAGCAGCTGGCCATCGAGCGCGCCAAGCAGCTGTTCGGCGCCGACTACGCCAACGTTCAGCCGCACTCCGGTTCCCAGGCCAACTCGGCCGTGTACCTGGCGCTGCTGCAGGCCGGCGACACCATCCTGGGCATGAGCTTGGCCCACGGCGGTCACCTGACCCACGGTGCCAAGGTCAGCTCCTCCGGCAAGCTCTACAACGCCGTCCAGTACGGCATCGACACCGATACCGGGCTGATCGACTACGACGAGATCCAGCGTCTGGCCGAAGAGCACAAACCCAAGATGATCGTGGCGGGTTTCTCCGCCTACTCCAAGACCCTGGACTTCCAGCGCTTTCGCGACATCGCCGACAGCGTGGGTGCCCTGCTGTTCGTCGACATGGCCCACGTGGCCGGTCTGGTCGCCGCCGGGGTCTACCCCAACCCGGTGCCCTTCGCCGACGTGGTGACCACCACCACCCACAAGACCCTGCGCGGCCCCCGTGGCGGCCTGATCCTGTGCAAGGCCAACGCCGACATCGAGAAGAAGCTCAACGCCGCGGTGTTCCCAGGGGCTCAGGGCGGCCCGCTGATGCACGTCATCGCCGGCAAGGCGGTGTGCTTCAAGGAAGCCCTGGAGCCGGGCTTCAAGACCTACCAGCAGCAGGTGATCAGGAACGCCCAGGCCATGGCCGGCGTGTTCAAGGCCCGCGGCTTCGACGTGGTCTCCGGCGGCACCGACAACCACCTGTTCCTGGTCAGCCTGATCAAGCAGGGCATCACCGGCAAGGACGCGGACGCCGCCCTGGGGCGCGCCTGCATCACCGTGAACAAGAACGCCGTGCCCAATGATCCCCAGTCGCCCTTCGTGACCTCGGGTCTGCGCATCGGCACCCCGGCCCTGACCACCCGCGGCCTGGGCGTCAGCGAAAGCGAACGCGTCGCCGGCTGGATCTGCGACATCCTCGACCACCTCGGCGATGCCGATGTGGAAGCCCAGGTGGCGCGCCAGGTGGCCGCGCTGTGCCGCGACTACCCGGTTTACCGCTAGTCGCCACGCGCCTGACGCAACCCTTATCCAACCCCTTTCCCCCTTTGCGGAAAGGGGCGTCGTCTGCAGGAGTCTCCAGATGCAACGCTATTCCGGCTTCGGCCTCTTCAAGCACTCCCTGAGCCATCACGAGAACTGGCAGCGGATGTGGCGCACCCCGACGCCCAAGCCGGTGTACGACGTGGTCATCGTCGGCGGTGGCGGTCACGGCCTGGCCACCGCCTACTACCTCGCCAAGCAATTCGGCGTGAAGAACGTCGCGGTGATCGAGAAAGGCTGGCTGGGCGGCGGCAACACCGCGCGCAACACCACCATCGTCCGCTCCAACTACCTGTGGGACGAATCGGCGCACCTCTATGAGCACGCCATGAAGCTGTGGGAAGGCCTGTCCCAGGACCTCAACTACAACGTCATGTTCTCCCAGCGCGGCGTCTACAACCTCTGCCACACCCTGCAGGACATGCGCGATTCCGAGCGCCGGGTCAGCGCCAACCGCTTGAACGGCGTGGATGGCGAACTGCTCGACACCCGCCAGGTGGCCGAAGAGATCCCCTACCTGGACTGCAGCAAGAACACCCGCTACCCGATCTTTGGTGCCACCGTGCAGCGCCGCGGCGGCGTGGCCCGTCACGATGCCGTGGCCTGGGGCTTCGCCCGCGCCGCCGACGCCCTGGGCGTGGACCTGATTCAGCAGACCGAGGTCACCGGCTTCCGCAAGCAGGACGGCAAGGTGATTGGCGTGGAAACCAACCGTGGCTTCATTGGCGCCCGCCGCGTCGGCGTGGTCACCGCCGGCAACTCCGGGCACATGGCCAAGCTGGCCGGCTTCCGCCTGCCGCTGGAATCCCACCCGCTGCAAGCGCTGGTCTCCGAGCCGATCAAGCCCATCATCGACAGCGTCATCATGTCCAACGCGGTACACGGCTACATCAGCCAGTCCGACAAGGGCGACCTGGTGATCGGCGCCGGTATCGACAGCTGGGTCGGCTACGGCCAGCGCGGCTCCTACCCGGTGATCGAGCACACCCTGCAGGCCATCGTCGAGATGTTCCCGATCCTCTCGCGGGTGCGCATGAACCGCCAGTGGGGCGGCATCGTCGACACCTCGCCCGACGCCTGCCCGATCATTTCCAAGACCCCGGTGGAAAATCTGTTCTTCAACTGCGGCTGGGGTACCGGCGGCTTCAAGGCCACCCCCGGCTCGGGCAACGTCTTCGCGGCGTCGCTCGCCTCCGGCGAGATGCATCCGCTGGCCAAGCCCTTCTCCATCGACCGTTTCCACACCGGCGCGCTGATCGACGAACACGGCGCAGCGGCCGTCGCGCACTAAGGAGCCCGAGCATGTTGTACATCCATTGCCCCCACTGCGGGGAACTGCGCTCCGAAGAAGAATTCCACGCCGCCGGCGAGGCGCACATCCCGCGTCCGCTGGATCCCGAGGCCTGCAGCGACGCGGAGTGGGGCGATTACATGTTCTTCCGCGACAACCCGCGCGGCCTGCGTCACGAGCTGTGGGTCCACGCTTCGGGCTGCCGCCAGTACTTCAACGCGACCCGTAACACCGAGACCTACGAAATTCTCGAAACCTATCCGATCGGCGAGCAACCCCGCTTCACCGCCGAGCGAGGAGAGCGCACATGAGCCAGGTCCATCGACTCACCCAGGGCGGTCGCCTGGACCGCAGCCAGGCCATCACCTTCACCTTCAACGGTCAGACCTACCAGGGCTTCAAGGGTGACACCCTGGCCTCGGCCCTGCTGGCCAACGGCGTCGACGTGATCGGCCGCAGCTTCAAGTACTCCCGGCCGCGCGGCATCGTCGCCGCCGGTGCCGAAGAGCCCAACGCCATCATGCAGATCGGCGCCACCGAGGCCACCCAGGTGCCCAACGTGCGGGCTACCCAGCAGGCGCTGTACCAGGGCCTGGTCTCCGCCAGCACCAACGGCTGGCCGAGCGTCAACAACGACCTCATGGGCATCCTCGGCAAGGTCGGCGGCAAGATGATGCCGCCCGGGTTCTACTACAAGACCTTCATGTATCCGCAGAACCTGTGGATGACTTACGAGAAGTACATCCGCAAGGCCGCCGGCCTCGGCCGCGCGCCGACCCAGGTCGATCCGGATACCTACGACAACTTCAACCAGCACTGCGACGTGCTGGTGGTGGGTGGTGGCGCCGCCGGCCTGGCCGCCGCCCTGGCCGCCGGTCGCAGCGGCGCCCGGGTGATCCTGGCCGACGAACAGGAAGAATTCGGTGGCAGCCTGCTGGACAGCCGCGAGCGTCTCGACGGCGCCTCGGCCGCCGACTGGGCCGCCAAGGCCGTGGCCGAGCTGCAGGGCCTGGACAACGTGGTGCTGCTGCCGCGCGCCACGGTCAACGGCTACCACGACCACAACTTCCTCACCATCCACGAGCGACTCACCGATCACCTGGGTGATCGCGCACCCCATGGCCAGGTGCGTCAGCGCCTGCACCGCGTCCGCGCCACCCGCGTGGTGCTGGCCACCGGCGCCCACGAGCGGCCGCTGGTGTACGCCAACAACGACCTGCCGGGCAACATGGTGGCTGGCGCCGTGTCCACCTACATCCGTCGCTATGCGGTGGCCCCGGGGCAGCGTCTGGTGCTGTCCACCAACAACGATTACGCCTACCGCGTGGCCCTGGACTGGCTCGAAGCCGGTCGCCAGGTGGTGGCCGTGGCCGATGCGCGGCCCAACCCCCGCGGCGCCTGGGTCGAGGAAGTGCGCAAGCGTGGCGTGCGCGTCATGGGCGGTACCGCCGTCAGCGAAGCCCGCGGCAATACCCGGGTGACCGGCGCCAAGATCGCCACCATCGACCTGACCGCCTTCCGCACCCTGGGTGGCGGCGAGTGGCTGGACTGCGACCTCATCGCCACCTCCGGCGGCTACAGCCCGGTGGTCCACCTGGCCTCGCACCTGGGCGGTCGTCCGCTGTGGCGTGATGACATCCAGGCCTTCGTGCCCGGTCCGGCGCCGCAGAAGCGCCTCTGCGCCGGTGGCGTGAATGGCGTCTTCGCCCTGGGCGATGTCCTGGCCGACGGTTTCGAGGCCGGCGCCACCGCCGCGGCCGAAGCCGGTGCCAAGGTCGTCAGCGGCGAGCTGCCCCAGGCCGAATTCCGTCAGGAAGAGCCGAGTCTGGCGCTGTTCCAGGTGCCCCACGACAAGCCGTCGTCGCGGGCCCCCAAGCAGTTCGTCGACCTGCAGAACGACGTGACCGCCGCCGGCATCGAGCTGGCCTGCCGCGAGGGCTTCGAGTCCATCGAGCACGTCAAGCGCTACACCGCCATGGGCTTCGGCACCGACCAAGGCAAGCTGGGCAACATCAACGGCCTGGCCATCGCCGCCCGGGTGCAGAGCAAGGCCATCCCGGAAGTCGGCACAACCATGTTCCGCCCGAACTACACGCCCATCACCTTCGGCGCCATCGCTGGACGGCATTGCGGCCACCTGTTCGAGCCCAAGCGCTACACCGCGCTGCATGCCTGGCACCTCAAGCAGGGCGCCCTGTTCGAGGACGTCGGCCAGTGGAAGCGCCCCTGGTACTTCCCCAAGGCGGGCGAGGACCTGCACGCCGCGGTCAACCGCGAGTGCCTGGCCGTACGCCGCAGCGTCGGTCTGCTCGACGCCTCCACCCTGGGCAAGATCGACATCCAGGGCAAGGACGCGCGGGAATTCCTCAACCGCGTCTACACCAACGCCTGGACCAAGCTGGACATCGGCAAGGCCCGCTACGGCCTGATGTGCAAGGAAGACGGCATGGTCTTCGACGACGGCGTCACCGCCTGTCTCGCCGACAACCACTTCCTGATGACCACCACCACCGGCGGCGCCGCGCGCGTCTTCGAATGGCTGGAGCTGTACCACCAGACCGAATGGCCGGAGCTGGAGGTGTACTTCACCTCGGTCACCGACCACTGGGCGACCCTGACCCTGTCCGGTCCCAACAGCCGCAAGCTGCTGGCCAAGCTGACCGACATCGATCTGGACAACGCCGCCTTCCCCTTCATGGCCTGGAAGGAAGGCCAGGTGGGCGGGGTACCGGCGCGGGTGTTCCGGATCTCCTTCACCGGCGAACTCTCCTACGAGATCAACGTACCGGCCAACTACGCCATGGGCGTGCTGGAGCAGGTGGTCGCTGCGGGCAAGGAATTCGACCTCACCCCCTATGGCACCGAGACCATGCACGTGCTGCGGGCGGAGAAGGGCTTCATCATCATCGGGCAGGACACCGATGGTTCGGTCACGCCCCAGGACCTGGGCATGGGCTGGGCGGTGAGCCTGAACAAGAGCTTCTCCTTCATCGGCAAGCGCGGCATGCATCGCCAGGATTGCGTCCGCGAGAATCGCAAGCAGCTGGTCGGCCTCAAGCCCCTGGATGCCCGCGACGTCCTGCCGGAAGGTGCGCAACTGGTGTTCGAGCGCAACCAGCCAATCCCCATGGACATGGTCGGTCACGTGACCTCCAGCTACCACAGCGCGACCCTGGGCTACGGCTTCGCCATGGCCATGGTCAAGGGTGGCCTGGGCCGCATGGGCCAGACCGTCTACGCCCCGCTGGCCGATGGCCGCTACATCGCTGCCGAGATCGTCTCGCCGGTGTTCTACGACCCCAAGGGTGAGCGGCAGAACGTCGCCTAACGAGGATAGCGCCCCATGAACAACATCAATGTCTACGACCAATACTCCGCCACGGCGCGCGCCGAATCCCCGCTGTTCCACGCCGAGCTGAACAAGCTCGCCGGCCGCGGCCCGGCCACCGCCGGGGTGACCCTGCGCGAGCGGGCCCTGCTGGGGCATCTGGTCATCCGTGGCGACGCCCATGACGAAGGCTTCACCGGCGCGGTGCAGAGTGTGGTCGGCCTGGAAGTGCCCGGTCCCCTGGCGATCACCCAGAAGGGCGAGAGCTCGCTGCAGTGGCTCGGCCCGGACGAGTGGCTGCTGGTGGTGCCCGGTGGCAGCGAGTTCGCCACCGAGCAGGCCCTGCGTCAGGCCCTCGGCGAGCGCCATGTCGCCATCGTCAACGTCGGCGGTGGCCAGACCCTGGTCGAGCTCAAGGGCCCCAAGGTGCGTGAAGTGCTGATGAAGTCCACCTCCTACGACGTCCATCCGAGCAACTTCCCGGTGGGCAAGGCGGTGGGGACGGTGTTCGCCAAGTCCCAGCTGATGATCCGCCATACCGCGGAAGACACCTGGGAGCTGGTGGTGCGGCGCAGCTTCGCCGACTACGTCTGGCTGTGGCTGCAGGACGCGAGCGCCGAGTACGGACTGCGCATCGAGGCCTGATCGGTCGCTGCGTCCAGTCGTTCTCTCGAACCCGACCTGCGTGAGGCGCAGGTCGGGTTTTGTGATTCTGGCTTCATCTCCATGCAAAGGAATTCATTATGAGCCGCACGCCCGATACCTGGATTCTCACCGCCCAGAGCCCGAGTCGCCTCGGCACCGTGGACGTGGTCACGCGCTACCTGTTCGAGCAGGGCTGCTATGTCACCCAGCACCACAGCTTCGACGATCGTGAAGCCCAGCGCTTCTTCATCCGGGTGGAATTCCAGGTACCCAGCGACTTCAACGAAGGCCTGTTTCGCGTCGGTCTGGACCTGCGCTTCACGCCCTTCGACATGACCTTCGAACTGACCCCGCCCGGCTATCGCGCCAAGGTCGCCATCATGGTCTCCAAGGCCGACCACTGCCTCAACGACCTGCTCTATCGCCAGCGCATCGGCCAGTTGCCCATGGACGTGGTGGCGGTGATCTCCAACCACCCGGATCTGGAGCCCCTGGCGGCCTGGCACGGCATTCCCTATCACCATTTTGCCCTGGATCCCCAGGACAAGCCGGCCCAGGAGGCCAGGGTCTGGCAGGTATTGCAGCAGACCGGTGCCGAGCTGGTGATTCTCGCGCGCTACATGCAGGTGCTGTCGCCCGAGCTGTGCCGTCGCCTCGACGGCTGGGCGATCAACATTCACCACTCGCTGCTGCCCGGCTTCAAGGGCGCGCGGCCCTATCACCAGGCCTATGCCAAGGGCGTCAAGCTGGTGGGCGCCACGGCGCACTACATCAACAACGACCTGGACGAAGGCCCCATCATCGCCCAGGGCGTCGAGTCGGTGGACCATGCCCACTACGCCGAGGACCTGGTGGCCCGCGGCCGCGACATCGAGTGCCTGACCCTGGCTCGGGCGGTGGGCTATCACCTGGAACGCCGCGTCTTCCTCAACGCCGGGCGGACGGTGGTGCTCTAAGGCCTTCCCGCTACCGCTCCAGGCGGGCTGCGAGATCGCCGAGGCGCTCGCAGCCCGCCTGCCTTCTATCACCTCGATCATCTCCCAGTCGCGCGGCGGCACCGTCAGGTGTTGCCGGGGAAGGCGTCTGCGCGTCTGTTGGCCAGGGTCAAAGGTGGAGCTCAGGATCAGGGGAGGCAGGTGCCGGTCAGGCAAGCCTGCTGGCTCTGCCGGCGATGGAGCAGGAGAGGGGCGCACCCGCCTCTGCAGCGGAGAGGCGGGTGGCGGGGCGGACGGTCAGCCCGCCTGGGACAGGGTGGAGCGGACCGCGGGCGGGGCGACGTCTTCGCCGGCCTTTTCCAGGTTCTTGCCCAGCAGGGCGTGGTAGAGCTCCTTGTCACCGAGGATGCCCACGGCGCGGCCATCGGTCTCCAGCACCAGCTTGTGCCCGGTGTGGTAGCGGATCTCCAGGGCGTCGCGCATACGGATATCGGCCGGTGCCAGGGTCGGCTGGCGTTGCAGGCTGTTGATCGGCATGCCCGGGGTCCAGCGTTGCAGGGCCAGGCTCTCGCCGCCGCGGCGCAGCGCCTTGACCGTCTGGTTGTCCAGGGCCAGCCAGATGTCGTGGCTGCGTTCCAGGCAGATCTCGTTGCCCTCGCGGCCGCACTTGTCCAGGCCGCGCATCAGGCTGTAGCCGCTGAGCACGTTGAGCGGATTGGTGTGGGCGACGAAGGTGCGCACGTATTCGTCTGCCGGATTGAGCACGATGTCCTCGGGACGACCGTGCTGGATGATGCGACCGTCCTTCATGATGGCGATGTTGGTGCCGATCTTGAGGGCTTCGTCGAGGTCGTGGCTGACGAAGACGATGGTCTTGTTGACCTTGGCCTGCAGTTGCAGCAATTCGTCCTGCAGCTGCTGGCGGATCAGCGGATCGAGAGCGGAGAAGGGCTCGTCCATCAGCAGGATGTCGGCGTCCATGGCCAGGGCGCGGGCCAGGCCTACGCGCTGCTGCATGCCACCGGACAGGGAGTCGGGCTTCTTGTTGCGCCACTGGGTCAGGCCGACCAGCTCCAGCTTCTCCTCGACCAGCTTCTTGCGCTCGGCGGCCGAGCGGCCCTGCATCTCCAGACCGAAGCCGACGTTCTCGGCCACAGTCAGCCAGGGCATCAGGGCGAACTTCTGGAACACCATGGCGATGCGGGTGGTGCGCATGTCCTTGAGCACCGCGGGGGAGCAGTTGGCGATGTCCACCTCGCTGCCCTTGTGCTCGATCAGCAGTTTGCCGCGACTCACGGTGTTGAGGCCGTTGATGCAGCGCAGCAGGCTGGACTTGCCCGAGCCGGAGAGGCCCATCAGCACGCAGATCTCACCCTTCTGCACCTCCAGGCAGGCGTCTTCGACACCCAGCACCTGGCCGGTCTCCTGGAGGATTTCGCTGCGACCCTTGCCCTGGTCGAGCAGCTCCAGGGCGCGCTTGTTCTGCTTGCCGAAGATGACGTCGACGTGTTCGAAACGTATGGCGGTCATGATTTACTTAACCTCGCGAGGGGCGGGTTGCTTGCACACCCGGTCGAGCAGGATGGCGATCAGGACGATGGACAGGCCGGCTTCGAAGCCCAGGGCGATGTCCGCGGTGTTGAGGGCGTTCACCACCGGCTTGCCGAGGCCGTCGGCACCCACTAGGGCGGCGATCACCACCATGGACAGCGACAGCATGATGCACTGGGTGATGCCGGCGCCGATGCTGGGCATGGCGTGGGGCAACTCGATGCGGGTCAGCAGCTGCCAGCGCGAGCAGCCGAAGGCCTTGCCGGCGTCCATCAGCTCGGCGGGAACGTCCTGGATGCCCAGGCAGGTCAGGCGGATCGGCGCGGCCACGGCGAATACCACCGTGGAAATCAGCCCGGGCACCACGCCCAGGCCGAACAGGGTCAGGGTCGGAATCAGATAGACGAAGGTGGGGACCGTCTGCATCAGGTCCAGGACCGGGCGCAGGCCGGTGTAGAACCAGGGCTTGTGCGCGGCGACGATGCCCAACGGTACGCCGACGGCGATGCACACCAGGGTGGCGAAGACCACCTGGGCCAGGGTTTCCATGGTTTCCTGCCAGTACCCCAGGTTGAGGATCAGCAGCAGGGAGACGAGGGCGAAGATCACCAGGCCGATGCTGCGTTGCAACAGATAGACCCCTACCGCGACCAGGGCAATGAAGGCCAGCGGGTTGAACCACATCAGGCCGGCGGTGAGGCCGTGGATGAGGCCGGACAGCACATCGGAGATCTTGTCGAAGACGCTGGCGCCATGCAGCGTCAGCCAGTCGATGAAGTCGGCGATCTGCTGACCGAGAGGGAGCTTGTGGTCGGTAAGTAACATAACGGTGCCCGTCAGGTAGGAGTGGACAGGTCGAAGCACGAGAACCGCGGATTCGTGCTTCGGCTGTGGCAGTACCCGCCCGAACTGGCGCGGGACAGTCGAATGTTATTGTTCTATCAAGGGGCCAGGGTGGCCTTGGCCGCTTCCAGCGCAGGCTTGCCATCGCGGGTGGTCACGCCGGCCAGCCATTGGTCGAGCACCTGCGGATGGGCCTTGAGCCAGGCCTTGGCGGCGGCGCTCGCGGCTTGTTTTTCGTTGAGGACCTTGTCCATCAGCTGGTTTTCCATGTCCAGGGTAAAGGACAGGTTGGTCAGCAGCTTGCCCACGTTGGGGCATTCCTGGACGTAGCCCTTGCGGACGTTGGTGTAGATGGTGGCGCCGCCGAAGTTGGGACCGAAGACGTCGTCGCCGCCTTCGAGATAGGCCATCTTGAAGCGGGTGTTCATCGGATGGGGTTCCCAGCCGAGGAAGACCACCCACTGCTGGCGGCGCTCGGCGCGCTGGATCTGCGACAGCATCCCTGCCTCGCTGGATTCCACCAGCTTGAACTTGCCCAGGTCGAAGGTGTTCTTGTCGATCATGCCCTGGATCAGGCGATTGCCGTCGTTGCCCGGCTCGATGCCATAGATCTTGCCGTCGAACTTGTCGGCGTTCTTGGCAATGTCGGCGAAGCTCTTCACCCCGGCGTCGTAGACGTACTGGGGCACGGCCAGGGTGTACTTGGCGCCCTCCAGGTTGGCGCGTACGGTCTCGACGCTGCCGTTGTCGGCATAGGGCTTGATATCCGCCGCCATGCTCGGCATCCAGTTGCCGAGGAAGACGTCGATGTCCTTGTTCTGCAAGGACTTGTAGGTGACCGGTACGGAGATCATGTTGGTCGTGGTCTGGTAGCCGAGGGCGTGCAGCACCTCGCTGGTCACGGCCGTGGTCACGGTGATGTCGGTCCAGCCGACATCGGCAAAGCGCACCTTGGCACAGGAAGCCGGTTCAGCCGCCTGAACAGCGAGTGGCGCCAGCAGGGCGGCACTCAAGAGCCAACGGGAACAACCTTTCATGGACACATCTCCTTGCGTTTGGCGGGGTACCTTTCGGTGCGCCCCACGTGTATTTATCTGTAACCCATCCCCCCAGGCTCGCCTACCGCCTGCGTCGCTACCAGTGTACGCGGCGTCGTAACCAGAAGCGGAGATGTCGTATCCAGCGTGAGCCCCAGGGCACGTCCGCGCCCGGAGCGCTGTGGCAGAGCGAGAGAGGCGGGCAGCAGCGTCCCTCGCCGTGGCGGAACGCTGGCCAGAGGCGCTGGCGTCGGCCGGAGCGGCCCTGGATCAGTTGGCCAGACTGGCCTTCACCGCCACGTTACCCGGCGCGCCGCTGCGGGTGGCGACGCCCTTGAGCCAGGCGTCGAGGCGTTCGGGATTGCGCTTGAGCCAGTTGCGCACGGCGCGGCGCGGATTGTCCTTTTCATTGAGCACCCGATCCATCAGCTGGTTTTCCATGTCCAGGGAAAACACCAGGTTGCCCAGCAGCCGGGCCACGTTGGGGCACTGCTGGGCGTAGCCCTTGCGCACCACCGTGTAGACCGTCGCCCCGCCCTGGTTCGGGCCGAAATACTCGTCGCCACCGTCGAGGTAGGCCAGCTTGTGCCGGACGTTCATCGGATGGGGTTCCCAGCCGAGAAAGACGATCCACTGGTGGTCCAGCAATTCCTTCATCCGCACCTGGGTGAGCATGCCCTGCTCGCTGGATTCATCGAGCTTGAAGTCGCCCAGGCCGAAGGCGTTGCTGGCGATCATCTTCTTCACCAGGGCGTTGCCGTCGTTGCCGGGCTCGATGCCGTAGAGGGTGTGATCGAAGCGCTCGGCGAAGCGGGCGATATCGGCGAAGTTCTTCACCCCGGCGTCATAGACGTACTGGGGGACCGCCAGGGTGTAGCGGGCCCCTTCCAGGTTGGCGTGCAGGCGTTCGACCGCACCCGCATCGACCCGCGGCTGACTGAGCTTGGCCTGTGCCGGCATCCAGTTGCCGAGAAAGACATCGGCCTCGCCCGCGGCCAGGGCGTCGTAGGTCTGCGGCAGGGACAGGCGCAGCACCTCGGTCTCGTAGCCGAGGGCGCTGAGCAGATAGCGGGCCGTGGCGTTGGTGATATTGAGATCCGACCAGCCGACATCGGCCAGGCGTACCTGCTGACAATTCTCGGCTTCGCCTGCCTGTACGGCAGCGCTCAGCAACAGACCGGACAACCACAGCGCTGGGTAGATTTTCATCCTGAACTCCAGGGGTCGCGAGGGGAAGGGCCGCTGGCCGCTGCACGTACCGGTCCGTCTGGCCCGGGGGCTGGTGGCTTTTCGCCATAAGTGGCCAGAAGGGCGACGGACGGTCGCCGGGCCTGACCTACAACCGTGCCCGTTGAGTCGCCATGCCACATTTTGGCGCGCGTCGGTTACGTCTCGGTGTTACCGATGGCGTCCACCTGGCGAAGTGCCATCGGCAAAGGGTCGGTCTCGGATCAGAAAGGTCGCAAATAAAAACCCTAGCTAATCAACGTCATTGAGCGCTGCTGAATGGGTTGTTCGTGCCAGACAGCTTGCCTGGGCAGGGGTTCACCCAGTTTCGGCATGGGAATTGCGACATGACTTATGCGTCCGCGACACATCTTTCACCCAACGTTGTCCGTCGCACCTCATTAGAGCCCAGCCAAGGGCCCCAGCCTGCGTGAAGGAGATTCAAACCATGTCGCCCATTCCCACCTCGTCACAGGCCCGTGCGATCCAGTCCATCGGCTTTCTGCTGCTGGACAACTTCACACTCATCTCCCTGGCGTCGGTGGTGGAGCCGCTGCGCATGGCCAATCAGCTGTCGGGACGGGAACTCTATCGCTGGTGCACCCTGAGCCTGGACGGCCGACCGGTGCGGGCGAGCGATGGCCTGCAGATCACCCCGGACAGCGCCGTGAGCGCCGCCCCGGTGATGGACATGGTGATCGTCTGCGGCGGCGTGGGCATCCAGCGCAGCGTGTCGCGCGAACATTGCACCTGGCTGCAGAGCCAGGCGCGCCAGGGCCGCAAGCTGGGCGCGGTCTGTACCGGCAGCTGGGCCCTGGCCCGGGCCGGCCTGCTCGACGGCTACGACTGCAGCGTGCACTGGGAAACCCTGGCGGCCCTGCAGGAAGCCTATCCGCGCGTGGTGCTCAGCACCCGCCTGTTCACCATCGACCGCAATCGCTGCACCGCCTCGGGCGGCACCGCGCCGATGGACATGATGCTGCACCTGATCGGTCGCGAGCATGGCCGCGAGCTGTCGGCGGCGATCTCGGAAATGTTCATCTACGAGCGCATCCGCAACGAGCAGGATCACCAGCGCGTCCCTCTCAAGCACATGCTGGGCACCAACCAGCCCAAGCTGCAGGAAATCGTGGCGCTGATGGAAGCCAACCTCGAAGAACCCATCGACCTCGACGAACTGGCGGTCTACGTGGACGTGTCCCGACGCCAGCTGGAGCGGCTGTTCCAGAAGTACCTGCACTGCTCGCCGTCGCGCTACTACCTCAAGCTGCGGCTGATCCGCGCCCGGCAGCTGCTCAAGCAGACCACCCTGTCGATCATCGAGGTGGCCTCGGTGTGCGGCTTCGTCTCCACTCCGCACTTTTCCAAGTGCTACCGCGAATACTTCGGCATCCCGCCGCGTGACGAGCGCCAGGGGCCGACCATCCAGCAGCCCATCGCGCTGATGCCGCTGTCCCAGGAATTGTCGCTGATGCCGGCCTCGTCCGCGCTGGCGGCCCTGAGCCAGGCCCAGGGCGAATCCACCTTTGCCAGCGTGCGGCTGTAAGCCGCCTGCGGCCGCCTAGCGACCGCTGGGCAGGCTGAGCAGCACCGCCGCCGTCTGCAGATCCGGCTGGCCGTCGAAGCGGCCCGGCCGGTACTTCATCTGGAAGGCGCCGATCACATCGCGGGTGGCCGCATCGAGCACGCCGGTGCGGGGCACCGCATAACCGATCCGTGCCAGCTGATCCTGAAACCAGGCCGGGGGTGGCAGCACGCCCCCCAGGCTGGCTTGACGCTGGGCGACCACCGCCGGATCCGGCCAGTTGATCAGGCCCGCGGCGGCCAGACGCGCCCAGGGAAACAGCGGACCCGGATCCTGCTTGCGCCCCGGGGCGATATCGCTGTGGCCAACGATGGCGCGGCGATCCAGGCCATGGCGTTGTTCGATGTCCTTGAGCAGCGGAATCAGCGCCTTGATCTGGGCTTCGCTGAAGGGATACCACTGGCGTCCGGCCGGGGTGTCGCGAAAGCCCAGGTTGACCATCTCGATGCCGATGGAGGTGGAATTGAGCCAGGTGCGGCCTTCCCATTCGCTCACGCCGGCATGCCAGGCGCGGCGATTCTCGTCCACCAGGCGATAGATGGTGCCGTCGGTATCGATCAGGTAGTGGGCGCTGACACCGGCCTGGGTCAGCAGCTTGAGCGACTGCTTGGAGTCGGCTGCGGTGTAGTGCAGCACGATGTACTGCACCCGACTGTCCTGATCGCGGGCGGTGTAGTCGTCATTGATGCGCGGACCGCTGGAACAGCCGGCCAGGAGCAGGCCGCAGAGCAGCCAGGGGAGGAGCTTGAAAGGCTTTCGCACGATTACCTCGCGAACGTGGAAGGGGTCAGGCCACGTCCAGGCGATCGCGTCCGGCGCGCTTGGCGCGGTAGAGCGCCTGGTCGGCACGCTCGAATACGGTATCGGCATCCTCGCCCGGCGCAAAGGCCGCGAGACCAGCGGACAGGGTGATCACCACCCGTTCGCCCTTGAAATGGAAGGGGCAGGCGGCGACCGCGGCGCGTAGCTGCTCGATCAGGGTGACCCCGCCGGCGACCGGCGTGGCACCCAGCAGCATGACGAATTCCTCGCCGCCGAAGCGGGCGATGAAGTCGGTCTTGCGCAGGCGGCGCTGCAATTCGCTGGCGATGATCTTGAGCACCTTGTCACCGGCCAGGTGGCCGTAGCCATCGTTGATGCGCTTGAACAGATCGACGTCGAGCACCGCCAGCAGCAGATCGCCGCCGTGGCGCTGCCAGCGGGCCACCTCCAGCTCCAGGCGCTCGCTCCAGGCGGCGCGATTGGGCAACCCGGTGAGGGGGTCGCAGAGGGCCTTCTGCCGCTGTTCTTCCAGGTGGCCGCGATACTGCTGGGCCTCGCGCTCCATGCCGGCGACGCGCTCGGTGAGGGCGCTGAGTCTTTCGCTGGCTTCCTGCTCGCGGGTCTCGCGCTGGCTCTGCTGGTCGGCCAGGCTGGTCAGCAGGCCTTCCAGGCGGCTGTCGAGCGACAGCTTGAGGCTGTCCAGGTCGGTCGCCTCCTGCACCTCGGTCTGCAATTCATTGACCTGGCCGCGCAGGGCGTCGCCAAAGGCGCGCTCCTGGGTCTGGCCGTCCTGGCGTCCGACGTGGACGTCCTGCAGACCGGTCTGGAAGGCGGCGAGGCGCTCGTTGAGGCGGCGCAGGTAGAGCTGGAATTCGCTCTGCCCGGAATGGTTGAGCGCCAGCACCAGCACCGACAGATCGTCGAGCACCGGCACCAGTTCGTACCAGTTCAGACTGCCCTGGATGCGCTGGCGCAGGTGCTCGGCCTGGGGCTTGTGGCTGTCCGGCAGCGCCAGGTCGTCGAGCAGCCGCAGCAGGGTGGCTTCCAGGTGCGGGGCAATGGCGCTGTAGCCGGGTTCGGGCACCGGGGGCAGGGCATAGGCCGGATCGGCCTGGACTGCCAGGGGCTCTACAGGGGCTTCAGATGGCGCAGCGGCTATACCTTCGACCGGCAGCGGCGGCGGTTCGGGCGTTGCCAGCGCTTCCGTCGCTGGCGAGGCTACTGGCGCCGGCGAGGCGTCTTCAGCTAGCGGACTCGACGCGGTCGCCGGCGCCTCTTCCGCCGCCTCGCCCCGACCGCCCAGCAGGCGCTGCAGGAAACCGGCGCGGGCGGGCTGTTCGGGGTGCAGCTGACTCAGCGCCTGTTGCTGCAGACGGCTGAATTCACCGAGCAGCGCGGGCAATTCACCCGGTTGGTCGGCCGCGGCCTGGGCGCGCTTGGCGAAACCCTTGAGCGCCTTGCGCTGGTCGCGCGGCAACTCCAGGGTCTGCAAGAGCCGGCACAGTTCGGCAAAGGCCTCGGCCACCTGGCGCGCGCGCATTTCCCGGCGCTGCTCGGAATCGAGCACGGTGCGCTCCAGGCGCGGAATCAGCTTGGCGAGGTCGGCGTCGCTGTCGTCACGGCGGAGGATGTCGCGCAATTCGACCAGGCAGGCGTCCACCGCCGCGTCGTTGCCTTCGGCGGCCAGGCTGCTGCGCACGAGGCCACGACGCACCAGGTCCAGGCGGTTTTCCCACCGGCTTTCCAGGCGTTCGAGGTTCTCGAGGCTCTCCAGGTATTTGCTTTTCCAGCGTTCGACGTCCGCGCGCTCCATCCGCCCGCTCCAAAGGCTTGAGGGTGGCCAGCAGGCAGGCACGACGGGGCGGCCAGCCGACTTGATAGTGGCTAGGGTATCGGCGGTTTCGGGGAAAGTTTGAGCAGGACGACCGGAGGCCGCTTGAGAGGGACGAGCTGAGGAGCCGCCGCGGGACGCGGCGGCGGGTAACGCTTACTTAGCTGCGCGTTCTTTCTGGATCAGGAAGTCGGCGACCTTCAGGGTCTCGTCCGGACCACCCGAGGAGCCCAGGTCGAAGCGATACTTGCCGTTGACCACCATGGTCGGCACGCCGGTGATCTGGTAGGCCATGGCCAGTTTCTTGTCCTTTTCCACCTGACCCTTCACGGCGAAGGAGTTGTAGGTGCTGAGGAACTTGTCGCGATCCACGCCCTGGGTGGCGAGGAAGTCGGCCATCTCTTCGGGGGTGGCCAGCTTCTTGTGCTCCTTGTGGATGGCGGCGAAGACGGCGTCATGCACCTTGGCTTCCACGCCCATGGCTTCCAGGGTCACGAACAGCTGACCGTGAACGTTCCAGATGCCGCCGAACATGGCCGGCACACGCTTGAAGGCGACGTCATCGGGCAGCTTCTTGGACCAGGCGTTGAGGGTGGGCTCGAAGGCGTAGCAGTGCGGGCAGCCGTACCAGAACAGCTCAACCACTTCGATCTTGCCGGGTTCGGACACCGGAACCGGACTGCTCAGTTCGGTGTACTGCTTGCCGGCCTGGATGTCGTCGGCATGGGCGGCCGCGCCGAACAGACTGGCGGCGGCGAACACGGCGGAGAAAAGCAGGTTGCGCATGGGACTACTCCTGGAAGAAGGCACGCCCACCAACCGGGCATGACGGATTGCGGGCATTGTAGCCGGGTGCATCGCCGCGCCTAGTCGCCGGCGCGCCCGAGGCCGGCCATGTTCAGGCTTCGTTCAGGTTGCCGGGGGCACGGCTCTCGCCCGGCGCATCCGATATACTGCTGGCTTTGCCGCGCGCTCGCGAGTACCCCCATGTCCAGCTTCAAGAATCCCATCGTCGGTCTGTGCCAGCAGGCGTCCTTTCTCATCAGCGCCGCCAAGGTCGATCAGTGCCCGCTCGACAGCGGCCTGGAAGTGGCCTTCGCCGGTCGCTCCAACGCCGGCAAGTCCAGTGCGCTCAACACCCTGACCCACGCCAATCTGGCGCGTACCTCCAAGACGCCGGGGCGGACCCAGCTGCTCAACTTCTTCAGCCTCGACGACGAGCGGCGCCTGGTGGACCTGCCCGGCTATGGCTACGCCAAGGTGCCGATCCCGCTCAAGCAGCACTGGCAGGAGCACCTGGAGGCCTATCTGAGCAGCCGCAATTCGCTCAGCGGCGTGGTGCTGATGATGGATATCCGTCATCCGCTGACCGAATTCGACCGCCTGATGCTGGACTGGGCCCAGGCCAGCTCCATGCCGCTGCACATCCTGCTGACCAAGGCCGACAAGCTGGCCTTCGGGGCGCAGAAGAATGCCCTGCTCAAGGTGCAGCGCGACGTACGCCAGGGCTGGGGCGATACCGCCAGCATCCAGCTGTTCTCGGCGCCCAAGCGTCAGGGCGTGGAAGACGCCCAGCGTGTGCTGGCCCGCTGGCTGGGCCTCGACGAGCCCGTCGCCGAGGCATAAAAAAACTCCGGACTTCCATCGGGGGAGGGGAGAAGTCCGGAGTTCAAGACTGGACCGCCAAGCAGGGGTCCAGCATCTGCCAACACTAAACAGCAAAGGAGCAGAACGGCTATCCAAACCGTTCAGCAGTTCAGACGGGGCGCCAGGAAAAAGGTTCGCCCCGTCCGAGCAGAAAGCCGGTGCCCTGACTAGCGGCCGCTGGCGAGCCCCAGACCCTCGTCGGCGCCCAGGTGCACGTTCATGCACTGGACCGCAGCACCCGCCGCGCCCTTGCCCAGGTTGTCCAGGCGCGCCACCAGCGTCATCCGCTCGGCATTGCCATAGACGAAGAGATCGGCGCGGTTGGTGTCATTGCTGGCCTGGACGTCGAAGAAGCCATTGTCCAGCTCCTCCTCGGCGGCCACCGGGGCCACCCGAATGAAGGCTTCGCCGTCATAGTGACGGGCCAGCGCCGCCTGCAGGTCGGCAGCGGTGGTGCCCGGGCGCAGCTGGCTGGCATGCAGCGGAATGGTCACCGCCAGGCCCTTGAGGAAGGGGCCGACGATGGGGCTGAACACCGGCGCGGCGGTCAGACCGCTCTGCACGCGCATTTCCGGCAGGTGCTTGTGGCCCTGGCCCATGGCATAGGGGCGCGGACTCAGCAGGCGCGCGTCGCCGCCGGCTTCGTAGGCGGCGATCATCTGCTTGCCGCCACCGCTGTAGCCGGTCAGGGAAAAGGCCGACAGCGGGGTGTCCGGGGCCAGCAGACCGGCATCCACCAGCGGCCGGGCCAGCAGGATGAAGGCGGTGGCGTGGCAACCAGGGTTGGCGATGCGCTTGCTGGCGCGCAGCGCTTCGCGCTGACCGGGCGCCAGCTCCGGCAGGCCGTAGGTCCAGCTGCTGTCAGTGCGGAAGGCGGTGCTGGCGTCGATGATGCAGGTGTTGGGATTGGTCACCAGGCTCACCGCTTCGCGGGAGGCGGCATCGGGCAGGCAGAGGAAGGCCACGTCGGCGGCATTGAGGAAGCGTGCACGTTCGGCCGGATCCTTGCGCTTGCTCTCGTCGATGCGCAGCAGTTCGATGTCCGAACGGCCGGTCAGGTAGTCCAGCAGACGCAGGCCGGTGGTGCCTTCCTGGCCGTCGACGAAAACTTTGAAGCTCATGGCGGTGCCTCTCGCGGATGGGCGCTGAAAGCCTCGATTGTAGCGACTCGGACAGATCAGGCATACGCCGCAGGCAGGCGATACAGCCGTATCCCGTCCGACCGGCGCAGTGAGCCGTGCCAGAGCGATTTGGACAGGAGCGACAGGTACAGATCCGAAATTGGGAGTTTTGTACGGATACAGTGCTTTGCAGCTGTAAGTGGTCTGGTTCCGCGCCAGCGGCGAAGCTGAGTCTCCTCTGCCGTTTCGCTGGATATCGCCATGGACCGCCTTTTGCCCGACAGTGCCATTGCCCGCTCGATCTCCCCTCGGCGCGGATGCCGCGCCCTGTTCGCGCTGCTCGTCCGCTGGCGCCTGCGTGCCCTGGGCCGGCGGCAACTGCAGCAGCTGGACGGCCGGGCGCTGGGCGATCTGGGTCTGAATCTGGCGGATCAGCGGCGGGAAGGCGACAAACCCTTCTGGCGCGAGTGAAAATCTGCGCCGGGATGCGACTTCCTTGGGCTGACGGTAGTCTCACTCAGGCCTATCCAGACGGGAGTCCCCCATGAAAACCCTGCACCTGGGCGCCGCCGCGGCGCTGTTCTGCCTGTCCACCGCCGCCTCGGCGTCGAGCTTCTATGTCACCACCGACATCATCGTCAACGCCATCGATGCGACCTCGGACACCACCTCGTCCATCACCGGCTCCTTCAAGAACGACAAGCTGGTCCAGGAAGCCCGTGACGATGCGGCTACCTACGTTGGCAGCGCCGGCGACATCCGCGGCGTACGCCTGGAAGCGGCGCTGGACCACCTGCGCAGCCAGGCGCCCGAACTGCGGCAGGCCAGCGATGACCAACTGGCCCAGGCGATTCTCGCCATCTGACGCGCAACACCGCGATACCCCCCGTACCCCGTGGCTGCTAGCCCGGAGCGGGGGGCTGCGTTAGCCTTGGCGACCATCTGCCACCGGAGGGTCGTCATCCATGCATATCCGTCGTTCTGCCGCGCTGTTGCTCGGCCTCTGTCTTGCCACGCCGGTCCTGGCGTTCGACTCCACCACCGAGGGGCTGGTGAAGACCATCTACGGCACCAGCCAGCTCACCACCGGCCCCTTCCAGAACAAGCTGGTCCTGGCGGCGCGTGACGATGCCGCGGCCTTCGTCGCCACCGACGGCGCCCTGCGCGGTGCTCAGCTGGAGGAAACCCTCCGCGCCCTGCGCGCAGCCGATCCGGCACTGCACGCCTCCGACCGGGAACTCGCCCAGGCGATTCTGAGTCAGTAGTCCGTTTCAATTCCGTGACATCCCTGGAGTATCCATGCGCCGTTCCCTGCTTATCGCCGCTGCCCTGACCCTGGGCGTTTCGAGCCTGGCTCAGGCCCAGACCCTGGTGGCCACCAGTAACATCGTGGTGCGGGCGCTGCAGCGCAGCATCGACTTCACCTCCGATACCACCACCTCCATCCGCGACGCCAAGATGATCCAGGCCGCGCGCGGCGATGCCGCCAGCTTTGTCGCCACCGACGGCGACATCCGTGGCGTCCAGCTGGAAGAAGCCTTCCGCAGCCTGCGCGACCAGTTCCCGGCCGCGCGCCAGGCCAACGACCTGCAGCTGGCCCAGGCCATCCTGGCACTGTGAAGAACCGCGCCGGCCGGCTGCGGCAGTGGCTGGCCGGCCTCGCGGCCGGCCTGGCCCTCGGTGGGGCCCAGGCCGCCCTGCACCTCGAACTCGATACCCAGGGCCTGACGCCCGCGCAGATCCAGGCGACCCAGCAACTGCTGGATGAAGCCCAGGCCCTGCTGCCACCCAGATTCAAGGCGGCGCTGGACGAGCGCATCCCGGTGCGCTGGAGCAGCGAGCTGCTGGAAGAAGCCTATGGCGAGGCGGACCGGCGCAATCTGCTGCTCAATCGCCGCCTGCTGCCCAGCCTGGTCGACGGCAGCGACACCCGCATCCAGACCGGCCGGCCCCATGGCACCCAGCACCGCGAGCTGCTGGCCACGGTGCTGCACGAGCTGACCCACTTCTATGACCGCGAGCGCGTCTGGACGCCCGCGCAGCGCCAGCTGATCCTCTCCTGCGGCGGCCTGGGGCTGACCTCCGACCAGCTGCCGGTGAAATGCCAGGGCCAGGCCGGGCGCAGCTATACCCTGTCCGACGATCCACGGCTGCTGGACCTGGCCGGCTGGCAGGTGAAGACGCGCAAGCATGGCAATCGCGAGTCGAAGAATCTCTTCATCGCCCGCAGTCCCGATCTCTATGAAGTCACCAACCCGAAGGAATTCGTGGCGGTGAACATGGAGTACTTCCTGCTCGACCCCAGCTACGCCTGCCGGCGGCCGGCGCTGCAGCGCTACTTCGCCGAGCACTTCGGCTGGTCGCCCGAGCACGATGCCTGTCCGGGGCGCTATCCCTATCTCAACGCCGGCAACGACTTCGGCGAGGCGCCCCTGGGCTGGCTCGATCCGGAGCGGGTCTATGCGGTGGACTACCTGCTGGCCGAGGGCAACGAGAAGGTCATGAGCCGCTGGGGGCACAGCATGCTGCGCCTGGTTGTCTGCGCCCCCGGTCGGCCGCGTGGCCCGGATTGCCGGCTGGATCTGCAATACCACCTGGTGCTGTCGTTCCGCGCCTTCGTCAATGACGTCCAGCTTTCCAGCTGGCGCGGCCTGACCGGCTCCTATCCGTCGCGGCTGTTCGTGCTGCCGCTGGCCCAGGTGGTGGACGAGTACACCAAGGTGGAGTTGCGCGGCCTGCAATCCGTGCCGCTCAAGCTGACCCGCCCGGAGATCGCCGACTTCCTCGAGCGGACCGCCCAGGTGCACTGGAGTTATGACGGCCAGTACTACTTCGTGACCAACAACTGCGCGGTGGAGACCTTCAAGCTGCTGCACGACGGGGTGCCGCGCCTGGCCGATGCCCAGCTCGATGTCATCACCCCGACGGGCCTGATGGATGCGCTGAGGTTCAAGGACCTGGTGGACACCTCGGTGCTCGACGATCCGCGCGAGGCCTTGCGGCTGGGCTATCGCTTCGACAGCTTCCGCGAGCGTTTCCAGGCGATGTTCAAGGTGGCGCGGGAGCGCCTGCAGCTGCCCCAGGCGGATGTCGAGGCCTGGCTGGCGCTGACCCCGCAGCAGCGTCGCGAGCAATTCCAGCGTGCCGACCTGCGCGCCAGCGCCGCCCTGCTGCTGCTGGAGCAGGCAGCCTATCGCCGGGCGCTGCTGCAGGCCCAGACCGAGCTCAAGGATCGTTACCTGGGCCAGGACACGGTGGACAAGGCACGCTTCGGCAAGGCCGGTGGTGCCCTGGAACAGATCCTCAAGGACAGCGGCTACCTGAGTCGTCCGGCCGAGTTGCTCGGCACCGACGGCTACGGCCTGCCGCAGCCGGGCGAGTGGGAGCAGCTGACCGCCGAGAGCCAGAAGCGCCAGGCGCACCTGCGCAGCCTCCGGGACACCCTCAACAACGAGGTTCGCCAGCTGCTCTCGCCGGAGGCCCGCGATGGCCTGGACCTGACCGAAGCCAACCTGGACCTGCTCGGCAAGCACCTGCGCGAGCTGAACAAGGCCAGTGGCGGGCTGGAGTTGAAGTAGGGCGGTTGGGGCGGCCGGGCGTTGTTGGGCTTCGCTGGGCTCAACCCAGCCTGCGCAAGGTACAGCAGGGGCCAGATAGCCCCCTCTCCCCTGGGGAGAGGGCTGGGGTGAGGGGAGCGGTACCAGGCTGTTGGGCTTCGCTGCGCTCAACCCAACCCACGGGAGCTGTGTAGGTTGGGTTGAGACGGCGCCATCGTCGAAGCCCAACCGCCCCGGCATCCGCTAGCGCTTCGGCGCCTTGCCCTGGGGTTTGGCGGGTGCCGCGGGTTGCGGGCGTTCCAGCAGGGCCAGCAGCTGTTCCGGCGGGACCTCCTGGCCGTTGAGCAGCAGCCGCCCGGCGCTGTAATTCAAGGTAGCCACCAGATCCTCGCCTTCGGCCTTGAGCAGGCCGCTGTTGAGGCCGATGCCCGCCAGGGCTTCGGCGGTGGCCTGGGCCTGTTGCTGCATGGCCGGCTGGCTGCGCTGGGCGCCCGCCTGGAGCAGCACGCCATCCACCAGGCTGCCCCGCGCCACCGACAGGCGCGCATCGAGACCGGCCAGCAGCTGGGCCGCGAGTTGCTCCGGCGGCAGATCGTAGGTCGCCGGCTTGGCCAGGGTCAGGTCCAGTTGCAGGCGGTTGCTGCCGCCAGGGGTGTCGAAGCGCAGCTCATCCACCACCAGCTGGGGACGCGCGGCGAGCACATCGCCGAGGTGCTGCTGCAGGGTCGCCTGGGTGGTGGGATCGAGACCCTGCTCGGTATCCAGCTGCAGGTGCTGCAGCAGGGCATTGAGCTGGGCCAGGGCCGGGCTGTCGAGATTGCTGTAGTGGCTTTTCAGGGTCGCCTTGCCCAGGGTCTGGCCGGCGATGTCGAGCCGGCCGAGGCTGGCGTTGAGCGTGCCCGCCAGTTGCTGGCCCTGTTGCCGGGTGTCGCCCTGGAGCTGCAGATCCCGCAGCTCGACCGCGGGCTTGCTGGGCATGGCCAGCAGCAGGCGCCCGAGGCGCAACTGCCCCGGGCCGAGCCAGAAGCCATCGGCATTGCGACGGTTGTCGCCGGTCAGGCCGAAGCCTTCGGTCTCCAGCTTGGCCCAGCCATCCGGCGTGCGCACATTGAGGCTGAATTGGCCGACGGTGCTGTCCAGGCGCAGCCGGCTGGCTTCCATGTCGGTAGCGAAGGTGGCAGTCAGGCCGGAGAAGGCCACCGCGCCCTGGGGCTGGTCCAGGTGCAGGGCGGCCAGGGTCAGACCGCCGTCCACCGTGCGGTCGTAGCCCAGGGTGGCGTCGAGCCGCACGGGTTCGGCGCCCTTGGCCAGGGTGAAGAGATCGGCGGTGAGCGGCGTGCGCGCCAGGGTGAAGCGGTTGACCGCCATGACCGGCGCCAGCTGCAGGGATTTGAGGCGGCTCAGGGGGAAGGGGCCGTGCTGGATGTCGTCGAGCACCCGCAGCACCTCCACCGGCGGTCGATCCTCGGCCTGTACGCTCAGGCTGAAGGTGGCGGTGCTGCTGAAGATACCGCGCTGCACCTCGACCAGCTGCAGTTGCAAGGGGTACTCGGGCAGTTGCGCCTGCAGGGCCAGCTGGGCTTGGCTCGCGGCCTGGCGCAATTCGCCTTCCAGCCGGGTGCCGGTGTACCAGGCGCCGCCCACGGCGGTGCCGACGGCGACCAGGGCCACACCGGCGAGGGTGGTAAGTAGCGGTTTCTTCATGGTGACCAAATCCCTTTGCATGAGGCTCACGGCGGCGCACGGCCGATAGGAAGCGGAGTGTACGAGAGCGCCGGGTGGATGCCGAGGGGGAGCGGCCGGGATCGCCTCGCCTGGCCACAGACTGTGATGGCTTTCCGGCGGTGTCGGTGCCGAGTCGACGACCCGCTCCACGGGGTGCTAGCGTGCCGCGATCCCCACTGCCGGAACCTCCGCCATGACCGCTCTCCCGTGCCTGCCTGCCGTTTCCATCCTTGCGCTACCGGGGGTGCCGGCATGAGCAGTCAGCGTCCGGTCGATGGCCTGCAACTCCCCGCCGAACTCCTCGCCCGCGCCGAGGCGCTGCTGGCCCAGGGGGGACGCCGCCTGCTGGGCATCGCCGGTACGCCGGGCGCGGGCAAGTCGACGGTGGCCGAGCTCCTGGCGGCGGCGCTCGGCGAGCGCGCCGTGGTGGTGCCCATGGACGGCTATCACCTGGCCAATCGCGAACTGGCGCGTCTGGGCCGCGCCCAGCGCAAGGGCGCGCCGGACACCTTCGACGCCCGCGGCTATCGCGCCCTGCTGCAGCGGCTGAAGACGCCGGTGGCCGGCGAGACCGTCTATGCGCCGCTGTTCAATCGCGAGATCGAAGAACCCATCGCCAATGCCATCCCGGTCCACGCCGAGACCCAACTGGTGATCAGCGAGGGCAACTACCTGCTCTTGACCCAGGCGCCCTGGAGCGATGTCGCCGAGGTGTTCGACGAGTGCTGGTACGTGCGCGTCGATCCCGCGGAGCGTCGCGAGCGGCTGGTCGCCCGGCACATGCACTTCGGCCGCAGCCGCGCGGACGCGGAGGCCTGGGTGGCGAGCACCGACGAGCCCAATGCGCGCCTGATCGACGGCGACCGGGCGCGGGCGGATCTGGTGGTGGAGTGGCGGGATGGGGCGGCTGCCGGCAAGGCCTAGGCCTGTGCCCGCTGCCATTCGGTCGGGCTCGCGCCAATGATGCGGCGAAAGGCGCGGGCCAGGGCCGAGGGACTTTCGTAGCCGACCTTGTCGGCGATCAGCGCCAGAGGGCGGCGCTGCTGCAGGCGCTGTTGCGCCAGGGCGATGCGCCAGCGGGTGAGGTAGTCGCCTGGGGCACTGCCGACGACACG
Source organism: Pseudomonas sp. MOIL14HWK12:I1 (assembly GCF_000510705.1). NCBI lineage: Bacteria > Pseudomonadati > Pseudomonadota > Gammaproteobacteria > Pseudomonadales > Pseudomonadaceae > Pseudomonas > Pseudomonas sp. MOIL14HWK12:I1. The sequence continues at coordinate 240,172 of NZ_AZNY01000003.1, read as the reverse complement.
TTGGAAATGTGCGGCGAAACCCGCGCGTGACATGCCGGCCAGGCCCGCCAGCTCGGCTACGGTCCAAGCTTGCTGGGGCCGTTCGTGCAGGGCGGTCAGGGCACGCGCGAGCCGGCGATCCGCCAGGCCGGCGAGCATGCCGGGCGTGGCGCTGGGGCGGGTCAGCAGCTGACGCAGCAGCTGGATGATCATCAGTTCGAACAGGCGGTTGAGCACCAGACCGCGCCCGCAGTCGTTGCCAAAGGCCTCGGCAAACAGCCAGTCGGCGCTGGCGGCGAGACCTGGCAGCTGGCGCAGTGGACTGACCAGGTAATCCGGCAGGGCGCGGGTCAGCGGGTTATCCGGACCACCGCGAAAGGCCAGCGAGGCGCACACCAGCTCGGCAGGGCTATCGTCCGGGGTGCTCAGCTGATGCGCGCGCGGGCGGATCACCAGCATGAGGCTGGGCTCGACCAGGTCCTGCCGCTCGCCCCGTGCGGTTGCGAAGCTCAGGCGTCCGCCGCGCAGCAGGTGGACCTGGCCGGTGGCTTCACCGTCCGCATGGCGGCTCACGCCACAGAAGGCGCCCTGGTGGTAGCTGTCCGCAGTGAAGGCGAAGTGGTCGAGCAAGACGGCGAGGCGATCCATGGATGAGGTACCGATTTGGACGATCTGTCGCGATGTTTGGACGCTGGGCGTCCAGGCGTCAAGTCGCCCTGCCTAATCTGGTTCCACGCCTGATGACCAGGCCGCAACCCAAGGAGCACCCTCATGACCCGTATCGCCCCCCTTACCCTCGACCAGGCTTCCGCCGAGGCGCAAACCGCCCTGCAGGGCATCCAGAAGGGCCTCGGTTTCCTACCCAACGCCTTCGCAACCCTGGCGCATTCGCCGGCAGCGCTCAAAGGCTATCTGGCGCTGGCCCAGGCGCTGGGCAGGAGCGGACTCAGCGCCCAGGAGCGCGAGGTGGTGGCCTTGGCGGCCTCGGCGGTCAATGGTTGCGACTATTGCCTGGCGGCCCATGAATTCTTCGGTGGCAAGACCGGCTTGACCACTGTGGAGCTGGCCGCCGCCCGGGCGGGTACGCTCAGCGCCGTGGCGCGCCTGGCGCGGGAGGTGACCGAGCAGCGTGGCCAGTTGCATGACGAGCAGTTGCAGGCCGCCCGCGCAGCCGGTCTGGATGATGCCAGGATCGTCGAGGTGGTGGCGCAGGTCAGCCTGCTGACCCTGACCAACTACCTCAACAACCTGGCGGCGACCGAAGTGGATTTTCCGCCCGCCGCCTGAGCATGAAAAAGGCCCCGGTCAGGGGCCTTTTTGTGGCCGGATCAGGCCGGCAGCGGCGGCGCGGTCGCCGTGCGCCTTGAGCGCTGCAGACTGAACAGCGCCAGCAGCAGGAAAGCCAGCGACGTCAGCAGCAGTCCCTGGAAGCCATGGCGGGGATAGACCTGCCCAGCAACGAAGGTGCCGACGCCGATGCCGCAGAACATGAAGGAGGCGGTCAGCGCCAGGGCGATGCCCCGTACCTCGGCGAGCTGTTCGAGGATACGTCTCTGCTGGGACGGCCAGAGGATGTCGGTGGCCAACGCCCAGACCACCAGGCCCAGGAGCAGCGCCACGAAGCGGCCCTGGCCGAGGGCCAGGATCGAAAGCGCCAGGGCCAGTAGCAGGAGGCCGCCGAGCAGCAGCCGCTCGGCACTGAAGCGGCGTGCGGCGCGGATCACCAGCAGGTTGCCCAGTACCCCGGCGACACCCAGCACCGCGAGTGCGAGGGAGACATCGGCGACGCTGCCGTGGAAGTCCTGGCGCACGATGGGCGTGAGGAAGGCGTAGGTGGAAAACACCCCGGCGGCGATGAAGAACACCACCAGGAAGGCGTGCAGCGAGTGGGCGGTGGTCAGCAGCCGCGCGACCACGGCCGGGGCGATGCGCTCGACCGGGACCCGATCGGGCACCTGCCTGAAGATCAGCCAGGCGGTGAGCAGCCCCAGTCCGCCGATGCCGGCGAACAGCGGGCGCACGCCAAGGGCCGTCGCGACCCAGGCGCTCAGCGGCAGACCCACCAGGCTGGCCAGGCTCAGCCCCAGCAGCACCGTGGCGATGGCGCTGCCCTGTTGCTCGCGGCTGACCAGACCGGCGCCCAGCGCGCCCAGCACCGGACCGATGAAACCGGCGCCCACACCCATCAGCACCCGGCTGACCAGCAGGGTCGGGTAATCGGCGGCGCAGGCGAGCAGCAGGGCGGCCAGGCTGAACAGCAGCAGCCCGCCGAGCACCTGGGTCCGCCGCGCCCAATGGCCGAGCAGTATCTGCAGCAAGGGCGCCGCCAGGGCGAAGGTGATACCGAAGAGGCTGAGCAGGTAGGCGCTCTGGCTGTCGCTGAGGTGCCACTCGCGGGAAATCGCCTGCAGGCAGCCGACGACCGACAGCGCCCCGACCGCCTGGACGAAGTAGGCCAGGCTCAGGGGCCGCAGCGCCCCGGGCAAGGGAAGTGAGGACATGGGAGGCTCCAGAACGCACGCCGACCGCAGAAGGCGGCCGGCGTGCCGAGGTCAGGCGACGGGGATGGGGTTCTCGACCAGCGAGAGGTTGAACTGGTCGATCAGCGCATGCTCCTGGGGACCGGGGTTGGCGCGCAGCGGCACCACGCGATCCACCAGCACCTCGGTCTCGGCGGTGGCCAGCTTGTCCAGGGTCTCGGCGATGAAATCGTCGAGGGGCATGGCGCGGCTGTCGCCACTCTTGTGGACTAGGTCGGTGTCCACCCACGGCGGGGCGATCTCCAGCACCTGCACCGAGGTGTCGCGTAGCTGGAAGCGCTGGGACAGGGTGTAGGAGTGCAGGGCCGCCTTGGTGGCCGAGTAGAGCGCCGTGGCCGCCAGCGGCAGGAAGGCCAGCACCGAGGTGTTGTTGATCAGCGTTGCCGTCGGCTGCCGTTTGAGGTGCTCGATGAAGGCGGCGCTCACCCGCACCGGGCCGAGCAGGTTGGTGGTGACCAGTTGCACCGCCTGGGCATCGTCCAGATCGCCGGCGCCGGCATCGTCGAAGGGCATGATGCCGGCGTTGTTGATCACCACGTTCAGACCGGGGTGACGGGCGATGACTTCGGCGGCGACGGCCTTGATCTGCGCCGGGTCGCCGATGTCGAGCAGCACGGTATCCATACCAGGATTGGCGACGGCGATCTCGTCGAGCAGCGCCTGGCGGCGACCGGCGACGATCACCTGGTTACCGCGATGGTGCAGGGCCTCGGCCAGGGCGCGGCCAATGCCGGAGGTGCCGCCGGTGATGAAGACGGTGTTGTCGGTCAGTTTCATGGGGTGTGCTCCTCTCGGGATCAAGATCAATGGGCGGTGTGATAACGGGGGGCGAGCTGGCGGCTGGACAACTGGTCGGCCATGGCCAGGCGACTGGCTTCGTAGGTCTCCCAGCGGGACAGGTCGTGCAGCGAGGGGATCGAGATGGCGACTTCACGCTCGAAATCGGTCAGGGCGGCGGCGACCAGGTCGGCCGGGCTCATGACGATCTCCGGATCGAGGTGCGCCAGCGGCAGGCCGCCGCGCGCCCAGAAGTCGGTGGCGGTGGCTCCGGGCAGCACGGCCTGGGCGCGCACGCCGGTCCCGGCCAGCTCGCGCTGCAGGGATTGGGTAAAGGCCGTGACATAGGCCTTGCTGCCGCCGTAGACGCCGTTGAGCAACTCCGGCGCCAGGCTGACGATGGAGGAGACGTTGATGATGGCGCCGCGACCGCGGGCGACGAAGGCCGGTACGGCGGCATAGGTCAGCTGGGTGAGGGCGGTGACGTTGAGGGCGATCATCCGCAGCATCTGCACCGGATCGCTCTGCAGCAGCGGCGTGTGGGTGCCCATCCCGGCGTTGTTGACCAGCAGGGTGAGGCTGGCGTCTTCCCGCAGGGTTCGCTCGACCTCGGCCAGGGCGGCAGGGTCGGCCAGGTCGGCCGGCAGGACCTGGACGCTCTGGCGGGTCGCGTCGGTCAGGCGCTGGGCGAGGGCATCCAGGCGCTGGCGATCCCGGGCGACCAGGATCAGGTCGTAGCCGCGCTGGGCCAGTTGTTCGGCGTAGTGGGCACCGATGCCGGACGAGGCGCCAGTGATCAGGGCAGTACCTTGTGGGGAGCGGGTCATCATCGTGTCTCCGGGGTGGGTGTGAGGCCATGATGAGCGCGCTGGTCGATGGCGCAAATGACGCTTATAGTCATGATTTAGGACATCAGGAGCAGCCATGCACCGGATTGGCTATGTATTGGGCGAGCGTTTCCAGGTGATGGCGCTGGCGACCCAGAGCGTTTTCGAATTCGCCAATCTGGTCCTGGGCGAGCCCTTCTATACCCAGGCGATCTTTTCCGAGCAGGGCGGCCTAGTGCGTTCTTCACAGCAACTGCTGGTGGAGACCGAAGCCCTGGGTACGCCTGGCCGCGCCGATACCTGGTTCATCGTCGGCAACCTGACGCCCCTGGCCACCGAGCCATCGCCGACGCTGCTGGACTTCGTGCGCCAGGCCGGCGCCCAGGCGCGGCGCACCGCCGGCATCTGTACCGGCGGCTTCGCCCTGGCGGCGGCTGGCCTTCTCGATGGGCGCCGGGCCACCACCCACTGGTCGTTCGCCCGGGCCATGCAGGAACGCTATCCACAGATCCGCGTCGAGGAAGACCGCATCTTCATCGTCGATGGTCCGGTATGGACTTCCGCCGGCATGACCGCCGGCCTGGATCTGGCGCTGGGGATGGTGGAGAAGGACCTGGGCATGGACGTGGCCCGTTCGGTAGCGCATCGCCTGGTGATGCAGCAATTTCGCTCGGGCGGTCAGACCCAGCATTCGGAGCTGCTGGCCCTGGCGCCCAAGTCGGATTGTATCCAGACCGCGCTCGCCTACGCCCGGCAGCACCTGGGCCGCGCCTTGAGTGTCGAGGAGCTGGCTGAGGTCGCCCACCTCAGTCCTCGGCAATTCAGCCGGGTGTTCACCGCCGAGACGGGACAGTCACCGGCCAAGGCCATCGAGGGGCTGCGCCTGGAGGCGGCGCGGCTGATGATCGAGCAGACTCGTCATTCGCTGGAAACGGTCGCCCGCGAGACCGGCTTTCGCGATCGCCGCCATCTGCGCGAGGTGTTCATGCGCGGCTTCGGCGTACCGCCGCAGATGATCCGCCGCGATGCCCGCCGCCTGGCCTGAACCCTGGGTCTTCAGAAACCGCCGCCGGCATCCAGCCAGGCCTGTTCGTCCGGCGTATTGATGCGGCCTAGCGCCCGGTTGCGGTGCGGGAAGCGACCGAAGCGGGCGATCACCTGCAGATGGGCCTCGGCATAGCGCCGATAGTGCTCGATGCCCAGGGCCTCGAACAGTTCGAGCGAGCGCTGCTGATCGGCCAGGGTCTCGGAGTGCTCGAACGGCAGATAGAAGAAGGCGCGCAACTCGGCTTCGACCTGCTGATCCAGGCCGGCGGCTATCGCCTGTCGCGCGTGCTGCAGGGCCAGGCCGTCGGTGGCGAAGGCGTGGCCGCTGTGGCGATAGATATTGCGCGGGATCTGGTCGAGCAGCAGACACAGGGCCAGGGCGCCTTCGGCGCTGGCGGCCCAGCTATCGAATTCGCGACGACTCGCAGCGAAATGCCCTGCCTCCAAGCGTGTACGGCATTCGGTGTCGAACTCGGGGCCGCCGCTGAACCATTTGCGCCTGCCGGCAGAGCGCCAGAAGGTTACGACCTCCTGTGGTTGCATGCTGTCTTCCTCCGATCGATCCCGGCTTGCCTGGGTGGTGGTTCCACAAAGCATAGCCTGGAGACCTGCGGCAATTGATTGCTTGGTACGGCGAGACGCGGCTATCCGAGGAGGCTGCGTCATGGGGATGGTGCGTCATTGACTTATATGTTGGCCACCGTATGATTGGGGTACGCCAATGACGCATGGATTGCGACATGATCTTTATCGAAACGCCGGTCTTCACTCGGCTCGTCAAAGAGCTACTTGAGGATGATGCCTACGCCGCTTTCCAACGTGAACTGGCGCAAAATCCGACTGCAGGCGATGTCATCAGGGATACCGGCGGCCTACGCAAGATCCGTGTCGCCAGCGGTGGCCATGGCAAGCGTGGCGGCTTTCGGGTGATCTACTATCACTTCGCTGCCGATGCTCGCATTGCGCTGCTACTGATCTACCCCAAGAGTGAGAAGGATGACCTCTCCGTCGAGGACCGGAAAGCCCTGAAGGCCATGATCGAAAAGTGGAGATAGACAGCATGACCAAGTTCCTGGATGACCTCATGGAAAGCGTTACCCAAATGGACGAGATCGTCCGGGGTGAGCGACAACCTTCCCGTGAATTCCACGTCGATGCCTTGCAGATCAAGCAGATCCGCAAGAATACCGGTCTGAGCCAGGCGCAGTTCGCCAGAAAGCTCAATATCGACGTCGGTACGTTGCGCAACTGGGAGCAGAGCCGCCGCGAACCTACCGGGCCGGCGAAGGCCTTGTTGGTAGCGCTAAAGAACGATCCCGTGCATGTACTGGCGGCGTTGGAGGCTTGACCGTCCCAGTCCTAGTTTGTGAGCTGCCGTTGCGGCAATGAATTTTCCCCTTACCCCAGTCTGGGTTGGAATGCTTTCTTAGCTGCCTGCACGGCAGTGAACCTATCGCTACGCACCTTGAAAAAACCCGGCATTTTCTAATGCTGCCTATACAGCAGTGAACCGTGATACCGGCTCGCCAACGACGGGCTGAGTTTTCTAAGCTGCCTCCGCGGCAGCTTAGAAATCATCTCCATGCGAGGCGGCAGAAGGAATGGCTTTCACCGCCCTCTTGGCAGCCCCTTGGGGTTCCACGTGGAACCCCTCAGCCCCGCCCCACATAGGGCATCTTGGTCGCCATCACCGTCAGGGTCTGGACGTTGGCGTCCAGCGGCAGGCTGGCCATGTAGCGGACGGCGTCGGCGACGTGCCTGACGTCCATGCGCGGCTCCACGGCGGTGCTGCCGTCGGCCTGGAGTACGCCGTTGGCCATGCGCTCGGTCATCTCGGTAGCAGCGTTGCCGATGTCGATCTGGCCGCAGGCGATGTCGAAGGCGCGGCCGTCCAGAGCCAGGGCCTTGGTCAGCCCGGCCACGGCATGCTTGGTCGCGGTGTAGGGCGCACTGAAGGGGCGTGGCGTGTGGGCGGAGATCGAGCCGTTGTTGATGATGCGCCCGCCGCGGGGCGATTGCGCGCGCATCAGGGCGAAGGCCGCGCGGCTGCAGAGAAAGACGCCGGTGAGGTTGGTGTTGACCGCCCGGTGCCAGGCGTCCAGTTCCAGTTCGTCGATGGGCACCGCCGGAGCGCCGACGCCGGCGTTGTTGAACAGCAGGTCCAGGCGGCCGTAGGTCTCGCGGATGCGGGCGAACAGCGCCTCGACGCTGGCGGCATCGGTGACGTCGCAGGGTACCGCCAGGGCTTCGCCGCCCTGTTGCCGCGCCTCTTCGGCGAGGGCCTCCAAGGGTTCGGCGCGACGGGCAGCGAGGACCACGCGGAAGCCGTCCTGCAGCAGGCCGAGGGCGACGGCGCGGCCGATGCCCTGGGAGGCACCGGTGACGAGGGCGATGGGGCGGGCGGTGGTCATGGGCGGTCCTTGGACAGGGGAGGAGCTTCCAAGGCTAGCAGGTAGGGAGGGGTGATGGGTGGGCCCTCACCCTAGCCCTCTCCCGGAGGGAGAGGGGATGGTTACGGTGTGTTGGGGAGGTAGGTGGTTCCTGGTAGCTCCGGTCGGCTCAGCGCAGCTTTAAGTCGGTTGCCACCAGGATCGCCTGGCCGGAGGGTCGCGCGCGCAGGCGGTCGAGATAGGCGGCGAGGCGGGGCCAGGTCGTCCGCCAGTTGAGGGCCGGCAGGGGCTCCAGATAGTCGAGCATGGGCGCCAGCAAGGCGTCGGGCAGACTGAATTCGGCGCCGCAGAGAAAGTCCTGGTTGCCCAGCTGGCGATCGAGCACGGCCAGGGTCGCGTCGACGTCGGCCAGGGCGCGCTGCTCGTCCTCCGGCGTGCGGAAGGGGGCGGGTCGTGGCCCGGCGACGCGCAGCAGGTAGCGGCGGACCAGGCGCGTATCCACGGTGGTCAGCAGGGCGCTGCTCCAGGCGTCCTGCTCCGGGTTGCCATCGCGCTCCGGCGAGAGCCGACGATCGAGATGGCGGCAGATGGCGAGGGTCTCGAAGATCCGCAGCTCGCCATCGAACAGCACCGGCACCTGGCCGAAGGGGTGCAGCGCCAGATGGGCTTCGCTGCGCCAGGCGATGGCCTGGCCGGCGGGTGCGAGGCCACAGGGCAGCTCAAGGCCCTGTTCCAGGGCATGGAGGCGCACGCTGCGCACCAGGGTGCTGAAGGCGGGACCGAAGAGATAGGGCGTCATGCTGCAGGCTCCTTGCAAAGAAGGCTGCATGCTGGCAAAGGGGACCTTATGTTCAAGAACATAATCTGGAGTAGCCATGGCCTGGCCCCTTGATCAGCGCGAGCAGACCCGCCAGCGCATCCTCGACAGCGCCGCCCGCCTGTTCGCCCTGCGCGGCTTCGATGCGGTCGGTCTCGACGACCTGATGGCCGATGCCGGTCTCACCCGCGGCGCCTTCTACCACCACTTCCGCACCAAGACCGAGGTCTATGACCAGGCCATCGCCCATGCCGCGCGGGTCGGCAGTGCCCGGCTCGACGATCTCGGTAGCCAAGGCCTCGGGCAACTGGTCGAGCATTACCTGAGTCGCGAGCATGCCGAGGGCGAAGCCTTGCGCTGTCCGCTGGCCTTTCTGGCGGCCGACGTCACCCACCGGGAGGCCGCCATCCGGGGCAGCTATACCCGCTTCTTCGCGCGCTTCGTCACCCGACTGGAGCAGGATCTGTCGGGGCCGCCGGCGCAGCGGCGCGCCCGGGCGCTGCAGTTGGCCACCACCCTGATCGGGGGCGTGGCCCTGGCGCGGGCACTGGATGACGAGAGCCTCGCCGAGGAATTGCTGGCGGCCTGTCGCCAGGGCGCTCAGGGGCTGCTGGAAGAGGGCGGTGATTTGGCAGCGGCACTCGGCTAGGCGACACTGGCGGCTCCTTCGTCCGCCGGAGTCACCCATGCAGATTCGCCCCCTCGAAGCCGCCGATTTCGACCAGGTCTGGCCGCTGATCCAGCAGGTCGCCCAGGCCCGGGAGACCTACGCCTACGACCCGGACATGACCCGCGACGAGGCCTGGCGCCTCTGGGTGGAGCTACCGCGGGCGACCTTCGTCGCCGAGCGCGACGGCCAGCTGCTCGGCAGCTACTACCTCAAGGCCAATGCCATGGGGCCAGGCGATCATGTCTGCAATTGCGGCTACATGGTCGCCCCCGCCGCCCGCGGCCAGGGCGTCGCCGGCGCCCTCTGCGAGCACTCCCTGCAGGTGGCCCGCGACCTGGGCTTTCAGGCGATGCAATTCAACTCGGTGGTGGCCAGCAACCAGGTGGCGGTAAGGCTCTGGCAGAAGCACGGCTTCGAGATCGTCGGCACCCTGCCCAGGGCCTATCGCCACTCCAGCCTGGGGCTGGTGGATTGCCATGTGATGTATCGCTGGTTGGCGGACTAGCGCCACTCGCTCAACACGGCCTGCAGCGAGGCCGGCAGCATGGGGCCGTGGCCCAGGCCCTCTATCACCTCGTAGCGCACCCGGATGCCGGGGAGCTGGCCGAGGCGATCGGCCAGGCGCCGGGTGGCATCGGCGGGGACCTCGCTCTGGAAGTGCGCGGGGAGTTCGCGCTCGGCGCCGCCCTGCAGCAGCACCAGACGGGCCGGATGGGCCTGGAAGCGTTCCTTCAACTGCTCGTCGTCTTGCGGCAGCACGGTGGGACTCCACCACAGCGAAGGACTCACGGCGTAGCCCTCGGCGAAGGCGTCCGGACGGGTGAGCAGGGCGTGGAGGACGAACAGCCCGCCCAGGGAATGACCCCAGACCGCGCGCTGGCCAGGATCCAGGGGGACCTGACGGGCCACCGCCGGCTCCAGGCGCTCCAGCAGCCAGGCGAGAAAGACGTCGGCGCCGCCGGTGGCCATCTCGCGAAAGCGCTCGCTGGTGGGGGCCGAGGGCGTGTAGTCATAGGCCCGACCCGGGCCATCGATACGCTTGCCGCCCGTGTAACCCACCGCCACCAGCACGGGCGGATGGGGCCGCTTGGCCAGGGTGTCGAGCAATTCGGCATTCAGCCCGCCCAGGGCGGCGTTGCCGTCGAGCAGATAGAGCACCGGATAGCCGGTGGCCGGCGCCGGGGTGGTGGGGCGGGCGATCCACACCTGGTAGTGGCGAGCGCCGTCGGTGGAATCCAGCTGGAGTTCGCTGAAGGCATAGCCGTGGCCCGGCTGCTGGAGCACCTGGGCGTCCATGGGCTGATCGATGGGGCGCGCCTGGCCCGGCAGGGCCAGGGCCAGCAGCAGCGGCAGGGCCAGCCAGGCGCAGCGTGGGGGGCGGCGAGAGGAGAGCGGCGACAGAGGCATCAGCGAACAAGACTCATTTCCAGTGGAGCGGTCGAGCCTACCGATCTCTGCCGCCGGTCGCCATACTGACGGGGATCTCCGCCGCCCAGGACGCCCCATGCATCACCCCCATCTGCTGTTCGATCTCGATGGCACCCTCACCGATTCGCGCCTGGGCATCACCCGGGCGATCCAGGTGGCGCTGCGCGCCGAGGGGATCGAGGAGCCCGATCTGCGCAGGCTGGAGGTCTTTATCGGTCCGCCGCTGCTGCAGAGTTTCATGACCCACTACGGCTTCGACGAGGCGCGCGCCTGGCGCGCGGTGGCGGCCTATCGCGGGTATTTCCGCGCCACCGGTCTCTATGAAAACGAGGTCTATGCAGGCATCCGCGAGTTGCTGGCCGCGTTGCAGGCGGCGGGGCGGCGGCTCTATCTGGTGACGGCCAAGCCGCGGGTGTTCGCCGTGGAGATCCTCCGGCACTTCGCGCTGACAGAGTTCTTCATCGCCCTGCATGGCAGCGAGCTGGATGGCACCCGCACCGACAAGACCGAGCTGCTGCGTTTCGTGCTGGACACCGAAGGCCTGGCGCCGGAGAGCTGCCTGATGCTGGGCGACCGCGAGCACGACCTGATCGCCGCCCGGGCCAACGGCGTGGCGGCGGTGGCCCTGGGCTATGGCTTCGGTAGCCGGGAAGAGCTGGAGCGCCACCGCCCGGCCTTTCACTTCCACAGCGTGGCAGCCCTGCGCCAGGGCTTCGGCCTCTAGCGGCAGGCGCCGACCTGCGCGGCGGTGGCCGGCAGGTCGTGGGGCGCGAGGGGGATCAGCCGCAGGTGGCGGTCTGCACCACCAGGCTGGCGCTGGTGGTGATGGTCAGGCGCTGGGAGTTGAAGTCCATGGTCATGGGGTCCTGTGGACGGACCACGCGAACGACCTGGGCACCGGCGCGCTGCCGGCCTTCTTCGGCCAGGGCCGGGGAGAGGGCCTTGCCGACCAGATCCTGGACCGCATCGGAGTTGCACCGGCCACTGCTGCTGACGGCGCCGCTCGGGGCCGAAGAGGCCGCCGGGCTGCTCTGGGTTTCGTGCGAGCCGCAACCGGCCAGCAGGGTGAAGAGCGCGGCGCCAGCCAGCAGGAGGGGAGTCTTGAAGCTCATGAGTTCGCCTTTTCGATCGTGAGAGAAGGAACCTTAACCCGTACGGGCCTCCTGATGGACCCCTCAAGGGCGGGCATTGTTACAAAGCGCGATACAGGAGACGTTGCGAGACCTGGGTGAGCAGTCTTCCTGCAGGCATAAAGTTAATAAATATAACGTTCGGTAATCGGCCAGATTCGGGTCGGATGGCTTGATCCATTTTGGCCATCGACCATCATCGAACCAGGGCCACCCGGCCCCCACGGTGACGACAACAACAACAAAGGGACACCCGCCATGTCAGCTCGCTATCCAACCACTCTCCCGCCTGATCGCTACCCGATCCGCGCCCGCTAGGCCCTGATCCGCGCCCCCGCGGCGCCTTCCGCATCCTCAGTCAGGACGGTCATCTCATGTCTTGTTCGCGCTCGCTTCCGGCCTGCGCACGGGCCCGCTCGTGCCTCGCCTTTACCGCTCTCGCCGCCCTGCTCGCCAGCCAGGGCCTTGTCGCCGCGCCTTCCACCACCCTGGAAAGCGCCCGCCCCAAGCCGCTCAACAACCTGGAGACGGCGCGTCCCCTGCCGCCCGGACCGCCGCGCTGGGCGGAGGACTATCGCTTCCTCGACGATCCGCAAAAGCGCACCGATCCCTTCGACGGGCTGCGCTACCAGCGCCTCGGTGACTCGGCCTGGCTGCAGACCGGTGGCGAGGCGCGCTACCGCTTCGACACCATCCGCAATCCGGTCTTTGGCCGGCGGGGGGTGGATACCGATCACTACATCCAGCAGCGCCTGCAGCTGCACGCGGACCTGCACCTGTTCGATGACGCCCTGCGCGCCTTCGTCCAGCTGGAAAACACCCGCGCCTGGAACAAGGCGCTCTACGGCCCCTACGACCAGAGCCGCACCGAACTGCACCAGGCCTTCATCGACCTCAACACGCCGCTGGCCGGTGGCAAGCTGATGACCCGCATCGGTCGCCAGGAGCTGGGCTACGGCAACCAGGCCTTCGTCACCTACCGCGACGCGCGCAACATCCGCCTCAACTTCGACGGCCTGCGCCTGGCCTGGACCCGTCCGGACGGCTACCGGCTGGACGCCTTCGGCCTGCGGCCCGTGGTGACCGGCGAAGACAGCTTCGACGACGGCTCCAACAACGCGGTCAAGTTCTATGGTCTCTATGGCACCCTGCCGCTGACCGGGCCGCTCAAGCTCGACGTCTACGGCTTCGGTCTGGAGACCGACCAGCGCACCCTGGATGGCCTGACCGGCGCGGAAAAGCGCTACACCGCCGGCATCCGTCTGTTCGGCAACGCCGGTCCCTGGGACTGGAGCTGGGACCTGGCCGGGCAGGGCGGGCATCTGGCCGGCGCCCGGATCCGCGCCTGGGGCCTCAGCAGCGAAACCGGCTATCGCCTGGGCGGCGCCTGGAAGCCGCGGCTGGCCTTGCGGGTGGACGCCGCCAGCGGCGATCACGGCCTGGGCGACGACCGCGTCGGCACCTTCGATCCGCTCTTTCCCAAGAACGGTTTCTATGGCGACTCCGGGCTCACCACCCTGGCCAACCTCTATCTGGTCGGGCCGCTGCTGACCCTGGCGCCGCGGCCGACGCTGCAGCTGGAGAGCGGACTGTTCGGCGTCTGGCGGCAGAGCACCGAAGACGGCGTCTACCTGCCGGGTATGACCACGGTGCCGGGCACCGCGGCCAGCTCGGCGCGCAAGGCCGGCACCCTCTGGCGCAACAACCTGCGCTGGATGCCCACCGCCAACCTGACCCTGGACCTGGAATACAGCTACTTCCAGGCCGGCGCCGCCGTGCGCCAGGCCGATGGCGACGACACCAGCTTCCTGATGGCTGCTACCACCTTCCGCTTCTGAGGAATCCACCATGCGCCTGCTCTCGACCGCCCCGCCCGGGGCCCGCCTGACCCTCGTGCTGTGCTTCATCGTCGCCCTCCTGGAAGGCATGGACCTCCAGGCCATGGGCATCGCCGCGCCGGCCATGGCCAAGGCCTTCGGCTTCCAGCCGGGGCAGATGGGCCTGGTGTTCAGCGCCAGCATCCTCGGCCTCTTGCCCGGCGCCTTCATCGGCGGCTGGTGCGCCGATCGCATCGGCCGCAAGAAGGTGCTGATCGCCTGCGTGCTGATCTTTGGCGTCTTCTCGGTGGCCACCGCCCATGTCTGGAGTCTGGAGAGCCTGCTGCTGGCGCGACTGCTCACCGGCATCGGTCTGGGCGGCGCCCTGCCCAATCTGATCGCCCTGTCCGCCGAGTCGGTGGACGAGCGCGCCCGGGCCACGGCGGTCAGCCTGATGTATTGCGGCGTGCCCCTGGGCGGCGCCCTGGCGGCAGTGGTGGGGCTGCTGGACGTCGGCCGCTGGCAGACGGTGTTCTATGTCGGCGGCCTGGCGCCGCTGCTGGTGGCGCCGCTGCTCGGGCGTTACCTGGCGGAGACCGCCGGCTTTCTGCGCAAGCGAGGCGGGACTCAGGCGGGTAGTCCGCGCGGGGCCTGGCTGGGCGCCATCCCGCTGTCGACCACCCTGCTGCTGTGGCTGGGCTACTTCTTCACCCTCACGGTGATGTACATGCTGCTCAACTGGCTGCCGTCGCTGCTGGTGGGGCAGGGCTTCAGCCGCGGCCAGGCGGTGGGGGTGCAGATCCTCTTCAACCTGGGCGGCGGCATCGGTTCGGTGCTGTTCGGCCTGCTCATGGATCGCTGGCGGCCGCGGCTGACGGTGCTGGCCATCTACCTGGGCATCCTGCTGGGTCTGGCCGGGCTAGGGCTGGCCAAGGCCTATCCGCTGGTGGCCCTGGCCGGTTTCGCCGCCGGGCTGTTCGTGGTCGGCGGCCAACTGGTGCTCTATGCCCTGGCGCCGCAGCTCTATCCGGCGGCGGTGCGGGCCACCGGAACCGGCGCGGCGGTGGCGGTCGGACGCCTGGGCGCCATGGCCGGCCCACTGCTGGCGGGGCAGGTCCTGGCCCTGGGCGGTGGCGCGGCGACCCTGGTGGTGGCCACCACCCCGGCAGTGCTGGTGGCCGCGGGCGCGGTGCTGGCCCTGCTGCAGCGGCGGGCGCCGGTGCCGGCGGCTACCACCCACGCGGAGGCGCCTGGGCATGCGTAGTCTGCTGCTCGTCACCCTGCTGACGCTGACTGGCCTGGCCCGGGCGGCCACCACGGACGGCGATCCGGCCACCGCCACGCCACCGCCGCTGCAGCTCGAACTCCTGGCGCGCTTCGAGGTGGCCCTCGACGCCCCGGTCTGGGAGCTGGGCCAGACCAGTGACCTGGGCAAGCGGCGCATCATCCCCATCACCGGCGGCCGCTTCGACGGCCAGCGCCTGCATGGACGGATCCTCGACAACGGCGCCGACTGGCAGGTGGTGACCGCCGATGGCCTGGCCATCATCGACACCCGCTATCTGCTGCAGACCGACGATGGCGCCCTGATCTATCTGCAGACCAAGGGCTATCGCTACGGCCCGCCGGAGGTGATGCGCGAGCTGGCCGCCGGCAAGCCGGTGGATCCCCGGCGCTATTTCTTTCGCGTCACCCTGACCTTCGAGACCGCCGCGCCGGCCTATGCCTGGCTCAACCGCGCCCTGGGCGTGGGCAGCGCCATGCGCCTGGGCAAGGCGGTGGTCTACGACGCCTATCTGCTGCAATAGAGGAGGAGCCGATGCCCATTGGAATGAGTGCGCTCTACGACGATGTCCTGCTGCTGGATGGCGTGCGCACGCCCTGGACCGATCTGAATGGCGCCCTGGGGCAGGTATCGCCCACCGACCTGGGCATCGCCGTGGCGCGGGCGCTGCTGGCGCGCGGGCATGAGGCCGGAGCGGTGGATTCCGTGCTGGCCGGCTCGGTGGCCCAGGCCAGCTTCGATGCCTATCTGCTGCCACGCCATATCGGCCTCTATGCCGGGGTGCCCGAGGCGGTGCCGGCGCTGCAGGTGCAACGCGTCTGCGGCACGGGGCTTGAGCTGCTGCGCCAGGCTGGCGATCAGTTGCAGAGCGGCCAGGCCAGCCGGGTGCTGTGCGTGGCGGCCGAGTCCATGACCCGCAATCCCATCGCCGCCTACACCCACCGCAGCGGCTTTCGCCTCGGCGCGCCGGTGGAATTCCACGACTTTCTCTGGGAGGCGCTCAAGGACCCGGCGGCCGGACTGGACATGATCGCCACCGCCGAGCGCCTGGCCCAGCGCCATGGCATCGCCCGCGAGGCGGTGGATGCCTGGGCGCTGCGGAGTTTCGAGCGCGCCCTGGCAGCCCAGCGCCAGGGCTGGTTTCGCGAGGAGGTCGTGCCGGTGACGGCGGCGCGTTTCGCGGCTGAAGGCCTGGCGCCGCGGGAGTTGCGTCTGCCGCGCGGCTGCGCGGTGGTCGAGCATGACAGCCATCCGCGGGAGACCTCGCGGGAGGCCCTGGCACGGCTGACGCCGGTGCATCCGGGCGGCGTCCAGACCGCCGGCAACAGCTGCGCGGTGGCCGACGGCGCCTCCGCCGTGCTGCTGGCACGGGGCGCGGATGCCGCGCCGGAGCGGGCGCTAGCCTGGGTGCGCGGCAGTTGTGTGGTGGGGGTATCGCCGGACGTCATGGGCAGCGGCCCGGTGCCGGCCATCCAGGGCCTGCTCGACCGCGCCGGCCTCAGGCTGGAGGCCATCGACCGCCTGGAGATCAACGAAGCCCAGGGCGCCCAGCTGCTGGCGGTGCAGCAGGCCCTGGAACTGGATCCGGCGCGACTCAATGTGCATGGCGGCGCCATCGCCCTGGGGCATCCGCTGGCTGCGACCGGCCTGCGCCTGGCCATCACCCTGGCCCGCCAGCTGCGCGCCGAGGGGCTCAGGTACGGGGTGGCGGCGGTGTGCATCGGTGGTGGGCAGGGGATGGCGGTGCTGCTGGAGAATCCGGGGTGGCGGGGGCGGTAAGGGGTTGGGCCGGGGTGTATCGGGCTTCGCGGGGCCCAGCTCAACCTGATCGCAGCCATGGCGGTCCGCCGATGCGGCCGCTCCTACGGTTGTCCCACAGCCTGTAGGAGCAACTGTCTTGATCGCGTATCGCGGCCATGGCGGTGCGCCGTAGCTACCGCTCCTACAGTGGCGTCCGTGCCTGTAGGAGCGGCCCATGGCCGCGATGATTTTTTAGGCGGCAGGAGGGCGACACGTTGTTGGGCTGCGCGCTCAACCTACGCGGGGACCTCCGCGGCAGGCACGACTAGGGGCGGGAAGTGGATGGCCACGCGCAGGCCCTGACCGCCGGTGGCGGTGGCCAGTTCGATGCCGGCGTCGTGGGCGGTGGCGATGTCGCGGACGATGGCCAGGCCCAGGCCGGTACCGTGGATGCCGCGGTCGAGGCGATAGAAGCGCTCGAAGATGCGTTCGCGCTCCGCCTCGGGAATGCCCGGGCCGTCGTCTTCCACCTCCAGCACCGTGGCCCCGGCCTGGCCGCGCAGGCGGACCGTGACCTGACCGCCGCGCGGGGTGTATCTCAGGGCATTGTCGACCAGGTTGTCGAGCAGGTCGCGCAGCTGGAAGGCGTTGCCCTGCACGGTCTGCGGCTCCAGTTCGTAGCCCAGGTCGATGCCGTGGCCATCGGCCTGGGCCAGCTGGCTGGGCATGGCTTCGCCGATCAGTTCGTCCAGCCGCAGCGGCTCGCGCGGCGGACTTTCCAGCCGCGCGGTGGCGGCGCGGGCCAGGGTCAGCAACTGGTTGGTCTGGCGGGTCATGCGCTCGGTGGCGGCCTGGAGTTGCGCCAGGGCCGCGGCGCTTTCGGCATCGCCGGCATGGCGCTGGCGCAGCCACTGGGTCAGGGTGCTGATGCCGGCCAGCGGGGTGCGCAGCTGGTGGGCCATGTCGTCAAGAAAGGCGCGCTGGTTGCGCGCGCCCTCGCGGATGCGCAGCAGCAGGCCGTTGAGGGCGGTGACAAAGGTGCCCAGTTCGCGGGGCGCACCCTCTTCGCGCAGCGGCGCCAGGTCATCGTAGTGGCGACTGTCGAGCTGACGCTCCAGCCGTTCCAGGGGCTTGAGGCCGCGGCGCACCGCCCAGAGCAGCTGGGCGGCGATCAGTAGGGCGACCAGGATCTGCACCGCCACCAGGGTCAGCACCATGCGCTGCAGGGCGGCGGTGTGGCGACTCAGGGTCTGGGCCACGCTGGCCACCACCGGTTGCCCGGCCACCTCGCCGAGGCGGCCGACCATGAACACCGAGCGGTCGTTGATACGGGTGCGCAGCGCGGTGGTATGGCCGTCGCGCATCTCGTCGGTGATCTCCTGGACCGGCATGGCGGCATCGCCGAACAGCAGCTGGCCGTCGAGGGCGCGCACCGCCAGCCAGACGTGGTCGTGGCTGTTGTGGCGCAGCAGGTAGTCGGCTTCCGTCGGCAGCCACAGGCGGCCGTTGCCGTCCACCTCCAGCTGTTCGAGCAGCAGGATCGCCGCGTCGGTGAGGTCGCCGTCCAGGGCGCTGAAGGCCGGTTTGCGGGCGAACTGGTAGCTGACCACGGCGCCGCCGAGGTTGACCAGCAGCACCGGCAGCACCAGCCATTTCAGCAGCCGCCGGCGCAGGCTGGGCGCGGTGGCGGTCATGGCGCGGCTTCTTCCAGGCGATAGCCGAAGCCGCGCACGGTGCGGATACCGACCCCGGAGTCGGCCAGTTTCAGCCGTAGCCGCGAGACATAGACCTCCACGGCGTTGTGGGTCAGGTCTTCGCTGCCCCAGGGCGCCAGGGCGTCGATGATCTGCTGCTTGGAGACCACCTTGCCGGCCTGGCGCAAGAGGTGTTCGAGCACCGCCCACTCGCGCGCCGAGAGATCCAGCGCGGTGTCGCCGAGGCGCGCCTGGTGGGCGGCGGTGTCCAGGCGCAGGGCGCCGAGAGTCAGGTCGGCGCTGTTCTGGCCACCGGCGCGACGCACCAGCGCCTTGATCCGCGCCACCAGCTCGGGCACGGCGAAGGGCTTGACCAGGTAGTCGTCGGCGCCCACCTCGAAGCCGTGCACCCGGTCGTCGATGGCGTCGCGGGCGGTGAGCAGCAGCACCGGCTGGTCGCTGCCACGCTGGCGCAGGCGGCGGACCACCTCGAAGCCGTCCAGGCCACCGGGCAGGCCGATGTCCAGCACCACCACGGCGAAGCGAGTGGTGCGCAACCAGGCATCGGCCTCGGCGCCGTTGCGCAGGAGGTCGACCTGCATGCCATGGCCTTCCAGGACGCGGCGGATGCCGTCGGCCAGGGTGGCGTCATCTTCGACCAGCAGGATGTGCATGGGTGATCCTCGGATTCAACGCGATTCGGTCGCCGTAGCGCCGATTATGCACAGGCGCTCAGCGGGGCAGGGCGCAGAAATCGCCCAGCGCCCGCACCAGGGCCAGGCGGTGGAGATCATCGGGGCGCGCGGCGGCGAGGTGGGCGGCGAGGGCGCGGTCCAGTTGTGCCGGGCAGTCCGCGGCGGCGCGCAGTTCGCCGGTGGCGGCGAGACCGCCGAGCAGCCTGGCCTGGAGTTCGTTCAGCTGGGTCCTGAGCGCTGTCAGGTCCGTCGTCTTGGCGGGCAGCGGCCGTTCGTGGCGCCGCCAGGCCTGCAGCAGGCCGTATTGCACCAGCTTGTTGGCTTCCATCTGGGCGGCAAAAAAGGTCTGGGCGGTGGCCGGGGAGACGGCGGCTGCGGGCGCGGCCTGGGCGACCTCCTGCAGCACCTGGCGCTCGCGGGCTTCGTCCAGTACCGGCTTGCCGCTGTCGTGCTTGCTGCGGGCGACCCCATCGGCCAGCGTTAGGCGCTGGGCCATGGCATCCAACAGGGCCGGCAGCGGCGCCGGCGCGGCCTGGGCGCCGAGGGCGATGCTCAAGAGCGGAAGGGCGAGCCAGCGAATACCCGACATGAGGGACCTCCGGGGCAGGGGAAGGGGCACCGAAGCTCGCACGGGGCCGCGGGGCGGTCAAGATGGCCGGGGCAGGGCGGTTGTGCGGGGGTGAGGTGGTTGGGGTGGCCCTCACCCCAGCCCTCTCCCGGAGGGAGAGGGGGCGGAGCGGCGTGGGGCTTGGGCTGGCGTAGGGTGGAAAACCGCAATGCGTTTTCCACGCGGGTGCCGTGCCGTCGTGGATGAGGCTGCGCCGTCATTCACCCTACGGAGGCCAGCGCAGGTCGGTAGCTCCGTGCGGAGCCGCACCCTCACCCCAGCCCTCTCCCGGAGGGAGAGGGGGCGGAGCGTCGCGGGGGTTGGGCTGGCGTAGGGTGGAAAACCGCAAAGCGTTTGCCACGCGGGTACCGTGCCGTCGTGGATGAGGCTGCGCCGTCATTCACCCTACGGAGTCCAGCGCAGGTCGGTAGCTCCGTGCGGAGCCGAAGCCTTACCCCAGCCCTCTCCCGAAGGGAGAGGGGGCGGAGCGGCGCGGGGGTTCGGTTGGCGTAGGGTGGAAAACCGCGGAACGTTTTCCATACGCGTGCCGTGCCATCGTGGATGAGGCTGCGCCGTCATCCACCCTACGGAGTCCTGCGCAGGTCGGTAGCTCCGTGCGGAGCCGAAGCCTTACCCCAGCCCTCTCCCGAAGGGAGAGGGGGCGGAGCGGCGCGGGGGGTTCGGCTGGCGTAGGGTGGAAAACCGCAAAGCGTTTTCCACGCGGGTATCGTGACTCCGCATGCCGGTAGCTTCGCGCGGCGCGGCTCCCTTATTCCAACCCGCTTGCTACGCCTCCTGCGCCGCCCGGACCTCGGCGGTCAGGGCCTGGAGGCGGGCGTCGAGGGCATTGAGGGCGCTGGCGTCGGCGGCGGTGTCCAGGCTCAGGCGCAGGGCGGCCAGCACCAGCAGCTCGGTGGCGTCACCGCGGCGGCGGTCGCCCTGGATGGCGATCAGTTCGTCGCGCAGGCGGGCGGCGGCCTGTTGCAGGGCGGCGCGGTCGCCTTCGGCCACCTTGAAGCGGTAGCGGCGACCGAGCACCTCCACCTCGTCGTCGGCGCCCGTCTTGGCGGTCTTCACTCGACGCTGGCCGCGTGGCGCTGCTCGGCGTCGGCGGCCACGGCCTGCTCGACGGACTGCGCGGAGAGCAGGGCCAGCAGGCCTTCCACGCGCTGGCGGGTGCTGGCGCCGTGTTCTTCCTGCTCCAGCAGACTCAGTTGCAGGGTGTCGTTTTCCTCGCGCGCGGCCAGCAGCGCCTGCTCCAGTTCCTGGGTGCGGGCGGTCAGGCGCTGGTTGCGCTGCAGCAGGTCGCGGATGGCGGTTTCCAGTTCGCTCAGGGTGTTGTCCAGCATGGGCGCGGTCGTCTCTCTTGTCAGGTTCGGGACTGCCAAGGCGGCAGGGGTCAGCATTCTAGGCCTCTCACCGATCACCGGCACCCCATTCGTCGCGGGCTAAGCCCTTGTTTTGCCAAGAGGTTCACGGGGGTGACCGGCGAGCTGACCGGCTGTCAGGCAGTTGTCAGGTTGCGCTAAGGGGGCCGTAAGGCAAGACGCCTTAGCCTGGGCTCATCGCGTCGGCTGTCCTGTTCCGGCGCCCCTCGCTTCGGATGAGCCGCCATGACCGATCTGTCCCAGAGCACCGCCCCGCGCCAGCTGGACGAGCCCTTCCTGCCGTTCTCCCGGCCCAGCATCGGCGCCGAGGAAGTGGCCGCGGTGAGCCAGGTGCTGACCTCGGGCTGGATCACCACCGGGCCCCAGGCCAACCTGCTGGAAGAGCGCTTCGCCGATTCGGTGGGCGCCGCCCATGCGGTGGCCCTGTGCTCGGCCACCGCCGCCATGCACGTGACCCTGCTGGCACTGGACATCGGCCCCGGTGACGAGGTGATCACCCCCTCGCTGACCTGGGTCTCCACCGCCAACATGATCACCCTGATCGGCGCCACCCCGGTGTTCGTCGACGTCGACCGCGACACCCTGATGGTCTCCGCCGAGCAGGTGGCCGCCGCCATCACCCCGCGCACCAAGGCCATCGTGCCGGTGCACTACGCCGGCGCCAGCTGCGACCTGGCCCCGCTGCGCGCCCTGGCCCGCGAGCATGGCGTGGCGCTGATCGAAGACGCCGCCCACGCCGCCGGCACCCGCTACCAGGGCGAGCCCATCGGCCAGCGCGGCACCGCCATCTTCAGCTTTCACGCCATCAAGAACCTGACCTGCGCCGAAGGCGGCATGCTGGTGACCGACGACGCCACCCTGGCCGAGCGGGTACGCCGACTGAAATTCCACGGCCTGGCGGTGGATGCCTTCGACCGTCACACCCTGGGCCGCAAGCCCCAGGCCCAGGTGCAGGAGCCCGGCTTCAAGTACAACCTCTCGGACATCCACGCGGCCCTGGCGCTGGTGCAGCTGGATCGCCTGGGCGACATCAACAGCCGCCGCCGCCTGCTGGCCCAGGCCTACACCCAGCGCCTGGCCCAGCTGCCGGTCGCGCCCCTGGCGCTGCCCGACTACGCCCAGACCCACGCCTGGCACCTCTACATCCTGCGCATCTGCCCCGAGCGGTGCGGGATGGAGCGCGAAGCCTTCATGGCCGGCCTCAAGGCGCGCGGCATCGGCACCGGCATCCATTTCACCGCCACCCACCTGCATCCCTGGTACCGCGAGCGCTGGCCCGAGCTGGCGCTGCCCAACAGCGAATGGAATTCGGCACGGCTGTGCTCCATCCCGCTTTTTCCCGACATGACCCTCGCCGACGTCGACCGCGTGGTCGGCGCCATCGAAGACCTGCTGGAGAAAGGCGCATGAAGCCCTATGCCATCGACCGGGTATCCGTGGTGATCCCCGTCTACAACGAAGAAGCCAGCCTGCCGGAACTCTTGCGCCGCACCCGCGCCGCCTGCCGCCTGCTGGATTGCCAGGTGGAGATCATCCTGGTCGACGACGGCAGTCGCGACCGCAGCGCCGAGATCCTGCAGCGGGTTGCCAGCGAGCCGGACAGCCCAGTCGTGGCGGTGCTGCTCAATCGCAACTACGGCCAGCACTCGGCGATCCTCGCCGGCTTCGAGCAGGCGCGGGGCGATCTGATCATCACCCTGGACGCCGACCTGCAGAATCCGCCGGAAGAGATCCCGCGCCTGGTGCACACCGCCGCCCAGGGCTACGACGTGGTCGGCACCGTGCGCCAGCAGCGCCAGGATTCCTACCTGCGCACCCTGCCGTCGCGGCTGATCAACCGCGCCGTGCAGCGCTCCACCGGCGTCGCCATGCGCGACTACGGCTGCATGCTGCGCGCCTATCGCTGCCAGGTGGTGCAGTCGATGCTGGCCTGCCACGAGCGCAGCACCTTCATCCCGATCCTGGCCAACAGCTTCGCCCGCCACACCACCGAGATCGAGGTGGCCCACGCCGAGCGCGAACACGGGGATTCCAAGTACGGCTTCCTCAAGCTGATCAACCTGATGTTCGACCTGCTGACCTGCATGACCACCACCCCGCTGCGCATGCTCAGCCTGTTCGGCGGCGGCCTGGCGGTCTTCGGCTTCCTCTTCGCCGCGCTGCTGCTGGTGCTGCGCGTCACCCACGGCGCCGAGTGGGCGGCCGATGGCGTGTTCTCGCTGTTCGCCGTGCTGTTCATCTTTACCGGCGCCCAGTTCGTCGGCCTCGGTCTGCTCGGCGAGTACCTCGGCCGGGTGTACCACGACGTCCGTGCCCGGCCCCGGTTCCACGTGGAACAAGTGATCCGCGCCGCCACCCTTTCTCCTTCGCCGGCGCCGCTGCGCCAGGTCCAGTAACAGGAAAGCCCCTGATGAAAACCGCCATCGTCTTCGCCTACCACGACATCGGCTGCGCCGGCCTCGCCGCGCTGATCCAGGCCGGCTATCCCATCGCCGCCGTCTTCACCCACCCGGATGACCCGAGCGAAAACCGCTTCTTCGGTTCGGTGGCCCAGCTCTGCGCCCGCCACGGCATCCCGGTGCACGCGCCGGAAGACGTCAACCACCCGATCTGGGTCGAGCGCATCCGCGCCCTGGAACCGGATTTCATCTTCTCCTTCTACTATCGCAACCTGCTGTCGGGCGACGTCCTGGCCTGCGCCAAGCGCGGCGCCTACAACCTCCACGGTTCGCTGCTGCCGCGTTATCGCGGTCGCGCCCCGGCCAACTGGGTGCTGGTCAATGGCGAGACCGAGACCGGCGTGACCCTGCACCGCATGGTCCAGCGCGCCGATGCCGGCGCCATCGTCGCCCAGCAGCGCGTCGCCATCGCCGCCGACGACACCGCCCTGACCCTGCACGCCAAGCTGCGCGAAGCCAGCCAGACGCTCTTGCGCGACAGCCTGCCGGCCCTGGCCGAAGGCCGGCTGACCGAGCGCGAGCAGGACGAGAGCCAGGCCACCACCTTCGGCCGCCGCAGCGCCGCCGATGGCGAGCTGGAGTGGAGCCGTCCGGCCGTGGAACTGGGCAACCTGGTGCGCGCCGTGACGCAACCCTATCCGGGCGCCTTCGGCTGGATCGGTGACCGCAAGCTGATCGTCTGGAGCGCCCAGGCCCGCCAGGAAAGCCATGGCCAGACCCCCGGCAGCGTGCTGAGCCTGGAGCCCCTGCGCATCGCCTGTGGCGAGGGCGTCCTGGAAATCCAGGCCGGCCAGCTGGGCGACAACGGCCTCTATCTGTCCGGTCCGCAACTGGCCCGCGAAGCCGGCCTGGTGGCCGGTGCCCGCCTGCATCGCCAGGATCGCCGTGCCAAGCGCCGCACCCGGGTGCTGATCCTGGGCGTCAACGGCTTCATCGGCAACCACCTCTCCGAGCGCCTGCTGGCCGACGGCGAGTACGAGGTCTATGGCCTGGACATCGGCTCCGATGCCATCGAGCGGCTCAAGGCCAATCCGAATTTCCACTATGTGGAAGGCGACATCTCCATCCACACCGAGTGGCTGGAATACCACATCAAGAAGTGCGACGTGGTGCTGCCGCTGGTGGCCATCGCCACGCCCATCGAATACACCCGCAATCCGCTGCGCGTGTTCGAACTGGACTTCGAGGAAAACCTCAAGATCGTTCGCCACTGCGTGAAATACGGCAAGCGCGTGATCTTCCCGTCCACCTCCGAGGTGTACGGCATGTGCCAGGACGAGCGCTTCGACGAAGACCGCTCCAACCTGGTGGTCGGCCCGATCAACAAGCAGCGCTGGATCTACTCGGTCTCCAAGCAGCTGCTCGACCGGGTCATCTGGGCCTATGGCGCCAAGGGCCTGAAATTCACCCTGTTCCGTCCGTTCAACTGGATGGGCCCGCGCCTGGATCGTCTGGACTCGGCGCGCATCGGCAGCTCCCGCGCCATCACCCAGCTGATCCTCAACCTGGTGGAAGGCACCCCGATCAAGCTGGTCGACGGGGGCGCCCAGAAGCGCTGCTTCACCGACGTCGACGACGGCATCGAGGCGCTGTTCCGCATCATCGAGAACAGGGGCGGTCGCTGCGACGGCCAGATCGTCAACATCGGCAACCCGGACAACGAAGCGAGCATCCGCGAACTGGCCGAAGAGCTGCTGGCGCAGTTCGAGGCCCATCCGCTGCGCCACGAATTCCCGCCCTTCGCCGGCTTCCGCGAGGTGGAGAGCAAGAGCTTCTACGGCGACGGCTACCAGGACGTGGCCCACCGCAAGCCCAGCGTGGAAAACGCCCGTCGCCTGATCGACTGGCAGCCGACCACCGCCATGGCCGCCACCGTCGGCAAGACGCTGGACTTCTTCCTGCGCGAAGCCCTGGCGCAGCGGGAGGCCTGATGAACACCCTGATCCCGGCCAGCCTGCGCATCGACGTGGACACCTATCGCGGCACCCGCGAAGGGGTACCGCGGCTGCTCGACCTGCTGGACGAGGCCGGGGTCAAGGCCACCTTCTTCTTCAGCGTCGGGCCGGACAACATGGGGCGCCACCTCTGGCGCCTGGTGAAGCCCACCTTCCTGTGGAAGATGCTGAGGTCCAAGGCCGCCAGCCTCTATGGCTGGGACATCCTCCTGGCCGGCACCGCCTGGCCGGGTCGGCCCATCGGTCGCGACCTCGGTCACCTGATGCGCGAGACCCGCGCCCGCGGCCACGAGGTCGGCTTGCACGCCTGGGATCACCACGCCTGGCAGGCCCATACCGGCAGCTGGAGCCTGGAGCGTCTAGGTCAGGAATTCGGCCGTGGCCTGCAGGCCCTGGAAGACATCCTCGGCGCCAGGGTCGACTGCTCCGCCGCCGCCGGCTGGCGCGCCGATCCGCGCGTGGTGCTGGCCAAGGAGGCCTTCGGCCTCCGCTACAACAGCGATTGCCGCGGCAGTGCGCTGTTTCGCCCGCGGCTGGGCAACGGCAGCCACGGCACCCCCCAGGTGCCGGTGGACATGCCGACCTTCGACGAGGTGGTCGGCCCGGAGCTGGCCGCCGGTGACTGGAACAGCTATCTGCTCAAGCGCTTCCGTCCGGGGGCGCTCAACGTCTACACCCTGCACGCCGAGGTGGAAGGCATCGCCTTCGCCGACGACTTCCGCGCCCTGCTCAAGGCCGCGCGGGAGCAGGGCATCCTGTTCCTGACCCTGGGCGATCGCCTGCCGGCCGATCCGCGCCAGTTGCCCGCGGGCAATCTGGTGCGTGGCAGCCTGGCTGGCCGCCAGGGCTGGCTGGGCGTGCAGGCATGAGTCGGCGTCGCCTGTGGATGCTGCTGCCGCTGGCGCTGCTGGCCTATGCCCTGCCGCTGGCCTGGCGCGGCCTGTGGATTCCGGACGAGTCGCGCTATGCGCAGATCGCCCAGGAACTCTGGCGGCGTGGCGACTGGGTGGTGCCGCACTTCCTCGGCTTGCCCTATTTCGAGAAACCCATCGGCGGCTACTGGACCCAGGCCATCGCCCAGGCCTGGCTCGGTGACTCGCTGTTCAGCGTACGCCTGGTGCCACTGCTGGCCAGCCTGGCCACCGCCGCCCTGGTGGCGCGCCTGACCCGGCTGATCTGGCAGGACCGCCCGCTGGCGCTGCTCGCCGGGGTGGTCTATCTCTCCTGCGTGGCCGTGGCGGGGCTGGCCACCTACGTGACCCTCGACGCCCAGTTCGCCTTCTGGATGGCCCTGGCGCTGCTCGCCCTCTGGCAGGCCCAGGCCGCCGAGACCCGCGGCGCGGCCCTGGTGCAATGGGCGCTGCTGGGGCTGGCCTGTGGCTGCGGCCTGCTGACCAAGGGCTTTCTCGCCCTGGTGCTGCCGGTGCTGGTGGCCGTGCCCTTCTTCCTCCTGCAGCGGCGGCTGGGCGAGTTGCTCTGCCGCGGTCCCCTGGCGGTGCTGGTGGCGATCCTGGTGGTGGCCCCCTGGGCGCTGCTGGTGGCCCGGCGCGATGCGGACTTCTGGAATTTCTTCTTCTGGCACGAGCACATCCAGCGTTTCGCCGGCCAGGATGCCCAGCACGAGCGGCCGTTCTGGTTCTATGGCCCGGTGCTGCTGCTGGCCATCCTGCCCTGGGCCGGCCTCCTGCCGCGTACCCTGGGCCAGCTCTGGCAGGACCGGCGTCACCGCGGCACCGCCTTCCTCGGCATCGCCGTGGTCGGCCAGCTGCTGTTCTTCAGCCTCAGCCGCGGCAAGCTGCCGACCTACCTGCTGCCGACCCTGGCCGCCCTGGTGCCGCTGCTGGCGCGCACCCTGCAGGAGGCGGGCCGGCGCGGCGCCACCGGTGCCCTGCGGCTGAACGGCCTGTGCAATCTGCTGCTGGGCCTGGCCGGCCTTGCCGCCCTGCTGATCTATGGCGGTCGCCTCTATGAAAGCGGCGAAGGCCTGACCCGCGCCCTGGCCCTGCTGGCGCCCCTGGCGCTGCTGCTGGCCGGCCTGGCCGCGCTGGTCTGGCCGCGGCGCACCCTGCTGGCGCCGGCCCTGGCGCTCTGGGTGCTGCTGCCGCTGCTGTCCATCGCCCTGCCCAACGGCCTGGTCGACAACAAGCTGCCGAGCACCTTCATCCAGGCCCAGCTCGGCCACTTCAAGAATGCCGGCCTGCTGGTCAGCAACGACCTCGGCGTGGCCGCCAGCCTGGCCTGGGCCACCCACCGCGATGACGTGGTGCTGGTGGGCGGTCCGGGCGAACTCAAGTACGGCTTCGCCCGTGAGCCGGCCAGCGGCCGGCTGATCGAAGAGCGCGACCTGGCCGCCTGGCTCGCCGCCCATCGCGACCAGGGCCCGGTGGCCATCCTCCTGCGGGTCGGCGGCCCCAGTGATCGCCAGCTGCTCGACAGCCTGCCCGAGCCCGGCGAGAGCATCGCCAGCGAGCGCCTGGTGCTGCTGGTCTATCCGAGGCCGACGCCATGACCACCGTAGACGGCCTGTTGATCGCCGTGGTGATCGGCCTCACCAGCGCCGGCCAACTGGGCCAGAAGCGCGCGGTAGCCGCCGGTAATGCCCTGGCCGCACGCCTGCGGTCGCCCTGGCTGTGGGGCGCCCTGGTCTGCCTGGGCCTGGCCCTGCTGGTCTGGTGCGCGGTGCTGCAGCGGGTGCCGGTGGGCGTCGCCTATCCCCTGCTGTCGCTCAACACCCTGGCGGTGACCCTGCTGGCGCGCCTGGTGTTCGGCGAGGTGGTGGACGCCCGCGCCTGGTGTGGCTGCCTGTGCATCGTCGCCGGCGCCGCATTGCTGGGTGGCCAGCTATGAACGGCCTGTTGCCCCTCGGCGTGAGCATCCTGCTCACCACCCTGGCGCAACTCGCCCTGCGCGCGGCCCTGGTGCGGCTGCCGGCCATGGCCAGCTGGGTCGGCGCGCCCGAGTCGCTGCTGAGTGCGGCCGGGCTGCTGCTGGCCCTGGGCATCCTCTGCTACGGCCTGTCGCTGCTGGCCTGGCTGGCCGCCCTGGCGTGCCTGCCGCTGGGTCGCGCCTATGCGGCGCTCGGCCTCACCTACGTCTTCGTCCACCTCGGCGCGGCCTGGCTGCCAGGCGCCGCCGAATCCTTCACCCCCTGGAAAACCCTGGGCGTCGCGCTGGTCGTGGCCGGCGTCGCCCTCGTCGGCGGGCCCCGCGCCAGCGCCGCTCCCACCCTGAGGAATACCCTATGAACATCAGCGTTTTCGGCATCGGCTACGTGGGTCTGGTGCAGGCCGCCGTGCTGGCGGAAGTCGGCCACCAGGTGGTGTGCATGGACATCGACCGCGCCAAGATCGACAAGCTCAAGCGCGGCGAGGTGACCCTCTATGAACCGGGTCTGGAAGAGCTGGTGCGCAGCAACCTGGCCGCCGGCCGCCTGGTGTTCACCCATGAGGCCGCCGAAGCCGTGGCCCATGGCGCCGTGCAGTTCATCGCCGTCGGCACCCCGCCGGCCGCCGATGGCTCGGCCGATCTGTCCGCCGTCTTCGCCGTGGCCGAGACCATCGCCCGCCTGCGCCGCGAGCCGCTGATCGGCCAGCCGGTCTCCCGCGATCCGCTGCTGGTGGTGAACAAGTCCACCGTGCCGGTGGGCACCGGCGACCGCGTCCGCGCGCTGATCCACGAGGTGCTCGCCGAAGAGGGCCGCACCCTGCACGTGGAGGTGGTCTCCAACCCGGAATTCCTCAAGGAAGGCGCCGCCATCGCCGACTGCAAGAAGCCCGATCGCATCGTGGTGGGCACCGACTCGCCGGTGGCCCGCGACGTGATGCGCGAACTCTATGCACCCTTCAACCGCAACCATGACCGCATCCAGTGCATGGACCTGCGCAGCGCCGAGCTGGCCAAGTACGCCGCCAACAGCCTGCTGGCGGTCAAGATCAGCTTCATCAACCAGATCGCCGAACTGGCCGAGCACGTCGGCGCCGACATCGAGGCGGTGCGCCAGGCCATCGGCGCCGATCCACGCATCGGTCACCACTTCATCTACCCGGGCTGCGGCTACGGCGGCTCCTGCTTCCCCAAGGACCTGCAGGCGCTGATCCGCACCGGCGAGGAAAACGCCGTGGAGCTGGACCTGCTGCGCGCCGTGGAAGCCATCAACGTGCGCCAGAAGACCAAGCTGTTCGAGCGCATCAACACCTACTTCGACGGTGACCTG
This sequence comes from Pseudomonas sp. MOIL14HWK12:I1, assembly GCF_000510705.1. Classification (NCBI taxonomy): domain Bacteria; kingdom Pseudomonadati; phylum Pseudomonadota; class Gammaproteobacteria; order Pseudomonadales; family Pseudomonadaceae; genus Pseudomonas; species Pseudomonas sp. MOIL14HWK12:I1. Next base: position 210,714 of record NZ_AZNY01000003.1, on the reverse strand, counting down.
CGCGGCCGTACCTTCGCCCTCTGGGGACTGGCCTTCAAACCCAACACCGACGACATGCGCGATGCGCCCAGCCGAGTGCTGATGGAAGCCCTCTGGGCGGCCGGCGCCAAGGTGCGCGCCTTCGACCCGGTGGCCATGGCCGAGGCCCAGCGCCTCTATGGCCACGACGAGCGTCTGGCGCTGATGGGCACCCCCGAGGCCGCCCTGGCCGGCGCCGATGCCCTGGTCATCTGCACCGAGTGGCAGCAGTTCAAGGCGCCGGACTTCGATCTGATCGCCCGCCAGCTCAATCAGCCGCTGATCTTCGACGGGCGCAACCTGTTCGATCCCGAGCGCATGGAGCGTCGCGGTATCGAGTACTTCGCCATCGGCCGTGGCGCCGCCCTGGGCGGTCCCCAGGTCACCCGCCGTGTGGACGCCGCCTGATGGTCTCGCCCATGCCCCTGACCCCACGCAGCGCGCCCCTGGCCGCGCTGCCGGCGGCCAGTCGCCTGCGCCGCGAAAGCCTGCTGCTCGGGGTAATCGCCACCCTGATGTTCACCCTCGGCATCTGGAACCAGGCGCCCCAGGGCTTCGACGGTCGCTGGGCGGTCTTTCTCGGCGAGATGTTTCGCCATGGCCCGTCCTTTTTCGCCACCACCTACGGCCAGCCCTATCCGGACTATCCCGGCACCGCCACCTGGCTGAGCTGGCTGGCCGCGCGGGTGATCGGCGCGCCCAATCACCTGGCCAACGTGCTGCCCACCGCCCTGGCCTCGGCCGCGGTGCTGGCGCTGACCTATCGCCTGCTGGCCGATACCCGCCGCGCCTGGGCGCTGCTCACGGTGCTGCTGGTGGCCCTGACCCCGCAGTGGCTGGAAAAGGCCCGCGCGGTCTGCCTGGATCAGCTGGTCGCCCTGGTGGTGCTGCTCTGCTTCTACCTGCTCTACAGCGCCGACCGTGACGGTCGCCCGCTGCGCCGCCTGCTGGTGCTGCCGCTGTTCGCCCTGGGCTTCGCTATCCGTGGTCCGCTGGGCCTCATCGAGCCCTGCGGCGTGGTCTGCCTCTACTGGCTGGTGGTGGCCTGGGGCGAACCGGCCCGGCGCACCCTCGCCCTGCAACGGCTGTTCGGCTACGGTCTGGCCGGTCTGGCGCTGCTCGCCCTCGGCTGGTGGACGCTGATCCAGCTCGCCCACCACGAGGGTGGGGCGGATTTCGCCGCCGAGGTCTGGCACATGCAGGTCACCGGCCGGCTGGACGAGAGCGGCAAGCCGTTCTGGTTCTATCTGCAGCTGGGGCTCTATCGCTATCTGCCGGTGCTGCCGCTGGCGCTGCTGGTGCTGGTGGCCGAGCGCCGCCGCCTGCTGGCCTGGCCGCACACCGCCCAGCGCCGGCTGCTGCTGGGCCTCGCCGGCAGCGGTCTGCTGATCCTGGTCGGGTTGTCCATCCCGCACTTCAAGCGCGCCTACTATGTGGTGCCCATGGTGCCCTTCCTGGCCGCCATCGCCGCCCATGGCCTCCTGCGCGCCGAGGGCTGGTTCCGCCGCATCGCGCCGGTCTACACCGCGCTGGTGCTGGCGCTGCCCGGGCTGGCGCTGGTGGCCATGCTGGTCTGTCGTCACCTCTGGCAGCGCCACGGCTACTGGCCGGATGTCTCCCTGGCGCTGCTGGTGCCGGCCTTCGTCCTGCTGCAGATCGCCGCCCTGGTCAGCTGGCGCCGGCTGGACGGCAGTCGCCGCCTGCTGACGCTGAGCGCCCTGGCGCTGGCCGCCCAGTGGCTGATGCTGGTCACGGTGGTGGAGCCGGCCCAGGACCTGCAGTACGACACCCGCGGCTTCGTCCAGCAGGTGGAAGGTCTGCGCCAGCAGCAGCCGGGTCCCCTGGTGTTCTTCGGCCTCGGCCAGGACAGCTGGGCGATCCGCTACATGATGAACCTGGACCACGACGAACAGCCGATCTTCATCGCCCGGCCGCAGGTCGCGGACCTGGCGCACCTGCCGTCCGGCGCCTGGATCATCCTCGCCCGCGACGACCGCGAATTGCTGGCGGGCACCCCGCTGGCCGACCTCACCCCGGTGCTGGGACGCCGCCTCAACGGCAATCCCTGCCTGGTGTATCGCCTGCCCTGAAGTCTCCCGGAGCCGCTCGCCCTAGCGAGCGGCTCCGGCGTCTCGCGAGAATTCCAGGATGCGGTTGCGCCCCTGCTCGGCGACCAGGTAATGACCGTCGCCGCGCGGGATCAGGGTCTGCGCCGAGCGCAGGTGCGAGAGCACCGTGACCAGACGGCCATCGGGCTGCACCAGCAGCACCCGGGCGCCGTGGGTGGCGTCTTCGGTGATCCACAGACCGTCGGCCGAACACTGCACGAAGCCCGGCGCGTCGAGACCCGCGGCGACCAGGGTATCGGTCCCTCCCGGCTGCCACTGCTTGACCCAGCCCTTGGCCTTTTCGGTATAGAACAGCCGGCCATCCGGGCAGCGGGCCACCCCTTCGCCTTCTTCCAGGCCGTCGCGCAGCACCGCCAGGCGACGCTGCAGCGGGTCGTAGCTGAGCAGGCGACCGCGCGGCAGGTCCTCGATGGCATAGAGGGTCTGGCCATCGGTGGCGACGCCCTCGACGTCGTTGCCGTCGAACAGGGCCTGGCGCTGGCCGTCGCGCAGGAGAAACACCGGCAGCGGTCCGCCTTCCTGGCTGACCACCAGGCCGCCCTGGAACATCACCAGGCCATCCGGCTTGGACAGCTCGCCCAATACCGGCTGGCGCTCGCCATCGGGCAGCAGCCGCAGCAGGCTGCCGCGGCGACTGGAAAATTCCTGGGTCACGAACAGGCTGCCATCGGCGTCCAGGGCCAGGGCGCTGACCATGGGGATGTCGGCGGCGACTTCCCGGTAGCGCCAGCCCTCGGCCGCACTGACCGGATGGAAATGCCGCCAGGCCGGATAGGCGAAGCCGGCGGCCAGCACGGCGACGCCCAGCGCCAGACCCTGGCGCCAGCCCAGGCGCGGAACACGACGCATGGCGATCTCTCTGTGGCAGAACGATGACCGGGCAGTCTAGCGGCCCGCGCGTGAAGAATCCGTCGCCGGCACCCCAGGTGAGGGGGCCGGCGGGGCGGGGCCTCAGGCGGTGAGGAAGGCCTCGGTCAGCTTGACCCAGTAGCGCGCGCCCACCGGCAGCAGGGCGTCGTTGAAGTCGTAGGCCGGGTTGTGCAGGTTGGCGCTGGGCCCGTTGCCGACGAACAGGTAGCAACCGGGCACCTGCTGCAGCATGTAGGCGAAGTCCTCGCTGGCCGGGATGGGCGCGAAGGGGTGCAGGGCCTCGGCGCCAAAGTGCTCGATCGCCACCTGGCGGGCGAAGGCGGTAGGGCCGTCGTGGTTGACCAGCACCGGATAACCCCGCTGATAGTCCAGCTCGGCGGTGGCGCCGAAGCTTTCCGCCTGGGCGCGCACCAGGGCGCCGATGCGCTGCTCCAGCAGGTCGCGGGTGCTGTCCTGGAAGGCGCGGATGGTGAGCTTCATCTCCACCGCATCGGGAATGACGTTGGAGGCCTCGCCGCCGTGGATGCTGCCCACGGTGATCACCGCGGTGTCCAGCGGCGCCACGTTGCGCGAGACCACGGTCTGCAGCGCCATCACCGTGGCCGCGCTGGCGACGATGGGATCGACCGCCTTGTCCGGTACCGCGCCGTGGCCGCCCTGGCCGCGGATGCGCAGGAGGGCGGTGTCGGACGAGGCCATGGCGGCGCCGTCGACGAAGCAGAACTTGCCGGTGGGCACGCCGGGCATGTTGTGCAGGCCGAACACCTGGTCGCAGGGAAACAGCTCGAAGAGGCCGTCCTGCATCATCTTCAGGGCGCCGCCCAGGCCTTCCTCGGCCGGCTGGAAGATCAGGTGCAGGGTGCCGTCGAAGGCGCGGGTCTCGGCCAGGCAGCGGGCGGCGGTGAGCAGGGTGGTGGTGTGGCCGTCGTGACCGCAGGCGTGCATGCGTCCCGGGTGCTGGCTGGCGTAGTCGAGGCCGGTGCTCTCCAGGATCGGCAGGGCGTCCATGTCGGCGCGGATGCCCAGCACCTTGCTGCCGCTGCCGGCGCGCAGGGTGCCGACCACCCCGGTGCCGCCCAGGCCGCGATGGACCTCGTAGCCCCAGCCGGCGAGGGCGGCGGCCACCAGGTCGCTGGTGCGCTGTTCCTGGTAACCCAGTTCGGGATGGCGGTGGATGTCGCGGCGCAGGGCGACCATGTCCGGCAGGTAGCCGGCGATATGACGGGCGGTGGCGTCTTGATCCGCAGCGGTGGCAAGGCTCATGGCGATCTCTCTCAATCCAGGTGGCGTTCGGGATAGCTCAGCAGTGCCAGCCATCCTATCAGCAGCATGCCGATCAGGTACCAGGCCGGGGCGAGCGGGCTGCCGGTGGCGCCGATCAGCCAGGTGGCGATGAACTGGGCGGTGCCGCCGAACAGGGTCACCGCCAGGGCGTAGGTCATGGCGAGGCCGGTGGCGCGCACCGGCCGCGGCAGGCCGGCGAGGATCAGCAGCAGTCCGGCGGTCATGTTGACGCTCATGGCGGTGATCACCACGAAGCGGGCGGCAAAGGCCAGGCCCTGGGTGGTGGGGTCGTTCAGCCAGACGAAGGCCGGGTAGATGCCCAGCAGGGCCACCGCCAGGCTGACCAGGGCCACCGGCTTGTAGCGACCGAAGCGATCCAGCAGCAGCCCGGCGGCCAGGGCGGCGGCCATCTGCACGGCGCTGGAGGCCACCCCGGCCAGGTAGGCGCTGGTGGCCGGCAGGCCGACGATGCGGGTCATGTAGGTGGGCATGTAGAACTGCATCAGGTAGGTCAGCAGGGTCGCCGACATCACGATCAGCAGGCCCAGGCCGAAGCGCCGCGGATGCTCGCGCAGAAAGGCGCGCACCGGGCCGCCCTCGACCGAGCCGGCGCCGCTCCAGGTCTCGTCCACCTGGCGGCGGATATAGAGGCCGACCGGGATGATGAGCAAGCCGACCAGGAAGGGGATGCGCCAGCCCCAGGCATGCAGCTCGGCCTCGGACAGGCTGCGGGTGAGCAGGGCGCCCAGACCGGCGCCGAGCAGGGCGCTGCCGCCCTGGCTGATCACCTGCCAGCTGACATGGAAGCCGCGCCGGCCGGGGCTGGCCGATTCCAGCAGCAGGGTGGTGGCGGCGCCGATCTCGCCGCCAGCGGAAAAGCCCTGCAGCAGGCGCCCCAGCAGCAGGATCAGCGGCGCGGCGATGCCGATCTGGGCGTGGGTCGGGGTGAAGGCGATCAGGGCGCTGCCCAGGCCCATCAGCGAAATGGTCAGCAGCATGGCCTGCTTGCGCCCGTGGCGGTCGGCATAGGCACCCAGCACCATGCTGCCCAGGGGGCGCATGACGAAGCCGACGCCAAAGACGCCAACCGCCATCAGCAGGGAGCCGTAGGGCGTATCCGAAGGGAAATACAGCTGGCCGATGATGGCGGCGAAAAAGCTGAAGACGGTGAAGTCGAACATCTCCAGGCCGTTGCCGAGACTGGCCGCGGCGATCAGCTTGGCCCGCGAGGGCGTGGCGACCGTGCTGGCGGGGGCCGCGTCGGCGCGGGAGGAGGACGTCGGAAGAGCCTGGGCCATGGTGCGTTCCTCTGCACTGAGATGAATGCTTAGCTATGCAAATGACGGTCCGGTCCGCGCGGGCCGCGTGCCTGGGCGGTCGTGGCGGGGTGGGAGACCGGGCGTGCGCCAGGGTGGTGCAGCGCAGGCCCTCTTGCAGCCTAGTCGAACCTGCCGCCTCGGCTGGCGCTCGCTCATAAATCCGTCACAATGCGCGCCTAGGCTCTGTACGAAAAATGCCTGCGCTCGGTGATGCTGCGTTGAAAATCAGCTCGGAATGCTCATTTACCCCTCGTAAACTCGTTCGCGAGCCCGGTCCGCTTCCTCACTGATTTTCGCCTTGCCTGACCTTCGCTCGGCGATCTTTCGTACAGAGCCTCGAGTGCCGGCTTGCGCCTGAGCGTCGCCGGCCCAGGCCCGTCTCCCATCCCCGCGAGGAATCCGGCATGGACATCAAAGGTCCGCTGACCGCTGTGGCGCTCGCCCTGGCGCTCGGTGGCACGACCGCTCGAGCCGAGGGCGTCGACCCGGCCATCCCTGCCTACCAGAAGGTGAGCGGGATCTCCGGCAATCTGTCGAGCGTGGGCTCCGACACCCTGGCCAACCTGATGACCCTCTGGGCCGAGAGCTACAAGCGCGAGTATCCCAACCTCAATATCCAGATCCAGGCGGCCGGCTCGTCCACGGCGCCGCCGGCGCTCACCGAAGGCACCGCCGGCATCGGCCCCATGAGTCGCAAGATGAAGGACGCCGAGCTGCAGGCCTTCGAGCAGCGCTTCGGCTACCCGCCCACCGCGGTGCCGGTGGCCATCGATGCCCTGGCGATCTTCGTCAACAAGGACAATCCGCTGCGCCAGCTGACCCTGGAGCAGGTCGATGCGATCTTTTCCAGCACCCGGCTCTGTGGCGGTCCGCACGAACTCAAGACCTGGGGCGACCTGGGCCTGACCGGCGACTGGGCCAGGCGGCCGATCCAGAGATTCGGCCGCAATTCGGTGTCGGGCACCTACGGCTACTTCAAGGAAGCGGCGCTGTGCCGCGGCGACTTCCGCGCCAACGTCAACGAACAGCCGGGCTCGGCCTCGGTGGTCCAGGCCATCAGTCAGTCCCTGGGGGGCATCGGCTACTCGGGCATCGGCTACCAGACCGCCAGCGTCCACACCCTGGCGCTGGCACGCCAGGGCACCACCGATTTCGTCGAGGACAACCAGGCGAACACCCTGTCCGGGCGCTATCCCCTGGCGCGCTATCTCTACGTCTATGTGAACAAGGCGCCCAATCGTCCGCTCAACCCCCTGGAGGGGGAATTCCTGCGCCTGATCCTCTCGCGCAGCGGCCAGGAAGCCGTGGTCAAGGACGGCTACATTCCCCTGCCTGCGGCGGTGGTGCAGCAGGCCCTGAAGACCCTGGGCTACTGAGCGCCTGGCGCTCTGCGCCCGTCCCGGGCGTAGCGCCTCTGGCCGTCCATTCGCTGTAACCTTTCTGTCACACGACGTGATTAGGCTCTGCGCCATGATATCCCCGGTACCCCCGTCCCCGCCCGATCCTCGCGGCCCCGCTCGGCTGGACTTCAACACGCCTGCACTGCGCCGGCGGCGGCGCTGGCGGGCCCTGCAGGATCGCCTGATACGGGGTGCGGTACTGGCCGGTGGCCTGGCCGTGCTGGCCACCATCACCCTGATCTTCTTCTATCTGGCCTATGTGGTGCTGCCGCTGCTGCGCGGCGCCAGCCTCGAGGCCCAGCCGCTGCCCCAGCCCGACTGGCTGGCGGCCGCCGGGGCACCGTTGCTGCTGGGCATCGACGAGCAGGATCGCCTCGGCCTGCATCTGTCCCGGGCTGGCGAGGCCACTTTCTTCACCCTGGCCGACGGCCAGCCGGTCATGCGCGAGCGCCTGCCGCTGCCGCCCGGCGTCACCATCAGCAGCCAGGCCCAGGACGCCCCGCGCGGGCTGATCGCCCTGGGCCTGTCCGATGGTCGCGTGCTGGTGGCACACAAGCGCTATGTCTCGCGCTATCCCCAGGGCAACCGGGTCATCACCCCGGAACTGGACTTTCCCTACGGGCGCGAGCCACTGGACCTGGGCGCCTCCCGTAGCGCCCTGGAACGGGTCGCCATCGCCGGTGACGAGGACCTGCTGGTGCTGGCCGGTGCCCAGGGCAACCGCGTGACCGCCCTGCGCCTGACCGGGCTGGCGGCGCCGGTGACCGGTGGCGCGGCCGCTCCCATGCGTACCTCGCTCTCCCTCGGACCGCTCAACACCGCGGCCAAGGCGCTCTACCTCGACCCTCGCGGGCACTGGCTCTATGCCCTCAACGGCCGCGCCCAGGCGGATGTCTTCGATCTCCGCGATGGCAGTCTCAACGGCCACTACAAGCTGCTCGACGCGGCCGACGACGAGGTCACCGCCAGCGCCCAGCTGCTGGGCGGCGTGTCCCTGCTGGTGGGTACCGCCAAGGGCGGCATCGGCCAGTGGTTCATGGTCCGCGGCCAGGACGGCGAGCCGGTGCTAAGACATATCCGCAGCTTCCAGCTGGGCACCGCGCCCATCGTCCAGCTGGTGCCGGAGCAGCGCCGCAAGGGCTTCGTGGCGCTGGATGCCACGGGCGAACTGGGGGTCTTCCACAGCACCGCCGGGCGTACCCTGTTGCGCGAGCGGATCGCCCCCTCCGCCGGGGTGCTGGCGCTGTCGCCGCGCGCCGACCAGCTATTGCTGGAGGAAAACGGCCGGCTGCTCGGCTTCCGCCTGGACAATCCGCACCCGGAAGTCTCCTGGTCGGCGCTCTGGGGCAAGGTCTGGTACGAGAATTACGAGGCGCCGGCGCGGGTCTGGCAGTCCAGCGCCGCCACCGCGGACTTCGAACCCAAGCTGAGCCTGGCGCCGCTGACCTTCGGCACCCTCAAGGCGGCCTTCTACGCCATGCTGTTCGCCGCGCCCCTGGCCATCGCCGCGGCGGTCTATACCGCCTACTTCATGGCGCCGCGCATGAGGCGCACGGTCAAGCCGGTCATCGAGCTGATGGAGGCCCTGCCCACGGTGATCCTCGGCTTCTTCGCCGGGCTGTTCCTCGCGCCCTTCGTGGAAAATCACCTGCCGGGGCTGTTCAGCCTGCTGCTGCTCCTGCCGCTGGCCATCCTCGCCGCGGGCTTTGGCTGGTCGCGCCTGCCGCTGACGCTGCGCGAGCGCATCCCGGAAGGCTGGGAAAGCCTGCTGCTGTTGCCGGTGGTGCTGCTGACCACCGCCCTGGCGCTGTGGCTCAGTCCCTGGCTGGAGGGGCTGCTGTTCGCCGGCGACCTGCGCCTCTGGCTGAGCCAGACCCTGGGCATCGCCTACGACCAGCGCAACGCCCTGATCATCGGCCTGGCCATGGGCTTCGCGGTCATCCCCAACATCTTCTCCATCGCCGAAGACGCCATCTACAGCGTGCCGCGCAGCCTGACCCTGGGCTCCCTGGCGCTGGGCGCCACCCCCTGGCAGACCCTGGTGCGGGTGGTGCTGCTCACCGCCAGCCCGGGCATCTTCTCGGCGCTGATGATCGGCCTGGGCCGCGCCGTCGGCGAGACCATGATCGTGCTCATGGCCACCGGCAACACCCCGATCATGGATGCCAACCTGTTCGAGGGCATGCGCACCCTGGCGGCCAACATCGCCGTGGAGATGCCCGAATCCGAGGTGGGCGGCACCCATTACCGCCTGCTGTTCCTGGCCGCGCTGGTGCTGCTCAGCTTCACCTTCCTGATGAACACCCTGGCCGAACTGATCCGCCAGCGGCTGAGGAAAAAATATGCGGCCCTCTAGCGCTGGCGCGCCGCCGGGGCAGGGCGCCCGGCCGCGGCGCTCCCTGGGCGTCTGGCTGCGCGGCGGCGCGCCCGGGGTCTGGCTCAGCGCCGGCGCCGTGGCCATCGCCGTGCTCATGACCCTGGGGTTGATCGGCATCCTCGCCGTGCGCGGCCTGGCGCACTTCTGGCCGGCCGAGGTGGTGCAGGCGCGCTACACGCCGCCGGGCCTGGAAGCGCGCCTGGTGCTCGGCCAGGTGGTGGACCAGGAGACGATACCGGCCGAGCGGCTGCGCAGCGCCGGAGTGACCCTGCCGGCGGACAGCGGCGAAACCCTGACCCGCGAACTCTTCAAGCTGGGCAATCGCGACCTCTATGGCAGCGACTTCGTCTGGCTGGTCGGCGACTGGCTAAAAGATCGCCAGACCCCGGCCGATGCCCTGGTGCTGGAGCGCCGCGAATGGGGCAACTTCTATGGCTATGCGCTGGAGGTGCGCGAAGCGGGACGCCAGGTGGCCAAGGGCGCCGCGGCCGTGCCCGAGCTGCAGCGCCGCCTGCTGCGCACCCGCGACCTGAGCGACCAGCTGGAGCGCCTGGAAAAGCAGGACATCGGCAGCGTCAACCATGCCCTGGAGCGCCTGCGCCTGGAGGGCCGCGGTCTGGAACTGGACGGTCGTCTCGACGCCACCGCCCAGGCCGATCTCGCCGCCCGCCGCGCCGAGCTCGAAGCCCGTTACGGCGACCTGGAAGACCAACTGGCCAGCCTGCGCCAGGAGCGCCGCCGCGACAGCGTGGTGCTGCGCGACGTCGAGGGCCGCACCCTGGAACTCAATCTGTCGCGCATCGTGCGCGCCTACCAGCCCAACGCCATGGGCCTGGGCGCCAAGCTCGGCTTCTATGGCAGCAAGCTGTGGGAGTTCCTCAGCGCCGATCCGCGCGAGGCGAACACCGAGGGCGGCGTCTTCCCGGCCATCTTCGGCACCGTGATGATGACCCTGCTGATGGCGGTGATCGTCACCCCCTTCGGCGTCATCGCCGCCATCTACCTGCGCGAATACGCCCGCCAGGGGCCGCTGACCCGCACCATCCGCATCGCGGTCAATAACCTCGCCGGGGTGCCGGCCATCGTCTATGGCGTCTTTGGCCTGGGCTTCTTCGTCTATGTGCTGGGGGGCTCCCTGGATCAGCTGTTCTTCCAGGCCAGCCTGCCCACGCCGACCTTTGGCACCCCGGGGCTGCTGTGGGCTTCGCTGACCCTGGCGATCCTCGCCATGCCGGTGGTGATCGTCGCCACCGAAGAAGGCCTGGCGCGCATTCCCCGCAGCATCCGCGAGGGCTCCCTGGCGCTGGGCGCGACCCAGGCCGAGACGCTGTGGAAGGTGGTGCTGCCGCTGGCCAGTCCGGCGATGATGACCGGGCTGATCCTGGCCGTGGCCCGCGCCGCCGGCGAGGTGGCGCCGCTGATGCTGGTGGGGGTGGTCAAGCTGGCGCCCTCGCTGCCGCTGGACGGCAACTACCCCTATCTGCACCTGGATCAGAAGATCATGCACCTGGGCTTCCACATCTATGACGTCGGCTTCCAGAGCCCCAACGTGGAAGCCGCCCGCCCGCTGGTCTATGCCACCGCGCTGCTGCTGGTGCTGGTGATCGCCGGGCTGAACCTGTCCGCCGTGTTCCTGCGCAACCGGCTGCGCGAAAAGTACCGGCTGCTGGAAGACTAGCGCCCGCGGCCGAGGAGACCCCATGCCTTCCGATTCCTCCATCTTCAGAACCGCCGCCGCCTACGCGGCCAGCGCCCAGCCTGCGGCGAACGAAGGTGGCGTGGCCCTGTCGGTGCCGCGGCTCAATCTGTTCTACGGCAAGAAGCAGGCCCTGCACGACATCGCCCTGGAGATCCCGCGGCAGCGGGTCACTGCCTTCATCGGCCCCAGCGGCTGTGGCAAGTCCACCCTGCTGCGCTGCTTCAATCGCATGAACGACCTGGTGGAAGATTGCCGCATCGACGGCGAGATCCTACTCGACGGCCAGAACATCTATGCCCGCGGCACCGAGATCGCCGAGTTGCGGCGGCGCGTGGGCATGGTGTTCCAGAAGCCCAATCCCTTTCCCAAGAGCATCTACGAGAACGTGGTCTACGGCCTGCGCATCCAGGGCATCAAGCAGAAGCGGGTGCTCGACGAGGCGGTGGAATGGGCGCTGCACGGCGCGGCGCTGTGGGACGAGGTCAAGGATCGCCTGCACGAGTCGGCCCTGGGTCTCTCCGGCGGCCAGCAGCAGCGTCTGGTGATCGCCCGCACCATCGCCGTGCAGCCCGATGTGCTCCTGCTCGACGAACCCTGTTCGGCGCTGGACCCCATTTCCACCCTCAAGGTGGAGGAGCTGATCCACGAACTGAAACAGCGCTACACCATCGTCATCGTCACCCACAACATGCAGCAGGCGGCGCGGGTCTCCGACTACACCGCCTTCATGTACATGGGCCAGCTGGTCGAACACGGCGACACCGACACCCTCTTCACCAACCCGGCGAAGCGGCAGACCGAAGACTACATCACCGGCCGCTACGGCTAGTTCCAGGCAGGCCGGTGCCCCACCCGGCGACTCGCTCCTCTCAGGCAGGACTGACAGCATGATCAACAAAGAAGGCCACACGCAGCACATCTCCCAGCAATACAACGTCGAACTGGAAGAGGTCCGCAGCCACCTACTGGCCATGGGCGGTCTGGTGGAAAAGCAGGTCAGCGACGCCGTGCGCGCGGTGATCGATGCCGATGCCGGGCTGGCGCGCCAGGTGCGCACCATCGACGACCAGATCGACATCATGGAGCGCGGCATCGACGAGGAATGCCTGCGCATCCTCGCTCGCCGTCAGCCCGCGGCCTCCGACCTGCGCCTGATCATCAGCATCTCCAAGTCGGTGATCGACCTGGAGCGCATCGGCGACGAGGCCTCCAAGATCGCCCGTCGCGCCATCGAGCTGACCGAGGACGGCGAGGCCCCGCGCGGCTACGTCGAGGTCCGCCACATCGGCGAGCAGGTGCGCAAGATGGTCCACCAGGCGCTGGACGCCTTCGCCCGTTTCGACGCCGAACTGGCCCTCTCGGTGGCCCAGTACGACAAGCTGATCGACCGCGAATACAAGTCCGCCCTGCGCGAACTGGCCACCTACATGATGGAAGACCCGCGCTCCATCTCGCGGGTGCTGAGCATCATCTGGGTGCTGCGCTCCCTGGAGCGGGTCGGCGACCATGCGCGCAACATCGCCGAACTGGTGATCTACCTGGTGCAGGGTACCGACGTACGGCACATGGGCCTCAAGCGCATGGCCGAAGAGGTCAATCGGTCGCGCGAATGATCCGCCCGGTCACTCCCCGGGTGGCGTGCCGAACCCGCCTGCTATGCTGGAAGACTTGGCATGGAGTGACCGATGAGCAAGTTGAACGTACTGGTGGTGGATGACGCGCCCTTCATTCGCGATCTGATCAAGAAGGGCCTGCGCAACCTGTTTCCCGGGCTGACGGTGGACGAGGCGGCCGATGGTCGCCGCGCCCAGACGATGCTCGGCAAGCAGCGCTTCGACCTCATCCTCTGCGACTGGGAAATGCCCGGCATGACCGGTCTGGAACTGCTGAGCTGGTTTCGCGCCCAGCCGGACCACAAGGGCGTGCCCTTCATCATGGTCACCAGCCGCGGCGACAAGGAAAACGTCGTCCAGGCCATCCAGGCCGGCGTGTCCGACTACATGGGCAAGCCGTTCTCCAACGAACAGCTGGCGGCCAAGGTCAAGAAGGCCCTGCAACGCACCGGCAAGCTCGCCGAGTTGCAGGCCGGCGCCCAGCCGCGCCCGGCCACCGGCTTCGCCAATGATTCCCTCGGTGCCCTGACCGCCGGCCGCAGCGACGTGGTCCAGCCCACCGCCGCACCGGTCGCGGCGCCGGCCGCCGCCTCCAGTGCCGCCCTGCTCACCGGCAGCGCGCCGCCGCCACCCGCCCGTGGCAAGCCCGCCGCCAACTTCGGTCAGGGCCAGCTGCGCCTGCCCAACGCCAGCATGGCCTGTCTGATCAAGGCCATCAGCATCAAGGAAGCCCTGCTGGTGGTGCGCCGTGGCGATCCGCTGCCGCAGATCCTGGAAACCGCCGTGCTCGACCTGGAGCAGGGCGAAGACGGCAATGACGTGGCGCGCCTCAATGGCTATCTGCATTCCCTCAGCGCGGTGGAAGCGACGCCGGCCAGCGAGTGGGTGCAGGTCAACTTCCGCTTCATCGACCGGGACCCGGCCAAGCTCGACTACCTGTCGCGACTGATCGCCAAGGGCACCGCCCAGCGGCACTACGTGCCGGGCGCCTAGGGCGGGGCGGCGCGATGAAGGGCCTGGCACGGAGACTGCTTCGCGCTGAGACACCGCGGATTTCTGACGCCCTGCCCATGCCCCTCGCCTGTCGCCTGCTGCTGCTGTCGCTCGCCCTCTCGGGTCCCGCCCTGGCGGCGCCCATCTACAAGTACGTCGATGCCAACGGCGTGGTCACCTACACCGACAAGGCGCAGAAGGGCGCCAAGGTGATGACCTTCAGCGACGATCCCATCGAGCGGCTCGATCAGCGGGTCAAGCTGCAGCCGCGGCACTATGCCGGCGGCACGGTGCTGGAGGTGCGCAACGACAGCTTTTTGCCGGTGACCGTCACCCTGCGCCTCTCGGCGCTGCAGAACGTCAGCGGGGTGGGCGAGGCGCCCATTCGCAAGGTGCTGCCGGCGCGCAGCCTGACCCGCCTGGCGACCCTGATCGCGCCCGATCCGGGCCGTCCGCAGCGCTATACCCCGCAGCTCACCACCCTGATGGGCAGCGCCACCCCGGTCTTCGCCTCCGGTTTCGCCTATCCGCTGCCCTGGCTGGGCGGTCCCTTCAACGTCAGCCAGGGCGCCGGTGGCGGCTTCAGCCACAACACGCCCAAGAGTCGCTATGCGGTGGACATCGCCATGCCCGAGGGCACGCCCATCGTGGTCTCGCGCGCCGGCCAGGTGGTGGAGGTGGAGAACGACCAGGACGGGCGCGGCAACCACCCCTCCGGCAACTTCGTGCGCATCCTCCACGACGACGGCACCATGAGTGTCTACCTGCACCTGCAGCGCGGTTCGATCAAGGTCGCCGAAGGCCAGTGGGTGCGCCCTGGCCAGCCGCTGGCGTCTTCGGGCAACACCGGGCGCAGCACCGGGCCCCACCTGCACTTCGTGGTCCAGCGCAACACCGGCGAGGCGGTCGAATCCATTCCCTTCCGCTTCGCCCAGGCGGTGGACAGCCTGCCCAACTTCGCCGTCGGCGGGCCCTGAGCGGCTGACGTCAGCCCTGGGCGTCGAGGTACTCGCTCGGCGAGACCCCCAGCACCCGGCGAAACATCCGGGTAAAGGCCGACGGCGAGGCGTAGCCCAGATCCAGGGCCACCCGGGTCACCGGTTCGCCGGCGGCCAGCCGCGGCAGGGCCAGCATCAGCCGGGTGTGCTGGCGCCAGGTGGAAAAGCTGGTGCCGGTCTCCTTGAGAAACAGTCGGGCCAGGCTGCGCGAGCAGAGGTGCAGCTGCTGCGCCCAGGTCGCCAGCGCCGTGTCGTCGGCGGGATCCGCGTGCAGGCTGGTCTGGATGGCACGCAGCCGCCGGTCGGCCAGCGCCGGCAGGTGCAGCGCGGTCTCTTCGAGAAACACCAGTTCCGCCAGCATCAGCGCCCGTACGTGACTGCCCAGCTCGGCTTCACCATAGGCGGCGCCGCCACGTCTCAGGCAGCGCAGCAATTCGCGCAGCAGCGGCGAGATGAGCACCATGCGGGTGGCCGCCTGGGGGCAGGGCAGGCCGCTCGGCAGGGCGATGATCACCACCTGCAGGGTGGCCTCGCCATTGGCCCGCGCCTGGTGCTCGATGCGCGGCGGGATCCAGATCGCCTGCTTGGGCGGCACGTACCAGACCCCTTCGTGGGTGGTGACCTCCAGCACGCCGTTGACCGTGTACATCAGGTGCGCCTGATCGTGCACATGCGGCGGCCACACCTGGCCATGGGCGAAGGTGCCGAGCTGGGATACCAGCGGCCCGGCGGGCGGGACAGGGGCATCCGCCACCACGCTCCGCGTCGGGTCGATTGTCTGTTCCTGCATAACAGCTGTCCGTTTCGGTTGGGCCGGCTCCGGGTGCCAGGGCCTAACCTGCAGCACTATGGCCGGAGCATCGGGCGCGCCCGGGGTGATCCCTCTGCACGCCGAAAACCTGCCTCTTGCGGGAGTGTCGCACAGAACACCCGCCGCTTGGCTTACCTGCCTGAACCATCAGGCCTGTATTTGAACTACCGTCCGATCGGTGGCAGCGTGGCACAGGGATCTGAGTGCCACGCTTTTTTATTCGCGACGATGCTTTGCCAGCGGCTTCACAAAGCCGTGGTTTGGCCATCGCCCAGTCTGCACGGCTTTGTTAGGTTCTGTCCTTGCCCATCATGGTGGCCCTATGCCATGGACCGACGCCTGACCGCCCTGATCACCTGCCTGAGCCTCGCCCTGGCCGTGCCCGCCCTCGCGCCGGCCGCCGAAAAGGCGACCCTCACCAAGACCTCCGCCAAGAGTCCGGCCCGCAAGGGGCAGGTCAAGCTCAAGGTGCGCAATGCCAGTGAAGGCCGCATCTTCGAGGTCCGCAACGATTTCGACGTGCCCGTGCGGGTCGAACTGCGCCTGCAGCGCACCGTCAACGTGGCCGGTGCCGAGCGCCCCATCCGCCAGGTCATCGAGCCGCGCTCCACGGTGCAGCTGGCGGTGATCCGCAAGCGGCAGCAGGGCTTTCCCATGCACTTCGACCAGGCCTTCAGCTACAGTCCGCAGCTGCCGGTCGGCTCCCTGCCGGCGCTGGCGACCGGTGCGCCGGGCGGGGTTGATAGCGGCATCGGCTATGGCTACGCCTGGCCCTGGCGCCAGGGCGTCTACTACGTGACCCAGGGTGCGGGCGGCGATTTCAGCCACAACACGCCCAAGGGGCGCTATGCGGTGGACATCGCCATGCCCGAGGGCACCCCGATCAGCGCCGCCCGTGCCGGCACGGTGATCGACGTGGAAAACGGCCAGTTCGGCCATGGTCCCAATCCCTCCGGCAACTTCGTGCGCATCGCCCACGAGGACGGCAGCCAGAGCGCCTATCTGCACCTGCGCCGCGGGTCGGTCAAGGTGCGACCTGGCGAGCGGGTGGAGGTCGGCACGCCCCTCGCGGAGTCGGGCAATACCGGGCGCAGCACCGGCCCCCACCTGCACTTCGTGGTCCAGGCCCACGAAGGTGGTGAAATGGTCTCCATTCCCTTCCGCTTCGTGCGGCCGCTGGCAGCCCTGCCCAACATGGCGCTGGGCGACCGCTGAGGCCCTGCGCAAGGGCGTTCCAGACAGGCTGACGCCACGGGGTCCATAAGGCGACCAGGCGCCCGGCCGCCCGCAGAAATCCCTTGGCAGGAACCGGGTTGGTGGCGTTATGCTATCACCACGCTATTCCTCCAAGGCGCGGGTTCCACCGCGGCCTTCCCTTCCTTCAGGCTATGGATGCCGCTCCATGAAAGGATTCCTGGCCACCCTGTGCGCCGGTGGGCGCAAGCATGCTCTGTACCTGCTGGCATTGCTGTTGATTGCCCTCGACGGCCAGGCGCAGGTGCTGCGACTAGATGATCCGGGGCGCAGCTACGATCCGCGACCGGCGCTGGAGATCCTCAAGGCGCCAGCCAGTCTGACCTTTGCCGAGGCCGCCGCCCGCCCACGCGGGGGCGAGGACGGCTGGCATGCACCCGATGAACTGGAAATGCTGCTCCACGACGGTCGCCAGGGCCTCTGGCTGCGCTTTGCCATCCAGGGCCGCGACGACCAGGCCTGGTGGCTGATTCCGAGCTGGCCGGTGCTGGATCGCCTGGACCTGCGCACCCGCGCTGCCGATGGCCACTGGAGTCCGCTGCAGCAGAGCGGCCTGGCCCTGCCGGCCTCGCAACGGACACTGCCCGGTCGTCAGCTGATGTTCGCCCTGGCGCCGACCGCCGGTGCGGTGGAGGAGGTCTACCTGCGGCTGGATTCGCGAGAGACCTTTGTCCTGCCGCTGCGGCTGGTGACCCCGGCCGCCTATCTGCGCGAGGCGCAGCAGGATGCCTGGCTGATCGGCGGCTTCTTCGGTTGCCTGGTCACCATCCTCTTGCTGACCCTCACCCTGTGGGGCTTTGGCCGCCGCTCGGGCTTTGGCTGGTACGCCCTCTATCTGCTCAGCGTCATCGGCTATCAGGCGGTCACCACCGGCTACGGCGCCTGGCAACTCTGGCCGGAGAGTCCGGCCTTCGCCCTGCGTGCCCACCTGGTCTTTACCGCCCTGTGCTTTCTGAGTGGCGGGTTGTTCGTGCGCTATCTGCTCAGCCTCTATCACGGCGGCCGCTGGATCGACTTCGGCAATCGCCTGCTGATCGGCTACTGGAACGTGGCGCTGGTCATCACGCTGATCTGGCCGCATCTGCTGAGCTTCCAGGAAATGCTCGGCATGATGGCGCTGAGTTGCCTGGGGCTGCTGGGCACCACCACCTATCTGGCGCTGCGCGGCAGCCGCATGGCGCTGTGGTTCAGCGCCGCCTGGGCCCTGCTGCTGCTGGGCAGCTCGATCCAGCTGCTGGCGATCGCCGGCTGGCTGCCCGCCGACAGTCCGGCCTTCCACGGGCAGATGGCCGGCTTCGCCCTGGGCTTCGTGATGCTGTCGCTGGGGCTCACCGAAGGCCTGAGTCTGCAGCGCCGGGCGCGGATCGAGGCGCAGCGGCAGGCGCTGGAAGCCTCCAGCGCCCTGGCCCGGGAGCGCGAAGCCTCCTTTGTCGAACTGGAATTGCGGGTGGCGCTGCGCACCGTGGAGTTGCAGCAGGCCAAGGCCAGTCTCGAGCGGCTCAATCGCGAACTGCTGCACCAGAGCCAGACCGACTCCCTGACCGGGCTCGGCAATCGCCGGCATTTCGAACGGGTCTTCCAGCAGGAGATCCGCCGCGCCATCCGCGCCGAACGGCCGCTGGCGGTGCTCTTGGTGGACATCGATCATTTCAAGGCGGTCAACGACACCCACGGCCACACCCTGGGCGACGAATGCCTGAGGTGCGTGGCCGAGGTGCTGCGCAGGCACGTCCAGCGGGCGGGGGAGGTGGCGGCGCGCTATGGCGGCGAGGAATTCGTCATCGCCCTGCCCGGGAGCGACCAGCAGGCGGCCCGGACGCTGGCGGAGCGCATCCGCCAGGAGGTGGCAGGGCTGGAATTGCAGACCGAGCAGGGGTGCCTGCGGCCGTCGATCAGCGTCGGGGTCGCGGTGACCGTGCCGAGCAATCTCGAACACGGCCTGGGGCTTCTGGAAGACGCCGATCGGGCGCTCTATGCGGCCAAGCGCGGCGGGCGCAATCGCGTCTGCCTGAGCGATGGCCTGCCGGAACTGGGCAGCGGACGCGGCTGAGGCCGCGTCGACTCAGCGTTCCTCCGGCTGGCGCCGGCGGACGTCCTTGGGATCCAGCTTGATGACCTTGGCCAGGACGATCTTGGGGCCCTTCATCTTCTTGACGATGATGCGCAGGCCCTCGGCTTCCAGCACCGTCTCCTCTTCGGGGACGCGCTTCAGGCTGTCGTAGATCAGGCCGGCCAGGGTCTCGGCCTCGACGTGATCCAGATCGATGCCCAGCAGTCGCTCGACCTTGAACAGCGGGGTGTCGCCCCGCACCAGCAGCTTGCCCGGCTGGTAGGCGACCACGCCGCGCTCGGTCTTGCGGTGTTCGTCCTGGATGTCGCCCACCAGCACCTCGAGCACGTCTTCCATGGTCAGGAAGCCGATGACCTTGTGGTCGGCTTCCTCCACCAGCACGAAGTGCGCGCCGCCGCGACGGAATTGCTCCAGCAGGTCGGACAGCGGCATGTGCTTGGTCACCCGCTCCAGCGGATGCACCAGATCGTCGAGGTCGAACGAAGCCGCTTCGCTGTCCAGGCCGGCGATGGCCAGCAGCAGGTCCTTGATGTGCAGGACCCCGATAAAGGTCTGGCTGTCTTCGTCGTAGACCGGATAGCGGCTGTACTTGGAGCGGCGGATCTGGGTGAGGATCTCGTCCAGGCTGGCCTTGCTGTCCAGGTAGATGAGGTCTTCGCGGGAATTGGCCCAGTCCACCACCTCCAGCTCGCCCAGCTCCACGGCCGAGGCCAGCACCCGGCTGTCCGGGTCGGTGGCGCGGTTGGAGTGCAGGATCAGCTTGAGTTCGTCGCGACTGTAGTGGTGCTCATGGTGCGCGCCAGGTTCGCCCTGGCCGGCGATGCGCAGGATGCCGTTGGCGCTGGCGTTGAGCAGCCAGATGGCCGGGTACATCAGCCAGTAGAAGAGGTACAGCGGCACTGCCGTCCACAGCGACAGCAGGTCGGGCTTGCGGATCGCCCAGGACTTGGGCGCCAGCTCGCCGACCACGATGTGCAGGTAGGAGATGATGAAGAAGGCCGAGAAGAAGGCGATGCCGTGGATCACCTCGGGGCTGCTGACGCCGACGGCGCCGAGCAGGGGTTCGAGCAATTCGGCGAAGGCCGGCTCGCCGACCCAGCCCAGACCCAGGGAGGCCAGGGTGATGCCGAGCTGGCAGGCGGAGAGGTAGGCGTCGAGCTGGTTGTGCACCTTCTTGAGGATGCGCCCGCGCCAGCCGTGCTTCTTGGCGATGGCCTCCACGCGGGTGGCGCGCAGCTTGACCATGGCGAACTCGGCGGCGACGAAGAAGCCGTTGAGCAGCACGAGGAAGAAGGCGAAGAACACGAGGCCGAGATCGGCGAACAACGTCGAGGCGAGACTGGTGGAAGGGTCCATTAGGGCCGAGAGCTGGAAAAAGGTCGGCTAAGCATGGGGGCGGGGCAGGGCAGTTGCAAGATGTTGCGCCTGCCGGAGGGACGGGGCGCACCCCGGGCTGACGGACAGCCGCTCTGGCATCCCCCTTTGCCGGCGGGCCTTTTTCGCTAGGTCCAGCCTTCCAGACGCATGGTGGCCCGCACCAGGCGCTGCTCTTCCTGCTCGATCTCGCGCAGGCTGTCCCTGACGCTGTGGATGTGCTCGCGGGCGGCGGCGTGGGCCTCGTCGGGCAGGCGCTGGCTCACGGCGGCATAGAGGCGGGCATGCTGGGCGTCGATCTCGCGGCGCTGCGGTGGACGATGGTAGAGATTGGCGATGCAGGCGAACACCGAGCCCAGCAAGAGCTCGTTGAGCGATTGCAGGGTGTGCACCAGCACCGGGTTGTGCGAGGCCTCGCTGATTGCCAGGTGGAAGGCATGATCGAGGCGCGCGTGGGTTTCCGCCGGCAGGGTGGCCGGGTCCTGGCAGGCGGCGCAGAGTTCGTCGTAGCGGCGACCGATCAGCACCAGGTCGGCGGTGGTGGCGCGCAGCGCCGCCAGGCGCGCGGCTTCGCCTTCCAGCAGGGCGCGGACCTCCAGCAGGTCGTAGAGGGTGCGCGGCTGGCTGCTGAACAGGTGCAGCAGCGGATTCTCCGCTGCCGGGGCCGCCAGGCGGGCGACGAAGCTGCCCTGGCCGTGGCGGGTCTCGATGATGCCGCGGGCGCGCAGCAGGCCCAGGCCCTCGCGCAAGGCGGTACGCGAGACACCGAGCTTGTCGCACAGGCGCCGCTCGGACGGCAGCGGCTGACCGACCTTGAGCACCCCGTCCACCACCAGGCGTTCGATCTGCTGACTGACGTTCTCGGCGACGGGAAGACGGGCGACGGGCGCGGACATGGCGAGTTCCTGCTGGTATGACCACGAGGTTTGGCGCTAGTGAGCCACTGGCGGAATCTGCCGTCAAGCGGGCTGAAAGCGGCTCATCCTTTGGTCAAAGAGGGCACAAAAACTGGTATGACCAGTGCGCTGGACCATGGACGCCCCGCTTGCAGTCGGGGTACAACGAAGCCTTTCCAGCCAGAACAACAACAATGGCGGTTACCCGATGAGCCTGGTCTACGACGAACGTCTCGACGGCGCCTTGCCCCGCCCGGACAAGGCGCAACTGCTGCAGCGGTTGCGTGCCGAACTGCCCGAGCACTGCCTGCTGCACGACAGGGAAGACCTCAAACCCTACGAGTGCGATGGTCTCGCGGCCTATCGCACCACGCCGCTGCTGGTGGTGCTGCCAGAAACCGTGGAGCAGGTGCAGGCGACCCTGCGCCTCTGCCATGAGCTGCAGGTACCCCTGGTGGCCCGCGGCGCCGGCACCGGCCTGTCCGGCGGCGCGCTGCCGCTGGAGCAGGGCGTGCTGCTGGTGATGGCGCGCTTCAATCGCATCCTCGAGGTGGACCCCGACGGTCGCCGGGCGCGGGTCCAGCCCGGGGTGCGCAACCTGGCCATCTCCCAGGCCGCGGCGCCCCATGACCTCTACTACGCGCCCGATCCCTCCTCGCAGATCGCCTGCTCCATCGGCGGCAACGTGGCCGAGAACGCCGGCGGCGTGCACTGCCTGAAATACGGTCTGACCGTGCACAACGTGCTGGCGGTGGAGATCGTCACCCTGGAAGGCGAGCGCCTGACCCTGGGCGGCGCCGCCCTGGACAGCCCCGGCTTCGACCTGCTGGCGCTGTTCACCGGCTCCGAAGGGTTGCTCGGGGTGGTGGTGGAAGTGACCGTCAAGCTGCTGCCCAAACCGCCCTGCGCCCGGGTGGTCATGGCCAGCTTCGCCGACATCGAGCGCGCCGGGGCGGCGGTGGCCGACATCATCGCCGCCGGCATCATCCCCGGCGGCCTGGAGATGATGGACAACCTGACCCTGAGAGCCGCCGAGGACTTCATCCACGCCGGCTACCCGGTGGACGCCGCCGCCATCCTGCTCTGCGAGCTGGACGGGGTGGAAGCCGACGTGGCCGCCGACATCGAGCGGGTCAGCGCCCTGCTGGCCACCGCCGGCGCCACCGAGATCCGCCTGGCCCGCGACGAGGCCGAGCGGCAGAAATTCTGGGCCGGACGCAAGAACGCCTTTCCCGCCGTGGGGCGGCTGTCGCCCGACTACTACTGCATGGACGGCACCATCCCGCGCCGCGCCCTGCCCGAGGTGCTGCGCGGGATCGAGGCCTTGTCGGCGGAATACGGACTGGCGGTGGGCAATGTCTTCCATGCCGGCGACGGCAACCTGCACCCGCTGATCCTCTTCGATGCCAATCGGCCCGGCGAGCTGGAACAGGCCGAGGCCCTGGGCGGCCGCATCCTCGATCTCTGCGTGGCGGTGGGCGGCACCATCACCGGCGAGCACGGCGTCGGTCGCGAAAAGATCAACGCCATGTGCACCCAGTTCCAGTCGGGCGAGCTGACCTTCTTCCATGCGGTAAAGGCCGCCTTCGACGCCCCCGGGCTGCTCAATCCCGGCAAGAACGTGCCGACCCTGCACCGCTGCGCCGAATTCGGCGGCCTGCACGTGCATCGCGGCCAGTTGCCCCACCCCGAACTGGAGCGTTTCTGATGGACAGTCTGAACCTGCTCCTCGACCAGGTCCGCGAGGCCCTGGCCCGTCGCCAGCCGCTGCGCATCCATGGCGGCGACACCAAGGCCCGGCTGGGCCGTGCGGTGGAGGGCGAGCCGCTGGACGTCAGCGGCCATCGCGGTCTGGTGCACTACGATCCCACCGAACTGGTGGCCACGGTGCGCACCGGTACGCCGCTGGCCGAACTCAATGCCGCCCTGGCCGAACAGGGGCAGATGCTGCCCTGCGAACCACCGCGGCTGGGGGAGGGCGCTACCGTCGGCGGCACCCTGGCCTGCGGTCTTTCCGGTCCGCGCCGCCCCTGGGCCGGCAGCTTGAGGGACTTCGTCCTGGGCACGCGCCTGATCACCGGCACCGGCGAACACCTGAGATTCGGCGGCGAGGTGATGAAGAATGTCGCCGGCTATGACGTCTCCCGCCTGCTGGCCGGCAGCCAGGGTTGCCTGGGGGTGATCACCGAGGTGTCCTTCAAGGTGCTGCCCAGGCCGCGCTGCACCCAGAGTCTGAGTCTGGAGCTGGACGCCGAACGCGCCCTGCAACGGCTGGCCGTCTGGGGTCGCGAGGCGCTGCCGATCTCGGCGGCCTGCCATGACGGCCAGCGGCTGCACCTGCGCCTGGAAGGCGGCGAGGGTTCGGTGCGCTCGGCGGCCGATCGCCTGGGCGGTGAAGCCCTGGGCGAAGGCTTCTGGGACGAGCTCAACGAACAGCGGCTGGCCTTCTTCGAAGGGCCCGCGCCCCTGTGGCGGCTGTCGGTGCCGGTCAACACCCCGCTGCTGGACCTGCCCGGCAGCCGCTTATTGGATTGGGGCGGTGCCCAGTACTGGCTCAAGAGCGATGCCCCGGCCACCGTGCTGCGCGAGATCGCCGCGCGCGCCGGCGGCCATGCGCTCTGCTACACGCCGGACGCCGAGCGCGAGGCCCAGCATCCGCTGCCCGCCGCGCTGCTGGACTATCACCGCCGCCTCAAGGCGCGCCTGGACCCCCAGGGGATCTTCAATCCGGGTCGGCTGTACGCCGGGCTGTAGGGGAAAGACGTCATGCAAACCAATCTGAGTCCCGCCGCCCGCGAACTGCCCCGCGCCGCCGATGCCGAGCGGGTGCTGCGCAGCTGCGTGCACTGCGGCTTCTGCAATGCCACCTGCCCGACCTACCAGCTGCTCGGCGACGAGCTGGACGGTCCACGCGGGCGCATTTACCTGATCAAGGGCATGCTCGAAGGCGGCGAGGTCAGCGAGAAGACCCGCGAGCACCTCGACCGCTGCCTGACCTGCCGCAATTGCGAGACCACCTGTCCCTCGGGCGTCTCCTATCACGAATTGCTCGACATCGGCCGCGCCGAGGTGGAACGCCGGGTACCGCGCCCGCTGGGCCAGCGCCTGCTGCGCGCCGGGCTGCGCCAGGTGCTGCCGCAGCCACGCCTGTTCGGCGCGCTGCTGAAAAGCGGCCAGGCGCTGAAGCCGCTGCTGCCGGCAGGCGTCCAGGCCAAGCTGCCGGCGCGCATTGCCGCTCCGGGCGTGCGACCCGCGCCACGCCATGCCCGGCGCATGCTGATCCTCGAAGGCTGCGTGCAGCCTGGGCTTTCGCCCAACACCAATGCCGCCACCGCGCGGGTGCTGGATCGCCTCGGCATCAGCCTGGAGGCCGCGCCCCGCGCCGGTTGCTGCGGCGCGGTGGACTACCACCTCAATGCCCAGGAGGCCGGACTCGATCGCGCCCGGCGCAACATCGACGCCTGGTGGCCGGCGCTGCAGGGCGGCGCCGAAGCCATCATCCAGACCGCCAGCGGCTGCGGCGCCTTCGTCAAGGAATACGCCAGCCTGCTCAAGGACGATCCGGCCTATGCGGCCAAGGCGCGGGAAGTCTCGGCGCGCACCCGCGACCTGGTGGAGGTGCTGCGCGAGCTGCCGCTGGAAGAGCTGCGCTTGGCCAACACCCCGCGGCTGGCCTTCCATTGCCCTTGCACCCTGCAGCACGCCCAGCGCCTGGGCGGCGCCGTGGAGGGCGTCCTGCAGCGCCTCGGCTTCCCGCTGGCGCCGGTGCCCGACGGCCACCTCTGCTGTGGCTCGGCCGGCACCTATTCGCTGACCCAGCCGGACTTGTCGCGGCGGTTGCGCGACGCCAAGCTCGATGCCCTGGAGAGCGGTCACCCCGAGGTGATCGCCACCGCCAACATCGGCTGCCAGAGCCATCTCGACGGCGCCGGGCGGACTCCCGTGCGCCACTGGATCGAAATCCTCGACGCGGCCCTGGCCGCTCAGACCCAACCCTGAACCCTGGAGGCCCCATGAAGACCAAAGCCGTGCTCACCCTTGCCGAGATCGACACCCTGCTGGCCGCCGGTCGCGCCGAAGCCGAGCGCCAGGGCTGGGCCGTGTGCATCGCCGTGGCCGATGACGGCGGCCACCCGCTGGCCCTGCTGCGCCTCGATGGCGCCGCGCCCAACAGCGCCTACATCGCCCCGGAAAAGGCGCGCAGCGCCGCCCTGGCGCGCAAGGAGTCCAAGGTGCTGGAAGAGATGATCAACAACGGCCGCACCGCCTTTCTCAGCGCCCCGCTGATGCAGGGCATGCTCGAAGGCGGGGTACCCATCCTGGTGGACGGCCAGGTGGTGGGCGCCGTCGGCGTCTCGGGTGTCAAGGCGCCGGAAGATGCGCAGGTCGCGAAAGCCGCCATCGCGGCGCTCAACTGAATTCACAGCTTCATATCAAGGAAAGCCATCATGACCGACCGTACTACCCTGGGCCGCCTGCAGGTGGCCACCGAGCTGCAGCGCTTCATCGACGAGGAAGTGCTGCCCGGCACCGGGCTCGACACCGCCGCCTTCTGGTCGGGCGTGGACCAGCTGGTGCACGAGCTGGCGCCGCGCAATCGCGAACTGCTGGCCGAGCGGGATCGCCTGCAGGTGGAGCTGGACAACTGGCACAGCGCCCATCCCGGTCCGGTCACCGATCTGCCCGCCTACCAGCGCTTTCTGGAAGGCATCGGCTATCTGCAACCGGTCCCCGGCCAGGTGCAGGCCTCGACGTCCGGGGTCGACCGCGAGATCGCCGAACAGGCCGGTCCGCAGCTGGTGGTGCCGGTGCTCAACGCCCGCTACGCCCTGAACGCCGCCAACGCCCGCTGGGGGTCGCTGTACGATGCCCTCTATGGCACCGACGCCCTGCCCGAAACCGATGGCGCCGAGCGCGGCAAGGGCTACAACCCCGCCCGTGGCGCCAAGGTGGTGGCCTTCGCCCGCCAGGTGCTGGACGGCGTGGCGCCCCTCGCCAGCGGCTCGCACCGGGACGCCACCGCCTACCGCATCCAGGACGGCCGCCTGGTGGTGGACCTCAGGAGCGGTACCAGCGAACTGGCCGATCCGACCGCCTTCGTCGGTTACCAAGGCGATGCCGCGGCACCGTCCGCGGTCCTGCTGCGCCATAACGGCCTGCACCTGGAAATCCAGATCGACCGCGACAGCGCCATCGGCAAGACCGACGCCGCTGGGGTCAAGGACCTGCTGATGGAGGCCGCGGTCAGCACCATCATGGACCTGGAAGACTCCATCGCCGCGGTGGACGCCGCCGACAAGGTGCTGGCCTATCGCAACTGGCTGGGCCTGATGAAGGGCGACCTGGCCGAAGAGGTCAGCAAGGGCGGCGAGACCTTCACCCGCCGCCTCAACCCCGATCGCGAGTACCAGGGCGCCGACGGCCAGCCGCTGAGCCTGCACGGGCGCTCGCTACTGTTCATCCGCAACGTTGGTCACCTGATGACCAATCCGGCGGTGCTGCTGGAAGACGGCCGCGAGATCCCCGAGGGCATCCTCGACGCCGTGGTCACCGTGACCATCGCCCTGCACGACCTCAAGCGCCAGGGCAATTCCCGCAGCGGCTCGGTGTACATCGTCAAACCCAAGATGCACGGCCCGGCCGAGGTGGCCTTCGCCGTCCAGCTGTTCGACCGTGTCGAGGCCCTGCTGGGGCTGCCGGCCAACACCGTCAAGCTGGGCATCATGGACGAGGAGCGGCGCACCAGCGTCAACCTCAAGGCCTGCATCCATGCCGCCGCGGCGCGGGTGGCCTTCATCAATACCGGCTTCCTCGACCGCACCGGCGACGAGATGCACACCGCCATGCTGGCCGGCCCCATGCTGCGCAAGGGCGACATGAAGACCTCCAAGTGGATCACCGCCTACGAGCGCAACAACGTGCTGGTCGGCCTGGCCTGCGGCCTGCGCGGCAAGGCGCAGATCGGCAAGGGCATGTGGGCCATGCCCGATCTGATGGCCGCCATGCTGGAGCAGAAGATCGGCCATCCCAAGGCCGGCGCCAACACCGCCTGGGTACCGTCGCCCACCGCCGCCGTGCTGCACGCCCTGCATTACCACCAGGTCAACGTCCAGCAGGTGCAGCAGGAGCTGGAGCGCAGCGACGTCGACGCCGCCCGCGGCGAATTGCTCGCCGGGCTGCTCAGCGTGCCGGTGGCCGAGTCGCCGGACTGGTCCGCCGAGGCCATCCAGCAGGAGCTGGACAACAACTGCCAGGGCATCCTCGGCTACGTGGTGCGCTGGGTCGACCAGGGCGTCGGCTGCTCCAAGGTGCCCGACATCCATGACGTCGGCCTGATGGAAGACCGCGCCACCCTGCGCATCTCCAGCCAGCACATCGCCAACTGGCTGCACCACGGCGTGGTCAGCGCCGAACAGGTGGACGAGACGCTGCAGCGCATGGCCAAGGTGGTCGACGGCCAGAACGCCGGCGATGCCCTCTACGAGCCCATGGCCGGTCACTTCGACACGTCCTACGCCTATCGCGCCGCCCGCGACCTCATCTTCAAGGGCCGCGAGCAGCCCAGCGGCTACACCGAGCCGCTGCTGCACGCCTGGCGCCTGAAGAAGAAAGCCGGCGCCTGATCCGGCCAGGGCTCCCGTCCGGCGCGGGCGGGAGCCACTTACCCAGGTGCGGTGCCGGTGGTCCTCCGACCACCGCCCCTTCCCTTGCCACTGGCGAATTTTTATACTATCGGGTCCCCCGTTCCCGGGATCATCATCGCCACGAGGAAGACCATGGCCCGCGTTACTGTCGAAGACTGCCTGGACAACGTAGACAACCGATTCGAGCTGGTCATGCTCGCCACCAAGCGCTCGCGCCAGCTGGCCACCGGCGGCAAGGAGCCCAAGGTACCGTGGGACAACGACAAGCCCACCGTTGTCGCCCTGCGCGAGATCGCCGAAGGCCTGGTCGACGAAGAAGTCATCCGTCTGGACGACATCGTCGAAGAAGAGCCGCTGTTCGCCGCCTTCGAAGTCAACGAAGAAGCGGACGGCGAGGCCCTCTAAGCCATGGCCGCCGAGCCTGCGTATGGTGACGTCCACCCGACCGGCATCGACCTGCTGGCCGAGCGTCTGGCGGACTACCTGACCCCCGACCAGGTCAATCTGGTACGGCGGGCCTACTACTACGCCGAGCAGGCTCACGACGGGCAGCGCCGCCGCAGCGGCGAGCCCTATGTCACCCATCCGCTGGCCGTCGCCAACATCCTCGCCGACATGCACATGGACCATCAGAGCCTGATGGCCGCCATGCTGCACGACGTGATCGAGGACACCGGCATCGCCAAGGAAGCCCTGGCCGGCCAGTTCGGCGAGACGGTGGCGGAGCTGGTGGACGGGGTCAGCAAGCTGACCCAGATGAAGTTCGAGACCAAGGCCGAGGCCCAGGCGGAGAACTTCCAGAAGATGACCATGGCGATGTCCAAGGACATCCGCGTCATCCTGGTCAAGCTGGCCGACCGGCTGCACAACATGCGCACCCTGGACGCCATGCCGCCGGACAAGAGCCGGCGTATCGCCAAGGAAACCCTGGAAATCTACGCGCCCATCGCCAACCGGCTGGGCATGCACGATTTCTACGTGGAATTCGAGGACCTGGGCTTCCGCGCCATGCACCCGATGCGTGCCGAACGCATCCAGCGGGCGGTCAAGACCGCGCGGGGCAATCGCCGCGAGATCCTCGGCAAGATCCAGGAATCCCTGGCCAACTGCCTGGCCCGGGACGGCCTCGACGGCGAGGTGGTCGGCCGCGAAAAGCACCTGCACAGCATCTACCAGAAGATGCGCGGCAAGCGTAAGTCGTTCAACGAGATCATGGACGTCTACGGCTTCCGCATCATCGTCGACAAGGTCGACACCTGCTACCGCGTGCTCGGCGCGGTGCACAATCTCTACAAGCCGTTCCCGGGGCGCTTCAAGGACTACATCGCCATCCCCAAGGCCAACGGCTACCAGTCCCTGCACACCACCCTGTTCGGCATGCACGGCGTGCCCATCGAGATCCAGATCCGCACCCGCGAGATGGAAGAGATGGCCAACAACGGCATCGCCGCCCATGGCCTGTACAAGGCCGGCGGCGACGAACCGCGCGCCAGTCACCTGCGCGCGCGCCAGTGGGTGAAGGGCATCCTCGAGTTGCAGCAGCGCGCGGGCAACTCCCTGGAATTCATCGAGAACGTGAAGATCGACCTCTTTCCCGACGAGGTCTACGTCTTCACCCCCAAGGGCCGCATCATGGAGCTGCCCAAGGGCTCCACGGCCGTGGACTTCGCCTACGCGGTGCACACCGACGTCGGCAACAGCTGCATCGCCTGCCGCATCAACCGCCGCCTGGCGCCGCTGTCGCAGCCGCTGGGCAGCGGCGAGACGGTGGAGATCGTCACCGCTCCCGGCGCCCGGCCCAATCCGGCCTGGCTCAACTTCGTGGTCACCGGCAAGGCGCGCACCAACATCCGCCATGCGCTCAAGCAGCAGCGTCGCTCCGAGTCCATCAGCCTCGGCGAGCGGCTGCTGAACAAGGCGCTGTCCGGCTTCGGCACCCAGCTGTCGAAGATCTCGCCGATGCGCATCCTCTCGGTGCTCGGCGAATACAAGGGCGTGGTGCTGGAAGACCTGCTCGAAGAGATCGGCCTGGGCAACCGCATGGCCTATGTGGTGGCGCGCCGCCTGGTGTCCGGCAGCGAGCAGGAAGAGCCGCTGGAACCCCAGGCCAGCACCGCGCCCCAGGGGCCGCTGGCGATCCGCGGTACCGAAGGCCTGGTGATCAGCTACGCCAAGTGCTGCACGCCGATTCCGGGCGATCCCATCGTCGGTCACCTGTCGGCCGGCAAGGGCATGGTGATCCACCTGGAAAATTGCCGGAACATCGCTGAATTCCGGCATAACAGCGAAAAGTGCATCGTGCTCAACTGGGCCAAGGACGTCACCGGCGAATTCAGCGTCGAGTTGCGCGTCCAGCTGGAACACCAGCGCGGCCTGATCGCCATGCTGGCCAACAACGTCACCGCCGCGGACGCCAACGTCGAGAAGATCGGCATGAACGAGCGCGACGGCCGGGTCAGCGTGGTCCAGCTGGTGGTCAGCGTACGTGATCGCGTGCACCTGGCGCGCGTGATCAAGAAGCTGCGGACGCTCAAGGGCGTGGCCGGTATCACTCGGGTTCGCAGCTGAGGTTGCAGGGTGTCACCACCGGCTTGCAGAATCGGGCCTTTCCCGCACAGGAGCGACCCATGAGCAAGCAAGTGATCCACACCGACAAGGCGCCCGCCGCCATTGGTACCTATTCCCAGGCGATCAAGGTCGGTGACACCGTCTATCTCTCCGGGCAGATCCCGCTCAACCCGACCAGCATGGAGCTGGTGGACGGCTTCGAGGCCCAGGTGGTCCAGGTCTTCGAGAACCTCAAGTCCGTCGCCGAAGCCGCCGGTGGTTCGCTGGCCGACATCGTCAAGCTGAACATCTTCCTGATCGACCTCGCCCACTTCGCCACCGTCAACGAGATCATGGGTCGCTATTTCCAGCAGCCCTATCCCGCACGCGCCGCCATCGGCGTGGCCGCGCTGCCGAAGGGCTCCCAGGTGGAAATGGATGGGGTCTTGGTACTGAGTTAAAGCCTTTGATCGCGGCCATGGGCCGCTCCTACAGTAGTTGATGCACCTGTAGGAGTGGCCCATGGCCGCGATGACCCCCCAAAAAAAGCCGACCGTCTCGCGACGGTCGGCTTTTTTCATGCCCGCGGCTTTAGGCCGGGATGGACTTGATCTTCGGCATCCGCGCCCAGCAACGGTGCTTGGCGATGGCAGCGAAGAAGTCCTGCTGGACCGCCTTGAAGTCACTGCCGGTGAGCAGCGCCTCGTCGGTGTCCAGGTAGACCGCCTTGAGCAACTGCTCGGCTTCGCCGGTGAGGGCGATGGCCTTGAGGTGCTTGTAGGCTTCCAGCAGGTAGTGCTTGATCACGCCGTCGTCGAGCATGGCCTTGACGCTCTCGGCGCCGCCGGGCACATAGACCGCGTCCAGCGCCACCGAAGGCATGCCTTCGGCCGAACCGTCCACGGCCACTTCGCTGCCGTCGGCGGCCTTGACCGGGCCGGCGGTGGGGCCGAGCACCTTCACATGAGCACCTTCGGCCTTGAGCGCCTGCTTGATGGCGTCCACCTCGCTGGCGATGACGCCGTCACCTACCAGCACCGCCACCTTGAAGCCCTTGATGTTGCCGGACAGCAGATTGAGCTGGCTCAGCGCCGGCGACTTGTCGATGGAGACCTTGCGCGGCTGCACGGTGGGGGCGGTGGGCGGGGTCACGCCGACCTTCTTGGCCACCTTCTGCGCCAGCTCTAGATCGATGTTGGCGAGGATCTCGTTGACCTGGCGCTCGCGAATCCACATGCGCTCGACCTTGCCCAGCTCGAAGCTGTAGGCATCGGCGACGTGCGCCTGCTCGGCTTCCGACAGGCTATTGTAGAACAGCGTGGCCTGGGAGAAGTGGTCGCCGAAGGTCTCGCTGCGCTCACGCACCTTGTGGCCGTCGATGCGCTCGTAGTAGCTCTCGAAGCCGCCGTCCTGGGGTGCCGGCGGGGTTTCCTTGGGCCAGCCGCCGTCGATGGAGTTGGGCTCGTAGGAGGCCCGGCCCTTGTCGATGGTCATGCGGTACTTGGCGTCACGCTGGCCGTTGTGGTTCGGCACCACTGGGCGGTTGACCGGCAGCTCGTGGAAGTTCGGCCCACCGAGACGGCTGATCTGGGTGTCGGTGTAGGAGAACAGCCGACCCTGCAGCAGGGGATCGTTGCTGAAGTCGATACCGGGCACGACATGGCCGGGGCAGAAGGCCACCTGCTCGGTCTCGGCGAAGTAGTTGTCCGGGTTGCGGTTGAGCACCAGCTTGCCCAGCGGGGTGATGGGCACCAGCTCCTCGGGGATGATCTTGGTGGCGTCGAGGATGTCCCAGTCGAACTTGTGCTCGTCTTCCTCGGGAATGATCTGCACGCCGAATTCCCACTCGGGGTAGTCACCGGCCTCGATGGCTTCCCAGAGGTCGCGACGGTGGGCGTCGGTGTCCTTGCCGGCCAGCTTCTGGGCTTCGTCCCACACCAGGGAGCGCACGCCGCCGGCGGGCTTCAGGTGGATCTTGACGAAGACGCCCTTGCCGGCGGTGTTGATCATGCGGAAGGTGTGGATGCCGAAGCCCTGCATGCTGCGCAGGTTCACCGGAATGGCGCGGTCGGTCATGGTCCAGAGCACCATGTGCGCCGACTCGGGCACTAGGGAGACGAAGTCCCAGAAGGTGTCGTGGGCGCTGCCGCCGGTGGGGATCTCGTTGTGCGGCTCGGGCTTCACCGCATGGACGAAGTCCGGGAACTTGATGGCGTCCTGGATGAAGAAGACCGGCATGTTGTTGCCGACCATGTCCCAGTTGCCTTCCTCGGTGTAGAACTTGATGGCGAAGCCGCGCACGTCGCGCACGCTGTCGCCGGAGCCGCGCGGGCCCTGCACGGTGGAGAAGCGCACGAACACCGGGGTCTGGTGGTTGGGGTCGCGGAAGAGCGCGGCCTTGGTCAGGTCCGACCAGTCCTGGTAGGGCTGGAAATAGCCATAGGCACCGGTGCCGCGGGCATGGACGATGCGCTCCGGGATGCGCTCGTGGTCGAAGTGGGTGATCTTCTCCCGCATGATGAAGTCTTCGAGCAGGGAAGGACCGCGGGTGCCGGCGCGCAGCGAATTCTGGTTGTCGGCGATCTTCACGCCATGGTTGGTGCGCAGTGCCTGGCCGGTGGCATCGGAGCGGAATTGCTCCAGTTGCTCGATTTTCTTCGAGGTGTTCTGGCGATCCAGGGTGTCGGTACCGGCGAGTTCACTCTTGGGGGGCGTAGCCATGGAAAGTCCTCATCAGGCGCCTGTCAGGCGCTCTTTGCGTCCCCTACGGAATGTGGGGCGAATTCAGGCAGTCCTGTAGTGACTCATGGGCTGGAGCTGGTGTTCCGCTTGGCTGATGCGAAGCGACGGGCTGTTCCCGCGGGTGAAGTCCCGGCGCACGAACTGGCCATATGCCTTTATTGGCTTAATACCCGACAACAAGTGCTAAGCAGATATAAGCGCGCGCGTTAAACTGCGCGGCTGGATCACCATCCTGTTGTCTGACGATACCCACAAGGTTTTTCCATTGATCGAATTCCACGCTGTCCACAAGACGTACCGCACGCGCGGTCGCGAGGTCGCGGCGCTCCAGCCGGTCGACCTGAGGATCGAAGCCGGCGAGATCTTCGGCCTGATCGGCCATTCCGGTGCCGGCAAGAGCACCCTGCTGCGCCTGATCAACCGCCTCGAAGCCCCCAGCGGCGGTCGCCTGCTGGTCGACGGCGCCGAGGTCACCACCCTGGGCTCCAGCGAGCTGCGCGATTTCCGCCGCCGCATCGGCATGATCTTCCAGCACTTCAATCTGCTCTCCTCGAAGACCGTGGCGGCCAACGTGGCCCTGCCGCTGGAACTGGCCGGCGGCCGTTCGCGGGCGCAGATCGCCCAGCGCGTCGAGGAACTGCTGGCGCGGGTCGGCCTGTCCGACCAGGCGCGCAAGTACCCGGCGCAGCTCTCCGGCGGCCAGAAGCAGCGCGTCGGCATCGCCCGCGCCCTGGCCACCGAGCCGAAAATTCTGCTCTGCGACGAGGCCACCAGCGCCCTCGATCCCCAGACCACCGCCCAGGTGCTGCAACTGCTCGCCGAACTCAATCGCGAGCTGGGCCTGACCATCGTGCTGATCACCCACGAGATGGACGTGATCCGCCGCGTCTGTGATCGCGTCGCCGTGCTCGATGGCGGCGCCGTGGTGGAGCAGGGCACCGTCGCCGATGTCTTCCTGCACCCGCAGCACCCCACCACCCGCCGCTTCGTGTTCGAGGCCGAGCACCAGGACGAGGCCGACCTGGCCGACGCCTATGCCCATGTCGAAGGCCGCATCCTGCGTCTGACCTTCCGTGGCGAAGCCACCTATGCACCGCTGCTGGGCCACGTCGCCCGGGAGACCGGTGTCGACTACAGCATTCTCGGCGGTCGCATCGACCGCATCCGGGACGAGCCCTATGGCCAGCTCACCATCGCCCTGGTGGGCGGTGACCTGGACGCCGCCCTGGCTCGCTTCCAGGCCGCCGACGTCACCGTGGAGGTCCTGCGCTGATGGACGAACTCTTCACCAACATCGACTGGGCCGAGATCTGGCAGGCGACCCAGGACACTCTGGCCATGCTTGGCTGGTCCATGCTCTTTACCCTGATCCTCGGGCTGCCGCTGGGCGTGCTGCTGTTTCTCACCAGCCGCCGTCAGCTGCTGGAGCAGCCGCTGGTCTACGGCATCCTCTCCTTCGTGGTCAACGTGCTGCGCTCGGTGCCCTTCATCATCCTGCTGATCCTGATGATCCCCATCACGGTCTGGCTGATCGGCACCTCCCTGGGCGTCGAGGGCGCCATTCCGCCGCTGGTGGTGGGCGCCGCGCCCTTCTTCGCCCGGCTGGTGGAGACCGCCCTGCGCGAGGTCGACCGCGGCATCATCGAGGCGACCCAGGCCATGGGCGCCAGCCTCTGGCAGATCGTCACCCGCACCCTGTTGCCCGAGGCCCTGCCCGGGCTGATCGCGGCCACCACCGTCACCGCTATCGCCCTGGTGTCCTACACCGCCATGGCCGGGGTGATCGGCGGCGGCGGCCTGGGCGATCTGGCCATCCGTTTCGGCTACCAGCGCTTCCAGACCGACGTCATGGTGGTCACGGTGCTCTTGCTGCTGGTGCTGGTCCAGGTACTGCAGATGGTCGGCGATCGCCTCGTCGCCCATTTCAGTCGTCGTTGATCCAGGCTTCATCCACTCGAAGGTTTTGCACAAGGAAAATCCAGATGTCGCTGAAACGTACCCTGCTGTCCCTGGCCTTCGGCCTGGGTGTCGCCACCGCCGCCCAGGCCGCCGAGACCCTGACCGTCGCGGTCAATCCGGTTCCCCATGCGGAGATTCTGGAATTCATCAAGCCGCAGCTGGCCAAGGAAGGTGTGGACCTCAAGATCAAGGTCTTCACCGACTACATCCAGCCCGATCGCCAGACCGATCAGAAGCAGGTGGATGCCAACTACTTCCAGACCAAGCCCTATTACGCCAGCTACAAGAAGAGCAACCCGAGCAGCGACCAGGTGCCGGTGGTGGCGGTGCACGTCGAGCCCTTCGGTGCCTATTCGCAGAAGATCAAGGACATCAAGGAGCTCAAGGACGGCGCCACCGTGGCCATCCCCAACGACCCGAGCAACTCCGGTCGCGCGCTGCTGCTGATCGCCAAGCAGGGCCTGATCACCCTCAAGGATCCGAGCAACGTCACCGCCACCCCGCGTGACATCGTCGAGAATCCCAAGCACCTGAAGTTCAAGGAGCTGGAAGCCGCGACCCTGCCGCGCGTGCTGAACCAGGTCGACCTGGCGCTGATCAACGCCAACTACGCCCTGGAAGCCAAGCTGGTGCCGACCAAGGACGCCATCTTCATCGAGAGCGGCGAGTCGCCCTACGCCAACCTGCTCTACACCCGTGCCGACAAGGCCAACGACCCGGCCATCCAGAAGCTGGCCAAGGCCCTGACCACCCCCGAGGTGAAGCAATTCATCGAGAAGAAGTACCAGGGCGCCGTCGTTCCCGCGTTCTGAGCCTCGGCTCCATCGCCGTCGACGCTCGCAGAGGCGTCGACGGTTCCACCCCGTTCTAGGAAACTGCCATGAAGAAATTGCTCGCCACCGCCGCCCTGCTGGCCGCCAGCCTGGCCGCCCACGCCGCCGAGACCCTCAGCGTCGCCGCCACCCCGGTGCCCCACGCCGAGATCCTCGAATTCGTCAAACCCCAGCTGGCCAAGGAAGGGGTGGACCTGCAGATCAAGGTCTTCACCGACTACGTGCAGCCCAACCTGCAGGTGGCCCAGAAGCGTCTGGACGCCAATTTCTTCCAGCACCAGCCCTACCTGGATGAATTCAACAAGAGCCGCGGTACCGACCTGGTGACCGTCGCCCAGGTGCATGTCGAGCCCTTCGGCATCTACTCGCAAAAGATCAAGAAGCTCGACGAAGTCCGCGAAGGCGCCGTCGTGGCCATCCCCAGCGACGCCACCAATGGCGGCCGTGCCCTGCTGCTGCTGGAAAAGGCCGGGCTGATCAAGCTCAAGGACAGCGCCAACATCCTCGCCACGCCCAAGGACATCGCCGAGAATCCTAAGAAGCTCAAGTTCAAGGAGCTGGAAGCCGCGACCCTGCCACGCGTGCTGAATCAGGTCGACCTGGCGCTGATCAACACCAACTACGCCCTGGAAGCCAAGCTCAACCCGACCCAGGACGCCCTGCTGCTGGAAGGCAAGGAATCGCCCTACGCCAACATCCTGGTCGCCCGTCCGGACAACAAGGACAGCGATGCCGTGCAGAAGCTGGCCAAGGCGCTGAACACCCCGGCGGTGAAGCAATTCATCGAAGAGAAGTACAA
Organism: Pseudomonas sp. MOIL14HWK12:I1; assembly: GCF_000510705.1. Classification (NCBI taxonomy): domain Bacteria; kingdom Pseudomonadati; phylum Pseudomonadota; class Gammaproteobacteria; order Pseudomonadales; family Pseudomonadaceae; genus Pseudomonas; species Pseudomonas sp. MOIL14HWK12:I1. The sequence goes on along the minus strand of NZ_AZNY01000003.1, from coordinate 174,084 downwards.
GGGCGCCGTGGTGCCGGCGTTCTAAGCGCTGCCCGAGACAAGAGACGCCGGCCCCGTGCCGGCGTTTTTCGTAGGGCTCAATGGCGTTTCAGGGGGACGACGCCCATTCCCAGGCCGAAGGGTCGAAAGACCGCTTGCAGCGTCGCCAGGGTGGGATTGCCTTCATCCTGCTCCAATTGTCGCAAGGTACGCAGCGAGATACGGGCCATGCGTGCGAAGTCAGCCTGGGTCAGGCCGGTTATGTCGCGACGCAGACGCCGGACACCGGTGCCCAGACTCAGGCGCCCAGTCTGTAATCCTTCACGGATATCATCCAGCTTGTGTTGCCGCAGTTCCGGATCATCGAGGTTCATAGCAGCCCTGCCTCGCGCAAATAGCTATCCAGACGCCGTAACGGAATCCGCGGATGTTCCCAGGTGGCCCGGGGCAGCATCGGCTGCAACAGGTCCGGCAGGGCGCGGAGCTGCTCGGCGTTCTGCTTGAGTGCTTCCCACAGCCGTTCGGGATCGTCCCACTCGGCCAGCAGCAGACAGGTCGCGTACCAATCGACAGCGCCCGCCTGCTCGACGGGCGCTGGCCATTTGCTGGTTCGGGTAATGCCCTGCTCATCCATGACCATGGGGGCAAGGTCGTAGAGAGGCGCCAGGCGCACGCGATGCTCATTCCGCAGAATGGCGGTATTGCGGCCGTGGTTGTCACTGTTGCCCAGCAGCTGATTGAGCAGATCACGGCGCAGGTAGTCGTCCAGCAGCGCCGGAATTTCGCGTTCCTGACCCGCTGCGCGCCAAACCCTGATCAGGGCGCCGATGGCGTCGAGATGATTCAGATAGCTGCCGGGCACCAGGGTGTGAGTCAGCGAATAGAGGGATTCAACGGCCAGACGCTCTACGTGTTGCGGGCCGGTGCAGCGGTCGAAGCGTGGCAGCCAGAGACTGGGTCGGCGACCCTCTTCCAGGGCGAGTCCGTTTTCAGCGACGGTCTCCAGCCCAAGGGTATTCAAGGCCCGATAGTAGCCGTGCTCGCTACGCAGGATGTCCTGGTCCGTGGCGTTGCCTTTGTTGCGCGGAAACTTCACCAGCCAGTGTCGACAGGCCAAGTCATCGGTTAGGGTGGCATCTGGATGGAGCAAGCCCTGAGCATCTTCGGCCAGCAGTAGCTTGGGTGCATCGCCACCTGCCCCGGTTGCACCGCCGATGGCGGCACCTTGCTCATAGGCATACTCCAAAAAGTCCTGATCGCGAGCGATGACCTGTTCACGGGTAAAGCCCACGGAGGGTGTCTGCGCCAGCCCGTCCAGCGACTCACGAATTCGCAGATGGCCGATGGGCGCTGGCGTGCAGCGCGATAACAATTGAAAGTCGGTCTGCGCAGCTTCCGCTGCGGTCAGCCCGAGGCGAGGCAGCAGAAAGCGGCGAGCGGCGCCAGCCGGGAGAATGTCCTGGAGAAACGCTGGCCAATGGGGCAGGCGCTCGACCTCCCAACTCAAAGGCAGGTTGGCGCTCACGGCTGCAGCCGTCGGCTTGCCGAAATCGTCGAGATGATCGCTCAGGTAGGCGGCCAGATAGCTGAGGGTGCAGGCGCCTTGTTGGGGGCCTTGCCCAGGGTCATCGAAAACCAGGCGCAGGGCATCGTGCCAATGCCCGCTCAGATAGGCTTGAACCACGAGCGTACTCACGGCAGACCTCCGGCAATATACTGCCGATAATTATGGGTGCTATACGTATTATCGGCAATATAGTGCCTGAAACAAGCTTATATAGCGCGATATTGGGTATTAAATTGCCGTTTGCATGGTCGGCGCGCTGCCCCTGCGGCCGACGATCACCAGCAATACCGCAGCACCGGCCGCCATCAGCAGCGGCAGGGCGTGGCCGGTGAGCCACTGGCTGGCAGCGCCGGTGACCAGCGGGCCGACCAGGCAGCCGACGCCCCAGAGCTGGGCGATGCAGGCGTTGGCGCTGACCAGTTCGGCGTCGCGATAGCGCTCGCCTACCAGGATCAGGGCCAGGGTAAAGAGACCGCCGGCGGTGGCGCCGAACAGCACCAGCAGCGGCCAGACGCCTGCAGTGTGCAGCAGCAGCGGCAGGGCCAGACTGACCGCCAGCAGTCCCAGGGCGCAGCCAAGGAACAGGCCCTGGCGCGAGAGGCGATCGGCGAGCAGGCCCAGGGGCAGTTGCAGCAGGGCATCGCCCACCACCACGGCGCTGACCATGTACAGCGCCAGTTGCTGGCCGAAGCCCTGGTTGAGCGCATAGACCGGCAGCAGGGTGAGGATCATCGCCTCGAAGCAGGCGAACAGCGCCACCGCCCAGGCGATGGCTGGAGCACCGCGGCAGAAGTCCAGCAGCGCTCGCCAGGCCGCAGTGTGGCCGCCGGCGGCCGGCGCGCCCTGGCGGCCGAGCAGCAGGGCAGCGCCGCCGAGCATGAGCAGGGCGCCGAGCCAGAAGCCCTGGTCGCCCTCGGTGCCCAGCACCCCCAGCAGCAGCGGACCGGCCAGCTGGCTCAAGGCGTAGCTGCTGCCATAGAGGGCCACCAGGCGGCCGCGCCAACGATTGGTGATGACCTGGTTCATCCAGCTTTCGCCAAGCACGAAGACCAGGGTGAGGATGGCGCCCAGGGCCAGGCGCAGGAGCAGCCACAAGGGGTAGCTGGGCAGCAGCGAGAGAACGATGAGAGAGGCGGCGCCACTGATCAGGCACAGTCGCATCAGCCGCGGCGTGCCGATGCGCGCGGCCAGGCGTCCGGCCAGACTGGCGCCGGTGAGGATGCCGAGGGCTGGCGAGGCGGCCATGACGCCGATGGCGAAGCTGCCATAGCCCCAGCCTTCCAGACGCAGCGAGACCAGCGGCATCGACAGGCCGCTGGCCAGGCCCACGCTGATGACACTGCCCAGCACGGCGAAATAGATGGCCCAGGGCATGGGCGATGGCGAGGAATTCATGGACTCAGCCTAGCTGATCGGGGTGGAAGACGGGTAGCTGCCACGCGCAGCCTATGGAGCCCTGGGCGTCCGCCGGGGTTCCGGCACGGTTGGCCTTTGCCGGGCTTTCGCGTAGCGTGCGCGCTACCTGAAGCCGGTTGGGAGATAACAGAACATGCGGAAATGGCAATGCATCGTGTGCGGCTATATCTATGACGAAGCCCTGGGCTGGCCGGACGACGGCATCGCGCCGGGAACGCGCTGGGAGGATGTGCCCGAGGATTGGCTGTGCCCGGACTGCGGCGTGGGCAAGGGCGACTTCGAGATGATCGCCATCGGCTGATCACCCCGCTCCGCGTCTTCTGCGCGGACACAAAAAAGGCATCGCACGGGCGATGCCTTTTGGCTGCAGCGGCGATCCGTGCCGCTTCATGCTCAGCCTTCGATGCTGTCCTTCAGCGCCTTGCCCGGCTTGAACGCCACCGTGTTGCTCGCACGAATCTTGACCGGCTCGCCGGTCTGGGGATTCTTCCCCATGCGGGCACCGCGGTGACGCGGCAGGAAGGTACCGAAGCCGACCAGGGTAACGCTGTCCTTGCGGTGCAGCGCATTCGCGATCTCGTCCAGCAGCGTGTTGAGCACGACGTTGGCTTGTTCCTTTGGAAGTCCGACTTTTTCAGCGATCACAGTCGCCAATTCAGGCTTGCGCATACCTACCTCTCTTGGAGTCATTTTTAGCCGTGTGGGCGTCGCATGGCTTTCCTGGCAAAGCGATTACCCCCGAGATAGAGGGTGGCCCGACACAAAGATCGTTGGTGCGACAAAAGTCGAACCAGATAGCGTTATAAGGCAAAGCCGAGAAGAGCGAAAGTTAATTAGCAGACTATTAGCCGTTGGTAGGATGACTGATGCCGACTTGGACATTTATCGACCAATTTTGGCCATCTATGTGGACATTCTGTCCACTTTATGGCCGGGGAGAAAGGGGGCGGAGCGACGATGAGGGGCTCTGGCAAGCCGGTATCGCGATCAGCGACGGCGCTGCGGACTTCTGATCCGGCAGCGCCGCTGAGGTGAGGGAAGGGGGTGAAGCGGCCGCTGGCCGCTCCACCCTCCGGATCAGGCCGGTGCCTGGGCCGGCATGACCGGTTGACCCGCCGGCGCCTGGCCTTCCAGGCGGCGCTCCAGGGCCTTGGGCTCGATCACCAGGCGCATGCCATTGCTGGCCTGGGTGCGCCCCCAGTCCTCGAGCAGCTCCATGCAGGCGTGATCGATATAGGAGACGCGCTCCAGGGGCACGTGCAGGGTGGTGCCGGGCTTGACCTGTTCCAGCACCTTGGTCAGCTGGGGCACGCGCAGGAAGGTCGCGGCGCCCACCAGGCGCAGGTCGGCCTGGTCCGGCTGGTCTTCGCGATAGGTCAGGCTGACCTTGAGTTGCGCCGCCTTGACCGCCAGGAAGGCGATGGACAGGCCGAAGCCCACCAGCACCCCGGTCAGCAGATCGGTGGCGACGATCATCAGGGCGGTCAGGGCATAGATGATCATGGGTGTCCGGCCATAGCGCTTGAGCCCGGTCAGCGACTTGGGATCGGCCAGCTTGACGCCGGTGAACACCAGCACGCCGGCCAGGCTCGCCACCGGCACCAGCTTGAGCACGAAGGGCAGGGCGGCGACGAAAGCCAGCAGCCAGAGGCCGTGGAAGATGGTGGAGGCGCGACTGGTGGCGCCGGCCTGGACATTGGCCGAGCTGCGCACGATGACCCCGGTCATGGGCAGGGCGCCAACGGCACCGCAGAGCAGGTTGCCGACACCCTGGGCGCCCAGCTCGCGGTCGAAGTGCGAGCGCGGTCCGGTGTGCATGCGGTCCACCGCGGCGGCCGAGAGCAGGGTCTCGGCGCTGGCGATGAAGGCCAGGGCGAGGGCGGCCACCACCAGTTCGGTGTTGGCCAGCATGCCCAGGTCGGCAAAGGTCACCCAGTCGATGGCGTCGGCCAGGTTGTTGGGCACTTCCACGCGGCGGATGTCCAGCGCCAGCCAGAGACTGGCCAGGGTCGCCAGGGTCACGCCGATCAGGGCGCCGGGCAGGAAGCGCAGGGTCTGCGGGCGGAATTTCTCCCACAGCCACATGCTGGCGATGGTCAGCAGACCGATCAGCGCCGCCTGGGCGCCGCTGCCACTGCCGTTCCACTGGCTTGCCGCGGTGAGGGCGGCGCCGGGGAAGGCCAGCAGGTTGGACAGGCCCGAGGCCGCCGGCTTGGCATCCAGCATCACGTGCAGCTGCGAGAGCACGATGAGGATGCCGATGCCGGCGAGCATGCCGTAGACGACGGCGGGCGAGGTGACGCGGAACCAGGCGCCCAGGCGGGTGAAGCCGGCGATGAGCTGCAGCAGGCCGGCCAGCAGCAGCACCGGGCCCAGCGCCTCGATGCCGTGGCGGTTGATCAGGTCGAACACCAGCACCACCAGGCCGGCGGCCGGACCGCTGACCTGCAGCGGCGAGCCGGCGAGAAAGCCGACCACCAGGCCACCGATGATGCCGGTGATGATGCCCTTGGCCGGCGGCATGCCGGAGGCGATGGCGATCCCCATGCACAGCGGCAGGGCGACCAGAAACACCACGAGTGAGGCCAGGGCATCGCGCGACAGGCTGCGCCCCGGGGTCTGTTGATTGCCAAGCATGGTCCTGGTCCTCCAGCGACTAGGTAAAGGGGTGCCCGCGCGTCATATCACGTCGTATGACACGGTTCGGGATTCAGGCGGCTAGCGGAAAGGGTGGACGGTCCCGATGGAGCCCCAAATGGGGATCGCCCGGCGCGGTGCGCTGTTATGGCGACGGATCGGCTGACCCGTCTTGCAATGGCCATCCGGCGAACCGGATGGCCACCGTGGATCAGGCCTGCTGCAGGCGCGGACGCGGGGTGGCGACCGGCATGTTCTCGCCATCCAGCGGCAGGAAGCGCTCCTGCTGGGCGTCGTACGCCTTGATCTCGCTGGTCTCGATGGAATAGACCCAGCCATGGATCTGCAGCTGACCGCTGGCCAGGCGCGAGGCCACCGAGGGGTGGGTGCGCAGGTGGACCAGCTGGGCCACCACGTTTTCCTCGGTCAAAAAGCCCAGGGTGCCGCCGTGGCCGCAGTCGCAATGGCCATGGTCCTCGACCACGGTACGGGCGACCTCGGCGTGGCGCAGCCAGACCTTTACCGTCGGCATCTTTTCCAGCGGATCGGGATTGAGCACCGCCTTCATGGCGCCGCAGTCGGAGTGGCCGCAGATGATGATGTGCTTCACGCCGAGGGCCACGACCGCGTATTCGATGGCGGTGGAGACGCCACCGTTCATCTGGCCGTAGGGGGGCACCACGTTGCCGACGTTACGGGTCACGAACAGATCGCCCGGCGAACTCTGGGTGATGAGTTCCGGGACGATGCGCGAGTCGGCGCAGGTGATGAACATGGCCTTGGGCGACTGCGCACTGGCGAGCTTCTTGAACAGCGCTTCCTGTTCGGGAAAGACATCCTGGCGGAAACGCTTGAAACCATCGACCAGTTGCAGGAGGGCCTCGTCGGGTGCGCCGAAGGTATCCGTATTGTCGCTCATCTGTTTCTGACCTCTTCTCAAGTACGCAATGGCAGCGGCAAGCGCTGGTTAGTGGCTAGACGCCCCCTGGCATCGCCTCGATACGCCCCGACTCTCTCGAGCTCCGGTGGCTTCATTGTCTGGCGGTCCATCGCGTCGTCGGGCAGCGTCCTGGCACCCGGTCACTCAGTCTGGTGACCACAACCTTAATCCACGCTGAAACAATAGCTCGTGACAGACAACGCAGAAGATATTTCAAACTTATACTGAGATCATCCCGCCATTATCGCTGCACGATCAGTGCTTTTAGCCCTTTTATCGGCACGAAGCCGGAATATAGGCGCCGAATCGCGCTTTTCCCCGTGAAGAAAACGTGAATCGCGATAGCCGAAGAGTTTTCCTTGGCGATCAGTGGCTTGCGAGAGATGTGCAAAAATGTGAACGCAATGCCGCTGGCAGACATCGAGCGTCTTTCGCCCACTTTGCGTCCGGCCTGTGATCTGCGGCACAGTGCCGCAGCCTAGAGCTTTCGCCAGGCTTTCAATAGGTCCAATGCCCTATAGGACAAGGGTTTGCTGGCTTTGCTCGATAGTCGCCCAAAAATCCGGTCCGACAACGGACCTCAGGATTTGCAACCTGCGGTCGATAGCGGGGGCTTTCCAGGCTCAACGGAAACTCCCCATGTCCTTTCGCAATCTCTCCATCGCGCGGCGTGCCACGCTCGGCTTCGCCTTTATCGGTCTGCTCCTGCTGCTGCTCGGCGGCACCGCCCTGGTCAAGATGAACGACATCCGCGCCTCGGGCCTGGCCATCGAAGACCGTGCCATGCCGCGGGTGGCCGCGCTCGACGAGCTGACCGCCCTGACCCTGCGCCTGCGGGTGCTCTCCTATCGGCTGCTGCTCAATCGCGAGCCGGAGATCAACGCCAAGACCCAGGCGCTGTTCCAGCAGCGCAACGGCCAGATGCGCGCCGCCCAGCAGCGCTACGAGGCGCTGATCCAGTCCGATGAAGAACGCACCGCCTACAGCCGCTACGGCCAGCTGATCACCCAGTACGACGGTCTGCAGCAGCGCATGCTGGCGTTTTCCGCCGCCGATCAGCTGGAGCCCCTGCGCCGCCTGCTCAACGAAGACCTGCTGGCCAACTCCGATGCGGTCAACGGCGTGCTCAAGCAACTCACCGACCTGGTCGACCAGCAGACCGCTGCGGCCAACGAGCAGTCCGCTGCCGACTACAGCCACGCCATCCAGTGGCTGGTGCTGCTGCTGGCGGCCACCGCGCTGCTGACCGTGGTCTTCGCCTGGCTGCTGATCCGCAGCATCACCCAGCCCATCGCCCGCGCCGTGCAGGCCGCCGAGGTGATCGCCACCGGTGACCTCAGTCAGGAAATCCACAGCGAAGGCCGCGACGAAGCCGCGCGCCTGCTGCAGGCCATGAAGACCATGCAGGGCCAGCTGCGCCATACCCTGCAGGGCATCCTGGGTTCGGCCACCCAGCTCGCCTCGGCGGCGGAAGAACTCAATGCCGTGACCGATGAATCCAGTCGCGGCCTGCAACGCCAGAACGCCGAGATCGAACAGGCCGCCACCGCGGTGAACCAGATGTCGTCGGCCGTGGACGAGGTGGCGCGCAACGCCGTCAACACCTCCCAGGCGTCCCAGGAATCCGCCGGCGTGGCCCGTGATGGCCGCGATCTGGTGCAGGAAACCGTGGGTGCCATCGCCACCATGAGCGAAGACGTCCAGCACGGTGCCACCCTGGTGGGCGATCTGGCGGTCCAGGTCAACGACATCGGCAAGGTGCTGGACGTGATCCGCAGCGTGGCCGAGCAGACCAATCTGCTGGCGCTCAATGCCGCCATCGAGGCGGCGCGCGCCGGTGAGGCCGGTCGCGGCTTCGCCGTGGTGGCCGACGAGGTGCGCGCCCTGGCCCATCGCACCCAGGAGTCGACCCGCGAGATCGAGACCTCCATCGGCACCATCCAGCAGGGCACCGATCAGGCGGTGGCGGCCATGCGCAGCAGCACCGAGCGTGCCCAGTCCACCCTGGAAGTGGCCCGCGGCGCCGGCCATGCCCTGGAGCGCATCCATGGCGCCATCGGCGGCATCAACGAACGCAATCTGGTCATCGCCAGCGCGGCGGAAGAGCAGGCCCAGGTGGCTCGCGAAGTGGATCGCAACCTGGTCAACATCCGCGAGTTGTCGGTCCAGACCGCCGCGGGCGCCGAGCAGTCCAGCGCCGCCAGCGCCGAGCTGTCGCGCCTGGCCGTGGACCTCAATGGCCTGGTAGCGCGCTTCCGCCTGTGATCCCGTGGCGTCCGTTCGCTTCGGTGAGCGGACGCTGCGGCCCTAGCCGGGGCCGAGCAGTTGCAGCACGCCGGTCAGCAGCACCAGCAGGCCCAGGGGCGAGGCGAGAAAGGACAGCAGCAGGCAGCGCAGGCGCGGGCCGCGCGGGGTAGGGCAGGTCGTCATGACGTCAGGCAGCTCCGTAGCGAAAACCGGCGCCACGCCTGGCGCCCGGAGCCAATTTTCGCCTGTCCCGGCAGCAACGTCATGCCAAGAAAACGTAAAGATGGGTAAAGCCGCCCCTCCCCCCGGGGCGCCTGTATCCGGGGGAGGGGCGTGCCGGGTCAGACGCGGAAGCGTGCGGCCAGGCCGTGGATCTCGTGGGTCAGCGCGGCGAGTTGGCGACTGGAGGTCTCGATCTGGTCGGCGCCGCGCTTGGACACGCCCGCCAGCTCGCGGATGTTGATCAGGTTGCGATCCACCTCGCGCGCCACCTGGGCCTGTTCCTCAGCGGCGCTGGCGATGACCAGGTTGCGCTCGTTGATGTCGCCGATGGCGACAAAGATGTGCTCCAGGCTCTGGCCGGTGCGCTCGGTGGTTTCCAGGGTGGTACCGGCCAGGGTATTGCTGCGCTGGATGGCGGTCACCGCCTGACCGGTGCCGGTCTGGATGTTGCCGATCATCTGCTCGATCTCCAGGGTCGACTGGCGGGTACGCTGCGCCAGGCTGCGCACCTCGTCGGCCACCACGGCGAAGCCACGACCGGCATCGCCGGCGCGGGCGGCTTCGATGGCCGCGTTGAGCGCCAGCAGGTTGGTCTGCTCGGAGACGGCGCGGATCACGTCCAGCACCTTGCCGATCTGGTTGGCCTGCTGCGCCAGGCTGGCGATGACGGTTTCGCTTTCCTTGACCGTGGTCTGCATGCTCTGCAATTCGCTGAGCACCTGGGCCACCTGGCCGCGACTGCCGGCGGCCAGGCGATCGGATTCGCGAGCGGTATCCGAGGTGGACGCGGCATTGCGCGCCACCTCTTCCACGGCGGCGGTCATCTCGGTCACCGCGGTCACGGCCTGTTCCAGTTCCTGTTGCTGCTGATTGAGGGTGCGATTGCTCTGGGCGGTGACCTGACCCAGTTCCTGGGCGGCGCCGTCAAGTCGTTCGGCGGTGCGATTGAGCTGGGCCAGGGTGTCGCGCTGGCGACTCTGCAGGGTGGCGAGACCGGCGAACAGCTGGCCGATCTCGTCATGGCTGCGCACCTCGATGCGGCGGGTCAGATCGCCTTCGCTCATGGCGGCGAAGTGCTCGCCGGCTTCGTTGAGCGGGGCCAGCACGCGGCGGGCGATGAACCAGCCGGAGAGCACCGCGAGCAGCAGGGTCAGGCCGACCAGCAGCAGGCTGCCGACCTGGGCCTGGGACACGCGGCTGTCGGAGGCGGCCAGCGTGGCGTCGATACGGCTGGTGATCTCGTCGGTAAAGGCCTGGCGGGTGTCGGCGAAGGCCGTACTGGCCCCTTTGGCACCGTCGCTGATCCGGATGTAGCCAGGCAGGTCGCCGGCGCGGCAGGCGGCGATCTGCCCTTCGACGATGGCCTTGTAGGCGTCGAAGGCCTTGAGCATGGCTTCGATCTGGCCGCTCAACTTGGGATCGCTGACGTTGGCCTGCATGTCGGTGATCAGCTTGCGGGCGATGTCCAGCCGCTCCAGGGCCAGCTTCACGCCTTTCTCGGCCTTGGCCGCATCGCCGTTGACGCGGTCGAGCATGGCGGTATGGGAGTTGGCGCTGGCGCGACTGATCCAGGTGGCGGCGTTGTTGACCCGGTCCAGCTGCTCCATCGTCAGGCTATCCAGGTCGCGGATCTGTTGGGCACTGGTCCGGGCGCTGATCCAGCCGTACAGGCAGGCGAGCAGCAGGCAGGCGACGAACAGGCTGAGGACGCTGTACATCCCGGTACGGATTCTTGTTGTTTTTTTCATGGTGGGCTCTCTGGCGACGTCGCTGGCTGGGGTGCGCAATACGACTTTGGTAAGGCTTTTCGCCAGCAGTACGCCAAAGGCCCGGGCAGGCGTCGATGGCCTGGAGCCGGTCGGTATCAGTTAAGCGCTGAAAAGTCGTCGGATGTCTTCAGCAGGACGGGGCCCGGCGGACGCCGGGCCCGCGGGGATCAGGACAGGGGGGTGAACTGGATGACTTCGACCCAGTAGCCGTCGGGATCCTTGATGAAGGCGATTTCCTTCATGCTGCCATCGGTCAGGCGCTTCTGGAAGGCGACGCCCAGTTGCTCGAACCGCTCGCAGGCGGCGCGGATGTCCGGGACCGCCACGCAGGTGTGGCCGAAGCCGCGCGGATCGCTGTTGCCGTTGTGGTAGCTGAATTCGGCGTCGTTCTCGGTACCGTGGTTATGGGTCAGCTCGAGGATGCCCGGGGTCGACTTGCGCCAGCGCTGGCGGGCCTCCGGCTCTTCCGGTACCTGGTTGCGATCGACCAGGGCGAGAAAGGTCAGGCTGAACTTGGCGTCCGGGAAGTCCTTGTGATCGACGACGGTGAAACCCAGCACGCGGGTATAGAAGTCCAGCGAGGTCTCGAGGTTCTTGACCCGCAGCATGGTGTGGTTGAAGACGAACTCGCGGGTGGCGGCGTCGGGCTGGGCGGTCACGCCCGGCAGGTTGTCGAATTGGCTCAGCGACATCAGGATTCTCCTGTGTAGGGTGTGGCAATTGGAGAGACGGCCCCTGCGCAACGTTCCCGCGAGGGGTGGCGCCTGGGCGGTCGCTCACGAAAAAGGGCGGGAAGTCTAAAGGCTTCCAGCGCCGCTGCCCAAAGCTTCCTGGCGCGGCTTGCCGCTGCGCTGTGCGACGAATGGTCGAAACCACCCGGCTAGAGCCGCAGTCGGATTTTACAAGCGCACTGCCTGTGCGATCCCAAGGAGACTGATATGAGCAGCACCAGCGACAAGATCAAGGGTACCGCCAAAGAAGTGGCCGGCAAGGTCAAGCAAGGTATCGGCGAAGCCACCGACAACTCGCGCATGAAAGGCGAGGGTCGTGCCCAGGAAGCCGAAGGCAAGCTGCAGAAGAACGTCGGCAAGGGCAAGGAAGCGGTCAAGAACACCATCGACCGCGCCTGAGTCCAGTCGTGACGAAAAGGCCGCCCCCGGGCGGCCTTTTCTTTTGCCCGTCAGGCCGGATCCAGCTCCGGATAGTGACGGAAGATGCCGTTCTCGCTGAACGGCAGACGGCGGGGCGAGGCCAGGTAGGCGGCGATGTTGGGTCGCGCGGCCACTCGCTCGGCCAGGGCCAGCACCCGCGGGATCTCCGGTGCCAGGCGGCGCATGGCGTTGGGGAAGGCATAGGTCAGGCCGGCCACCACCTGGAACAGCGACAGGTCGACATAGGAGCGCTGGTCGCCCACCAGCCAATGGTCACCCGCCGGGTTGTAGCCCAGCACCCGCTCGAAATAGCTCAGGTAGGTACGGATCCGTTCGCCGGCAAAGGCCTTGGCGCGGCGCCGGGCTTCATCCTGCTGCTCTTCGTAGGTCAGGGAGATGGCCACCGGATGATGGACGTCATGGGCCTCGGCGGTGAGGTCGGTGATGGTCAGCTGCAGACCGTGCACCCAGAAGCGGGCTTCCTCGTCGGCCGGTACCAGGTCCAGGCGCGGCCCGAGGAACTGGAGGATGTTGGCGACATGGGAGACGACCTCGTCGCCGGCCTTGAGAAAGGGCGGGGCGAAGGGCGGGCGGCGGGTCTTCCTGCCTTGCAGATAGTCTTCCAGAGCGGGTACGCCCAGGCCTTCGCCTTCCGGGGCGTTGCCGACATCGAGATAGGGTGCGCCGGCTTCTTCGAGCGCCAGGCGGACGAATTCGCCGCGGCCCTGGATGCTGGGCCAGTAGTGCAGTTCATAACGCATGGAAACCTCCGTCGTCTGCTGGGAATACGGGTCCAGGAAGGCTGACCCCCGGCAGGGTTCCGCGGTTTGCCCGCCGTGCGGCTTTCACGACGAAGCGCACAACCAATTCCCGTCGCTGAGACTCCTATCAACCAGCGGCTCGCGATAAGGACGGTGGGATGACAGGCAACAGCAGGCGGACGGTTCCATGCGCATAGGCATTCTTACCCACGTGAAACACCCGGTACGCCAGCCGTTCGCCGGCGGTCTCGAAGCCTTCACCTACGACATCACCCTGCAGCTGCGCGAGCGTGGCCATGCGGTGACGCTGTTCGCCAGTTCGGCCTCGGCGCCGGAGCTGGAGGTGGTGCCCATCCTCGACGACGGCAACTACGGCGCGGACGGCTGCCGGCGCAAGCGCAACGTGCTCAGCTCCGAATACCTCGACGAGCACCACGGCTATCTGGACTGCATGCAGCGCATCGATGGCTACGGCTTCGACGTCATCTTCAACAACGCCCTGCACTATGTGCCGGTGACCATGTCCGGGCTGATCCGCACCCCCATGCTCACGGTGTTGCACACCCCGCCATTCTTCGAATTGATCAACGCCCTCGGCGAATTGCACAAGCGCGGCGGCGGCCACTACTGCACGGTGTCCCAGGCCAATGCCGACAACTGGGCGCACCTCGCGCCGGCCTGCCACGTGATCCCCAACGGCATCGACCTCGACGCCTGGCGCCCGCGCGAGACGCCGATCGGCGACCATGCCCTCTGGTTCGGCCGCCTGGTGCCGGACAAGGGGCCGCACCTGGCGCTGGATGCCGCACGCGAGGCCGGTGTGGCCCTGCGCCTAGCCGGCCAGGCCACCGACGAGCGCTATTTCCGCCAGGAGATCGAACCCCGCCTGGGGGACGGAGCCGTCTACCTCGGTCACCTGGACCGTACCGCCCTGGCGGCCGAGGTCGCCCAGGCCCGTGCCTGTCTGGTCACGCCCTGCTGGGACGAACCCTTCGGCCTGATCGTCGCCGAGGCCCTGGCCTGTGGCACACCGGTCGCCGCCTTTGCTCGCGGCGCCCTGCCGGAACTGCTCACCGCCGAGACCGGCGCCCTGGCCCCGCCAGGCGACGTGCCGGCGCTGGCGGCGGCCCTGCGCGAAGCCCTGTCGCTGTCCCGCGAGGCCTGCCGGGCGCGGGCCGAGGCTCAGTGGAGCCACCAGCTGATGATCGACCGCTACGAGCGCCTGCTCGCCGATGTCGCTGCTGGCCGAGTCGCCCGTGGCTAGACTGCCCGTGGCTAGACCGCCCGTGACTGAGCTGAACGTCGGCTACTACGCCCACCATCACGGCGCCGGCCACGTGACCCGCGCCCTGGCCATCGCCGCGGCCTTCGACGGTCCCCTGACCCTGTTCGGCAGTCGCCTGCCCGAACGGGTGGCGCTGCCCAACGTCCAGCTCTGCCCGCTGCCGCCCGACGTGGCCGCGGGCGTCGAAGGCGAAGCCTTCGCCTGCCTGCACTATGCGCCGCTGGGGGTGGCAGGGCTGCGCGAGCGCATGGGTCTGCTGGTGGACTGGTTTCGCCGCGCCTGGCCCTGCCTGCTGGTGGTCGACGTCTCGGTGGAGGTGGCGCTACTGGCCCGGTTGTGCGGCGTGCCGACGATCTATCTGCGCCAGCGCGGCAGTCGCTTCGATGCCGCCCACGAACTGGCCTACGCCAGTGCCACTCGCCTGCTGGCACCCTATCCGGACTGCCTGGAAGAGCCTGATACCCCGGCCGCCTGGCGGGCCAAGACCTGCTATGCCGGCAGCCTGTCGCGCTATGCCGGGCAAGACCCCGATTGGGGGCGCGAGCCCGACACGGTCACCGTCATCGCCGGCCATGGCGGCACCGCCTTCAGCCGCGCGCGCCTGGTGGCGGCAGCCCGCGCCTGTCCCGCCTGGCACTGGACGGTGCTGGGTCCGGTGCTGGACGACGCCACCGAGGCACCGGCCAATCTGACTTTTCTGGGCAGCGTGGCCGATCCCGCACCCTGGCTGACCCGCGCCGAGCTGGTGGTCGGCTCGGCGGGTGACAGCCTGGTGGCGGAACTGGCCGACCTGCGCTGCCGCTTCCTCTGCCTGCCGGATGCCCGGCCCTTCGACGAGCAACTGTCCACCGGGCGCCTGCTGGCCGCCCAGGACCTGGCGATCACCTGTGAAAGCTGGCCCGTCGACGAGGACTGGCCGGGGCTGCTGGCCAGGGCGCGCGAACTCGATCCCGAGCGCTGGGCGGCGGTAAGCGATGGCGAGGGCGCCCGGCGCGCCGCTGCCTGTATTCGACAGGTCGCCCACGAGGTGCTGGCATGATCGTCCTGACCCTGGTCCATGGCCGCGAGCGGCAACTGGCCAATCTCATCCGCGGCCTGGAGCGGGCGCCGACCCCGCCTGCGGCCCTGGTGGTGGTGCAGATGAACGAGGCACCGCGCGCCTGGCACAGCCCACGCTTTCCGATCCAGGTGCACGGAGTCGAGGGCGACGGCATCTTGCCCCTGGCCGCTGCGCGCAATGCTGCCGTAGTCGCCGCGCCAGGCGAGGAGCTGGTGTTTCTCGACGTGGACTGCATTCCTGCGCCGGAATTGCTCGACGCCTACCAGGAGGCGCTAATGGCCCACCCCGAAGCCCTGCACCAGGGCTTCGTCCACTACCTGCCGGCGGGCGTCGCGGAAGGTGACTGGACGCCGGAAGAGCTGCGCGCCAGCGGCGTCGTCCATCCCCTGCACCGGGATCGTCCGCCTGGCGAGGCGATTCCCCACCCGCTGTTCTGGTCGCTCAACTTCGCCTGTACCCGCGCCACCTTCGGCCGCATCGGCGGCTTCGATGAGGGTTATCGCGGCTATGGCGGCGAGGACACCGACTTCGCCTTTCGCGCCCGCGCGGCGGGGGTGCCGGTCTACCAGGCCGAGGCGCGGGCCTTCCACCAGTACCATCCGACCTATCACCCACCGCTCAACCATTTCGCCAGCATCCTGGAGAACGCCCGGCGCTTCCAGGCGCGCTGGGGACTCTGGCCCATGGATGGCTGGCTGCGCGAATTCGCCGCCGCCGGCTACATCGATTTCGACGAAAGCCGCGGGATAGAGGAAATCCGCACGCCTACCGCCGCCGAAGTCGCTGCCTGCCGGGATGCCTCGGGGTCCGGCTTCTGACGTCAGGGCGCAACCAACCCGGCCGCTGCCACTCTGAAGGTAGGGCGGACCTGCAAAGCCGCCGGGCGCAGGCCGTGCAGGCCGGCCCCAGGAATCCTTCGTGAGGAACGTTCGTCAGGAGCCGTTATGTCCTTGTTTGCCTTCAGCCTGCGCGGCGTTTCGCCGTTCACCCTCATCAAGCGTGCCGTCCAGGAATTCGTGGCCGACGACATGCCCACCTATGCCGCAGCGCTGGCCTACCAGATGCTGTTCTCGCTGTTTCCCTTCCTGCTGTTCCTGATCGCCCTGATCGGCTTCCTGCATCTGCCGGACTTCTTTACCTTCCTCCGCGAACAGGCCGCCTATCTGCTGCCGGTCACGGCGCTGGACACCGTCAATCCCATCATCGACCAGTTGCAGACACAGAAGGGCGGGCTGCTGTCCTTCAGTATCATCGTCGCGCTCTGGTCCGCCTCCGGTGGCTTCCGCTCGCTGATGACCGCCATGAACAGCGCCTATGACGTGGTGGAAAGCCGTCCGGCCTGGAAGCGCATTCCGCTGTCGGTGCTGCATACCATCGGCCTCGCCGGAATCCTGCTCAGCGCCGCCGCGCTCATGGTGCTGGGGCCCCAGGTGATGAACTGGCTGGCTGCCTACGTGGGGCTGGAAGACTACATGGTGACCCTCTGGGCACTGATCCGCTGGCCGCTGGCGGTGGCCCTGCTGATGATCGCCGTGGCGGCGCTCTACTACGTCACCCCGGACGTGAAGCAGGACTTCCGCTTCATCACCCCCGGCTCGGTACTGGCGGTGGTGGTCTGGATCCTGGCGTCCCTGGGCTTTGGCTACTACGTGCAGAACTTCGCCAACTACAACGCCACCTACGGCAGCATCGGCGCCATCATCGTGCTGTTGCTGTACTTCTATCTGTCGTCCGCGGTGCTGCTGTTCGGCGCGGAGATCAATGCGGTGATCGAGCACCACAGCGACGACGGCAAGGAAAAGGGCGAGAAGACCCCGGGCGATGGCGGGGTGGAAGGTGACGAGGAAATCCAGGCGGCCCAGGCGGAAGAAGAGGGCGTGCTGGGCGAGGCGCGCGTTGTAGGGCGCCCGAACGGCCAGGCGTGAGGTAGGGTGGATAACGGCGCAGCCTTATCCACCGTTCACCCACGACCTTGGTTGTGGAAAACGCTAAGCGGTTTTCCACGCTACAGGTCTCGTCTTGAAAACGATCCGGTTTTCTCGCTAAGAAAATCGCGGCCATGGGCCGCTCCTACAGACTCCTAGGTAACCGTAGGAGCGGCCGCATCGGCGGACCGCCATGGCCGCGATGAAACGCCTTACTTCGCCTTGCCCTGATTGGCCACCGCGGCCATCTTGGCGGCGACCTCGTCCGGGTCGGCCAGGTAGTAGTGCTTGGTAGGCTTCAGGTCTTCGTCGAACTCGTATACCAGCGGCACGCCGTTGGGGATGTTGAGGCTGACGATGTCGCTGTCGGAGATGTTGTCCAGGTACTTGATCAGGGCGCGCATGGAGTTGCCATGGGCGACCACCAGCACGCGCTGGCCGCTGCGAATGGCCGGCGCCAGGACTTCGTTCCAGTAGGGCAGGACGCGTTCGACGCAATCCTTGAGACATTCGGTGCGCGGTACCTGATCCAGCGACAGACCGGCATAGCGCGGATCGGCGGCCAGCGCCTGCTGCTCCTCGACGCTCTGCTCGGGCGGCGGCACGTCGTAACTGCGGCGCCAGACCAGCACCTGTTCCTCGCCGTACTTGGCGGCGGTCTCGGATTTGTTCAGTCCGGTCAGGCCGCCATAGTGACGCTCGTTGAGGCGCCAGTCGCTCACCACTGGCAACCACATCTGGTCCATGCCTTCCTGCACGTGCCATAGGGTGCGCACGGCGCGCTTGAGCACCGAGACGTGGGCCACGTCGAAGAGGAAGCCGGCGTCCTTGAGTGCCTGACCGCCCTCGTGGGCCTCGCGGATCCCCTGTTCGGTCAGATCCACATCCGCCCAGCCACTGAAGCGGTTTTCCAGGTTCCACGCCGACTGGCCATGGCGGATGAATACGACTTGCGACATGCGACCTCCATCTTGGGATTCATTGTTTGGCTCACGCCTACGCGAAGCTGTGCCAAACATACCGCAGATGGAGGCGGCCGGCATGGGCATCACGGAATCCGTGATGCGTCCGGCACTCGTAGCGCGTCTCAGGCGGCCAGGGCGCGGCGGGTACGGGCGATGACGCGCTCCAGTCCGTCGGCAGCGCTGTACTGCTCGGGGTAGAGACGCTCGCTGCGACAGGCCACGCCGCGCTCGTCGACCACGGTGAAGCTGAAGCCGCCCTTGCGCGAAGCCGGGGTGGTGATGCAGTGGAACGGCGCAAAGGCCGCCTGGAGATGTTGCATGGCCGCGATGGCCTGGTTTTGAATGTTCATATGACTATCCTTGGGATCCACGCTCAGTCGGCGCGGTGAAATAACTCCAGCAACCTCGTACCCATGACGGCCGACGGCTGAATCTCTGGCTGGAGGAAGGCAGCGTGTGGGCGAAACGCCCAGGCATGCAGGTAAGTACTTGGGAAGGCAGGCAACCGGCCGGGCACGAGATTCAGAGGCCGCGGCGGCAGATCCTGAGCAATCGAGGGATCAGTCGATCCGGATGACGCTGATTTCGCGCTGCTACAACGAGCGGAAAGGCGTCCAGCGATTGGGGTCAGCTTGGTACTAACCCGATCAAGCTAGCAGGATCGATGCCAACCGCGCAAGCCCGTCGGTCGGCGATGGGCTTGATGGTCGTTGGCACTCGACGAGCTGCTGCCAGACTGACCGAGCGTCAGTCTGGCAGGGACTCAGTGCGCCCCTGCCGGGGTGTCGCCGCCAGCGGGCGACGGAGCAGGTTGCTGGTGACCGAACGCCTGCCCCAGGTCATCACCGGATGTGGTGCGGTTGTCATCGGTGCGCCATTTGGCGACGTCGGCGGCGCTGACCGGGGCGGCGGCGTTGCCCCAGCTGGCGCGGATGAAGCTGACCACGTCGGCCACCTGGGCATCGTTCAGCCGCCAGCCGAAGGGCGGCATGACGATCATCGAGGGCGCCGTGTGCAGGCCGGGCAGGGTGCCGCCCTTGAGCACGATGTTGATCAGCGAACTGGCGTCGGCGGTGCGCAGCACCGGATTGCCGGCCAGCGCCGGGAACACCCGGTCGTAGCCCTGGCCGTCGGTGCGGTGACAGGCGGCGCAGTTGTCCACATAGACCTGGGCGCCACGGGCGCTGTCGTCGCCGCGCCAGAGCGCCGCGGCGGCCCGTCCGTCTGCCTGGAAGGGCGCGTCGTGCGGATCCTTGGCCGGCAGGGTCTTGAGGTAGCGGGCGATGGACTGCAAATCGGCGTCGCTCAGGTACTGCAGGCTGTGCTGCACCACCTCGGTCATGCCGCCGAACACCGCGCTGTCGGCGGAGCGCCCGGTCTTGAGGAATTGCACCAGCTGCGCTTCGCTCCAGCTGCCCAGGCCGTCGCGGTGATCACCGCGCAGATTCTTGGCGATCCAGCCTTCCAGGGGCGCGCTGCCGGCCAGGAAGTCCTTGCCGTCGGCGGGGGAGAGCGCCTTCTCCTGCATGGTGAAGGCACGCGGGGTGTGGCAGGCGCCGCAGTGGCCGAGGCCTTCGACCAGATAGGCGCCGCGGGCCACCACCGGATCCTGGTCCGGCGCCGGCTGGAATTGCACCACCTCGGGCGCGAACAGCTGGCGCCAGATCGCCAGCGGCCAGCGCATGGACAGCGGCCAGGGGATGTCGCTGTCGCGATTGACCTGCTCGACCGGCGTCACGCCATGCATGAAGTAGGCATAGAGGGCGCGCATGTCGCCCTCGCTGACTCGGGCATAGGAGGGGTAGGGCATGGCCGGATAGAGGGTATGGCCCTCCTTGGCGATACCCTGGCGGATGGCAGCGTCGAAGTCGGCATAGCTGTAGTCGCCGATGCCGGTCTGCCGATCCGGGGTGATGTTGGTGGAATAGAGGGTGCCGATGGGCGTCTGCATGGGCAGGCCGCCGGCGAAGGGCTGGCCACCCGGCGCCGTGTGGCAGGCCACGCAGTCGCCGGCGCGGGCCAGGTATTCGCCTTGCTTGACCAGCGCCGGGTCAGTGTCTTCGGCGGCCTGGGCCGCCAGCGCCAGGCCGCTGCCCAGGAGCAGGGTCGCGAGGGTACGAAGGATCATGGGCGCGCCTCTCATGCCTGCACCAGCGGGCCGGGATTTTTCAGGTACTGCTCGCGGATGGCCCGCGCCGACCAGTAGGTCAGGGCCGCCACCAGGCCGGTGGGGTTGTAGCCCAGGCCCTGGGGAAAGGCCGAGGCGCCCGGTACGAAGACGTTGTGCACGTCCCAGCTCTGCAGGTAGCGATTGACCGCGCTGGTCTTGGGGTCGGTGCCCATGATGGCGCCACCGTTCAGGTGGGTGGTCTGGTAGCTGGCGGTGTTGAAGTGACCGCCGAAATCCTTGACCGACACGCTGATGTGCTCGGGATTCATGGCCTCGGCGATCTTCTTCATCTTGGCGGCCATGAAGCGCGTCATGCGGATGTCGTTGTCCTTCCAGTCGAAGGTCATGCGCAGCAGCGGCTGCCCATAGGCGTCGCGGTAGGTGGGGTCCAGGTCCAGGTAGTTGTCGCGATAGGACTGGTGCGCCCCGTGGGCGTCCATCGACAGCTGGTGGTTGTAGTAGCCGGCCTGGGCCTTTTTCCAGGCACTGCCCCACTGGGGCGTGCCGGGCGGATTGGCCGCGCCGGCGATGGGCCGGGTGCCGGCCTGGTTGACCCACATGGGCGAGCCGCCGACGAAGCCGTGGGGGCCGTGGTCGAAGTTGTCGGCGTTGAAGTCGTCCACCGCCACGCCATTGCCACCGGCGCCGATGAAGGGGTTGGTGTGGTGCTGGTCCTGGCGAAAAAAGGCCTTGATGGTGGCCATGTTCTGGTAGGCGAAGTTGCGTCCGACCACGCCTTCGCCGGTCCTGGGATCATAGGGCTGGCCGATGCCCGACAGCAGCATGAGGCGCACGTTGTTGAACTGGAAGGCGGCGAGGATGACGATGTCGGCCGGCTGCTCCAGCTCCTGGCCCTGGGCGTCCAGATAGGTCACCCCGGTGGCCTTCTTGCCGGTGCTGTCGAGATTGACCCTGAGCACATGGGCCTGGCTGCGCAACTCGAAGCGCGGCTCCTGCTTGAGCGCCGGCAGGATGTTGAGATTCGGCGAGGCCTTGGAATACATGTAGCAGACGTAGCCGCTGCAGTAGCCGCAGAAGTTGCAGGGGCCCATCTGGCAACCGTAGGGGTTGGTGTAGGGCCCCGAGGTGTTGGCCGAGGGCAGGTTGTAGGGGTGATAGCCCACCTCCCGCGCGGCCTTCTCGAACAGCTGCGCCGAGACGGTGTTCTTTTGCGCCGGCAGCGGGAAATCGCTGGAGCGATCCGGCGCATAGGGATTGCCACCCTTGCCGTCGCCCACCACCTGGCCCTTGATGCTCCAGGCCGTGCCCGAGGTGCCAAAGACCTTTTCCGCGAAATCGAAGTAGGGCTCCAGCTCGGCGTAGCTGACGCCGAAATCCTGGATGGTCATGCCGTCGGGGATGAATTTCTTGCCGTAGCGCTCTTCATAATGACTGCGCAGGCGCAACTCCACCGGGTCGACGCGGAAATGCACCCCCGACCAGTGCAGGCCGGCGCCGCCCACGCCATCGCCAGGCAGGAAGACACCGAGCTGGCGGTTGGGCAGGGCGACGTCGTTGACGCTGTGGCGGATGGTGACGGTTTCCTTGGAGACATCGACGAACAGCTTCTTGCGGATGCTGTAGGTAAGTTCGTCGATCACCTGCGGGTAGGAGCCATCGGGATAGGTGTCGCGGTAGCTGCCACGTTCCAGGGCCACCACGTCCAGGCCGGCCTCGGTCAGTTCCTTGGCCATGATGGCCCCCGTCCAGCCGAAGCCGACGATCACTACCTGCTTGCTGGGCAATACCTTGGCCATCAACCGCGCTCCCCGCGAATGGAGACCGGGGGCAGCGGATAGCGCTCGTCGCGCTCCACCCAGTCCATGAAGTCGGCGCGGGCACCGGGAAAATTCACCAGCTTCCAGCCGACCAGTTTCTTGTTGCCGCCATGCAGCGGGTCGCAATAGAAGCCTTCCCGGGTGTTTTGCAGCAGCTGGGCGAAGAACAGCTTGGCCGGTACGCCGTCCAGGCTGGCGTCACCGCTTTCCAGCGCCTTGAGGGCCGCGTCCTGCGCGGCGGGTGCCAGCTCGGCGAAGACCTTGCCGTGCTGCTCGCGGGTCCAGCGATCCACCGCGGCGATGCCCAGGCGATAGAGGTCCTGGGGTACCAGGCGACTCTGGTAGCCCATCTCCGGCGCGGCATCGGCGGCGAAGGGGCCCTGCATGTACCAGAGGCCGCCACGGGCGTAGGGGGTCTGCATCTGCCGGTCGATGAATTCCGGCGCACCGGCTTCCAGCGCGCCCGGGCCCAGGTCGTCCTCCGGAATCAGCCGGGCCACCGCGGCCTGCACGAAGGCCCATTCCTCGGCGGTAAAGAACACCGGTTGATAGTGGTCGGCGCGCGGACTGCTGCCCGGCTTGCTTTCCGGGGTGGGCGCGGCGAGGGCCAGGCCCGAGGGGGCACCGCTCGCCAGGGCGACCACGGGAATCAGGCTCAGGGACTTGCGCAGGAAGTCGCGGCGGGCCGGGACGGAATCGTCTGCGGACATGGTCAGGGTCTCATCAGGTGCCCGACGTGGAACCGCAGGGCTTATGGTTAGCTAGCTAATATGTTGGAATATTACCAACATCTGCCGGTCGCGGTTACATTTTGTCGCAGGTGTGCAGAGCCCTGGCGGCTCGGCAAGTTCCCACTGCTGCTGCATTGGCATGGAAAAGCGCCCAAGCCACGGCCCTGAGCGGTACCTGCTACTCGGGCGAGCCAACAGCGGATGCCAGGCAAGGCGGTCTCTTCCGTCGTGTCCTGGTTCTGCGGTCAGGTAGCGAAGGGCGTGGCGGCCAGCTCCAGGCCCAGGGTTACCTAAGGTTCCACCTGTACAAGCACCATAAGAGTGCAAGTTGCACAAGGTGATACCTAACGAAGCAAGCCGATGGGGCGCGCATACCTGAAAGAAATCGCTTTTCACATCAGATGGTTAGCGCGATAGCTCGACGGAACGCCGCTTTTTCGCCGCTTTCCGCGAGGCGTTGCACCCTTTGCGTTCATTTTGTGCCGATTTCAGCCCGGGTGGCGCGCAAGTTGCACTTGGGAGGCTTTCCGTTGTCAGGTAACACCTTATGTCCAACGTAGAATGCAACCTCTCTCCGGCGCTCAAACCGCGCCATGTGACCATGTTGTCCATCGCCGGGGTGATCGGTGCCGGTCTGTTCGTCGGCTCCGGTCATGCCATCGCCGCGGCCGGCCCGGCCGTGCTGCTGGCCTACGCCCTGGCCGGTACCCTGGTGGTGCTGGTCATGCGCATGCTGGGTGAAATGGCCGTCGCCTCGCCCGATACCGGTTCCTTCTCGTCCTATGCCCAGCAGGGCATCGGCCGCTGGGCCGGCTTCACCATTGGCTGGCTGTACTGGTGGTTCTGGGTGCTGGTGATCCCGCTGGAGGCCGTGGCCGCCGCCGCCATCCTTAACGCCTGGTTCCCGGCGATCGCCACCTGGCAATTCGCCCTGATCATTACCGGCATCCTGACCGTGACCAACCTGTTTAGCGTCGCCAAATACGGCGAGTTCGAATTCTGGTTCGCCCTGCTCAAGGTCATCGCCATCGTCGCCTTCATCGCCCTGGGCGCGGCCGCCCTGGTCGGCGCCCTGCCGGGTCGCGAGGTCAGCGGCCTGAGCAATCTGATGGCCCATACCGGCGGCTTCATGCCCAATGGCTTCGGCGCGGTGCTCGGCGCCCTGCTGACCACTATGTTCAGCTTCATGGGGACCGAGATCGTCACCATCGCCGCCGCCGAGTCCAAGGACCCGTCGCGGCAGATCAGCAAGGCCACCAATTCGGTGATCTGGCGGATCGCGCTGTTCTACCTGGTCTCCATCTTCCTGGTGGTGTCCATGGTGCCCTGGAACGATGCCCAGCTGCCGATCGTGGGTTCCTACCAGCGCGCCCTCGAGGTGCTGTCGATCCCCAATGCCAAGCTGATCGTCGACTGCGTGGTGCTGGTCGCCGTGGCCAGTTGCCTGAACTCGGCGCTCTACACCGCTTCGCGCATGCTCTATTCGCTGGCCCGCCGTGGCGATGCCCCGGCCAAGATGGGGCGTGCCTCCAGCAGCGGCGTGCCGCGCGCGGCCGTGCTGGCCAGTACCGCCGTGGGCTTCCTCACCACCATCGCCAACTACACCATGCCCGAGGCGGTGTTCAGCTTCCTGCTGTCCACCTCCGGCGCCGTGGCCCTGCTGGTCTATCTGGTGATCGCCGTGACCCAGCTGCGCCTGAGACGCAAGCTGATCGCCCGCGGCGAAACCCTGGAGTTCCGCATGTGGCTGTTCCCCTGGCTGACCTGGGCGGTGATCGTCTTCATCGTCGGCGCCCTGACCGTGATGCTGTTCAGCGAAGCCCATCGCTTCGAGATCCTGGCGACCGGTCTGCTGGCGCTGCTGGTCGTGGCCATCGGCACCTGGGTAGGCCGGCGTCAGCCCGCCACCCCGAGCCTGGCCGCTGCCGCGCGCTGATGACCAGAGGCTTCCGGCGCCACCGGGCGTCGGAAGCGCTCCTTTCTGGAGCACGGAGTTCCTTCCAGGCTGGACAGCGGCCGCGGTAACAGGTAGAACAGCACTCCTGTTTCCTGGCCTTCCGGCCAACTGTACAGCTCAAATTCTCGCGATGTTCCCTCTGGTAACCAAATTTTGCACTGCAATGGTGCAATGCGTTACAGAATGACCCAAATTGCAGCAGTACAGTTGCAATTGTGTGCCGAGTGATCCGCGAACCTTTCCCTGGACTGTTACTGGTGGTAGCACTCGCCTGGCGAGACAATGGTGCCATTCGATGACCAGTACCCGTCACAAGCGGGAAGGAAAGCCACCATGGAACGCACCTTCAGTTCCTCGCTGTACAACGCCAAGCCCAGCAACCGTGTGCCCGCTGCCCTGCGCGTTATCTCCACCCTGTCCACCTGGCAGCGTCGCATCGCCAGCCGCAACGAACTGGCCCGTCTGGACGCCCGTATGCTGGCCGACGCCGGTATCACCGAGGCCCAGCGCTACCAGGAAATGCACAAGCCGTTCTGGCGCTAAGCCCGGCTGCTGCACAGCTTCCACAGACCCCGCTTCGGCGGGGTTTGTTTTGTCTGCAGGCTGAACGGCAGACAGCAAAAAGCCCCGGCATGCCGGGGCTTTCTGTTACCGCCAGGGACGGTGATTACTGCATGTTGTTCTGGTTGCGAGCGTCGACCTTGTTGGGCTTGTCGCTCTTGAAGGGCACTTCGGCAGCGCCATCGGCACCGCCCTTCACGGTAGTCTTGCCCGGCACCTCGGTGGTGGCGGATCCATTGACGGCCGTGGCGCTCTTGGAGGTTTCGGCCGCGAAGACACCCGTGGCCATCGACAGCATCACAGCAGCGGTAGAGGTGATCAGCAGCTTTTTCATGAGTTCGGCCTCGTCGAAATAAACCTGTGAATCTGATGGGGCCCGCGCCGGAACGGTGGCGGGCATCAGCTGCGGACGGGCAGGTCCACAGCGCACGTCTCAGTTGACTGCGGCCTGGAATGCCGGGTTCCAGGGCATTTGTGAACATTTGTGGGCGAATGGCCGCTCCGCTGCCGGGCATTTGCCCAGCGCCCTCGTCGTAGCGCTTCCCAAGCATCGCCAGGCGCCTGACAATTCGTCAGACGAACCCCCTGCGCCGCCTGTGGTCAGTTCGCAGATCGCGCCTCTTCCACCGATAAGGACAATCATGAGGGCTCTCCGCCTTGCTCGCCTCTGCCAGGTAACGGCTGCTCTGACCCTGGTAACACTGTTACCGGGCTGCTCCCAGGAGCAACCGCCCACCGAGGAACTGGCGCGGGTGGTGGTGGTGCAGCTGAGTCCGATAAAGGACAGTCAGCGCATCCCCTTTACCGGGGATATCCAGGCGCGGGTGCAGGCGCCGCTCGGTTTCCGCGTGAGTGGCAAGATCAGCGAACGGCTGGCGGATGTCGGCGATCGCGTGCGCGAGGGTCAGGTCCTGGCCCGGCTGGATCCCCAGGATCTGCGCAATAACCTGGCGGCGGCCCAGGCCCAGGTGGAAGCCCAGGAAGCCCGCACCCGGCTGGCGCGGGTCGATTTCGAGCGCCAGGCCGCCCTGTTGCCCAAGGGCTATACCAGTCGCAGCCAGTACGACCAGGCCCAGGCCACCCTGGACGGTGCCCGCAGCGCCCTGCAGACCGCCGTCGCCCAGCGCGACGATGCGCGCAAGCAACTGGGCTATACCGAATTGCGCGCCAGCGCCGCCGGGGTGCTGACCGCCCGCCACGCCGAAGCCGGGCAGGTGGTGCAGGCCGGCACGGCGATCTTCGACCTGGCGGTGAGCGGCGACCTCGACGCCGTCTTCGATCTCTATGAATCCCTGGCCCGCGAACTCAAGGTCGGCCAGACCCTGCCCGTCGCCCTGCAGGCGCAACCGGCCGTCACGACCCGGGGTACCCTGCGCGAGATCGCCCCGACCGTGGCGAGCAGTGGCACGGTGCGCGTCAAGGTACAACTCGATAGACCCCCGGCGGCCATGACCCTGGGGGCGGTGGTCAATGCCCAGCTCGAGGGCGCGACGGAGCAGGGCTTCGCCTTGCCCTGGACGGCGCTGAACGGCACCACCGAGCAGCCCGCCGCCTGGCGCCTCGGCGAAGACGGGCGGGTCAGCCTGCAGCCGCTGCGCATCGAGCGGTTCACCCGCGACAGCATCATCGTCAACGAGGGCCTCAAGGCCGGCGACCGCATCGTGGTCGCCGGCGGCCAGGCGCTGAGTCCAGGCCAGCGGGTCGAAGTCGCCGAGCGCTCGGCCTTCAACGAGGTGCGCCCATGAAGCCGCTGCTGCCGCTGTGTCTGCTGCTGATCCTGGCGGGCTGCTCGGATGATGAGGCCCCGCCACCGCCGATCCGGCCGGTGGCGACCCTGACCTTGAGTGCCCCGCCGCCCGGGCGCGAAGTCTTTGCCGGCAGTATCCAGGCGCGCTACGAGAGCGTGTTGGGCTTTCGCGTCGGCGGTCGCATGACCCGGCGGCTGCTGGACGTGGGTCAGCCGGTACGCCGTGGCCAGTTGCTGGCGGCGCTGGATCCCACCGATCAGGACAATGCCCTGCGCAGTCGGCAGGGCCAGACCGCCGATGCCGAAGCCCAGTGGCGCGATGCGCGCAACGATGCCCGGCGCCAGCAGCAGCTGTTCGATCAGGGCGTTGGCTCGCGCTCCCAGCTGGATCAGGCGCTGACCCGCCTGCACACCCTGGAAGCCGCCCGCGAACAGGCCCAGAGCGCCGAGCGCCAGGCCCGCGATCAGCGCGACTATGCCGAGCTCTACAGCGATTTCGACGGGGTGATCACCGCCTGGCAGGCCGAGGTCGGCCAGGTGGTGTCCGCCGGTCAGCCGGTGGTGCGGGTCGCCCGTCCGGACGTCCGCGAGGCGGTGCTGGACCTGCCGGCCCAGGCCATCGGCCAGCTGACCCCGGGACGCGTCCTGACCGTGCGCATGGCCCTGGATCCCGAGGTGGCGGTCGCCGGTCGGGTGCGCGAGATCGAGCCCCAGGCCGATGCCACCACGCGCACCCGGCGGGTGCGCCTGACCCTGGACGAGCCACCGGCCGCGCTGCGCATCGGCAGCCTGGTGCAGGGCGAGCTGGAGTCGCCACCGGCGGAGGGCCTGCCGCTGCCGACCCAGGCGCTGCGGCGTCAGGACGGCCGGACCTCGGTCTGGGTGGTGGAAGGCCAGGGCGAGCAGGCGCAGGTGCGCCAGCGGCCAGTCGAGGTGCTGCGCGAGGCCGAGGGCCTGGCGTGGGTCGGCAACGGCCTGAAGGCGGGTGAGCGGGTGGTGATAGCCGGGGTCAACAGTCTCGAGGAGGGACAGCGGGTGAAGGATCAGGAGGGCGCTCGGCCATGAAAGGCTTCAACCTGTCGGACTGGGCGCTGCGCCACCAATCCTTCGTCTGGTACCTGATGTTCGTCGCCCTGCTGATGGGCGTCTTCTCCTATATGAAGCTGGGACGCGAGGAAGATCCGTCCTTTGCCATCAAGACCATGGTCATCCAGACCCGCTGGCCGGGGGCGACCACCGAGGAGACCCTGCGCCAGGTCACCGAGCGGGTGGAAAAGAAGCTCGAAGAGCTGGATTCCCTCGACTACACCAAGAGTTTTACCCGGCCGGGGCAGTCCACGGTGTTCGTCTACCTGCGCGACACCACGCCGGCCAAGGCGATTCCCGACATCTGGTACCAGGTGCGCAAGAAGGTCTCGGACATCCAGGGTGAATTCCCCCAGGGCATCCAGGGCCCGGCCTTCAACGACGAATTCGGCGACGTCTTCGGCAGCATCTATGCCTTCACCGGCGACGGCTTCAGCATGCGCCAGCTGCGCGACCAGGTGGAGCAGGTGCGCCGCGAGATCCGCAGCGTGCCGGGCATCGGCAAGGTGCAGCTGATCGGCGCGGAGAACGAGGTCATCTACCTGGACTTTTCTACCCGCAAGCTGGCCGCTCTGGGGCTGGACCAGCGCCAGGTGATGCAGAGTCTGCAACAGCAGAATGCGGTGACCCCCTCGGGCACCATCGAATCCGGCGCCGAGCGCATCAGCGTGCGCACCAGTGGCGAATTCCGCTCCACCGCCGATCTGGCCGCGGTCAATCTGCGCATCGACGATCGCTTCTACCGCCTCACCGACCTGGCCGACATCCGCAGCGGCTACGCCGATCCGCCCAGTTCGCTGTTCCGCTACAACGGCCAGCCGGCGATCGGCCTGGCCATCGCCATGAGCAGCGGCGGCAACATCCAGACCTTTGGCGCGGCCCTCACCGAGAAGATGCAGGAGCTGACCGGCGCCCTGCCGGTGGGCATCGGCGTGCACGTGGTTTCCAACCAGGCCCAGGTGGTGGAAAAGGCCGTCGGCGGCTTTACCCGGGCGCTGTTCGAGGCGGTCATCATCGTGCTGGTGGTGAGCTTCATCAGCCTCGGCGTGCGCGCCGGCCTGGTGGTGGCGCTGTCGATTCCCCTGACCCTGGCGCTGGTGTTCGTCTTCATGGAATACAGCGGCATCACCATGCAGCGGATCTCCCTGGGCGCCCTGATCATCGCCCTCGGCCTGCTGGTGGACGACGCCATGATCACCGTGGAGATGATGGTGACCAAGCGCGAGGAGGGCGAGTCGCTGCACCGCTCGGCGACCTATGCCTACGAGTCGACCGCCTTTCCCATGCTCACCGGCACCCTGGTGACGGTGGCCGGCTTCGTGCCCATCGGCCTCAACTCCAGCAGCGCCGGCCAGTACACCTTCACCCTGTTCGCGGTGATCGCCGTGGCCCTGCTGCTGTCCTGGATCGTCGCGGTGTTCTTTTCGCCGGTGATCGGCGTGCACATCCTGCCGAAGAAGGTGAAGCCCAAGGATCATGACCAGCCCGGCCGCCTGGCGCGCTGGTCCGACGGCCTCCTGCTGGGCGCCATGCGCCACCGCTGGCTGACCATCCTCCTCACGGTGCTGCTGTTCGCCGCGGCGCTGTTCTCGATGAAGTTCGTGCAGAACCAGTTCTTCCCGTCCTCGGATCGACCCGAACTGCTGATCGACTTCAACCTGCCGCAGAACGCCTCCCTCGACGCCACCCGGGCGCAGATGGACAGATTCGAGAAGACCCTGGCCGACGATCCTGACGTGGCCCACTGGAGTTCCTATGTCGGCCAGGGCGCGGTGCGCTTCTACCTGCCGCTGGACCAGCAGCTGGAGAATCCCTTCTATGGCCAGGTAATCCTGGTGGCCAAGGACCTGGAGGCGCGCAATCGCCTCCTGCCCAAGCTCAAGCAGCGGCTGCGCCAGGACTTCGTCGGGCTGTCCGGCTACGTCCAGCCGCTCGAGATGGGGCCGCCGGTGGGCCGGCCGATCCAGTACCGCATCAGCGGTCCGGACGTCGCCGAGGTACGCCGCCAGGCGCTGGCGCTGGCCAGCGTGCTGGGCAAGAGTCCGCAACTGGGTGACTTCCTCTACGACTGGAACGAGCCGGCGCGGATGCTCAAGGTCGAGGTCAACCAGGACAAGGCGCGGCAGCTGGGCTTCTCGTCCCAGGACGTGGCGCAGATCCTCAATGGCGTGGTGACCGGTACCCCGGTGACCCAGGTGCGCGACGACATCTACCTGGTCAACGTGGTGGCCCGCGCCAGCGAGGCCGAGCGGCGCTCGGTGGAGACCCTGGAGAATCTGCAGATCATGACGCCCCAGGGCGTCGCGGTGCCGCTCAAGGCCTTCGCCCGTATCGACTACGCCCTGGAGCAGCCGCTGGTGTGGCGCCGCGATCGGCTGCCCACCATCACCCTCAAGGCCTCGATCCTCAGCGAGATCCAGGCGCCGGATCTGGTCAAGCAGCTGCAGCCGGACGTGGATGCCTTCATCGCCAAGCTGCCGCCGCGCTACCAGGTGGCGGTGGGCGGCACGGTGGAGGAGAGCAGCAAGGCCCAGGGCCCGATCGCCGAGGTGGTGCCGCTGATGCTGTTTCTCATGGCCACCTTCCTGATGATCCAGCTGCACAGCATCCGCAAGCTGTTCCTGGTGGCGAGCGTGGCGCCCCTGGGCCTGATCGGGGTGGTGCTGGGGCTGATCCCCTTCGGCCAGCCGCTGGGCTTCGTCGCCATCCTCGGGGTGCTGGCGCTGATCGGCATCATTATCCGCAACTCGGTGATCCTGGTGACCCAGATCGATGCCTTCGAGCAGGCCGGTCGCTCGCCCTGGGACGCCGTGGTGGAAGCCACCCAACACCGCCGCCGGCCGATCCTGCTGACCGCCGCCGCGGCCAGCCTGGGCATGATTCCCATCGCCCGCGAGGTGTTCTGGGGCCCCATGGCCTACGCCATGATCGGCGGCATCGTCGCCGCGACGCTGCTGACGCTGCTGTTCCTGCCGGCGCTGTACATCGCCAGCTATCGCATTCGCGAGCCGGAGCGGCGGGACTGATGGCCGGGGCCTGGTCGGAACGCCAGGCAAAAAAAACGGCCCTCCGGCTGAGGTCTCCAGGGGAGACGTCTGCCGGAAGGCCGCAAGGAGCTATCCAAGGAGCCACTGCCGGAGGGAAGGATTCGCGCGGTCAGCAAGTCGAATCCACAGCAGCTCACTGCACCACTATCGGGCGTCCGACTTTTTCAATAAAGTGACGACTTGACGAAACTCCATTGCGAAAAAGGCAATAATGGATATTTTCCAAGGCATGCGCATCTTCGTCCGGGTGGTGGATCTGGGCAGTCTCACGGCTGCTGCCCACACCCTCGACCTGTCCACCGCCCAGGTGTCGCGCCTGCTGGCGGAACTGGAAAGCCATCTGCAGACCCGCCTGCTGCACCGCACCACCCGGCGGCTGGCGCTGACCGAGGCGGGCGAGCGCTATCTCGAACGCTGCCGGCGCATCCTGCAGGACGTTGGCGAGGCCGAAGCCGAGGCCAGCGGCGCCCATCTCAAGCCCCATGGCCATCTGCGCCTGCATTCCATGACCGGTCTGGGCACCCAGTTGCTGGCGCCGCTGGTGTCGCGCTTCTGCGCGCGCTATCCCCATGTCGAGATCGTCATGAATCTCTCGCAGAACCACCCGGCGCTGCTGGAGGATGGGCACGACATCGCCATCACCCTGGACACCGAACTGGCCGACTCGGATTTCGTCGCCCAGCGTCTCGGTGGCGTCTACAGCGTGGTCTGCGCGGCGCCCAGCTATCTGGCGCAGCGCCCGGCGCCCAAGGTGCCGGCCGATCTCGCCGCGCACGACTGCCTGCGCCTGCTGGATCCGAATTTCTCCGAACGCTGGGTCTTCGCCGGTGAAGACGGCGAGCAGCAGGTGGCGCCGCGCTACGTCTTCCAGGTCAATGTCGCCGAGGCCCTGGCCAGCGTGGCCCGCCAGGGCATGGGCATCTGCCTGCTGCCCAGCTACATCGCGGTCAACTACCTGCGCGATGGCAGCCTGGTGCGCCTGCTGCCCAACTTCCGCCTGCGCGAACGCAACATCCATGCGCTCTATCCCTCGCGGCGCTTTCTCGACGCCAAGATCAAGACCTGGATCGACTTCCTCAAGGAAGAATTGCCCGAACGGCTGCAGCTGGAGAATCGGGTGCTTGAGGACCAGCGCTACTGGGCCAAGGACTAGGCCAGGGCTTGTTGCAATCCTTGCAACAGTCATTTAATTAGCAAGCTATTTATTAGGCGGCGTTCTTTCCCTAGAATGGTCCTGTACCCCGATGAACACGACCTTTGAGGAGTTCGCCATGAAACGTTCTCTGTCCGCCCTGTTGCTGACCCTTGCCGCCCTGACCGCCACCCAGTTCGCCGCTGCCGACGACAATCCCAGCCTGAGATACAAGCTGGTCGATCAGAATCATGCCGCCATGCAGCACTACGGCGATCAGGCCGCTCCCGCCGCCGACGCGCGTCGCTGAGCCGCTCCGCTTTCGAAAGACCACCCCTCCTTGCTCCTTTGGTCTTTCTCCGCCGCACCCTTTGGGTGCGGCTTTTTTATATCTGCGGCACACTGAGCCCCTGACCTTGTCGAGGTGCTCATGACCGCCACTTCCGCTCAACGACTTGCTGACCTGCGCGCCTTCCTGGCCGAGCAGGGCGCCGATGCCTGCCTGATCCCCAGCGCCGATCCCCATCTGTCCGAATACCTGCCGGAACACTGGCAGGGCCGTGCCTGGCTGTCCGGTTTCACCGGCTCCGCCGGGTTGCTGCTGGTGACCCGCGAGGCCGCCGGCGTCTGGACCGACAGCCGCTACTGGGAGCAGGCCACCCAGGAGCTGGCGGGCAGCGGCATCGACCTGATGAAGCAGGTCGCCAGCCAGCCCCAGGCCCACCTGCAGTGGCTGGCCGACCAGGTGCCCGCGGGCGGCACGGTACTGGTGGACGGCCAGGTGCTGTCGCTCGGCGCAGCGGCGGCCCTGCGCCGCGCGCTGGAGCCCAAGGGTATCCGGCTGCGGACCGATCTCGACCCGCTGGCGGCGATCTGGCGCGAGCGCCCCGCGCTGCCGGCGGCGCCGGTCTATGCCCATGCCGCCCCCCAGGCCCCCCAGCCGCGCAGCGCCAAGCTCGCCCAGGTGCGCGAGAAGCTGAAGGACGCCAAGGCCGACTGGCATTTCATCTCCTCGCTGGACGACATCGCCTGGCTGCTCAACCTGCGCGGCGCCGACGTGCCCTACAACCCGGTGTTCCTCGCCCATGTGCTGCTGGGTAGCGACAGCTGCCAGCTGTTCATCGACCCGGCCAAGGTGCCGGCCGAGATCCGCACGGCCCTGGTGGCGGACGGCGTGACCCTGGCCGACTACCACCAGGCGGCCGCCGAGCTGGCCCGGCTGCCGGTCGGCAGTCGCCTGCTGGTGGACCCGGCGCGGGTCACCCTCGGGCTGGCCGAGGCCGCGCCCCAGGGGGTCGAGCGGCACGAGCAGATCAATCCCTCGACCCTGCTCAAGGCCTGCAAGACCGCCGAGGAGGTGGCCCAGGTGCGCATGGCCATGGAAGAGGACGGCGCCGCGCTGTGCGTCTTCTTCGCCCGTTTCGAGGCGGCCCTGGCCCGTGGCGAGCGCCTCACCGAGCTGACCGTGGACGACTGGCTGAGCGAGGCCCGCGCGGCGCGCCCCAACTTCGTCTCTCTGAGCTTCGCCACCATCGCCGGCTTCAACGCCGGTGGCGCCCTGCCGCACTACCGGGCGACCGAAGAGGCCCATGCCGAACTCCAGGGCGACGGCCTGCTGCTGATCGACAGTGGCGGCCAGTACCTGGGCGGCACCACCGACATCACCCGGGTGGTGCCCATCGGCACCCCCAGCGCCGCCCAGAAGCGCGATTTCACCCTGGTGCTCAAGGGCATGCTGGCGCTGTCGCGGGCACGCTTTCCGGCCGGAGTCGCCGCGCCCATGCTCGACGCCCTGGCGCGCGAGCCGATCTGGGCCGCCGGCATCGACTACGGCCACGGCACCGGCCATGGCGTGGGCTACTTCCTCAATGTGCACGAGGGGCCGCAGTCGATTTCCTTCTATGCCACGGTCACCCCGCACCATGTCCTGCGCGAGGGCATGATCACCTCCAACGAACCTGGTATCTATCGCCCCGGCCAGTGGGGCGTGCGGCTGGAGAACCTGCTCCTGTGCACCCGCGCGGAAACCACCGAATTCGGCGATTTCCTGGCCTTCGAGACCCTGACCCTCTGTCCGCTGGACACCCGCTGCCTGGATCTGGCGCTGCTGCGCAGCGACGAGCTGGACTGGCTGGATGGCTATCACGCCGAGGTCCGCCGCCGCGTGCTGCCGCTGGTCGAGGGCGCCGCGCGCGACTGGCTGCTGGCCCGCACCGAACCCGTCGCGAGGACTGCCCGATGAGCAGCAACGCCCAGCAATTCGCCAGTGACAACTATTCCGGCATCTGCCCGGAAGCCTGGGCCGCCATGGCCGCGGCCAACGTCGGCCACGAGACCGCCTATGGCAACGACACCTGGACGGCGCGCGCCGCCGATCGCTTTCGCCAGCTGTTCGAGACCGACTGCGAGGTGTTCTTCGCCTTCAACGGCACCGCGGCCAACTCCCTGGCCCTGGCGGCGCTGTGCCAGAGCTACCACAGCGTGATCTGCTCCGACACCGCCCACGTCGAGACCGACGAATGCGGCGCGCCGGAATTCTTTTCCAACGGCTCCAAGCTGCTGCTGGCACCGGCGCACCAGGGCAAGCTGACCCCGGGCGCCATCCAGCAGATCGCCACCAAGCGCGCCGACATCCACTTTCCCAAGCCGCGGGCAGTGACCGTCACCCAGGCCACCGAGGTGGGTACCCTCTATGGCCTCAACGAATTGCAGGCCATCAGCGCCACCTGCCGCGACCTCGGCCTGCACCTACACATGGACGGCTCGCGCTTTTCCAATGCCGTGGCCGGCCTGGGCTGCACCCCGGCCGAGGTGACCTGGAAGGCCGGCGTCGACGTGCTCTGCTTTGGTGGCACCAAGAGCGGCATGGCGGTGGGGGAGGCGATCCTCTTCTTCAACCGCGAGCTGGCCGAGGACTTCGAATACCGCTGCAAGCAGGCCGGCCAGCTGGCGTCCAAGATGAGATTCCTCTCCGCGCCCTGGCTTGGCGTGCTGGAAAACGACACCTGGCTGCGCCACGCTCGCCACGCCAACGCCATGGCCCAGCTGCTCGCCGAGCGGGTGCGCGGGGTGCCCGGTGTGGACTTCATGTTCCCGGTGGAAGCCAACTCGGTGTTCCTGCAGCTCTCCGAACCGGCGCTGGAATTCCTGCGCGCCCGCGGCTGGCGCTTCTACACCTTCATCGGCAGCGGCGGGGCGCGTTTCATGTGCTCCTGGGATACCGAAGAGGCGCGGGTACTGGAGCTGGCGGCGGACATTCGGACGGCGATGGGCGGGTAGGGCGCAGCGCGGCCGTGGCGGTGCGATGGCTGCTTAAACTGTAGGAGCGGCCGCATCGGCGGACCGCCATGGCCGCGATCAGACCTGGCGCTGGCTTTATCGCGGCCATGGGCCGCTCCTACGGGATTCGGTGCTCTCTCATCCATCGCTGCCCATTCCCAGGTGGAAAACGCTGCGCGGTTTTCCACGCTCCGGTGTTCTCCGGGGACGCCGCCCGCACCAACCGTTACCATGGCCGATCTCTTCCTCGTCTCCAGCGATTCATGGCCAAGAAGTCCAGCAAAGCCCTCTCTACCGCGGTCAATTCCGCTGCCCCCACGCTCATCGACGTGGCCCGGGTCGCCGGGGTGTCGCCGATCACCGTCTCGCGGGCGCTGAATCGACCGGAGATCGTCAGCGAGGCGGCGCGGGAGAAGGTGCTGGCGGCGGTGCAGGCCACCGGCTACGTGCCCAATCTGCTGGCCGGCGGCCTGGCCTCCAATCGCAGTCGCCTGGTGGCGCTGTTCGTGCCGACGATCGTTCACTCCATCTTCGCCGAGACCGTCCAGGCATTGATGGCGCGCCTGTCCCAGGCCGGCTACCAGACCCTGCTGGGCCTGACCGGCTACAGCGCCGAACAGGAGGAGCAGCTGCTGGCCGCGGTGCTGGGGCGCAAGCCCGATGGCATCGTGCTGACCGGTACCCTGCACACCGCCGCCAGTCGGCAGCGCCTGGCCCAGGCCGGCATCCCGGTGGTGGAGTCCTGGGACCTCGGTGAAGACCCCCTGGACATGCAGGTGGGCTTTTCCCACGAAGCCGTGGGGCGCGCCCAGGCCGAGCATCTGCACGCCCGTGGCTATCGGCGCTTCGCCGTGGTCTCGGTGGACGACCCCCGCGCCCTGCGGCGCTGTCGCAGCCTGGTCGCGCGGCTGGCCGAGCTGGGCGTGGCGGAACCACCGCTGGAGATCCTGCCGGCGCCGGCGCTGGTGGAGTCCGGACGGGCGGGCCTGCGCCAGCTGCTAGCCCGTGACGAGGCCTTCGACGTGGTGGTGTGCAGCTCGGACACCGTCGCCCAGGGCGTCATGGCGGAAGCCGCCAGTCGTGGACTGCGCCTACCCGAGGACCTGGCGGTACTGGGCTTCGGCAATCTTTCCAGTGCCGCCCAGATGCACCCGGCGCTGTCCTCGGTCAGTGTCGAGGGCGATCGCATGGGCACCCTGGCGGCAGAGGCGTTGCTACGGCGGTTCGACTTGGGCGATGGTGCCCGGGAGGCGGTGCGCATCGACACCGGTTTCCATATCATCGACCGCGCCACGACCTGACCATCGGCGCTCAAGTTGTTAGACGTCATACTTGTATGGTTGCGCAATCATGCCTTAGTCTTTGGCAAACGCCAGGGCTGAGTCAGGTTGTCGCATCAGGATATGATTGCGCAATCATCCGGTGACTCGCACCTTCAATAAAAACAATCACGCAAGAGGGATCCCCATGGATGCCACAAGACCCACCCGGGTGCGCTACCTGATCCTGTTGATGCTGTTCGTGGTGACCACCATCAACTACGCCGACCGCGCCACCATCGCCATCGCCGGCTCCAGCCTGCAGAAGGACCTCGGCATCAGCGCCGTCACCCTCGGCTATATCTTCTCCGCCTTCGGTTGGGCCTATGTGGCCGGGCAGATTCCCGGCGGCTGGCTGCTGGATCGCTTCGGTTCGAAGAAGGTCTATGCCGGCAGCATCTTCTTCTGGTCGCTGTTCACCCTGCTGCAGGGGCTGGTCGGCGGCCTGCCGGTGGCCTGGGCGGTGACCACCCTGTTCATGCTGAGATTCCTGGTCGGCCTGGCCGAGGCGCCGTCCTTCCCGGGCAATGCGCGCATCGTCGCCGCCTGGTTTCCCACCGCCGAACGCGGTACCGCCTCGGCCATCTTCAACTCGGCGCAGTATTTCGCCACCGCGCTGTTCGCGCCGATCATGGGCGGCATCGTCTTCCACTTCGGCTGGGAGCACGTCTTCGTCATCATGGGCGCCCTGGGTATCCTCTTCTCCGGGGTCTGGCTGAAGTACATCCACAACCCCAAGGAGCATCCGCGCATCGACGCCGCGGAGCTGGCGCACATCCGTGACAACGGCGGGCTGGTGGACATGGACAACGGCACCCGCCAGCAGGGTGGCGGTCCCAAGTGGCACTACATCACCCAGCTGCTGACCAATCGCATGATGCTCGGTGTCTACCTCGGCCAGTACTGCATCAACGCCATCACCTATTTCTTCCTGACCTGGTTCCCGGTGTACCTGGTGCAGGAGCGCGGCATGACCATTCTCAAGGCCGGTTTCATCGCCTCGCTGCCGGCCATCTGCGGCTTCATCGGCGGGGTGCTCGGCGGGGTGATCTCCGACTACCTGCTGCGGCGCGGCCATTCCCTGACCTTCGCCCGCAAGCTGCCCATCGTCTGCGGCCTGCTGCTCTCCACCAGCATGATCTTCTGCAATTACGTCGACGCCGACTGGATGGTGGTGGGCTTCATGACCCTGGCCTTCTTTGGCAAGGGCATCGGCGCCCTCGGCTGGGCGGTGGTGGCGGACACCTCGCCCAAGCAGATCGCCGGGCTCTCCGGCGGCCTGTTCAACACCTTCGGCAACCTGGCCTCCATCACCACCCCCATCGTCATCGGCTATCTCATCGCCGCCACCGGCTCCTTCAAGTGGGCGCTGGTCTATGTCGGCGCCAATGCCCTGGTGGCGGTGTTCAGCTACCTGTTCATCGTCGGTCGCATCCAGCGCGTCGAGCTGCGTACCGCCGATGGCGAGATCCTGGGCGCGACCCAGCCTGACCCGGCCCGGGCCTGAGCCCCGGCAGAGGATAAGAACATGAACCTGATCGATCACCGTGATTCGCCGCGCTACATCAAGCTCCACCCCCAGGACAACGTCGGGGTGGTGGTCAACGAACCCGGCGTGGCCGCCGGCACCGCCTTCGCCGATGGCCTGACCACGGTCGAGGCCATTCCCCAGAGCCACAAGGTCTCCCTGGTGGCTCTCGCGGCGGGCGCCGCGGTGGTGCGCTATGGCGAGGTCATCGGCTACGCCCTGCAGGACGTTCCCGCCGGCAGCTGGATCACCGAAGCCCTGCTGCGCATGCCGGAGCCGCCGGCGCTGGACAACCTGCCCAAGGCCACCGCGCCCGGTCAGGTCGGCGAACCTCTGGAAGGCTACACCTTCGAGGGCTTTCGCAATCCGGACGGCAGCGTCGGCACCCGCAACATCCTGGCGGTGACCACCACCGTGCAGTGCGTGGTGGGGGTGCTGGACCATTGCGTGGAGCGGGTACGCAAGGAGATCCTGCCGCGCTACCCCAATGTCGACGACGTGGTGCCGCTGTCCCACAGCTACGGCTGCGGGGTGGCCATTAACGCCCCGGATGCGGTGATCCCCATCCGTACCTTGCACAACATCAGCCGCAACCCCAACTTCGGCGGCCAGGCGCTGGTCATCGGCCTGGGTTGCGAGAAGCTGCAGGCCAGCCAGCTGATGCCGGGCGATGACCTCACCGCCGGGCAGAACGAAGAAGACTGGCTGTTCCGCCTGCAGGACTCGGCCAACGGCTTCGCCGGCATGGTCGAGCAGATCATGGGGCTGATCGAAGCGCGTCTGGAGGTGCTCGATCAGCGCCGCCGTGAAACGGTACCAGCGTCCGAACTGGTGGTGGGCATGCAGTGCGGCGGCAGCGACGCCTTCTCCGGCATCACTGCCAATCCGGCCCTGGGCGTGGCCGCCGACCTGCTGGTGCGGGCCGGCGCCACCGTGATGTTTTCCGAGAACACCGAGGTGCGCGACGGCATCCACCTGCTGACCCCGCGCGCCGCCACCCCGGAGGTGGCCGACGCCCTGATCCGCGAGATGGACTGGTACGACCGCTACCTGGAGCGGGGCATGGCCGATCGCAGCGCTAATACCACCCCTGGCAACAAGAAGGGCGGGCTGAACAACATCGTCGAAAAGGCCATGGGGTCGATCGCCAAGTCGGGTACCAGCCCCATCGCCGGGGTCATCGCGCCCGGCGAGAAGATCCGTGGCAAGGGCCTGTACTTCGCTGCCACCCCGGCCAGCGACTTCATCTGCGGCACCCTGCAACTGGCCGCGGGCATGAACCTGCATATCTTCACCACCGGTCGCGGCACCCCCTACGGACTGTCCATGGTGCCGGTGATCAAGGTCTCGACCCGCACCCAGCTGGCCGAGCGCTGGCCGGACCTGATCGACATCGATGCCGGTCGGGTGGTGAGCGGGCGGCTGTCGCTGGAGGAGATGGGCTGGGAGATCTTCCAGTGCTACCTGGACGTGGCCAGCGGCCGCCGCCAGACCTGGGCCGAGCGCCATCGCCTGCACAACGACCTGGCGCTGTTCAATCCGGCGCCGGTGACCTGATCCTGCCACGGCAATAAAAAAGGCCGGCCCCGATGGGGTCGGCCTTTTTTCATGGAGCCAGGAAGCTGGCGTGCGGTCGGCGCCCTAGCGCTGGGCAGTGGCCGCCGTCAGTTGCAGACTGGGCAGCAGGTAATGGCCGACGATGAACAGCGAGCCCTTGTCGCTCAGGTGACCATCGTCGATCTGCAGCAGGGTCCGGCCATCCGCAGCCCGTACCCGGCAGGCATCCTCGACGCAGAGTCGTTGCACCAGGGAGATGTACTCCAGTCCTGCCGGGAGCCTGGCCTGGCGCATGGCCTGGTCGGTGGCGAGGACGTGGCGATCCAGGGCGGAGTCGGCGATGTGGTCATCGGTGCTGCCCCAGTGGCGGATGGCGATGACGCTGGGCAGCGACGGACTCCACTGGGGAACGGGGCCGAGCAGCACGATGCGCTTGACGCCATAGCTGTGCAGACGCTCGGTGATGGCGTTCCAGTCGGTCTTTTCGTGGTCGGCCTTCTGCGCCATGACCACCACCTCCGGACGCAGGCGCTGAATGGCTTCCAGGGCGGTGCGATTGGAGTAGTTGCAGGTCACTCGCGTCTCGGTTTGCCGACCCATGTCGTCGGTGAGGCGCGGCTTGCAGCTCGCCGAGGCCACCTGGTAGTAGGGCAGGCCGGCCGGCAGCAGGCTGCGCAAGCCGAAGGACAGGGCCTGGGCATGGGAATCGCCCCAGACGAAGAGACCACCCTTGCCCTGGCCGTGGGTGCAGCTGGGGTCGATGGCGTCCTGGTGGCGTTGGGTAAAGGCCGAATAGGCGTCGCACTTGAGCCAGTAGAGGTCGTGGAGATTCTTCTGGCGATCCAGGTATTCCTGCACGAATTGCGCGCGGTCCGACTGGCTGATGCTGCGCAGCGGCGTGATGGCACCGTCGGTGGCGTTCACCGCGCCCGCACTGAGGAACAGGGTGGCGAGCAGGCCGGTGCCGGTGGCCAGCGCTGCACCGCTCTGGCCCTTGCGGCGCGAGGCACGGGTCTCCACCAGGGTGTAGGAAGCCCAACCCAGGGCGAAAGAGGCGGCGATGCCCAGCAGCAGGTGCGGCGTCTTGTCGAGCAGGCCGGCATAGCTCATGAACACCACCACCGGCCAGTGCCAGAGGTAGAGCGAGTAGGAGAGGGTACCGGTCCACTGGGAGAAACCGTTGCCGGTGACCAGCGAATCCTGGCGGGCGGCCAGGATGATGGCGGCAGTGCCAAGCACAGGGATCAGCGCCAGATAGCCCGGCCAGACATCGCCTTCGGCGAGCGTCAGGAAACCCACTGCCAAGGTGATCAGCCCGGCGCCTTCCAGCAGCCGGCGCGAGCGGGCGGCGAGTTGCAGCGGGAAGAGATAGGCGACGCCGCCCACCATCAGCTCCCAGGCACGGGTCGGCAGCAGATAGAAGGCCGCTTCCGGCCAGAGCAGGGAGGCGGTGACGGCGAAGGCGAAGCCGGCCGCGGTGGCGAGCAGGATCAGCACCCGCAGGGTCTTGAGCGACACCAGCTTGGACAGCAGCACCAGGATCAGCGGATAGACCAGGTAGAACTGCCATTCCACCGACAGCGACCAGGTGTGCAGCAGCCATTTCTCATGGGCCGCGGCGGTGAAGTAGCCGGCTTCCTTCCAGTAGACCAGGTTGGAAACGAAACCCAGGCTGCTCGCCACGTGCTTGCCCAGTTCGCCATAGGCGTTGGGCAGCAGGAAGAACCAGCCGGCGATCAACAGCACGGCGCAGAGTACCGCCAGCGCCGGCACGATGCGGCGGACGCGGGATAGGTAGAAGGCGGACAGGCGGAAGCGCTGCTGTTCGAGGGCGCGAAAGATGATCCCGGTGATCAGGAAGCCGGAGATGACGAAGAAGACGTCGACCCCGGCGAAACCGCCCGGTAGCCAGTCGGCATTGAAGTGGAAGAGGACGACGGCGATCACGGCGATCGCGCGCAGCCCATTGATATCTTTCCTGAAGTCCATGAGCGGCATCCGGGCAGCAAGGGGAAGGCGAGAGAAGGAGGCGTCGGGCTAGGCGTGGGGGGCCAGGGTTTCCGGTGCCGGGCGGACCAGGTGCAGGCCGGGGTCGGTCTTGGGCTTGAGCAGCAGATAGCCCAGGGTGATGCCGATGAACAGGTTGGCCACGCCGATCTCGAAGAGGTCGGTGGTCCAGCCGATCAGGCAGAGACAGAAGGCGATGGCCAGCAGAGTGTGGCTTTCACGGTCGCGATTGAGGTACAGACGGATGAACAGCGGCAGCTGCAGGCAGTATAGAGCGATGCCGACCACGCCGAACACGCACCACAGATAGACCACGCTGCTGTCGCAGTTGACCATCAGGTCCAGGCCCGGCACCGGGAAGGCGGCCATGGTGCTGCCGAACATGCCGAAGCCGGCGCCGGTCAGGGTCCAGCCGGGTTCGCTCATGACCTCGACCACGTTGGGCCAGGTGTTGACCAGGCGGTCGTAGAAGGAGGCCAGGCCGCTGTCGCTGGTGACCACATGGGGATCGAAGTCGCGGATCAGGCTCAGGATCGGCAGCAGCAGGCCGCCCACCACGCCGAGCAGCAACAGCAGGTAGGTGGACCACGGGAAGCGCCGACCCAGCATCAGCATCAGGGTGAAGGCGAAGGCCGCAGCCGGGGCCTTGCTGGTGGTCAGCAGGATGCCGAACAGGCCGGTCAGGGCCATCAGCAGCCAGAGCGTGTAGGAGCGCGCGAAATAGGAGAGATAGAGGCAGTAGACGGCGATCAGGGCGGCCAGGACGTTGGACACGCGGGCGAAACCGGCGATGCGGTCGGCCTCGCCGGCCATCCAGTTGGTGTTGCCGGCGATGTCGTTGCCACCCAGGGTGTAGCTGTAGCCCTTCCAGGGGACGGAGGTGTACTTGTCCAGCAGGATGCCGATGAGCGAGGCGATCAGCAGACCCAGCACCACCCGGCCGAGCAGGCGTCGCTGCTCCAGCAGCTCGCGGCCGCAGAGCAGGCCGAACAGCAGTGGGCTGTAGACGAACAGCGAGAAGAAGACGTTGTTGATGCTGGCGCCATGCAGCAACGCCAGGGCCGCATAGGCCGGGATGCTGAGCAGGGCCACCCAGAGGATGCGCGGTAGCTTGGCGGTGGCCAGTTGCAGGGCGAAGAGCGCCAGGCAGGCGATCTTGGGCAGGTAGATCAACGCCGAGGCACCGGCCATGTCGAGGTAGTAGCGCAGGGCGCCGGAAAAGGTCTCGACGAACAGCAGCGAGATGGCGGTCCAGACCGCGAGGGTCGAATAGCGCCAGGACAAAGCCTGCTGGAACGCCGATTGCGGGGGGGCGACTACGGCCGACATGATCATCATCCCTGGGTTGATGCCGAGGCAGCGGGCCGTGGGCGGCCGCTGCGCTGACGTGAAAGGCGCGAAAGCGATAACCAGCGCGAGGGCTCGCCACCTTGGCGTTGTCCCTGGGCTGGATGAGGTCTGCAAGCGAAAGGCAGGCACGCTACCGCCCATGGCGGTCAGGAACGGCCACGGGCGACAGGTGGAAAAAGGTACGACGCGGGGATGATAGCGGAGGGCTTCCGGCGCCTGTCAAACGGCGCCGGGCCGACCGGAAATCCTCAACGCGGATATCAGAAGCAGGCCACAAAAAGCCCGCTACTTCACCATCCGCCAGGTCAGGGGATAGCGGTAATCGCGGCCCTGGTTGGCCTTGATGCCGGCGATCACCGTCAGCACGAAGGCCACGCAGGCCACCAGCAGCATCAGCGGAAAGCCGATCAGCACCCACACCAGCAGCCAGCAGATCATGTGCAGCAGGGTGACGGTGAGCTGGAAGTTCAGCGCCTCCTTGCCCTGGCGGTCGATGAAGGGGTCGTCCTCGCGCTTGAACTGCCAGACCACCAGCGGACCTATGACGTTACCGATGAAGGGCACCACGAAGCCCAGGAAGGCGGCGTAGTGGCAGAGCATGGCCCAGCGCCGGGCTTCGGCGCTGGGGGCGGGGACGAGATCGTGCATGAGCGGGCTTCCTTACTCGCCGCGCAGGGCGGCTTGCTGGAGCTCGAACAGGTCGCGCAGGCCACCCTGGGCCAGTTCGAGCATGGCGTTGAGTTCGGCCGGCTGGAAGGGCGCGCCTTCGGCGGTGCCCTGCACCTCGATGAAGCCACCGGCGTCGGTCATGATCACGTTGAGATCGGTCTCGGCGGCGGAGTCTTCCAGGTAATCCAGGTCGAGCACCGGGGTGCCCTGGTAGATGCCCACGGAGATGGCGGCCACCATCTGCTTGAGCGGATTGCCCTTGAGGTTGCCGCGGCGCTTGAGCGCGCCCAGGGCATCGACCAGGGCCACGCAGGCACCGGTCACCGAGGCGGTGCGGGTACCGCCGTCGGCCTGGATCACGTCGCAGTCGATATAGATGGTGTTCTCGCCCAGCTTGGACAGGTCGACGGCGGCGCGCAGCGAACGACCGATCAGCCGCTGAATCTCCAGGGTCCGACCGCCCTGCTTGCCCTTGGCGGCTTCCCGCTGGTTCCGCTCGCCGGTCGCGCGCGGCAGCATGCCGTACTCGGCGGTGAGCCAGCCCTGGCCCTTGCCCTTGAGAAAGCGCGGCACCCCGGCCTCGACGCTGGCGGTGCAGATCACCTTGGTATCGCCGAATTCCACCAGGACCGAACCCTCGGCGTGCTTGGTGTACTGACGGGTGATGCGGATGGGGCGCAGCTGATCGGCGGCGCGGCCACTGGGACGCTTCATTGCGGGCTTCCTGTAAGGCGTAGATATCAGGTCCATAGTATAGAGAGCGTCCGGCTCATGCGACACGGATGCATTGGGTCGCTCCGATCAGGTGCGCTAGAATCGTGCGTTTTACATGCGTGGTCGCTCGGGATCGCCCCAGATCCACGCATCGTCAGACGAGGATCCTGCCATGGTGCACAGCATGACGGCGTTCGCCCGGGTCGAGCGGCCGGGGCCCCAGGGCACCCTGAGCTGGGAGTTGCGCTCGGTCAATCACCGCTATCTGGAGCCCCACCTGCGGCTGCCGGAGACCTTTCGCGATCTGGAGTCCGGCGTGCGCGAGGCGCTGCGCCGGCGC
Source organism: Pseudomonas sp. MOIL14HWK12:I1 (assembly GCF_000510705.1). Lineage (NCBI taxonomy): Bacteria > Pseudomonadati > Pseudomonadota > Gammaproteobacteria > Pseudomonadales > Pseudomonadaceae > Pseudomonas > Pseudomonas sp. MOIL14HWK12:I1. Next base: position 129,188 of record NZ_AZNY01000003.1, on the reverse strand, counting down.
CTGTCGCGGGGCAAGCTGGAGTGCGTGCTGCGCGAAGAGCGTGACGAGAGCGTGGCCCTGCGCGTCGATGCCCGCCGCGCCGCGCAGCTGGTGGCCGCCGCCGAAGACGTCGCCGCGCTGATCGCGCGCCCGGCCAAGCTCGATCCCCTGGCCGTGCTGGCCTGGCCCGGGGTGCTGGCGGGCGCCGAGGTGGATGGCGCCGAACTCAAGGCCCAGACCCTGGCGCTGTTCGAGGCGGCGCTGGATGAATTGCTCGACGGCCGGCAGCGCGAGGGCCGCGAACTGGCGCGCCTGATCAAGGAACGCCTGGACCAGGTGCTGGCGGAGGTGGCGACCCTGCGCGCGCTGCTGCCCGAGCTGCTGGCCCTGCAACGGCGCCGTATCCTCGAGCGCTGCGCCGAGGCGGGGGTCGAGTTCGAACCGGCGCGGCTGGAGCAGGAACTGGTGCTGATGGCGCAGAAGAGCGACGTGGCCGAGGAACTGGATCGTCTGGAGACCCATGTGGCCGAGGTGCGGCGGGTCCTGGCGGGCAGCGGGGCGGCCGGCCGGCGGCTGGATTTCCTCATGCAGGAACTCAATCGCGAGGCCAATACCCTGGGTTCCAAGGCCATCGACGCCCGGGCCTCCCAGGCGGCCATCAATCTCAAGGTGCTCATCGAACAGATGCGTGAGCAAGTGCAGAACATCGAATAGGCGGACCTTCATGACAGCCCTTCCCGGCACCCTCTACATCGTTTCCGCGCCTTCCGGCGCCGGCAAGACCAGCCTGGTCAAGGCCCTGCTGGATGCCCTGCCCGACATCCGCGTGTCGGTCTCCCACACCACCCGCGCCATGCGCCCGGGTGAAGCCGACGGGGTGAACTACCACTTCGTCGATTGCGCGACCTTTACCAACCTGCTCGAACACGGCGACTTCCTCGAGCACGCCGAGGTGTTCGGCAACTACTATGGCACCTCCCAGGCCGCCCTGGAGCGCACCCTCGCCGAAGGCCACGACCTGATCCTGGAAATCGACTGGCAGGGCGCCCAGCAGGTCCGTCGCAAGCTGCCCCACGCCCAGTCGATCTTCATCCTGCCGCCGAGCCAGGCCGCCCTGCGCCAGCGCCTGGACAACCGCGGCCAGGACAGCGCCGAGATCATCGAGCGCCGCATGCGCGAGGCGGTCAGCGAGATGAGTCACTATGTCGAGTACGACTACCTGATCATCAACGACGACTTCGCCAGCGCCCTGGAAGACCTCAAGTCGATCTTCCGCACCCGCCAGCTGCGCCTGGATCGTCAGCAGCGCCGCCACGACGATCTGCTGGTGGATCTGCTGGGCTGATACCTGCCTCGCGGCCCGCGCCTTCAGCGCGCGGGCTGTCCGCTCCCCGCGTGGCCGCCGGCAGGACGTCCGGCGCCCTTCCAAAGCCATGAAATATCTCGTTACATTTTTTCTGGGTCTTGGCTTGGGCGGCTGGCGCCTGTCGATGTTTTGGCAGTCGCGCTATTTATCTGGTTTTACACAAAAAATATTGATCATCGGCTGACGGTTATTGGCTCTGCTCTAATTTAAAGCCGCTTTTTATATGCTTATTTAAAAGCATTAAAACAGCGAATTTCTACCGGCTTTCGCCTGGTCGCCATTCGTTACTATTTGTTTAAAGAAACTTTGGCTAGGCTTTTTCCGGACGACTAGCGAAGTTGCCCGTGCGCTAAAGGCGGGCATTTAGCTATCAAGGTCGTTGCTGTTAGCGGTTGTCTGATTACCTGAGCACTGTCAGGGAAACAATTATCGGAGCTGACTTCGGTAAAGGGTTTCCTATTGTCCGCTAGAACTGCAAGAGCCGCGTAGTTGAGCATTTCGCGGGAGCTTTCGGTATTTCAGTGGGACTTTCATTTTTGACATGACTGTCGTAACAGGAGCGTTCGATATGAAATTAAAACCTGTGGCCACGCTGATGTTGGCAACGCTGTTGGGTACTACCGCCCAGGCAGCAGAGTCTTTGAGTACGGGTCCTTACTTGCGGCTCAAGGTGCTGGGCAATACCGGATTCGTCCTCAATAGATTGAAGGCGGAAGACACCAAGATCGTCACGGGTGGTGAATACGACTATCTGGTGGTCGGGCCCAATGTGCAGGTCGACGGCAACGTCAAGAAGGAGATCAACGACGCCCTTGATCAAGGCAAACGCGTGATCTTCGACAATCAACCCGGTCAGCACCTCGCCAGTGAGAACGCGGCCCTGGCGCTGGGCATGACTGTCGAGGCGGATGCCCTGATGGTGAAGAAGCCGGAGAAGGACACTGGCCTGCTGATAACCCCCGTCGATCGGCCCACGCGCGCCGATGCCCTGTCCGCGAGCAAGGCCCAGAGCAACAAGCAGGATCAGGCGAGCAACACCATCGAAAACGTCTTCGGACTTTGAGGGACCAAAGTTATGAATACCTTTGCGAAATCCACCCTGGTTGGCGCGCTCGGCTTCCTGCTGTCGACCGGTCTGGTGCAGGCCGGCGAGTGCTTCACCGACCACACCGAGCCCGCCATCCTGGGTGACGGTTCCCGGGCCTTCGCCACCCAGCAGGCAGGCAAGACCTGGGAGGACTGGATCTGGCGCGGGCCGATCTTCCGCTGCTCGACCAGAGGAACCATCGACTGCACCTACACCTGGGGCGAGACCAAGACCTCCAGCTACGGCTGGTCGGTAGGGGTCAAGATCAATCCGGAGAAGCTGCCCTTCATCGGCAAATACCTGAGCATCCTCGGCGTCGATGGCAGCTACAAGCAGGATCGCACGATGAGTACCGCCTTCACCTGGGGCGTGAGGATAGAGCCGGGCTACAAGGCGCAACCCATTCAGGTGGTGGAGCGACGCTGGAAAAGCGGCAAGTTCCGCGGCGCCTGGGTCCGCACCGGCAGTTGTTCGCGCGGCATCGGCAACCCACCCGGGATGCACTGGTACGACTGGGATTCCAAGCGGGTGATCAGCAGCTGGAGCGGCAGCGTGGAGGTGAGCAGATACGCCACCTACCACGTCTATCGCTAGGCCTGCGCCCGCGACCAGCCGGGTCGCCATGACCCGGCTGGTCAGGGATCAGAGCTTGATCCAGGTCGCCTTGAGCTCGGTGTACTTGTCGAAGGCGTGCAGGGACTTGTCGCGACCGTTGCCGGACTGCTTGAAGCCGCCGAAGGGCGCGGTCATGTCGCCGCCGTCGTACTGGTTGACCCAGACGCTGCCGGCGCGCAGGGCGCGGGCGGTCTTGTGGGCCTTGGAGATGTCGCGGGTCCAGACCGCGGCGGCCAGGCCGTATTGGGTGTCGTTGGCGATCTGCACGGCTTCTTCGGCGGTGTCGAAGGTGATCACCGAGAGCACCGGGCCAAAGATCTCTTCGCGGGCGATCTTCATGGCGTTGCTCACGCCGTCGAAGATGGTCGGCTCGACATAGACGCCGCCGGTCTCTTCCAGGGTGCGCTTGCCACCGGCCACCAGGGTGGCGCCTTCGGCATGGCCGGCTTCGATGTAGCGCAGCACGGTGTCCAGCTGGGTGGTGTCCACCAAGGCGCCGACGTTGGTCTCGGGGTCCAGCGCATGGCCGGGCTTCCAGCCCTTGAGGGCCTCGACCACCAGCGGCAGGAATTCTTCCTTGATGGAGCGCTCCACCAGCAGGCGCGAACCGGCGGTGCAGACCTCGCCCTGGTTGAAGGCGATACCGCTGGCGGCGGCCGCGGCGGCGTCCTTGAGGTCGGGGGCATCGGCGAAGACGATGTTGGGACTCTTGCCGCCGGCTTCCAGCCAGACGCGCTTCATGTTGGATTCGCCGGAATAGGCCAGCAGCTGCTTGGCGACCCGGGTAGAACCTGTGAAGACGATGGTGTCGACGTCCGGGTGCAGACCAAGAGCCTTGCCGACGGTATGGCCGTAACCCGGCAACACGTTGAACACCCCGGCCGGGATGCCCGCCTGCTGGGCCAGCTGGGCGACGCGGATGGCGGTCAGCGGCGACTTCTCCGAGGGCTTGAGCACCACCGAGTTGCCGGTGGCGAGCGCCGGGCCGAGTTTCCAGCAGGCCATCATCAACGGGAAATTCCAGGGCACCACGGCGGCGACCACGCCGACCGGCTCGCGGGTGACCAGGCCGAGCTGGTCATGGGGCGTGGGCGCGACCTCGTCGTAGAGCTTGTCGATGGCCTCGGCGCTCCAGCGGATGGCGTTGGCCGAGGCCGGCACGTCGATGGTGAGGGAGTCGGCGATGGGCTTGCCCATGTCCAGGGTTTCCAGCAGCGCCAGCTCTTCGGCGTTGGCCAGCAGCAGGTCGGCGAAGCGGATCAGCACGCGCTTGCGCTGGGCCGGCGCCAGGTGCGCCCAGGTACCCTTCTGGAAGGCGGCGCGGGCGGCGGCCACGGCCAGGTCGGCATCGGCGGCGTCACAGCTGGCGACCTTGGCGAGGAAACGTCCGTCCACCGGACTCAGGCAGTCGAAGGTGGCGCCGGCGGTGGCGTCGACATAGGCGCCGTCGATGAAGGCGCGACCTTCCAGGGTGAGACCTTGGAAGCGCTGCTCCCACTCGGCGCGGCTGGGCAAGCTCATGGGTGACTCCTCGCTAATGGCGGTGAGCAGCCACCCTAAACCGGCCCGGAAGGGTTATCAATATATTTGACACTCGGCCGCCAAAGGCGCCGAAACGTGCGTTTTATCGAACGCTGCGCTGGCGTTGACGACTCAGGGTCAGGGCCGGGCGGGCCGTGGTCAGGGCGCCACGCCGTTGCCGCGGCTTGAAGCACTGCTGGGTGAGCGGCGCCTCGACGCTGGCGTCCAGGTCATCCAGCCAGCCCTCCACGGCGTCTTCCAGGGCGGCGACGGTGAGCTGGCCCAGTACCTGGTGGGCGATGAGATTGCCCAGGCTGGGCGCCGCCGGCGCGCGGGTGGCGCCCCACCAGGCGGCCAGGCGCTCCTGCAGGCCTTCAAGCAGGCGATGGAGGCGATAGGCCGCGGCCAGCAGGGCCAGGCTGGCCGAGGGTGCCTGGGCCAGCGCCGCCGGGGCGAAGCCGGCCAGGGCGCGTTCCAGCACCCCGGTCAGGGGCGCCTCGAAGGCCACCGCTCGCGCCTGCAGCAGCAGGGCTTCGAGGGCATCGGGCACCTTGTCGACATAGGCGCTGGCGAAGCGCTCCAGGGCCGGGCCGCGGGTGGCGTCGGCGCTGGCAGTACGCGCCGCCTGGTCGGCAAAGGTGCGGCTGGCCTCGCCACTGTCCCGAGCGCGCCCTTGGGTGGTCTGGATCACGAGGCGCAAGGCGGCGGTATTCATGGCAGGGTCCTGCAGGGATGAGCTGTGTTGGACGCCTCCAGAGGGAGCGGGTCACACCGTTCGTCCGGTGCCGGCGGCCTTCAGTGCCGGAGCATGAAGGTGTCGTATTCCAGGTCGTCCAGCACCCGGTCCAGGCGGTGCAGACCCAGCAGCACGCAACAGGCCAGGGAGACGGTGAAGCCGTAGCCGAAGAAGCTCGGACCCAGCTCGATGCTCAGCAGGGTCAGCGCCAGGTTGAGGCCGAGAAACAGGGTGCAGAGCATCAGCACGGTGTCGCGCCGGTCCAGGTAGAAGAAGACGTTGAGCAGCGCCATGAACACCACCTGGATGCTCACCCCCACCACGTCGATGTAGAACAGCGGCAGGTAGTAGTGCGACATGCCGAGCCAGGCCAGCAGCTGGGGCGCCAGCAGGAACACCAGCACCAGGGTCAGGCCCTGGACCTTGCAGATCTCCAGCAGCCCCTGGCGGATGGCCAGGATCATCTGCTCCTTGAGCTGGCTGATGTGCTGCAGAGTCTCGCCGCCGCGCACGGCGTTGAACACCCGCTCGTACCACTCGGCGAAGTCGGTCTCGATGCGCACCAGGAACACCGCCATGCCGGGGATGATGGCCAGGTAGGCGAGAAAGATCGGCAGGTCGTAGAGGATGGAGGCGCGCAGCGGACCGATGACGGCATCGGAGGTCAGCGGATTGAACCAGAAGACGAATTTGTCGACCCAGATGCCCAGGTTGTAGAACAGCCCGGTGACCAGCAGGCTGATGAAGATCTGCTTGCGGTCGAGGAAGTCGAAGGCCACCAGGCGGTCGGCCGGGTATTCGCGGATGATGTCGTAGAGAAACATGAACAGCAGGGCGGCGTGGCCCAGCAGCAGCGCCATCAGCAGGCCGTCCATGCCAAGGAAGCGCAGCACGAAGGCGGCGGCGATCATGATGGCGTAGCCCAGTGTCATCACCACCAGGATGCGGTTGTAGGCCTTCATCCCCGACAGGAAGATGATCACCAGCCAGAGATCGCAGAGGGTGACGAAGTTGGCCAGCACCAGCAGCCGGTAGGCGAAGGGCTGGTCGAACAGGGTGGCCAGCAGCAGGAAACCCAGGCCGCCGGCGACCAGCGTGACCAGGAGCAGGATGCCCACCAGATTGGGCAGGATGCTGGTCTGTTTCTCCTCGAACAGCCGGTCCGAGACGAAGCGGGTGAAATACAGCTGCAGGCCGCCGGTGAGGATCAGCGAGCTGGCCATGAGGTAGGTCACCGTGACCAGGAACTGGCGGATCAGCACGCTGGGGGTGACGATGCCGGTGGCCAGCACGCCGATCAGCATGACGCTGATGATCGACAGCACCCAGGGCCCCGAGCTGATCAGGCCGGCATAGACATAGGCGCGCAGGGTGGCGGTGTAGGAGTCGCGCGCGAGGATCTTGCGCAGTTCGAAGCCGATGCCGGCCATGTCAGACGACCCTCCCGATGGCGTCCTGGTAGAGCTCGCGATAGCGTTCCAGCATCAGCGGCTCGGTGTAGTAGCGATTGACCCGGGCGAGGCCGGTGCGCTGCGCGGCCTGCCAGCGGCCGGGATTGCGCAGCAGGGCGAGGATGGCGCGGGCGGTGGCCTGGGGATCGGCGATGGCGACCACGCTGCCGCCGGTGCCCAGGGCGCGGTCCTCGGGGATGGAACCCTCGATCAGCTCGCGGCAGGAGCCCACGTCGCTGCTCACCACCGGCACCCCGGCGGCCCAGCCTTCGAGGATCACCAGCGGTTGGGCCTCGCTGATGGAGGTCAGCACCATGAGGCCGAGCTTGGGCAGGATGTCGCCGATCTTCTGGAAGCCGAGGAATTTCACCTTGCCCTCCAGGCCCAGGCTGGTGACCAGGCTGTGGCATTCGGCGGCGTATTCCTCGTCTTCGTCTTCCGGGCCGACCACCCAGGCCTCGGCCTCGGGCATGGCGCTGATCACCCCGCGCATGGCGCGGATGAAGGTCTTGACGTCCTTGATCGGCACCACCCGGCCGAGCAGCCCGACCACCGGCGGCACCCCTTCCGGGCGGCGCTCCAGGGCGTCCTGCCACTGGGTGAGGCTGATGCCGTTGGGGATCACCCGGCAGCGCGCGGGATCGGCGCCGTCCTGGATCTGCCGGCGGCGGTTGCCGTCATAGAGCGAGATGATCGGATCGGCGGCCTTGTAGGTGAGCAGGCCGATACGCTCGAAGAAGCGGATCCACAGCCGGCGGATGTAGCTGACGTCCACGTCCAGGCCAGTACGCAGGGCTTCATCGGGCCCTTCGGCGATCCACTTGGCCTGGGCCAGGTCGATCTTGCGTTCCTTGGTGTAGATGCCGTGCTCGCTGAGCAGGAAGTTGCAGCCCCAGCGCCGCTGCAGGATAGCGCCGAGCATGCCGGCGTAACCGGTGGAGATGGAGTGGATCATCCGCGGACGCGGCAGGCGGCGCGCGGCCTCGGCCAGCATCAGCAAGGGCGCCTGCATGGCGCGCAGGGTCCAGAGGTAGTCGACGAAGGAGGGATCGGTGCAATAGCGCTCGTAGCCCTCGGTGATGGCCTCCCAGCTGGCGCGGCTGTACATGAAGTCGTCCAGGGTCACGCTGCCCTGGGCGAAGGCGTCCACCAGGGCATCGCCCTGGGCGGCGCTGGGTTCGTCGGGGTGGTGCAGGAAGGCGTGCAGGTCGCGCAGCAGCTGCACCGGCGCCTGGCGTCTTGGACTGATGGGCGCCGCCTTGGGCACCCAGGACCCGGCGAGAAAGTGTTCCTCGATGTGCACCACGTTGGGCGGGATGGCGTAGTGGCGCTTCTCGTAGTTCTCGCGCTGGCCGCCGATGAAGAACACCGAGAAGGTCAGCTCCGGCAGGCCGAGGATCAACTGGTTGACCCAGCTCGACACCCCGCCGCGCACATAGGGCCAGGTGCCTTCCAAGAGCAGGCAGACATCGGGGGTGACGGTCGCGGCGGGGGCGTCTTTCATAACCAGTACTTCACCAGGGCGGCGAACGGCGGCCGCTTCTTCAGATCCGCCGGCAGGCTGTCGAGCAGCGCCGGGATGACCGCGTAATCGCGGCGCAGAAAGGCGATTTCGGCGCGAAAGGGCGCCAGTTGCGCCAGGGGTACGCCCGCCGCTTCCGCGGCCTGAAAGAATTCCAGGGCGCGCTCGGGCTCGCCCTGCTCCAGGGCGATACGCCCGGCGAGGATGCGCAATTCTTCGTTTTCTTCCCCGGCCAGGGCCAGTTCGATGTGTTCGCGGGCCTGGCCGAGCACGTGGCGCAGGACGCTGCCCTGGGCCAGACCCAGATAGGCCAGTTCCCAGTAGCCGCGGGCCAGGGTGCCGTGCAGCGCCGGCTGGCGCTCGGCGGGGGTGCTGGCCAGTTCGCCGAGTTGGGTCTCGATGCGCTGGTTGATCTGGCTTTCCTGCTGGTCGAGCATCGAATAGGCGAGCAGCCGCACATCGTCGGCCGGATCGCGCAGGGCCAGCTTGAGGATGGGGATGGCGTCGCGCCCCGGCATGCGGCGGGTGGCGAAGAGTGCGGTCAGGCGCTTGTCGGTGCTGGGCGCGTGGCGCAGGACGTCCTGCAGGCCGCCGTCGCTGAACAGCATCTCCTCGCGCCGTTCCAACGGGCGGAACGGCAGGTTGGGCACGCTGCGCGCCTCCCAGGCGATCTCGCGGTGTTTGCGCGGTAGATAGAGCGCCGGAAACACCGCGGCGATCACCCCGGCTGCGCCCAGCAGCGGAATGAAGAAGGCCAGGGCGAAGAGAAACAGCGGACTCCAGGGCAGCGGGCGCTGGTAGCGCCGGGGCAGCAGCAGCCAGGCGCCCCCTGCCAGCAGGGCGCTGCCGGCGGCATGGGCGGCGGCGAAGGCCAGGGCCGCCGCCGCCACCGGCAGGTTGGCGAACAGCAGCGCCCAGCTGCTGGCCTCGAAGGCGAAGGCGCCGCTAAACAGCCACTTGCTGTTCATGCAGGCCACACTCGTTGAACAGGAAGACGCGCAGCTCCTGGGCGCGGGTCTTGGGCAGCAGCTCGTGCTCATGGCTGCGCACGCCCAGGCTTTCCAGGGTGCTGTCCTGGCCATGGCGCTCGGCCAGCAGCTGGCGCAGCCGGCGGCGATAGCCTTCCAGGCCGTCGGAGGAGGTCAGCGGCAGCAGGACCAGCAGGCAGGGGTGACCAGCCTGATTGGTCAGGCGCAGTTGCAGGTCAAGGCCGCGGCGACTGCCTTCCAGCAGCGCCAGGGCGCGTTCGCCACCGTCGGCCTCGGTCATCTCGAAGCAGAACAGGCAGGCGGGCAGGGCGTGCTGCTGGGCGTCGCGCAGCGAGCGCTTGAGGTGCTGGGAGAATTGCTGGGCGTCATCGTCGGCCAGGGCCAGCGCCTGGGGATCGCTGCCCAGCAGGTCGGCGATGTGGCCGGCGAGGATGGTCAGCAGGTTGAGGGTGCGTTCGTTGAAGGAAAAGAACGGCATCTGCTCGATGGCCAGTACCGCCAGCAGCCGCTCCTCGGTGTCCAGCAGCGGCACGCAGGCCTGTAGCGCCGAATGCTGGGTCTCGCCGCGTTCCAGCAGCGCCTGGCGGATGCTCAGGGTCTCGCCGCGCTCCAGGGTCAGGCGCACCAGCAGGTCGTCGGGATCGATGCCGGGCATCTCGCCCTGGCTGGCGAGGGCGCGACGATCCACCCGGCCGTTGCCGTCGACCCGGTACAGCCCCGCTACCCGCAGCGAACCGTACTGGGTCAGCAGGCCGACGATGGGTTCGGCCAGGGCCTGCAGGGCATCCTGCTCGCGCGGCACCTCGCGCAGCTGGCGACGCAGGTCCAGCAGGGAGCTGCGCAGGCTGAGATCGTTGCCGGCGACGCGCTGCTCCAGGCGATCGTGGGAGATGCGCAGCAGGTGGTGGGCGCGGGTGAATTCATCCAGCCGTAGCTGGCGATAGTCGTTGGCCAGGTCCAGCCGTTCCAGGCGCCGATCCCAGAGGTCGCGGAATTCGCCCACCAGCATGGCGCAGAGCAACACGCCGACGATAAAGGACGGCGGGATCTCCTCGTAGGCCGGATAGCCCTGGCGGTGCAGGTAGAGCAGGGCCACAACCAAGAGGCTGGCACTCACCAGGCCGCGCATGAAGCCATAGCGCACGCCCATGAGGATGGGCGCGAACACCACCCAGGGAAAGGCCAGGCCGACCATCAGGGGATCGTCCGGCACCAGCCAGAAGCCCAGCCCCAGGGCGGCCGCCGTGACCAGCAGGGTTTCCAGCCAGGACAGGCGGCCACTGGCGCGGGGCGCCAGGGTGTAGTCCTTGTGGACGGATTGCAGGGCCATCAGCGCAGCTGCAGCTCTTGCGCGGTGCCGCGCAGGACCTTTTGCGCGGTGGCGGCCAGGCTCTCGCGCGACCAGCCGGAGCGGGCGCCGCTGTTGCTCCAGACCACCCGGCCGCTGGCCGGCTCGACCACCTGCAGGGTCACGCCCACCGCCGGTTCGCCGTCCAAGCCGTTCTTGTATTGCCACTCGTCGACGCTGCCGGTGAGCACGTATTGCAGATTCTGTTGCCGCGCCCAGTCCAGGGCCGCGCGCTGGCGGGCCTTCTCGTCGTCGGTGGGATTGCCGCCCTGGCTGTCGTCATAGACCTGCGGACGGATGCCGCGCTCGCCGAGCACGCTGACCAGGATCTGCGCCGCGCGATCGCCGGCCATGGGCGCCTGGGCATAGTTGGCCAGGGGCACCAGGCCCCAGCGGGCATCCTTGGGCAGGGCTTCGCCACTGGGTCGGGTAAAGCTCGAGCAGCCGGCCAGGAGCACGGTGGCGACACTGGCGACGAGCAGACGCGTGATGTTCATGAGGTCTCTCCCTTGAAGCGGCCTAGCGACCGATTCGATTGCTGTATTGAATGCCCAGGGTGCTGCCGGCCTGACCGCCGCTGCCCTGGGGCGCGGACTGGTAGCCGGCGGTGAACGCCAGTTCGTCGTCGCCGAGCACTACCATGCCCAGGCCGACATTCAAACCGTAGTTGAATTCGCGCTCGGTCCACTGCCAGCCGACCAGGGTGTCCACCAGCCAGCTGTACTGGGGATGGGTGCGGTTGAGCGAACCGGGAATGCCGCGTCGCCAGCTGCTGCCGACATAGAGCTGGCCATAGCGATCCTGCAACAGCTGGGTGCCGCCCAGGGCTTCCAGGTCGGCCACGGTGACCTCGCCGTTCTCGCCACTGCCGGCCAGCGGTTGCAGGTAGCGGGTGACGCTGGCGGGCAGGGTGCTGCGCGCACTGTTCTGCTGATAGGTGATGCCACTGCGCACCTGCCAGGTGGGACCTTCGAAGAAGATCATGTGGCTCAGCTCCAGGTTGAAGGCGAAGCCGCTGCCCAGGGCATCGCCGTCCCGACTGGAATAGCGATTGTGCGCCGCCCGCCAGCTCAGCTGGTCGCGTGGCGTGAGGTTGTGACGACCGGCCAGACTGACGCTATCCCGCCGGCCGAGGGCGCGCAGATAGCCGCTCTCGTCGGGTTGCCGGTGCCAGTCCAGGGCCGCTTCGATCTCGGTGTTGCCATCGATACGCCAGGTGCGGGCGACGCCCAGGCCCAGGCGATTGCTGTCCGAACGCTGGCTGGCGTCGACGGTGGTTTCCAGACCGCCATCGGCCAGGTTCTTCAGCACCTTGAGCAGCATCTGGTGTTCGTTGCCCAGGGCATCGGACTTGAGGCCACTGCTCTCCACGCGATTCTGCTTGAGCTGGACATCGGCATAGATGTCATCGCTGAGTCGCCGGGCGGCGCGCACCTCGGTGCCCTGTTCGATCAGACCGCCATAGTCGCGGCGTTCCCAGCCGGCCTGGACGCCGTTGGGGGTGCGCTCGGCCTGCTCGGTGGCCTGGCGCAGCAGCTGCCGCTGGATGACCTCCGGCGGCTCGTCACCGGCGGCGGTCAGGGCCGCGGCCTGGGCGTCGCCGGCATGGCCGAGGCGCTGCAGCACCTCGACACGCTGCGCCGGATCCAGATCGCCGGCCGCCAGCAGCTTTTCCAGCTCGCCGCGATTCTGCCGGCGCAGGACTTCCTGCAACTGCTCGTACTGGCGCACCTTCAGACCACGGCTCTTGGCCCAGGCCAGCCATTCGCCCTTGAGGCCGTCGTCGTTGTTCTGGCTGAGGGCGTCGAGCCACTGATCGAACCAGAGTTGCAGCATGCTCGGCGAGCCATCCTGCCAGGCACGCGCCTGGGCCAGCGCCGCCTGGGGGCCGCGCAGGCTGGAGAGCAGACGCAGGTAGGTGGCATAGCGCTCGGGGGTGGCCGGCACCTCGTCGTTGGCCAGGTGCGGCGTGACGACCTTGCGCAGCCGCAGCGCCGCGTCCTGGTGACCGGCGGCGTCCAGGGCGTCGGCGTAGGCGGCCTGCACCAGCCAGTCCTGGGGATGGGCGTCCAGGTAGCGGCGATACCAGCCGAGCGCCTCTTCCGCCTGGCCCAGCAGCACCAGACCGCTGCCGAAGGGCAACCAGAGCACGTCGCTGTCTCGGGCCCGACCCTTCCAGTCGCGCAGCAGGGTGGCCAGTTCGGTCTGGCGATTCTGGTCGATGAGCAGCCACAGCAGCCGCTCGCGGAAGCGGTCGTCATCCGGAAAGCGCTGCAAGGCCTGGCGATAGCCCTCTTCGGCCTGGGCGATGCGCCCGCGCTGGAAGTCCAGCCCCGAGCGCGCCAGCCAGACCGCGGGATTGTCGGCCGAAGCCGGCTCGCGCGCGGCACTGGCCAGCAGCCGCTCCAGCGCCGCGGTGTCCTTGAGTTGCTCGGCCCATTGCAGGGCGTCGGTCAGGCGCTTCTGGTTCTTGCTCTTTTCCCAGCTCTTTTCCAGCAAGGCCAGGGCCTTGCGCGGCGCCGTGCGCAGATAGATCGCCAGCAGTCGATCCTCGTCGTTGGCGGTCAGGCCCTTGTCGATCGTGGCCAGGCGTTCGAAGGCCAGCTGAGCCTCGCCGTCGCGCTCCAGCTCCCAGGCCAGCTCCGCCCGCAGCCGCCAGTAGTCGACGCCCTGCCGCTGCTTGGCCGGCATGCCCTCGAGCACCTTCCAGGCTTCTTCGGGCTTGAACAGCTCCCACAGGGTGCCGGCCCAAGTCAGATACTCCGCGTTGGTCAGCGGGAATCTCTTGCCGAACGCGGCCCAGCCTGCGGCTTCGGCGTCGCCCTGCTCGGTACGGGCCAGCAGCTGCTGCAGCCGCTCCCAGGCCAGGCGCTGCTTCGGCTGACGCCGGAGGTAGTCCCGCAGCCAGCGCTCCTCGGCGGCGGGATCGCCCAGGGATTCGTAGGCGAAGATCAGCGCATCCAGTTCGGTCTTGTCCAGTTGCCGTTGCCGCGAAGCCTCGGCCAGCAACTCGACCACGGCATCGAAGCGAAACGCCCGGGCGGCCAGCTTCCAGGCATGATCGCGCCGTTCCGGATCGTCCTGGCGCGCCAGCAGGCGCAACCAGAGGTCGAGGGCTTCGTCCATATGCCCGGTCCACTCGCCCAGCTGGGCCAGTTCCGCGAGCAGTTTTTCATCGTCCGGACGTAGCGCCAGCAGCTGATGACCCTCTTCCCAGGCACGTTCGGTGTCGCCTCGGCCCAGGGCCAGCCGGTACGCGGCCTCCAGGGCGGCCGGGTCGTCCGGCTGCCACTCGCGCCAGCGATCGATCAGGCGCTGGGCCAGGTCCAGGCGCCCGCTGCCCTGGGCGGCGGCCACCCCGGCCTGCAGCCAGGCCAGACCGCTGGCATCGGCCTGCAGCCGCGGCAGTTCCTGCTCCAGCAGGGCGGCGGCCTCGGCGCCCTGGCCGGCGGCAAGCCAGGCATCGAAGGCCTGGTGCCGGTAGCCCTGGCGTTGCTCGGCCGAATCGGCGAGATCGGCCAGGCGCAGATAGAGGCGCGCGGCCTCCTGCTGACGACCGCCGGCCAGGCTCCAGCGCGCCGCCTGCTCCAGCCATTGCTGGCGCCGGGGCGGATCGCGGCGGGCCAGTTCGACATAACGCTGTGCCGCCGTGGCCGGATCGCCCAGTTGCAGGGCGCGCTCGGCCACCCGTTGCAGCTGGGGCGTGCTCAGGGTCGCCACGTCCAGGGCGCTCAGCTGTTGGGCCAGGCGCTCGCGATCGGCATCGGCCAGGCCTTGCGGCTGGGCTTCCGCCTGCAGGATGTCCAGCTCCAGGGCATAGAAGGGCGTCGACGCCAGCGGTTTCGGCAGCAGCTGCAATTGCCGCCGCGCCTCGTCGATGCGCCCGAGGGCGATCAGCTGGTCGATCAGCTTCATGCGCAGCCCGGTGTCGTCCGGGGTCGCCTTGAGCAGCACCTGGGCGTAGCTGATGGATACCTGATCGGCCGGCTCCTCGCCGGGCAGGAAGACCTGCTTGCCATGAAAGGTCAGCACCAGCACCAGTGCGGTGAGGAGCGCGACCCCCAGCAGCGTCCAACCACTCAGGAGCCGGGTTTTCTTAGCCGCAGACGATCTCACCGTCACTCACTCGTGTTAGCGGAAGTTTGAACGTCTGGAGTCCGGCCGCAGCCGGCTGGCTCTTGTAGCGCTCGCGGCCGACCCGCACCTCGCAGGCCGAGGATGCGCGCAGGGTCAGCTCCAGCGGAAATTGCCCGGCGAAGGCGAAGCGGATGCGCGTCGGCGACAGGTAGTCCCACTGCTGCAGCGGAATATTGGCCTCTTCGAGGGCGGGGGTGGGGTCGCGGCTGTCGCGCAGGACCAGCCGCGCCTGAGCGCCGGCCAGGTGGACATAACGCCCCTGCGGCAGATCGCGGACCCCGGCGATGCCCCTGGAGCGCTGCAGATCCGGCCAACCCAGGCGCGGATCCAGGCGCAGGGTACGCAGACCGTCGAGGGCCTTGATCGACCAGCTGCCGTCGTCTTCCCGGGCGAGACTGGCGGTATAGAAGCCGCGCAGGCGACTCAGGTAGTCGCTCATCCACAGCGAAATGGGATGTTCGGCGGCCATGCCCTGGTAGATCTCTTCCATGACCTTGAGTGACGCCTGCTTGGTGCCCGAGTAGAAGTGGTAATAGAGATGCAGGCCGCGCAGACGCCGGGGGTGCTCGGTCCGCTCGAAGGTATAGAGCAGATCGCGAAAGCCGTAGTAGGGACCGCGCCAGAGATTGGTGTAGACGTTCTCGTTGATGATGGGCGCATAGAACTGCAGGCCGCCCGGGGTGGGGCGGATGAAGGGATAGAGTCCGCTCACCGAAGGCTGCGACCGGGTGATGTGCGAGTTACCGCCGTTCACGTTGAGCAGGCCATTGTCGTAGGCGAGCTTGAGGGTGGCGGCATCCGGCTGGGCGTCCCCGGACCAGAACACCATCTTCACCGGCTTTTGCGGGGTGGTCAGGCGCTCGTTGATATAGCGGGTCGAACCCACGATCTCCCGGGTGAAATCCACCTTGTCGTAGCCGGGAATCTGCATCATGTAACCGTACTGGGCTTCGAAGTTCTCGCTCTGCTCGGCCACCGCCGGTTGCCAGAAGAACGGATGGCTGAAGGTGTGGGTGGCCACCTCCACCTTGGGATCGGCGAACAGGCGACGGGCGATGGGCTCCAGCTGCGCGGTCAGCTCCGGATAGCGGCCCTTGGGGCCGACCTCGCCTTCGATGATCGACGCCGAGGTCAGAAAGGGATGCGGCTGGATGAACTGCTCCAGCACCACCTGGCCGGAAAAGGGCGCCCCCGGAATCTCCGCCTTGGACGCGAAGGCGTCGCCGTCGATGTGCACGGTAGCGATGCGTCGACCGTTCTCCGTGGTCGGATCGGGTACCGGCAGGGGTGGCAGTTGCAGGGTCTTCGCGGTGAAGGCGAAGGGATCGATGATCCAGCGACTGGCTTCGGGACCGTCTTCCATGACATAGGGGCCGAAGGCGAAGCCGCCCCAGGAGGCCACGCCCATGGGCACGAAGGTACCGCCCGGACCGCTCAGGCTGACCACCGGGGTCGGCCCACCGGGCAGCGTCTGCACGGCGGGCAGGTCACGCGTGCGCAACTTGACCGGTGCTTCGAAGTTGCCGGCCAGGGCAGGGTCCAGCACCTTGAGGGTCAGGCCGTCGGGCAGCGGCTTGCGACTGACGCCCAGACCCAGGCGCTTGAGCAGGGCCTCGTTGTCCAGCGGCAGGCCGCCGAGAATCAGCAGGGGGGTCTTTTCGTCCAGGCGCAGGCCGATCCAGTCGCTGAATTCCCGGGAATGAGGGGGCGGACCGCTGGTCATCCACACCACCACCCCGGCGTAGAGAGCACTGGGCCAGGCCGCGGGCAGCGGCTTGGAGGCATCGAAATAGTCCAGGCGATAGCCCTGATACTCCAGGGCACTGCCCAGGAAACGGTGCACCGCCGACTGGCGCAGGGCGCCTTCGCGGCCGTCGTAGAGCAGCGCCAGCCGCCGTGGCTGCAGGGCCACCGAGCTGATGCCCAGGGTATTGAGATCGGGCGTGGTGATATAGGGCACATAGCCTTCGTCGCGCAGCCGCTTGGCCAGGCGCCGGGCTTCCTCACGCTGCTCCGGCGGCAGGTACTCGATGGCGATGACCGGGATACCGGCACTGCGCGCCGCCTCGATCCGCGGCTTCAGCCACTCGCGGTCTTGCTCGCTGACGGGACGATAGGTCTTCTTGCCGGCATCCCAGCCGGCGTAGAGGGATTCCACCGCCATGGCGGCAGCCACCCCGGGCAATTCCGGTTGCACCTCGAAGCCACGGTTGAAGAACAGCTTGAGCGCTGGCTGGCGGCGGTGCAGCTCGGCCAGCAGGCTCTTCAGCGCCAGGCGCTGGGTTTCCCGCTGGTCTTCGGCCACCAGCTGGAAACTGTCGAGGGTGTCGAGGAACAGCCCCGTGTAACCGGCTTTGGCCAGCTGGGCGGCGCGTTCGAGCAGGTGGGTTCGCCATACCGGCGCTGCCAGGTTCATCACCTGGCTGCCCCAGGCCTTGTTGGCCACCGGGCTGGCACCCGCGCTGAGACCGGCCTTCTCCAGCGCCGCCGCATCGCCGGCGAATTCGCCGATGGACAGGTAGGCGAAGGGCTGGGCACCGCCGTCGTGCAGCGCGCGGACATCGGCAGCACTGGCATGGCCGGGTTCGAGCACCACCCAGTCGAACTGGGCGAGTTCGGCCACCGGCGGCTTTTCCGCATACCAGAAGGCCACGCTGGCGGGCGCGGCCAGGGCCGTCCCCATGAGGGACAGGGAGCCCAACAGCCATACCGTCAGCCTGCTCCACCAACCCAAGCGGGACCCTGCTCTAATTGCCTTGCCTGACGCCACACCCAGTCCTTAAACGTGCCCAACTTCGGTATCAGGTTAGCTACATTACGCAAAAGCGTGACGAAAAACTGCCAGCGCCAAGCCGAGCGGCAGCAATTACCGGGTTAATAGGTATCGAAATAATTAATCGTCTGCTGGAAAGCCTGTCTAGGCAGCGGGTTTCAGACGTGTGGGCGAGGAGGTGTAGCGCGGGAAGGCAGGAGGGGGGTCGCGGAACATCAGGGGAATTGCCGTCATGCGCGGCGGTAACCGGCATGACGGCAAGCGAGCGCTGTTACTTGAAGCTGCTGTTCAGGTTGGCGCTGGTGGAGAGGATGTTGGTCGAGCCCAGCAGCTGGCTGACGAAGCGGTTCCAGCGGGTGATACCGGCCGGGCCGACGAAGACCACGTCCTGCGGCTGCAGATGGAAGTTCTGCGCCAGCACATAGGCGGTGGGATTCTTGGCCGCCAGGTGGAAGACCTGGGCGGTGGCACCCGGGGCCTTCAGGTCTTCCGGGCCACGGATGACGTAGACGGCATCGGCGTTGGCGGTTTCCTGCTGGATGCCGCCGGCCTGGCTCAGGGCTTCCATCAGGTTCAGGTTGGTGATCTTGTAGCTGACCGCTGCCGGAGCGCGGACTTCACCGACCACATAGACCTTGCGGGCATCGTTGTAGGGCAGGTGGAGGCTGTCGCCGTCCTTCAGGTAGATGCCGTACAGCTTGGAATCCTTGCGGTTCAGGCTGTCGGTGTCCAGGCGGTATTCCTTGCCGTCACGCACCAGGGTCACGCCGGTCAGATCGGCGCCACCGCTGTTGGCCACGCCGGCCTGACCCAGGGCTTCCACCAGGGTGATGGGCTTGGTGGTCAGGGGAATGGCATCGCCCTTGTTCACGGCGCCGGAGATGGTGACCTTCTGGCTACCGAACTTCAGCACGCTGACGTCGACCTGGGGATTGTCGATGAAGGTGGCCAGACGACGGGAGATATCGGTACGGATCTCTTCCAGGGTCTTGCCGGCGGCGCGCACGGTGCCGACGTAGGGGTAGAACAGAGTGCCATCCGGACGCACCAGGCGACCGTTGGCTTCCAGCTGCTGCTGGGCGCCGGACGGAGCGGTCAGTTCGGGGTGATCCCAGACGGTGATGTAGAGCAGGTCGCTCGCACCGACGCGGTAAGCCTGCGGCTTGTAGTCCAGCAGGGGCTTGAGGTCGGGAGCCTTGGACAGGGCCGCGGAATCCTGACTCATCAGCAGCGAGCTGGTGATCGGGATCAGCTGGACCTTGGTGCCCTGGATGCTCGGATCGCTTTTCAGGTCGTCCTGATCCAGGTACTGACCCGGGGAGTAGGCACAACCCTGCAGGACGATGCCAGACAGCAAGGCCAGAGCGGTAAATTTGGTTTTCATGTCATTCGTCCTTGATTGCTGATTGAGTGTGAGCAAGAGGAATAAATCGGAAGGTAGAAGCAACGAGCCGGTTATTCATGGTGTTCCTTCGCGAGACATAACGGTCCTCGACAGGGGACTGGATTCCATGCGGCCAGCCTATCCAGCGGCGAGAGAACTCGGGTCTCAGCTTTTAGTTGTACGAGCACCTGAGTCTGCTGGTCTAGGACTGGCCCTTGGCCATCGAGTTCAGCGCCACCGGAGCGGAAAAAGGTGACGCCGTTCGAAATCTGTCATATCTCCGCTAACGAGGTCCTATGACTTCGCAGTCATGTTTGTTCAGGTGTTTTTCCAGCAGGGCCGTCTGCGGCTTCTCCGCGCCATTCTTTGGTTCGATGGCCAGAGGATAGTCGCCCCAGCCCGGACCCGCCGCCCAATAGGCGCTGGGTACGCACTGCTCGCCCAGATAGCTGAGCAGATTGTCCATGGCTTCCAGCCATTGCGGGTGTGCAGGTATCCCATATTCGCCAATGAAGCCGCGCAAATTGTGCTTTTTCAGCCACTCGATGAAGGGGCGGGTTCTTTCCACGCCGATCATGGGATGGACGCCCTTCATGCCCGAGGCGTAGTTGCCACTGGAGTCTTCGTCGAAGTAGATGTGCGCCTCGTAGATCAGGTTGTCCGCCGGATCCTTGATCAGCAGATCGCCATTCACCTGCGGCCAGCGCTGGGCACTGGACCAGCTGTCGCCGGCGATGAAGATCGGCGTCTTCATGTCCACCGTGCGGATGCTGTCCACGGCCGTCTGCGCCGCCCGCGGCCAGAGGCCCTGGGTGTCATGGGGTTCGTTCATGACATCGTAGCCGTACAGCGCCGGATGCTTCTGGAAGGTCAGCGCCAGGCGCTTCCAGACATCGGCGTAGCTGGCATAGGACACCTGGGGCGAGCCGATCAGCTGGCCGCGATAGCGCGCGTAGTTGTGCAGGTCGAGGATCACCCGGATGCCGTACTTGTCGGCGAAGTCCAGGGTGCGCTGCAGCAGGGCGACCTGGGCCTGATCCAGTTCACCGCCCAGCTGGGGCTGCACCCGCTCCCAGAGGAAGGGGAAGCGGATGAAGCGGATGCCCTTGGCCGCGTAGCGGCGGAAGTAATCCTCGGTGGGATAGAAGTAGTTGGTGCCTTCCACGCCGGGCAGCACCTGGCCGGCGAAGCCGGCGGCCGACAGGTTGATGCCGATGAGATCCACCTTGGCTGTCGCCGGCTGTGGCTGAGCCTGGCTATAAAGCGCCGCGGACAGTAATACGGTGGCCAGCAGGCCACCACCGATACGACGTTTCACTCGTGACACGGACAGCACCTCTCGTGTGTTGCGTAAGTTCGTCTGGACAGGGCTCCCTCAGGAGCTCTGCTGGTAGACCGGCGTGGGTTGCAGCGGCGGCGTGCGCCGGGCGAAGTATTCCAGCGCCAGGTAGTCCACTGTCACCCGGATGGTCCAGGCGATGGCGGCGCCCATGATGGAGAAGTGTTGGATGCACACCACCAGCAGACCCAGGTAGGGCAGCAGCTCGGCGAGATGGATCATCGCCGTGGTCCGCGAATGGCCGCGGGCCTGGATCTTGGCGAAGGGAATCTGCGCCAGGGCGTTGAAGATGAAACCCACCGCCAGGATGCGCAGGATCTGCGCGGCATCGCCGCCGTACTCCGGACCCATCCACACGGTCATGATCCAGGGCGCCAGGACGAGGATCGGCAGCACCATCGCCAGGCTGATCAGCAGCAGGCCCCAGAAGGCCTTGTTGGCTTGGCGCGCGGCGTCGTCGCCGCTCTTGCTCAGCAGCGGGAACACCACCCGGGCCACGGCATTGGGGATGATCAGCATCCGCGAGACCGCTTCGGCCGGAGCGGTATAGAAGGACACGCGGCTGGCGCCGACCATGTGCGACAGCACGAAGCGGTCGAAGTAGACCATCAGCGGACTGATGATGTTGCTCACCGTCATCCAGCTGCCGAATTTCAGCAGTTCCTTGAACACCTCGACCTTGAAGGTGCGGATGCCTTCCGGGAAGTCCTTGTGCAGCGGCCAGTAGGCCAGCGCCATGGACACCACCCGCGCCAGCACCAGACCGATCACCGTGGCGGAAAAGCTCGGTTCGATCAGCACCGCGATCAGCGGCGCGATCGCCAGCAGGCTGTTGGAGAAGGTCCGCAGGATGTTGAATTCACCGAAGCGCTCGTTGCCTTCCAGGTAGGCGAACCAGACCGTCGCCAGCAGGAAGGGCGGCACGCACAGGCTCAGCCAGCGAAAGCCGGCCACGGCATTGTCGAAATGTTCGGGCGAGACGTGCAGCAGACTCACCACCTTGCCCGCGCCGAACCACAGCAGCAGCGTCGCCAGCAGGCTCAGGCCGATGACGGCGCCGGTGGCCGTGCCCATGACCAGCCGGTTGAGTCCCTTGTCGCCATGGTGCATGGCCACGGCGCGGATGACCGCCCGCGACAGGCCGGCATCGAACAGGGTGGCATAGCCAACGATGGCGAAGGCCAGGGTGAACAGGCCGAACTGCTCGACCCCGAGCAGGCGCGACAGCACGCCCATGGTGGGCAGCGCGATGGCACTGGGAATGACGACACCCAGGATGTTCCAGGTGCTGTTTTTGATCATCGACATCGTGGGGGTGAAAACTCCTTGAGGCCGCCCGACCGACGTCGGGCGGCACGCGGGATCAGACCGGGCGAGCCAGCTGGCTGCTCGGACGCGGGTAGGGACTGCTGACGTAGGTCTCCTGGACGGATGCGGAGCTGTAATGGTGCAGCGCACGCAGCGCCTGGATCACCAGCAGGTAGCAGATGGTGGCCTGGAGGTACTCGAAGAAACCGGCCAGCGGCCAGATCACCAGCTGCGCCAGGGTGGCGGTCACCACGAAACCGGTATCGGGGTGCAGCATCTTCGCCCAGCGATAGTAGAGGAACAGCGACACCGGGATGATGATGAAGGCCAGGAAGCCGAAGCGGAACAGGGTGCCGAACACGCCGACGTCGGAAAGGAAGAAGTACTCACCGAAGTAGGGGATGAAGCCGTTGTTCCACATCAGCGACAGCGAGCCGCTCGGCAACCAGTGGTTCTGACTGAGGTGGGAGAAGATGTAGCCGATGGTCTGCTCGCGCACCCCGTCGGTGGGGCCGTCCTGCACCGACTGGGCATAGAAGTCCAGGTTCAACCCCAGCACCTTCATCAGGTCCGGGAAGATGAAGAAGGGCGATAGCAGCAGCGCGGAGACGCAGATCCAGACGATCGACTTGCTCTTCAGGCAGAACACGGTGAACACCAGCGCCAGCACGATCAGCTGCCGGGTCTGGGTGCCGAACACCAGGGTCAGCAGGAACACCATGGCCAGCACGATGTGCACGGTCTTGCTGCGCGCCGAGCCATCGATCGGCGAGATGCCCTTGTTCCAGGTCTGGATGCAGTAGAAGTAGGCCAGGCACAGCGCCGGCGCACCGATGGAGGAACGGTCCGGGCGGTCGAAGGAGGACTGCTTGTCCCGCAGGTCCGGCAGCACGCCGAACTTGAACATCCAGGCCATGACGGCGGCCAGCAGAGCGGTGATCAGCAGGGCCTTCTCGAATTGCGAGGCGCTCATGTTGCGCCCCAGGAACATCAGGGTGGCGAAGCCGAAGCTGAACAGGATCCGCCGCTCCTCGATCAGGCCATAGACCAGCGGCTGGCCGTAGAACAGGAAGGAAAAGATCGCTGGCAGACCGATGAAGACCACCGACGAATAGACGGCGTAGGTCATCAGGATCTTGAATTCGCGCTGCTGGGTACCAATGCTGGTCAGCAGGTAGAAGAAGGTGAAGGCCATGCAGATGGCCAGGTACAACTCGTTCAGATAGAGGATGCCGACCGGGTTGTGCGGGCTTTCGCCGAACACGTCCAGGTGCAGGATCAGCAACGGAACCAGGAGAACGAAGGAAACGGTACTTTTACGGAGAATGCTCATAGACCTACCCATCCAGACGGGACCACCGGACTGCTTGTCCGGTGGTCATCTTCCTTGCGGCTGAGAACGCTGCGGGGCAGCCCCTCAGGTGCGTCGACTGCTGCGTTCCTTGAGATAGATGGGCAGGATGCTCACCGCATCGTGCACGTAACGCTTGGCCAGCCGCTTGGGCTCCGAACACATCCGGTGCAGCCACTCCAGCTTGGCCTTCTGCATCCAGCGCGGCGCCCGCTTGACGGTGCCGACGGCAAACAGGATGGACGCGCCGATGCACAGGCCGACGCCGGTGCGCTTGCTGCTGTCGATCTGCCGCGCGAGCTTTTCCTGACGCGGCGCCCCGACGGCATAGAGGATGAACTCCGACGGATTCTGCATCACGAAGTCGACGCATTTCTGCGTTTCCAGCGGATCGTTGATGAAGCCCATCGGCGGGTTGTAGTGCGCCAGCTGCATGTGCGGATACATCCGCCGCAGCTTGCCCACGTCATTCTCGCTCGAACCAATCAACACCACCGACAGGCGTTCGTCGTTGGCCTTGCGCAGGATGCTCAGCGTCAGATCGCTGCCGGTGATGACCTCGGGTACGGCCACCCCCAGCGACTTGAGGATGGGCATCAGGATCCGGCTGTCGCAGATGCGCTTGCCGGCGCGCTGGTAGGACTCGCGCATGTCGGGGTTGCTCTGCAGCTGCACGACATGGTCGATGTTTGGCGTGACGATGTAGCTGTAGGGCCGGTGGATGTCCTGGCTGATCGAGCTCATCAGCTCGTCCTTGGTACCGGTGAAGAAGTCGATACCAAAGGCTTGGGTGCGTAGGTTAGACATGCATCGTCGCTCCCTTGAAGGCGCCCTTCACGCCCGACCAGGCCAGTTTCGGATTCTTGAATTCCTTGAGCACGGTGATGCCGGACAGCAGCACGGCGGAGACCAGTGCGTAGGGCGTGCCATGGAATTTGCGATTGAAGCGGGTCGCGGCGCGATTGCGGAAGTAGTGATAGAAGGCACTGCGTCCGCCCGAGCTCATCGAGCCGTAATGATAGAGCTGGCTCTCCCGCAGCACCTTGAGGGCGACGCCCTTGCGCTTGGCCTGGTACTGCCAGTCCACCTCTTCGGAGTACATGAAGTAGGCTTCGTCCATGAACCCGATCTCGGTCAGCAGGCTGGCGCAGAAGGCCATGCTGCAACCCATGATGTAGTCGGGTTCACGATCGAGCTTGGCGATGTCGCTGACCGCGATGTCCTTGCCCAGCAGCTTGGACTTGCCCAGCAGCGGGTAGAGGATGCCGCCGCCATAGCATTCCAGGCGACCGGTCTGGGAGCTCAGGATCACCGAGCCGACGATGGTCTTGGGCGCGCGCTGCAGCTCGGCCAGCAACGGGGCGAAGGCATCGTCCTTGACGTAGGCGTCGTTGTTGACGACCCAGAAATGCTTGACCGCCAGGTTGTCCAGCGCCCAGCGCATGCCGTAGTTGTTGCCACCGGCGTAGCCGTCGTTGCGTGGACTGGCGAGCACGGTGACCTGGCTCAGGCCGTTGTCGGCCTGCCAGCGTTGCAGGACGTCGATGGAGCCGTCCTGGGAATCATTGTCCACCACCACCGCGTGATCGATGGACGGGCAGTGCTTGAGGATGCTCTCCACACAACTGATGGTTTCGTTGGGGGCCTTGTAGTTGAGCACCATGACTACGTTCATTGGCGTGTTCCTATTCTTCAGAATCATCAATCCGGTACAGCGTCGAGATCCAAGGCTGCCAAGCGTGGCCGGGTTCAGGAGCGAACCCTTCGAAATCGCTGTGTGAGGTAGTTTCTTGTTCGATGCGCCTGTACGAATACTGCCGCGATCCCTGAAGGGATTGGCTGGACGGCGCTCGGACCGTCCAGCCGGGGTCGTGCATCAGCTCTTGGCGTTCTGCTCGTAAGAGTAGTGATAGTTGCCGTAGGAGCCGTAGTTACTGGCCTTGCGCTCCACGGCGTTGAAGATCACGCCCTTGAGCGGAATGCCGTTGAGGTCGAAGCGGCGCTTGGTCGCCTCAAGCTCCTTGACACTGTTCACGCCGAAACGTGCGACGATCAGGCTGGTACCGGCGTGGCTGCCGATGATGCCGGCCTCGGTCACCGCCAGGATCGGCGGGGTGTCGATGATCACGATGTCGTACAGCTCGCTGAATTTCTTCAGCACGGTGGTGAATCTCAGGCTCATCAGCAGTTCCGACGGATTCGGCGGGAACTGGCCGCAGGAGACGAAATCCAGGCTGCCGACTTCGGTCTTCTTGATGGCGTCGTTCAGGGCGATGCGGCCACTCAGCAGATCGGACAGGCCGTCCTGCTGCTTGGTGTTCATCAGCTTGTGCAGATAGCCCTTGCGCATGTCGCCATCGATCAGCAGGACGCGTTGACCGGACTCGGCGATCACCGCGGCCAGGTTCGAGGACACGAAGGACTTGCCGACGCCCGGGCTGGGACCGGAGATCATCAGGATGTTGTTCTTGGCCTCGATCATGGCGAAGTGCAGGCTGGTACGCAGGCTGCGCAGCGCCTCGGTGCTCAGATCGGTCGGATGGGTGAGGGCGGTCAGCGAGGACTCGCCTGGCTGCTTGGTGCCCAGTACCTTGGTGGTGTCCGCCTGGTTCTTGCTGTAGGGGATCGAGGCGTAGACCGGCAGGCCGATCTGCTCGATGGCTTCCGGGGTCTCGACACCGCGACGCAGGGTGTGACGGGTGTAGACGATGGCCAGGCCGACGATGCCGCCCAGGATGATGGCGACGGCGATGATCAGCGGCTTGTTGGGGGCGGACGGATCGTCGACGTTGGCGTTGGCGTTGTCGATGATGCGGACGCTACCCACGGTACCGGCGCGAATGACTTCCAGCTCCTGGGCCTTGTTCAGCATCAGCGCATAGGTCTGGCCGGTCACTTCGATGTCGCGGTTCAGGCGCAGCAGTTCCTGCTGGGTTTCCGGCAGCACTTCGACGCGCTTCTGCAGCTTGGCGCGCTCGGCCTGGAGTTGGCCCAGCTGGCTCATCAGCGCCTGGTAGGCCGGGTGCTGTCTAGTGAACTTGCGGTCCATCTCGGTGCGCTTGAGGTTCAGCTCGGAGATCTGATTATCCAGGGCAACGGTCTGTTCCAGGACACCCTTGGTCTCGCTGTCGATGTCGACCGACTTCTTGTTGGTCTGGTAGTAGTTCAGCGCGGACTGGGCCTTTTCCAAATCGGATTTCACGACCGGGATCTGGGCGCGCAGGAATTCCAGGCTCTGGGTGGACTCGGCGGCGTTGCGATCGATGTTCTGCTGCACATAGATGTCCGCGACTTCCTGGACGATGGCCTGGGCCTTCAGCGGATCCGCGTCTTGCAGACCGACACCGATGATGCCCGACATCTTGCCGCGCTCACCGGCGACGATGCGACCCTGGTATTCCTGGATGGTCTTGGAGAAACGCTTCTTCATGATGGTGAATTCGGTGCCGGGGCGAGCCTGCAGCGTAGTCACCTTGATCTGGTAACCGGCATTGCTCACCGGCTGGCCGAGGCCACCGTGCAGTACCACTTCGTCGTCGGCGTTGAAGACGGTGAAGTTCTGGTTGTCCTCGACCTTCAGCTTCATCGGCTTGTCGAGGTTGCTGTCCGGCACTTCCAGCTGGTCGATGACCAGTTTCTCGCCGCCCCAGGCGAAGCTGTTCAGGCCGAGCAGGGGAGAGGCGACGTCGGTTTCATTCTGCGGCTCGAAACGGCGCGCGACGAAGTTGCCGATCAGCGGGAAATAGCGCGGCTTGACCTCGATATCCAGCTTGAGGTTCTCGATCGCCTTGCCGATCACCGAGCGCGACTTGAGCAGCTCGATCTCGGTCACCGCCTCGGGCATGGGCGGCGGCATGCCGCTGGTCTGGTCGGTCAGTCGGGTAACGCCCTTCTTCTCCATTTCGATCTGGATCATGGCGTTGGACGAATACATCGGCGTGGCCAGGATGGCGTAGCCAATACCGAGCGCAGCGAAAATGCCGATTACCGACAGCAGTTGCCATTTGTAATCGATCAACATTCCGAAGAGTGCGGAGAAGTTGATATCCGACTCATTTTTAACTTCGGGAGTAAAGCGAGGCATCGTGGTCATGAAATTCCTTCTTCCCTATTTGATGTATGGAAGCCAACTGTCTACACAGCGCGTCAAAAGTATTTGGACATTTTGAAACATCTCTTTAGAAAGGCGATAAGGGTCTGGTACTTCTTGATTGCTCAACCATTTCCCGATCAGAAAAACCTTACCCCTGACTTCAGGAGCAATACTTTCGACGGAGCGTGAGTGGAACTCTTCCATGGTCAAAATCAAATCCGCCTTGCGCAGCATCTCTGCATCCGCCTGGCGAGCTTTGTGGGTGGTGAAATCGATGCCGTTCTCCCGTAGCAATACCTCCTGAGCGGTCTTTTCCATGCCGTGGCCCACCAGCGCCCTGATGCCGGCCGAACCGACCTGGACGTCACGGCCTTCCAGCGCCTTGGCCAGTAGTGCTTCTGCGACCGGGCTGCGACAGATGTTCCCTTCGCATACAACCAATATCGACTTGATCATTCTTCAAAAACCTTCCTGTTGTCCGGACAACAGGTATCGACGGCAGATAGCCCAGCAAAGCCCGTACAGGAGTTGCTCGCTGCCGATGTAATTAGAGTCGGGAGTCCAGGCTCCAGATCGTCGTGCTGAGTAGTGGGGCCAACGGCCCCGGCCAGACTCAGTATGCGTTCTTATTGATGAAGCCTTTGAACAGCGTGAGGAAGATGATCTTGACGTCCCACCAGAAGGACCAGTGGTGGATATAGTCCAGATCGAACTCGACGCGCTTCTGCATCTTGTCCAGGGTGTCGGTCTCGCCGCGCCAGCCATTGACCTGAGCCCAACCGGTAATGCCGGGCTTCATCTTGTGGCGGAGCATGTAGCCCTGCACCAGCTTGCGGTATTGCTCGTTGTGAGCGACGGCATGGGGACGGGGACCCACGATGGACATTTCGCCGCGGAGTACATTAATGAATTGAGGCAATTCATCGAGAGACGTACGTCGTAAAAATGCACCAAACGGGGTGATGCGGGAGTCATTCTTGGTCGCCTGGGTGACCTTGGCGCCATTTTCCATGACCTTCATGCTGCGGAATTTCCACACTTCGATCGGCTTGCCGTCCATGCCGTAGCGCTTCTGCTTGAAGAAGATCGGACCGGGCGAGGTGATCTTGATGCCGATGGCGATGGCCAGCATGGGCAGGGAGATCATGGCCAGGATGATCGAAGACAGCACGATGTCCTCGATACGCTTGACGATATGGCTGGCGCCATCCATCGGGGTATCGAAGATGCTGATGCTGGGCAGGCCGTCCAGGCTCTCGCTACGGGCATGCAGCAGGTGGAACATGAAGATGTCCGGGATGATGTAGACCGACGCGGTGGTATCGCTCAGCTCCTGGACCAGCCAGTTGATCTTGCTCTGATCGGCCATGCCCAGGGTGATGTATACCTTGTCGACCTGGCCGGAGCGAACGTCCTGCATGAGGCGATCCAGACCGCCATTCAGCGCCGGGCTGGGCACGCCTTCTTCACCGGTGTCCTGGTTGTCGCTGTAGAAACCGGCGATGCGCAGGCCCATCCAGGGGGCGGTGCTGATGGTGTGCGCCAGGCGCTGGGCGACCATGCCGTTGCCGGCGATGGCGACATTGCGGGTGTTGATGCCGGCCTTGCGCAGGGAATGCATGATCGAGCGCAGCAGCACGCGATAGCCGCACAGCGTGCCCAGCGTCAGACCCAGCCAGCCCTGCATCACGCCAGGCGAGAGATAGGACTGATCGAAGAAGAAGTAGTCGACCATGAACACGGTCGCGAAGGTCAGCACCCAGTAGGTGGCGATCTTGAGCAGTTCGTCGGTGATGCGCTCACCCCGCCAGGAACCATAGACGTGGTTCAGCTCGGTGAGGAAATGGAAGATCAGCAAGGACAGGAAGATGACGACCCAATGCTCGGGACGCATGCCGGTTTCCGACGCCCAGGTGCCTGCCACATAGGCGCTCAGCGTGATCACGGCGAGGTCGAGCAGGCGGTGTGCGAGCGAGATTGCCGAGGAATTCGTATGCAAAATGCCGCGTTCTTTCAAATTCATGGTTCCATCCTTGTGCGTATACCGTGCACGAACTTTCAACTGGGCGAGGCAGCTACCAGCGTATGAAATGTTCACTATGGCGCTCTAGGACCGATGACTGACCACCGATCGCTAAATGCCATGATGGCTGTAGCGACGTTAGGACTCGGCACTGATAAAGAGGTTCACACGGTAAAAAGGCGGGAAGGCGCTGTCGAGTTGGCCCAGATCAGGGCAAATAGCACGCCAGTCGGACTGCGGCGGAGGAGGGGAAGTGAAGAAGGGGGGAGTGCGTCACAGCGCGGGCGGACGGCTGGCACACTTCTCTCGCATCAGGGTGCGATGAGTGGCTTGCCCGGGCAGCGGAAGGGAGGAAAACGTTCCGTCGGACTTTAACGCGGGATGTGGGAATTGTGAGCTGCTTCACCAAACAATGAGACAGCCAGACCGGTCAGGTCGGGTGTAGGCCAGTCCCTGGCCTGAAACACGCCTCAATGGCGATGATGGGACTGAAAACTCAGGGGGGAATTGACGGGAAGGTTGGAAATCTTGGAGTGCCAGGCTGAATTTCTCGAGTTGTCGTGGGAGAACAACAGGAACGACCAGCTGACGAGGAGCGAGGCCACCGCAAGCCAGGGCAGCTGGGCTTGGGCGAAGACGAGGCAACCGGCAACGCCGGTCCAAACGGGCAGGTAGTAGCGCATTTTTGTTATTCCTGCTTTTTTTGCGAGATTGCAACCTAACTATTGTGCAGACTTTGTGAGAAGTCCATCACCAAAAGGTATTTTTTACACTCCTCAGCTCAGATTCCGACAAACGTGCAGGATAGAGCGGCTGTAGGCCTATGCCGGGCAGGGTTTTTCCGCGCTCAGCAGCAGATTCCGGGGTGTCAGGCTGGCCGGACAGAAGGTCCCCAACGTCACACTGTAACCTTGTTCCTGTAGGAACAGCGCCTGGTCCAGCACCAGCCAGAGTTCTAGCGGACGGCGGAACAGGCCGCGCAGCAGTTCGAGATTACGAACTTCTGCCAGCCGCTGGAAGCCCCGACGTTCCCACAGCGGCCAGTCGATCGTCGCGGGAAGCTTTAGCGCCTTGCGCCGCGCCAGCTCCGCACCGAACGCCGAGAAGGGCTGGCGCAGCCAGTGGCTGGGTAGCGGCGGCGTATTGAGATAGACGTCGCGCCTACTGAGTTCGCGTTGCAGGAGATCGAATCCCAGGCGTCGCGCCATGGACAGGTCCCTGTCCCGCCGCACCCGCTGCCCGCCGGTGACGGTTTCGCAGAGCGCCAGGCGCAGGGCTTCGCGGTCCAGGCGTAGCGCCGAGGCCTGCGCCGCAGTGGACAACGGGTCATACACCTCGGCAGAGATGCGGTCATAGCAGCAGGGCGCCAGGGCCAGTTGCTGACAGCCGCGCGCTGCCGTCACCTTGATCAGCCGGGTGTGCAGGTCGCCGCAGGCGTGCAGGGCGACGGGCGTGTCGCGACTGCCGAGCTGGTCGCCTGCCAGCGGTTGGAGCACATCGGCCTGATAATGGTGCACCGGGGCCCGGCCCCGGTGGCTGAGCCTTTCGCCCTCCTCGACCAGGGCCGCGTCGAACTCCAGGCAGACGGCTGGCGCACCCTGATGGGTCAGGTGCCTGGCCAGGTGGCCCTTGCCCGCGCACCAGTCGACCCAGCGCTGCACCGGTTGCCGGAAGTCCAGTTTGCGACTGAAGGCTTCGATCTGCAGCCACTTGCGCCCCGGCACGTCGACGTCTTGCCTGCCGGACAAGGTGCGGCCAGGAGCGTCTGGGTAGGCGTGGACCTGGCTGAGCGCCAGCGAGGTCTCTGCCAGGGAGCGGAAGGGCTCAGGTGCAGCCAGCAGCTGAGGGGTATTATGGGCGGCCTCGGCTTCCTCCAGACTGCGGGCCCGCAGCCAGCGGGCCAGCTCCGCATGGCTCGATTCCCAGGCCAGCTCCCGTTCGACGAAGGGTCTGGGTCGCCACAGGTGCTGATGGCGGGTTAGAAAGAGATCCAGGGCGGTGAAGCGTTCGAGGAAAGCAGCGGCGAGCATGATGGCATTATGCAGTGACGGGATTGGCAGGAAGGCAAGGCCTGGCCACTATTGTCACTTTGCCCGGGCATGCTTGGGTATCGAAATTTCCCGCGCCTGGCCAGGTGGCTGGCTGCGCTGCCGATCCGCATTCATTTGACGTTCGACGCGGGGCCTGCGGCTCTCGAAGAGCGAGGCCAGGCGACGACCGTGGGTCAGTTGGATGAATCGATTTATCTCAAAGCCGGACATCCGGTCGTGTGACCAGTACTTGTCGCGCTAACATTGTCTGTTCGGTATCTCCCAGAAGGAAAATCCTATGAAGCCAACCTCCCCGCACAAGCTGCGTCTAGCGTTCAGAGCCCTGCTCAAATCGGACAGCTGCTATCACACGGCGTCCGTCTTCGATCCCATGTCGGCGCGCATCGCCAACGACCTGGGTTTCGAAATGGGCATCCTCGGCGGGTCGGTGGCTTCCCTGCAGGTGTTGGCCGCGCCGGACTTCGCCCTGATCACCCTCAGCGAGTTCGTCGAGCAGGCCACGCGCATCGGGCGGGTCGCCCGGCTGCCCATCATCGCCGACGCCGATCACGGCTACGGCAATGCGCTGAACGTGATGCGCACCATCACCGAACTCGAACGCGCCGGGGTGGCTGCCCTGACCATCGAGGACACCGTGCTGCCGGCCGGCTATGGTCGCAAGTCCACGGATCTGGTGAGCGTCGAAGAAGGCATCGGCAAGATCAAGGGTGCGCTGGAAGCCCGTATCGACGAGGCCCTGAGCATCTTCGCCCGCACCAACGCCACCGAATTGAGCACCGAGGAAGTCATCTCCCGCACCAAGGCCTACGAGGCCGCGGGTGCGGACGGTATCTGCATGGTCGGCATTCGCGATTTCGCTCATCTGGAAGAGATCACCCAGCACCTGAGCGTGCCGGTAATGCTGGTGACCTACGGCAATCCCCAGTTGCGCGACAACGCCCGCCTGGCCAAGGCCGGGGTCCGGGTGGTGGTGAACGGGCATGCGGCCTACTTCGCAGCGATCAAGGCGACCTACGACTGCCTCAGAGAGCAGCGCGACATCACCGCGTCCGACCTGTCCGCGTCCGAACTCTCCACCAAGTACTCGACCCTGCAGGAGTATCGAGTCTGGGCGCGGGAATTCATGGACGTGAAGGAGTAACCATCAGGCGGTGCTCAGCGAACTCGGTTGCAGAGCCTTGCTGGGAAAGGGTGTCACGATCTCCAGATCCAGATCGGCGGGCAGATGCAGCGCAGCGACCCGGGCCTCGACAAAGGCGCGCATTTCCTGACGGAAGCGCTTGGTGGCGAAGCGCTCGGCATTCTGCCGGCACGCCTGCTGGCTGATCGGCGTTTCCAGGGCCTCGAACTGGCGCACGGCGGCGCATAGCGAGGCAGCGGTCTGCTCCGGATAGAAGACGCCGGTGGGGTGTTGCGCATCGAGGCCGCGCACGGTTTCCAGGACGCCACCCCGGCCATAGGCGATGACGGGGGTACCGCAGGCCTGGGCTTCGATGGGGGTGATGCCGAAATCTTCCTCGGCGGCAAAGACGAAGGCCCGCGCTCTGCGCATGTGGTCGAGCAGGCAGTCGAAGTCCTGGTAACCGAGCAGGGTGACGTTGGGGCCGGCGACTTCCTTGGCCTTCTCGAATTCGGGGCCGGCGCCGATCACCACCAGCTTCTTGTCGGGCATCGAGCTGAAGGCCTCGACGATCATGGGCATGCGCTTGTAGGGCACCATGCGCGACGCCGTGAGATAGAAGTCCTCCTTGCCGCCGCTGGGGGTGAAGCGACTGATGTCGACCGGCGGATAGATGACCTTGGCTTCGCGGCGATAGGCCTTGCTGATGCGCCGGGCGATGAAGTGGGAGTTGGCGACGAAGGCGTCCACGCCGGCGGCGGTGCGCTGATCCCAGATGCGCACGTAGTGCAGGATGACGCGCGCCAGCTTGCCCTTGAGGCCGCGGTCGAGACCGGCTTCCTTGAGGTACTGGTGCTGCAGGTCCCAGGCGTAGCGGATGGGCGAGTGGACATAGCTGATGTGCAGCTGGTCCGGACCGGTCAGGACGCCCTTGGCCACCGCATGGCTGCTGGAGATGATCAGATCGTAGCCGGACAGGTCGAGTTGCTCGATGGCGTGCGGCATCAGCGGCAGATAGGTCTGATAGCGCTTCTTGGCCTGGGGCAGGCGCTGGATGAAGGTGGTGGTCGCCTGCTTGCCTTGCAGTTGCGCCCGATCCTCGTCCGAGAGGAAGTCGATCACGCTGAACAGGTCGGCCTCCGGCCAGATGTCGAGCAGTTCGGCGAGCACGCGTTCGGCGCCAGCAAAGGTTACCAACCAATCGTGAACGATGGCGATTTTCATGTCGTCTTCCTTAAGCGTGAAATGAAATCAAGTGCTGGTGCTGAATCATGGAGTGCGGGTCTTTCTGGTCACTGCATATCCCCAGGGCAGCCGGGTAATCTCGATCTCGTCCGAAGCGCTGTCGAGTTCATGCAACTTGATGGTTGGGCTTGGTGCAAAGACGGCGTCTGTTGCAGGCGTTTCGAAACATTCGGCGTTTTCCGGGCGCTCCACGGTCTCTGCCGCGGTGGCGTCCGAGCTGCTGTGCAGCCGGTGGCAATCAGCGACCTGAAGGACGCGCCCGGACACACTCGAGTCGTCGAGCGTCAGGGGTACAGAGGAACGGCTCTGGCCTGCCATGGCGTTGCTTGTCTCTTCCATGAGTTCTTGATCGCTGAATTGTTGTTGTGGGGTCGTTTCAGGCGGCTCTGGCCGTGGCCTTCGTGGTTGTCGCCAGGGCGCTGTCCAGCAGGTCGGAGACCTTTCTCGCCGAGGTCTGCCAGTTGAAGCGCTGGATGTTGGCCAGGCCCTTGGCGCGAAGCGCCTCCCTGAGCGGTGCGTCCTGGAGAATGGTGCGCATCGCCTGGGTGATGCTGGCCGTCTCGTAGGGATCGAAGTAGAGGACGCTGTCCTGCAGCACTTCCGGCATGGAGGCGGTGTTGGCCGAGATCACCGGGCAGCCGCAGGCCTGGGCTTCGAGGGGCGGGATGCCGAACCCCTCGTAGAGCGACGGAAAGACGAAGGCGGTGGCCTGGCGATACTGGCGTGCCAGTTCGGCATCGTCGATGCGGCCGAGCAGCTTGACCCGCGAATCCCGGGCGGCCAGGGTCGCCAGGTCGTTCTGACCGAACACGGCGTGGCTGTCGCCGACGATGCGCAACTCGACCTTCAGATCCCGCGGCAGGGCGGCGAAGGCCTCCAGCATCCGCGAGAAATTCTTGTGGTAGCTGGGCGAGGACACTGCCAGCAGATAGGGGGTCTCGGCGCGATCGATCCGCGGCTCCAGGGTGAAGGCATCGGCGACGGCGTTGGGCACCACCGTGATCGAGTCGCTCGGATAGCGATAGAAGCGCGAGATTTCGTCCCGGGAGAATTCACTCACGGTGATCAGGGCGTTCGAGCGCTTGAGCAGCATGGGGATCAGGCAGCGGTACGAGGTGCGGAATTTCCACGAATAGCTCTCGGGAAAGCGCACGTAGTTGATGTCGTGATGGGTGGCGATCTGGTTGGTGTAGAGCAGTGGCGCCGTGCTGCACAGCGACAGCAGCAGGGGACTGCCCTGGCTCTTCAGCCAGTTCGGCAGATCCCATTGCTCCCAGCGCTGCCCCTGGCGGGTGCCGATGACTTCGATGCCCAGCCGTTTGGCCACCTCGGGCCTGACGGCGCCGGGCGGTGCGACGAAGCGCAGGTCGGATCTCAGCTTCGCCAGCTCCAGCGAGATGCATTCCGCGAAGCGCTGAACGCCGCGAAGATCCTGGGTGATGAAGCGGGAATTGACGATGATCATGATTCTGCCCGTTGCCGTGACCTGGGGTGGATCAGTTGGAAAGCTGTGTGTGAGGTACGAGAAGCGGCTTGGTGGAGCCGTGTTGCGCCTTGCCCAGGACGTCCTCGAAGAGCGCCTGGTACTGGTCGAGCATGGTGTCCATGCTCAGCAGATCGGCCACCGCGGTGCGGCTCAGCAGACTCAGGCGCTGGCGCAGCTCGGTATCGTCATGCAGGCACTGCAGGGCGCGGCCCAGGGAATCGCGGTCGTCGGGGTTGCAGAGCAGCCCGTTGACGCCGTCGCGGACGATCTCCGGCAGACCGCCCATGCGGGCGGCGATGACCGGCTTCTGGAAGGCACAGGCCTCGACGGCGACCATGCCGAAGGGCTCGGCCCACAGCGACGGCGCGACGAAGACGTCGATGTTTCGGTAGAAGGCTTCGGGCTTCTGATAACCGACGAAGCTGACCTTTTGCGGATCGGCCATGGCCTTGAGCTGGGCTTCGTAGTCCAGCTGACCCTTGCCGGCGATGGTCAGGGTCGCGTTGAGCGACAGCCGCTGGAATTGCTCGATCAGCCAGCCCACACCCTTGTTTTCCGACAGGGTGCCCATGTAGCCGAAGCGGACGACGCCGTCCGGACTGGGGGTCGCGGTCTCGGCATTGCTGCCGGCGATCAGGCTGGCGTTGTGGATGACCTGACGCGGAACGCCGCCGAAGTAGCCCTTGTTCACGATGGTATCCAGCAGGTACCGGCTGACGCCGACGACGGCATCCACCTTGGCGGACTGCTCGGCGTGGGGCCGGCGCAGGGCCGCGCAGCTGCCACAGAGTTTCTGGCAGCTCTGGCCCTTCTTGAACAGGGTGTTCTTCGGGCACAGCAGGTACATGTCGTGCAGCACCTGCACGATGGGCACGCCGCTTGCGCGGATCTCGTCCCAGGCCGCGACCGACCAGCCGGACAGGTTGTGGCATACCACCAGGTCCGGCTTTTCCTGTTGCAGCACCTGGCGCAGGGGCGCCCGCATCGCGCTGTTGTACTGGTCGCGAAAGTGCCAGCCGAAGCGCGCCAGCGGACCGGGGCGCTGCTGGGTCAGGGGCCAGTAGAAATTCTTCAGCCCGGCGCGATAGACGCGAACGTCGTTCACCGTCTCCTGCCGCACCCCCTGCTCGGGACCGGTCACCAGCACGGCCACGTCGTGACCGCGCTGCTGGAAGCCTTCCACGCTGCGTTGCAGGATGAGCTCCGCACCACCGCCCACATGGGGCGGATAGAAGCTGTTGAGAAAGAGCAGTTTCATAGCGGATAGCTGCGGTTTATCCCCAGCGCGCCGGTTTCGCCGTCCTGGACCGCCTGCCGGATCAGCGCCAGGCGCTGACGGCTCTTGTCGTCACGGGCGAACAGCTTGAGCAGGGTGTGGAAGACATAGCGGTTGAGGCTGTACATCGGCCGGGAGCTGGCCCAGACGTTCTTGTCGAACCAGGCCTGGTTGCGCGCCGCGTAGTAGGCGCGGAAGTCCGAGCCGGCCTGCAGATAGTTCTGGTAGACGTTGCTGGTGCCTTCCTTGATGTTCCAGGAATGCTCCAGTTCTTCGAGTTCCGCCTCGGTGACCATGAACAGCTTTCCGCCGGCCTGGGTGATGCGGTAGGTGTACTCGGTGTCGTCGGAATAGAGCACCAGCTCGCGCAGGGGCAGGCCGATGCGCTCATAGAGGCTGCGGTGGGCGAGCATGCCGCCATAGGGGGCGAAGGGCAGCTCGACCAGGGCTTCCGGCTGGCCACCGCGCGGACGGCCCCAGGGCAGGCGGCGCCAGATCTTGTAGGGGATGCGGGCCACGTGGAAGCCGAAGTAGCTCGAACGTGGCTGGGTGATCATCTTGGTCGGGATGCACTGGGCGATGTCGGCCTGCTGGGTCGGCCGGTAGCCGAGCACGGCGACCTTGTCGTGGCCATGGGCGGCGCCGAGTTCGCCGAGGCGCCGGTGCAGGACGTCGAGGGCATCGCCCAGGGGGGCGTTGTCGTCGTCCATCATCCAGATATGGGTGGTGTCGGTGGCCAGGGCCGCTTCCAGGGCCACGGCGTAACCGTTGGCGGAACCGGTGTTCTCGCTCAGGGCGATCACCTTGACCTGACCGGGCCAGCGGGCTTCGAGGCTATCCAGCGACACCGTCGCCGCATTGCTCACCACGATGACCTGGTGAATGGTGCGCTCGGCCAGGGCGCGGGTGACGAGCTGCTCCAGGTAGCAGAGGCGATTGCCGTAGGTGACGGTAACGACCGTGGTTTTGCATTGCATGAAGAGACTCTCCAAAGGGCCTTGGGTACTGGGTCAGGCGCGCAGCCGTTGGCTGACGGGGGCCGCTGCCGACAATTGATCGAGAGCGACGCTGACCCGCTGTTCGCGCTGCAGGATGCGCAGCAGGATGATGGCTCGCTCGTTGCCATCGGCACTCAGGAACACGGCGTCCATTTCCAGCTCCTGGCTGTATTGCATCCGCACGGCCGCGCCGGGCTGGTGGGCGGGTGCAGGCTCCGTCAGGGCGGCGAGCCGCTGGCGGATATCGTCGATGATGGCTTCGCTCACCGCCGTCGGCTGGGTGCCGAAGCTGACGATGCGATTGACGCCGCGCGTCGAGCGGATGGGGTACCAGTTGTCGTTCACGTCATTGAGCTGGATGAACAGGTACCCCGGGAACAGCGATTCGCTGCCGGCCGCGCGACTTCTGCCGGACGCCTTGCGCTCGCGCTGGGGCCGGAAGCAGACATAGCCCTGTCTGCTCAGGTTTTCTTCGGCGCGGGCCTCCTGATTGGGCTTGGTCTGCACCAGGTACCAGTGACCGGCGGGATGGGCGAGCGTCATGGGCGAGTTCCTTCTCTTGGGGCTATCGGTCGCGACGGAGCGGCGTATCAGGTACGGGGGCCGTATTCGTAGTAGCCGTAGACGCCATCGTCTTCCATGGACGTCGAGGCCTTGCGCTGCACGCCGTTGAGGATGGCGCCCTTGATGGTGATGCCGTTCTGGGCGAAGCGACGACGGGAGTTCTCCACCGCCTTGAGGGTGCTCTGGCCGAAACGAGTGACCAGCAGGGTGGTGCCGGCGAGGCGACCCACCAGGGCGGCATCGGTCACCGCCAGGATCGGCGGGGTATCGATGATCACCAGGTCGTAGAGGCCGCCCACTTCGTCCAGCAGACGGGAGAAGTTGGCGTGCATCAGCAGCTCCGAGGGATTCGGCGCGGCCTGACCACAGCTGATGATGTCCAGCTGGGCGATACCGCTCGGCACGATGGCTTCACGCAGCTTGCTGCGACCGGTCAGCAGCTCGGACAGGCCGGCTTGCGGCTGCAGGCCGAACACGCGGTGCAGATAGCCCTTGCGCATGTCGGCGTCGATCAGCAGCACGCGCTGACCCGACTGGGCGACCACCGCGGCGAGGTTGCTGGAGACGAAGGATTTGCCGACGCCCGGGGTCGGGCTGGAAATCATGATCACCCGGTTCTTGGCTTCCAGCATGGCGAAGTGCAGGCTGGATCTCAGGCTGCGCAGGGATTCCACCGCCAGGTTGGCCGGCTGCACCACGCTCAGCAGATTGGGTTCGCCGGTACGGGTCTTCTTCTTCAGGCGACGGTTCAGGCGCTCCTGGTCCTTGGTGAAGGGCAGGGTGGAATAGACCGGCAGGCCGATCTGCTCGACGGTGTCCGGATTCTCGATGCCCTTCTGGAAGGCCTGGCGGACGAAGACCACCACCACCGAGGTCACCAGACCCAGCAGCAGCGACAGGATCAGCGCGATCTTGCGGTTGGTGGCCGGCTCGTCGAGGTTGACGTCGGCGTTGTCGACCAGGCGCACGTTGCCGATGGTGCCGGCACGGATGATGTCCTGTTCCTGGGCCTGGTTGAGCAGCAGCTGATAGGTCTGGTTGGTGACCTTCATGTCGCGGTTCAGGCGCAGCAGCTCCTGCTGGGTGCTCGGCAGGGCCTCCACCTTGCGCTGCAGGCTGCGTTTTTCCACTTCCAGCTGGGCGAGCTGGTTCAGCAGGGTCTTGTAGCTGGGGTGATCGCGGGTATAGAGGCGATCGTATTCGGCCTGCTTGAGTTTGAGCTGGGAGATGGAGGTGTCGAGGGTGACGATCTTGTCCAGGACCGCCTTGGTTTCCAGGCTGATGTCCACGGAGCGGCTGTTGGTCTGGTAGTTGTTCAGGGCCGCTTCGGCGCTTTCCAGGTCCTTGCGCACCGCCGGCAGCTGGCCACGGAGGAAGTCCAGGCGCTGGGCGGCTTCGGCCGAGCTGCGCTCGACGTTCTGCAGCACGTACAGGCGGCTGATCTCGGACAGGACGCTCTTGGCCAGGTCAGGATTCTCGTCGGCCAGGGACAGGTAGATGATCCCCGATTCCTTGCCCGCTTCGCTGGTCTTGATGCGGTTCTGATAGAGCTGCGCGGTGGTGATGACGCGGTTGCGGGTCACCTTGAATTCGGTACCGGGACGCGCGGTCAGGGTCTTGATCTGCATGCGGTAGCCGTTACCGCTGGCCATCTGGCCGACCTGGCCGTCGAGCAGGGGCTGCTTGTCCTTGTCCAGCAGGCGGTAGCGACCGTTGCTGCCGGCCACCACGGTGAGGGTTTCGCCATACATGTCGTCCGGCACGTCGAACTGGAAGACGTCGATCTGTTCGCCGCCCCAGGCGAAGCCGCGCAGTTGCGGCCAGCTGTCCGCCAGCTGACCCGGCTTTTCGGCTTCGTAGTGGCGCCACAGGTAGTGGCCGATCAGCGGGAAGAAGCGCGGCTTGGCCTCGATGTCCAGGCGCAGATTCTCCACGGTCTTGGTCAGCACCGCGCGCGACTTCAGCAGCTCGATCTCGGCTACCGCCGGCGAGGCGGAATTGGGTCGCACCACGGTCTCGGCGACCGCCGTGAGCGCATTCTTCTTGGGTTCGATCTGGATCATCGCCCCGGCGACGTATTGCGGAGTCGACAGCACGGCATAGGTGATGCCCACTGCCAGAAAACCCGCGGTGATGCCCGCGATCAGCTTCTTGTGATCAAGAAGCGTGAGGGCCATCGTCTTGAGGTCCAGATGTTGTTCTTCGTGTTGTTCGAACGAAGAGCGCTGCATGACGGTCATTGGGGTCCCTTCCTTTTAGCTGGATACAGCGCAGCCGGAAAACTGCTCTGCGTAAGTTCAGTAGGTGACGCGCTTGGGGGCGAAGCGTCGGCCGATGTTGAGGGTGATGTTGCTTACCGCCCGCAGGAGCGCCTTGACCTTCTGCGTCGGCGGAATTGAGGACAGCGAAAGACTCAGGACCTGGCGCAGGAAGAACACGTGCAGGTCGCGTTCGCCCAGCCGGTAGTAGTAGTTGGCCAGGCAGTACTGGGTGTGGAGATCCATCTGCAGCCGCTTCTGGCTGGCGCGCATGGAAAAGATCCCGCCCTCGTGCACGCGGTAGGCGGCGGGGCGGATCTCGTCCATGAACTTGCCCTTGCCGTGGGCCCCCAGCAGCGACCACCAGACGATGTCCATGAGCGCGGCGGTTTCCAGCTCCGGCGGCAGTTCGCGCAGGACGTTGCGGAAGCAGGCGGTCAGGGTCGACAGCGGCAGGGCCTTCTTCAGGTCGGTTTCGCTGCGATCGTAGTGATCCTGGCCATTGAACCGCTGCGGATTGACGATCCCCGTGCTGTTGAAGGCATAGGAGGCGTGGAAGGTCAGGGCGTAGTCCCGGTTGTTCTCCAGGAAGTCCACCTGCAGCTGCAGCTTGCGCGGATCGTTCCAGTAGTCGTCGCCTTCGCAATAGGCGATGTAGTCGCCGCGGGCGTGCTGGAACACCGGCATGCCATAGGGCTTGCCCTGGCTGTACTGGTTTTCCTTTTGCAGGATCAGGCGGATCAGCCGGGGGTAGCGGCGCTCGTAGTCCTGGAGGATTTCCCGGGTGCCATCGGTCGAGGCGTCGTCGTTGACGATGATCTCGAAGGGGAAATCGGTCTGCTGGCGCAGGAAGCCGTCGATGGCCTGGCCGATGTAGTCACGATGGTTGAAGGTCAGGCAGACGATGCTGGCGACCGGCCGACTGCAATTCGTCGGCCAGTGCTTCATGATCTCTGCTTCGGTCCGAGCGTCCATGTCAGATACCTGCTTTGTAGAGTTGGGAAAACAGGCGCGAGCGGGTCTGTTTCGGAGAACAGAGCACGTAGCTCAGCGCCATCAGCACCAGGGTCAGGCCACCGCCCAGGGCGAGGGTGGCCAGGATGGAGAACCGCTCCTGCGGTTGAATCTCTTGGTACAGCAGCTTGCTCAGGCCCACGCCGATGGCGGTCACCACCACGGCCACCAGCAGATCCTGGTTCCAGTAGCGCTGCAGATTCGGCGCGAAGCGGCCGTGGACGATCATCGGCCAGATCACGAAGGGGATCAGGCGCATGAAGAACCAGGCCAGCGCCGCGCCATAGGCGCCGTAGTGCAGGACTACCAGGATCACGATGGGCACCGAGATGGCCGCCGATACCAGGCTGTACCAGACGTGCAGGCGCAACTTGCCGTAGGCGTACTGCAGGTAGAACTGGAACTGGCTGAGGGCGAGCAGCGCCGAGCCCAGGGCGTACCAGAACAGGATCGGCTCGCTCCAGTGGGCGGAGACCTTGTCGCCGGTCCAGGCGAAGACCAGCGCCTCGCCATGGAAGGCCACCATGGCCGCCAGCGGCAGCAGGATGGCGAAGGCGAAGCGTGCCGCGTTGCGATAGAGCCGCTCCAGTTCGAGCGGCTTGTCCTGGGACACCAGCACCGTCATGCGTGGCAACAGCGCCTGCACCAGCGGATTGGTCAGGGTCACGATGCCGGTGGAGATCAGCGCCACCAGGCTGAAGTAGCCGTACTCGGCCAGGGGCAGGGCCTTGGACAGCACCAGCTTGTCGAGCTGGGTCAGGGCGATCCACAGGATCGAGGTAAAGGACATGCTCAGGGCGAAGGGCACGATGGGCTTGACCCGCTGCCAGTCGAAGCCGCTCCACCAGGTGGGGTTGGGCAGCAGGCGATAGGCCTTGAGCGCATAGACCAGCATCTCGAACACGGCGACGAAGGCCTGGAACACGAAGAAGTCCAGTGGCTCCTGGGAAATCCACATCACCAGGACCAGGCCGCCGAAGTAGCGCACCGTGGCGATCAGCACGTTGACCATGTTCAGCCAGCCGTGCAGCTCGACCCCCTGGACGCCGCTCTTGTACAGCGTCGACAGCAGGCGGAAGGCGATCATCAGCCCCATCAGGCCGATGCAGTGGGCCACGGTCTCGGTGGGCAGGCCCTGGACGTTGAGCCAATGCCCCGCCATCCACTCCGAATTCAGCTCGATGGCGACGAAGGCCAGGGTCGCCAGGGGGATGAAGATGAATTCCAGCGAGCGCAGCAGCTGGCCGCGGGTACGCCCCGCGCCGGTCTGACCGCGGCCGTGGGCGACGTCGCGGACCAGCGAGGCGGAAATGCCGACGTCGAGGAGTTGCAGCCAGGTCTGCAGCACGGCGAAGAAGCCGATCAGACCATAGGTTTCGGCACCCAGATGACCGAGATACATCGGCTGGATCAAGATGCCGATCAGCAGCGCATAGGCTTGGCCGGCAT
Source organism: Pseudomonas sp. MOIL14HWK12:I1 (assembly GCF_000510705.1). Classification (NCBI taxonomy): domain Bacteria; kingdom Pseudomonadati; phylum Pseudomonadota; class Gammaproteobacteria; order Pseudomonadales; family Pseudomonadaceae; genus Pseudomonas; species Pseudomonas sp. MOIL14HWK12:I1. The sequence continues at coordinate 86,705 of NZ_AZNY01000003.1, read as the reverse complement.
AGTTGATCAGGGTGTTGCGCAACACCGACACTTTCGCGGGACTGGTCATGGGAGATAGCGGGCCAGGGTCAGGTTAGAACAGGAGAGGAGTCGCCGGGAAAATCCCAGCTCGGCAGCAGCTGTGCCGGGGTGATGAGTGCCCGCAGGGATTCCATGCTGGTCTTTTTCTGCTGCGCCAGGAGCAGGGTGTCGATCAGCAGGTCCTGGGTCGCCTGCGGCAGGTCCGGATAGAGCGGCACGCAGAGGATGCGGTGACTCAGCTTGCGCGAGACCGGCTTGATCGCCTGGGGCTGCAGGTAATCCAGGGTTTCCAGCGACGGATAGAAGTAGCGGCGCGGATTGATGCCGACGGCGTTCAGCGCCTTCTTGGTGTCCAGCAGACTCGGCTCGTCGCGCAGAGCCACCGGGAAGTAGCTGTAGTTCAGCTGGGTCCCGTAGGTGGGGCGCTGCAGGTCGAAGGCGCCCTGCAGGCGTCTTTCATAGTGCTGACCGATGACGGCGCGGCGGGCCAGGATGTCTTCCAGCTCGTCGAGGATGCACAGCCCCATGGCCGCGGAGACCTCGTTGAGCTTGGCGTTGATGCCGACGCCCTCGATGCGCTCGGCATCGACGATGCCGAAGTTGATCATGCGGCGAACGCGCTCGGCGAGTTCGTCGTCCTCGGTGATGATCGCGCCGCCTTCGATGGTGTGGAACAGCTTGGTGGCGTGGAAGCTGACGGTGGTGATGTCGCCCCACTGCAGTACCGAGCGGCCTTCGAACAGGGTGCCGAAGGCATGGGCGCCGTCGTAGACGACCTTCAGGCCGTGGCGCTGGGCGACCTGCTGCAGGCCGCGGACGTCGCAGGGATTGCCGAACACGTGGGTGGCGACGATGGCCGAGGTATCAGGCTCGATGGCGGCCTCGACGTTGGCCGGATCCAGGTTCCAGGTTTCCGGGTGGATGTCGGCGAACACCGGCCGGATCCCTTCCCAGTGCAGGGTGCTGGTGGTGGCGACAAAGCTGAACGGCGTGGTGATGGCACTGCCGGTCAGGCCCAGGGCGCGATAGGCGACCTGCAGGGCCAGGGTACCGTTGTTGACCAGGATGATGTTTCTGACGCCCAGATAGTCGCGCAGGCGCTCTTCGAGTTGCGCGTGCAAAGGGCCCTGGTTGGTGATCCAGTTGTTGGCGTAGATCTTGTCGATATACGCCTTGAAGCGTTCCTTATCGCCAAGGTAGGGCTTGGTCACATTGATCATGATCCGGTACCTGCTTATCGAGTCCTTGATACGTGTCGGTTCGGTCAAGCGTGCTCGGCGACCGGGCTGGCCGGTTGCCGGAAGGAGGCGCCGGGCTTGTCCAGGCGCTCCAGAACCGACTCCAGGGCCTCGCGACTGGCATCGTTGTGGAACTGCCAGACCCCGTAGATGCGTCCGGAAAAGGACGCTTCGCTTCCCAGGCGGGGATCCACCGCCAATCCCGAGCCCAGGCCGAACAGGTGCAGGCCCTTTAGGCGCTGGCCGTGCTGGTCCAGCGGACTGCCGGCGGCGTCGGAGTCCAGGCCGCCGCGCAGGGTGCGCAGGGTCAGCGGCCGGCCGTCCTGGCAGCGCAGCTCGGGCACTATGGGTTGGTAACCCATGCCCTGGACCAGCAGGGCGGCGCTGTCGAACAGCGTCTGGGCGCTGGCGAGCTGGTCGGCGCTGCCATCCAGCTGCAGCGTCCTGACCTTGACCGGGGTGCCGCCGATGCCCTGACCGGCAAGGACCTGGCGACCGATCTCGTGGGCGCGGTAGCGCAGTCCGCCGGAACGGTTGACCCGCTTGGAAATGGGGCAGATGTCCTGGATCGGGTCGAAGTCGTAGCCGGCGGCCAGGGCTTCGGCGGCGGTCTCGTAGAACAGCCGGATCGGCGAGCGATGGACCAGGGTCAGCTCGCGCAGACCATCGTGGTGCAGGGCGCTGGCCAGGTTGTCCAGGGCGGAAAAGGCACTGTGGGAGCCGCCGACCACGCAGATCGGGCCGCCATCCTTGAGGCGCGCCCGATAGCGCTGGCGCAGGGCCTCGGGTTGCAGGCGCAGCAGATTGTCGGAGCTGTCGATCGAGGCGCTCTGGGGCAGCTGCAGGCCCATGGCCTGGATGCTTTCCTCGAAGCTGTGGCGGGTCTGCTGGCCACCCAGGTTGAGGACTAGGCTGGAGGTGCGCACGCGGCGGATGGCACCGGCCTGTTCCAGCCAGACGACATAGCTCGAGCCTTCGCAGGTGACTTCGGTGATGCGGGTCTGGCGCCAGGTGGGGATGCCGTACTGGCGTTCGAGCCAGGGCAGGACCAGGCCGGCGGCCTGCTGGAAGAGCTGGCCGACGATGGGCAGCGCCGGCGCTTCCTGGGAATTCAGCTTGAGGTGGCGAAAGGTCGGCGAGGCCTGCAGCGGGGCCAGGATGGGCGCCAGCAGGGGATCGCGCAGGCAGTCCAGAAAGACGTCGCTGACCGAGTTGGCGATGATCTGATAGTCACCCAGCTTGCCGGCGCCGAGTTCGGTCCCGGCATCGACGATGATGGTGCCGGCCTGGGCCAGTTGCTCGAGGGCGCCACGCTTGATGGCATTGAACAGGAATCCCAGGCCCGCCGGACCGGCGCCGCCAATTAGACATCCTAATGTCGATTCCGATAGATCATTCCTTGCCATCGGGGCATCCTCTCTGTGCGCAATCAGGGCGCAATTAACGTGGTAGAAACTGGCTTTCGCAGTGCCCGGCAGTCAGCAAGAAATTCAAGAGATCGTTTTAATCTTTATTGATTGAGTGACCGTCTGATGAACGTCGGTCAGTACCGGTGCCAGCCATTGCCGGTAATTAATTCGAAAGTATCGGCGCCGGGTGTACAGCAACTTGCTCACGGCCATCTGCCGAAGACTTTTCGATCTTTACCCGCTGATTCCGGCCACACTGCGTGCCGCCTTAAGGGTGCTGAAGTTCGTTTGGCTGGGCAGCCACTCGCCCGCCTGTTGCAGGCAAGACTGAAGTGGCATGAGCGAAAAGAGTTAAGTCCAGTTCAGGTGACATCCATGTAGTCCTGCAGGTGCTCGCTGGCACGGTGATCGTCCCCTGCTGTCCAGTGCCTGGGCATGGCTACCGCACAGGTTTGCCGTGTCTTGGGTGGTAACCGGTCCGGTCGGGACATGGCTACCGCACGGGTTTGCACCTGGACGGGATGAACAGAGGGTTATTTACCGATATCAAGACCTGACAACGCAGAAAACAGGAACTTGAAAAGCCATCGGCGAGACGCAGAGGAGGGGAGGTAATGCTGTCTTCCCTGACCTGTACGGCAGCAGGTTCAGCGCGCAATCCCAGCGCTACTTCGAACCTGGGGCAATGATTGTCAAAAGGGTTTGGACTGTCAACGCGAGGTCCGAACGGCAAATCCGGCCAGCGAGACGACTATTAATGCCGTTGATCCGGGTGAATCGGCGGCCAAATGAGGTGTGCTTGGCAAAAAAACGGCCGAGGCCGAAGCTTTTGGTGAAGGGAGTCGCAAAGCCTCTGCCAGGCAAGGCAATAAATGTGACGAATATTTTGGCGATTGGTTAACAGAAACCAGGGGTCTAGTAGACGGCTGGCGAGCGGAAATAAATCAGCTTTTCGCTATTTAGTATTGCTAATGTTTTCCACCGGCTTACCAGCCTGCCAGGACGGCGGGAAGCTCGCTCAAGCTGCGGACCTCCGCATCCGGTTGGCCAGGCCCCTGCCAGGGATGCTGCAGGGGATTGAACCAGACGGCGCGAATGCCGGCGCGCTGGGCGCCCTGGACGTCATCCACGGGGTTATCGCCCACGTGCACGGTGGCTTCGGCGGGAATGCCGGTGAGGCGCAGCGCTTCGCGAAAGGGCGTGGGATCGGGTTTGCCGACGCCCAGCTGCTCGGCATTCAGGGCGAAGCGGAAATAGTCGGCCAGGCCGATGGTCTGGACGTCCGCATTGCCATTGGTCAGCACCCCCAGGGTGTAGCGATCGGCCAGCTGCTCCAGGGTGGGATGGACGTCGTCGAACAGGGTGACCTGCTGGCGGGCGGCCAGATAGACCGCGAAGCCGGCTTCGGCCAGCTGCGCCGCCTCGGGTTCGCCATAGCCGGCATCGAGCAGCGCCTGATGGATGACCCGGCGGCGCAGCTCGCTGACCCGGTGCCTGAGACCGGCGTCCTCTTGCAACAGGCGATCGCGAATCGCCCAGAGGTGCTCGACCGGCACGCTGCCCAGCCGCGGCGCGGAGGCGGCGAACCAGTCACGCAGCAGGGCTTCGGCGGAGTGGATGACCGGGGCGATTTCCCAGAGGGTGTCGTCGAGGTCGAAGGTCACGAGGCGAATCGTCATCGGCTGGCCTTGCGCTTGGCGCGGGGGTGCGCCTTGTCATAGACCTCGGCGAGCTGGCCGAAGTCCAGGTGGGTGTAGATCTGGGTGGTGGCGATGTCGGCGTGGCCGAGCAGCTCCTGGACCGCGCGCAGATCGCCGGAGGCACTGAGCATGTGGCTGGCGAAGCTGTGCCTGAGCATGTGCGGATGCAGGTGCTGGCCCAGCTCGCGCACGCCGGCCTCGCGCACCCGCAGCTGTACCGCGCGGGGCGTCAGGCGCAGACCGCGCTGGCCGATGAACAGGGCGTCGTCACGCGGTGCGGCCTGGAGCCGGACCTTGAGCCAGGTCTCCAGGGCGTCGCGGGCCTTGCTGCCGATGGGCAGCACCCGCTCCTTGTTGCCCTTGCCGCGCACCTGGACCAGGCCCTGGGCCAGGTCCACATCCGCCAGGTCCAGCCCCACCAGCTCGGACAGCCGCAGCCCGGAGCTGTAGAACAGCTCCAGCAGGGCCTGGTCGCGCAGGGCGAGGAAGTCGTCCTCCACGGCGCCGTCGAGCAGCTGCATGGAGCGGTCGACATCGAGCACCTTGGGCAGGGCCTTCTGCGCCTTGGGCGGCGAGAGGCCGTGGGCCGGGTCCTGGCTGCAGTGGCCTTCGCGGATCAGATAGAGATAGAAGCCGCGGCAGGCCGACAGCAGCCGCGCCAGGCTGCGACTGGAGGCGCCGGCCCGGTGCAGCTGGGCGATCAGGGCGCGCAGGCGCCGACTGTCCAGGCCGCCCCAGTTGCCCAGGCCTTCGGCTTCGGCGAAGCTCAGCAGCTTGCGCAGGTCGCGCCGGTAGCCGTCGAGGGTGTGGGGCGAAACCTGGCGTTCCAGGCGCAGATGATCGAGATAGGCATCGAGCTGGACCTGCATGCTCCGCTCCCGGGCTCAGCGCACCGTACGCAAGGGGACGGGAAAGCGCGGCAGGACCCGCGCCAGGACTTCCGCCACATGGCTGAGGAACAGGGTGCCCAGGCTGCTGCGATAGTGCTGGGGATCGGGGCTGCCGATCGCCAGGACGCCATGCAGGCCCTGGTGGGAGAGGGCGGCGACGGCGGCGGAGCCGACCTCTTCCTTGGCCGAGTCACCGAACAGGAAGGCCAGTTCGTGGGCGCGCAGGACGCCGCTGGTGGTCTTCTCGCCGCCCAGCAGGCCACCGATCACCTTTTGCGCCTCGGCGGGGGTGACGCTGCGGCCGACCGGCAGGGGATGCTCGTGGAACAGGATGAGGCCGACGTAGGGCACCTTGAATTCATGACGCAGGCTGTCTTCGACGGTGCCTATCACCTCTTCCAGGCTGTTGGCGTCGAGCAGGCCGATGATCAGCCGGCGGGTCTTGTCGAACAGCCGGTCGTTGTCCCGCGCCACGTCCATCAGGTGGGTCAGGCGATGGCGCATCTCGCCGTTGCGATCGCGCAAGAGACCGAGTTGCCGCTCGACCAGGGAGATGGCGGTACCCCGCTGATGGGGCACGCGCATCTCCGCCAGCAGCTCTTCGCGATCGGCGAAGAAGTGCGGATGGTCCAGCAGCCAGTCGGCGACCTGGTCCGCGGTCAGTTCGGGGGTGTCGCTCATACTCTTACCTGGCCTTCGTAGACACGGATGGCCGGACCGGTCATGAGCACCGATTGACCGACGCCATCCCACTCGATGTTGAGCAGGCCGCCCGGCAATTCGATGCTCACCGGCGATTTCAGCCAGCCCTGGCGGATACCGGCTACCGCGGCGGCGCAGGCACCGGTGCCGCAGGCGCGGGTTTCGCCGACACCGCGTTCCCAGACCCGCAGGCGGGCGCGCTGGGCGTCGATGACCTGCAGGAAGCCGATATTGGCCTTTTGCGGAAAGCGCGGATGGCATTCCAGCTTGGGCCCGAGGGTCAGTACCGGCGCCTGGTCGACGTCGGCGACCCGCAGCACGCCATGGGGATTGCCCATGGAGACCACCGCCAGCTCGACCGTCTCGCCCTCGACCTGGACGGCATGACTCAGGGTCTCCGTCTCGGCGATGAAGGGGATCTCGGCCGCCTGCAGGCGCGGCGCGCCCATGTCGACGCGGACCTGGCCGTCGCCCTTGAGCAGCAGCTCGATGATGCCGCCCTTGGTTTCGACGCGGATCTGCTTCTTGACCGTCAGGCGCTTGTCGAAGACGAAGCGGGCGAAGCAGCGGGCACCGTTGCCACACTGTTCGACCTCGGAGCCATCGGCGTTGAAGATGCGATAGCGAAAGTCCACGTCCGGGGTGCTGGGGGTTTCGACGATCAGCAGCTGATCGAAGCCGATGCCGGTCTTGCGGTCACCCCACAGACGGACGTGCTTGGGCTGGATGTGCGCGTGCTGGCTGATCAGGTCGAGGACCATGAAGTCGTTGCCCAGACCGTGCATCTTGGTGAAGCGCAGTTGCATGGAACTCCCCTCAGGCCGGCAGCCGGCTCTCGCCCGCGAAGAGTTCTTCCAGCGTCTCGCGCCGACGGACCAGGTGCGCCTGGTCGCCATCCACCATCACCTCGGCGGCACGGCCACGGGTGTTGTAGTTGGAACTCATGGTGAAGCCATAGGCCCCGGCGGAGCGGATGGCCAGCAGATCGCCTTCGGCCAGGACCAACTCGCGGTCCTTGGCGAGGAAGTCGCCGGTCTCGCAGATGGGGCCGACCAGGTCGTAGCGGCGGGCATCGCCCTGGCGCGCGGTCACCGGCTCCACCGCCATCCAGGCCTGGTACAGCGCCGGACGGATCAGGTCGTTCATCGCCGCATCGACGATGGCGAAGTCCTTGTGGGCGGTGTGCTTGAGGTATTCCACGCGGGTCAGCAGGACACCGGCGTTGGCCACGATGAAGCGGCCGGGTTCGAACACCAGGGTCAGGTTGCGCCCGGCGATGCGCTCGCGGATGGCCTGGATGTAGTCGCCGGCCAGCGGCGGCTGCTCGTCGCGATAGCGCACGCCCAGGCCGCCACCGAGGTCCAGATGGCGCAGGACGATACCGCGCTCGGCGAGGCGGTCGATCAGCGCCAGCAGGCGGTCGAGGGCGTCGAGGAAGGGCGGCAGGGTGGTGAGCTGGGAGCCGATGTGGCAGTCCACCCCGAGGATGTCCAGGTTGGGCAGTTCGGCGGCGCGGGCGTAGACCGCCTCGGCGTCGGCGATGTCGATGCCGAACTTGTTTTCCTTGAGGCCGGTGGAGATGTAGGGATGGGTACCGGCGTCGACGTCGGGATTGACCCGCAGCGAGATCGGCGCGACCACACCCAGCTCCGCGGCCACCTGTTGCAGCCGTTCCAGCTCGTCGGTGGATTCGACGTTGAAGCAGTGCACGCCCACTTCCAGGGCGCGGCGCATGTCGTCACGGGTCTTGCCGACCCCGGAGAACACCACCCGGTGCGGATCGCCACCGGCGGCCAGGACGCGCTCCAGTTCACCGCGGGAAACGATGTCGAAGCCGGCGCCGAGACGGGCCAGGACGTTGAGCACGCCGAGGTTGGAGTTGGCCTTGACGGCAAAGCAGACCAGGTGCGGCAGACCGGCCAGCGCATCGGTATAGGCGCGGTACTGGCCCTCGATGTGCGCTCGCGAGTAGACGTAGGCGGGGGTGCCGAATTCCTGCGCCACGGCGCTCAGGGCTACCCCTTCCGCATGCAGTTCACCTGCACGGACAGCGAAGACTTCCATGGTGGCTCCTTAGAACACGTCGTGGCGGTGTTCTTTGGCGGCTTTCTGGTCGTCGGGCAGGTACAGCGGGCCTTTCTGACCGCAGCCGGCCAGCAGGCAGGCGCAGGCGATGAAGAGAAGAGACAGGCGCTTCATGACGCTAAACCTTTATTCAGGCGAATATTGCCCGGAGTATAACGGGGTTGAACGACTCTTTGACACGCCCGGATGGCTGAAGCGCAGCTGCCGGCCGCCGTCGCGACTGGACGTCATCTGGGCGGCCCGCTACCGTGCGGCGATTCTTTCCCTTCTTTCGAGGATCGTCATGAGCCGGCTCAGCGAAGCGCAATTCCATCACCTCGTCGACCAGACCCAGCGTCAGGTCGAGGACGCCTATGACGACAGCGGTCTGGACCTCGATCTGGAAAATGCCGGTGGCGTGCTGACGATCAAGTTCGACAACGGCAGCCAGGTCATTCTGAGCCGCCAGCCCCCGCTGGTGCAGCTCTGGGTGGCGGCGCGCTCGGGTGGCTATCACTTCGACTGGGATGGCCAGAACTGGATCTGCGACACCTCGTCCGAAACCCTCGGCGCGCTGCTGGTGCGGGTGACCCTGGAGCAGACCGGCGAGAGCGTGGCCCTGCCGGGGCTGTAACGACCTGCGGTCGGTGCGGCTTGACCGCTGCCGAGACCCCTGTGCTAGCGTGACCTGACGGCGCCTTTCGAGCGCCGTTTTCTTTTGCCGCCTCAGGCGGCTTCCCGCTGGGCGCCTGCCGCCCGTCATCCCCGGTGGTCCGGCCGCCTCCCGCGGCGGGGATCGCACCGTCTCGTCCTCCAGGAGTCCGCCATGCGCCACGCATCGCCCATTACCGTTTCCGCCGTCGACCTGCCCCGTCTCGAACGCCTGCTCGATGCCCTGCCCGAATTCGGCCCCGTGGCCGAGGCCCTGGACGAGGAACTGGCCCAGGCCCGGGTGGTGGCGCCCGAGGAGATCGGCGCGGTTGTGACCATGAATTCGCGCGTACGCTGCCGCGAGACCGATACCGGCAAGGAGTACCAGGTGGTGCTGGTCTATCCGGAGGACGCCGGTGGCGAGGGACGGGTTTCGGTGCTGGCGCCGGCCGGCAGCGCGCTGCTCGGAGCCACGCCCGGCGAGCACCTGAGCTGGCCGGTGCCGGGTGGCAAGGAGCAGCAGGTGGAGCTGCTGGCGCTGGAGCCGGCCGAGGCCTAGTCGTCCGCGATCTCGGGCAGGTCCGGCAGGGCTCGCAACAGGCGCTCGTAGTGGGCGCCGTCGAAGGGGCGGTCGGCATCGAGCATGGCGGCGATCTCGCAGGACAGCGCCTGGGCCATCAGCAGCACCGCTTCCTCGCGGTCATAGCCGACCAGGGTCAGCTTGTTGAGTACCGCCTGCACATAGCTCGGCTCGCCGGCGGCAAGCTGATTCTCCACCGCTTCGATTAGATGCGAGGAGACAAAGGATTCTTCGTCATCGGCGTGGTCAATCATGTCTGGATACCTTTTGTTACAGTGCGACCCCTGATGCCGGCCTGGAGTCTTCTCGATGATCACCTGCTATCGCCTGTCCGCCGACGAGCTGGTCGCCCAGCCCCTGTCGCCGGGAGACCCGCTGCCCGCGGATCTGCTCTGGGTCGATCTGCTCGACCCCAGCGAGGCAGAGGAACGCTATCTCGAACAGGCGCTGGCGATGGACATCCCCACCCGGGAAGAAATCGCCGAGATCGAGGAATCCTCGCGACTCTATCAGACCGACCAGGCCCTGCACCTGACCACCACGGTGGTCAGCGGCTTCAGTGAGCATCAGCCGCAGGCCTCGGTGGTCAATTTCGTACTGACCCCCGACTGGCTGGTGACGGTGCGCTACGCCGAGCTGGCCGCCTTCAAGGCCTTTCTCGGCAAGGCCCAGCAGCAGGCACGGCAGCACTGTCGCAGCGACGTCATCTTCGCCTCGCTGCTGGACAGCCTTGTGGACCGCGTGGCCGACATCCTCGAATCGGTGCAGGCGCACCTCAATCGCCTGGCCAAGGCGGTGTTTCGCGAACCCCTGGATCCGCAACAGGAAAAGCAGCAGCCCAAGACCGACCTGCAATCCATCGTCAAGCAACTGGGCCGCAGCAACCAGCTGCTGGCGCAGCTCAGCGAGAGCCTGCTGGGCATCAATCGCATCGTCTCCTACCTGCGCCGGGCGGGGGCGACCTGGATCTCCGGCACGGCCAAGACCTGGTTCAAGACGCTGGAACGCGACGTCCGCTCGCTGAGCGACTACCAGGCCAAGATGAACGGCGAGATCGGCTTCCTGCTCGACGCCACCCTGGGCCTGATCAGCGTGGAGCAGAACAACATCGTCAAGGTGTTCACCATCGCCTCGGTGCTGTTCCTGCCGCCCACCCTGGTGGGCACCATCTACGGCATGAACTTCAAGGTCATGCCGGAGCTGGACTGGCATTTCGGCTATCCGCTGGCGCTGGGCGCCATGGTGGTCTCGGCGCTGATTCCCTATGCCTGGTTCAAATTTCGCCGCTGGTTGTAGCCGGCGGCATCCATCGCACCTCGAGGAGGCAAAGCTATGCGTATCGGATTCATCGGCCTGGGCGGCATGGGCCAGGGCATGGCCGCCAATCTGCTCAAGGCCGGTCATGAGGTGGTGGTCTGGAATCGCTCCCCGGAGCCGGTGCAGGGCCTGGTCGCCCAGGGTGCCCGCGCGGCGGCGTCGCCCGCGGAGGCCTTCGAGACCGAGGTGGTCTTCAGCATCCTGGCCAATGACGCCGCTACCCGCGAAGTGATCCTCGACAGCGGCGCCCTGCAGCGGGCGCAGGCCGGGCTGGTCCACGTCAGCATGGCCACCCTGTCGGTGGCCCTGGTCGACGAACTGGCCGCGCGCCATGCCGAGGCCGGCGTGGGCTACGTGGCGGCGCCGGTGTTCGGGCGCACCGACGTGGCCGCCAGTGGCCAGCTCAACATCGTGGTGGCAGGGGATCCTGAGGCGATCGCGCGGGTCCAGCCACTGCTCGATGTGCTGGGGCGCAAGACCTGGCCGGTGGGCGCGGAGCCGCGGCAGGCCAATGTGGTCAAGATCGCCGGCAACTTCATGATCGCCAGCGCCATCGAGACCATGGGCGAGAGCACCGCCCTGGCGCGCAGCTATGGCGTGGAGCCCGCGGCACTCTTGGAGATCCTCACCAGCACCCTGTTCGCCGCGCCGGTGTACCAGAATTACGGGCGCCTGCTGACCGAGCGAAAGTTCTCGCCGGCGGCCTTCAAGCTCAGCCTGGGACTCAAGGACGTCGGCCTGGCCCTGGCGGCCGGCCAGGAGAAGGCGGTGCCGCTACCCTTCGCCAGCGTCCTGAGGGACAACCTGCTGGAGGCCGTCGCCCAGGGCGAAGGCGATCTGGACTGGATCGCGCTGGGGCAGCGGTCGCACAAGAAGGCCGGCCTCGACTGAGAGCCCGCTCAAAGTCTGCTGCGCGTCGGCCAAACTACGTTGAAAAGGCCTTCGGAATGCTCATTTACCACTCGTAAACTCCGCTTCCTCAGGCCTTTTCGCCTTGTTTGGCTCTAGCTCGCGAGCCTTTGAATAGGCTCTCGCGGCTACTTGCAGGCGGTGCCCAGCGCCGCCAGCGACAGCGGGTAGAATTGCAGGTTGTAGCCCGAGGTCTTGGCCTGGCTGCAGCGCTTGGTGCTGTAGAGGCCGTAGTCGATGATCATCACCGGCTTCTTCTGGGTGCGGAAGTAGCTGTAGGCGTTGCACTCGGCGTAGTCGTAGCAGCTCTCGTTGAGGGCGAAGTCGAACTTGGTGTAGAGGCTCGGCACCAGGTCCACGGCGTTCTTCAGGCCCACCAGCAGACTGCGCTTGTGCGCCTCGTCGGCCAGCCAGTTGAGGAAATCCAGCTGCTGGGCCCGGGTCAGCTTGAGGCCGTTGGGGTTGCTGAAGCCATCGACGTTGTCCGGGTCCACTCCCTGGCAGCCCTTCTGCACGGCCAGGTCCAGCCGCTTGGCCAGCAGCACGCGGACGTCGGCGCGACGGATGTCCAGCCAGCGCTCGCCCGGCCAGGCGTCCAGCGCCTTGCCCAGGGCGGCCTTGGGATAGAGGGCGGCGTCGGGCCGCCAGTCTTCCCAGGTGCCGGCGCTGAAATAGCAGATCACCGTCTTCCCATTGCCCTTCAGATTGGCGATCACCGCCTTGCTGGTGTCATAGAGATCGATGTCGTAGAGGGTGCGATTGGGCTTTTGCAGCACGCCGTTCAGCTGGACATGCCAGGTGAGCGTCTGTGGCAGCGGCGGCGGCAGGGCGGCCTGGCTGGAAGCCGCGGCGAACATTCCGCAAAGCAGGAGGGAACAGGCTGAAAGGCGCATGAGACTTGACTCGAACGGCTGGTCAAGCCTCCAGTATCGGCTGCCGGGTCCCCTTCCTGAGCACCAGTCGTCGTACCTATCAACGGCTGGTCGGCGCTCGTCCGACCGGCTTTCAGGCCTCCTGCGCGGAGACCCCTGGCCTAGAGCCCTTGCCGTCGGACCAGGCGCCTGCGGGGCGGTGGAGGGAACCCTTGTGCCCTTTGGCGCGGCCGATGAGCGGCAGGGGTGGGGTCTTCGGCCGGCGGCGTTCTCGCCCGTCCGCGGAGGGGTAGGCGAGAAGCGCAGCGGCGGGCGCTAGCGCTGGGCCAGCAGCGCGCGGCCGCGCTGCACGGCGGCGCGGACCTGGGCCGGGGCGGTGCCGCCGATATGGTCGCGGGCGTTGACCGAGCCTTCCAGGGTCAGGACGGCGAAGACGTCCTGCTCGATCTGATCGCTGAAGCGCCGCAGTTCGTCCAGGCTCATCTCGGCCAGGTCCTTGCCGCTGTCCACGCCGTACTTGACCGCATGGCCGACGATCTCGTGGCAGTCGCGGAAGGGCAGGCCCTTGCGCACCAGGTAGTCGGCGAGGTCGGTGGCGGTGGAGAAGCCGCGGCGGGCCGCCTCGCGCATGATCTCGCGCTTGGGCTTGATGGCCGGGACCATGTCGGCGAAGGCGCGCAGGGAGTCGCGCAGGGTGTCGGCGGCGTCGAACAGCGGTTCCTTGTCTTCCTGGTTGTCCTTGTTGTAGGCCAGCGGCTGGCCCTTCATCAGGGTCAGCAGGCCGGTGAGGGCGCCGAACACCCGGCCGGTCTTGCCGCGTACCAGCTCGGGCACGTCGGGATTCTTCTTCTGCGGCATGATCGAGGAGCCGGTGCAGAAGCGATCGGGCAGGTCGATGAACTGGAACTGGGCGCTGGTCCAGAGCACCAGCTCTTCGGAGAAGCGCGACAGGTGCATCATCGCCAGGGAGGCCGCGGCGCAGAATTCGATGGCGAAGTCGCGATCCGAGACGCCGTCCAGGGAGTTGCCGCCGATGGCCTCGAAGCCCAGCAGCTCGCAGGTGACCTGGCGCTGGATGGGGTAGGTGGTGCCGGCCAGCGCGGCGCTGCCCAGGGGCATGCGATTGACGCGCTTGCGGCAGTCCACCAGGCGCTCGTGGTCGCGGGAGAGCATCTCGAACCAGGCCAGCAGGTGGTGGCCGAAGGTCACGGGTTGCGCGGTCTGCAGGTGGGTGAAGCCGGGCATGATGGTGTCGGCTTCGGTCTCGGCCAGTTGCAGCAGGCCTGCCTGCAGGCGGTCGAGCTCTGCGAGGATGGCGTCGATCTCGTCGCGCAGCCAGAGGCGGATGTCGGTGGCCACCTGGTCATTGCGGCTGCGACCGGTGTGCAGCTTCTTGCCGACCACGCCCAGGCGCTCGGTCAGGCGCGCCTCGATGTTCATGTGCACGTCTTCCAGGTCGACGCGCCACTCGAAGGTGCCGGCCTCAATCTCGCCGCGGATCTCGTCCAGTCCGGCGACGATGGCATCGCGCTCGGCTTCGCTGAGCACTCCGGCCTGGGTCAGCATGCGGGCATGGGCCTGGCTGCCGAGGATGTCGTGGCGGTAGAGACGCTTGTCGAAGTCCACCGAGGCGGTGAAGCGGGCGACGAAGGCGTCGACGGGTTCGCTGAAGCGTCCGCCCCAGGACTGGTTGGTTTTTTCGCTGCTCATGGATCGGCCTGCTGCTGGGCTTGTCGGTAAGGAAAGGAGGGGGCCGATGATAGCAGTCCTGAGCGGGTGCCGGCCCGATTCAACGGAGCCGACTTGCCGACGAGTGGTATCTGACCCACACTGCCTCCATGATACTCGAACGCCGCAAAACCCCCCGACCGGTCAAGGTCGACGACTTCTTCGTCCCGGCGCTCTGCGAACCGGAGGCCCTGCTCGTGCTGGTGGTGCTGGCCGAGCTGCTGGTGCTGGTCCTGGTGCTGGCAGAACCCTTCACCCTGCAGTTCAACTGGATCCGCCTGGCGCTGGTGTCGCTGTTCGTGCAGTGGATCGTGCTGCTGTCGGCGGCGCTGCTCTGTCGCCTGCGGCCCTGGCTGGCACGCCATAGACCGGTGGTGGCGGGTGGCTTCTGCTGCGCCATCGTGGTGGCCCTGACCCTGCTCTGCACCCTGGTGGCCGACTGGCTGCAGCTGGCCGGACCGCTGCAGCGGGTCGGCGAGGTGCGGCTGTACATGAGGCACGCGCTGATCGCCCTGATCATGTCCATGCTGCTGCTGCGCTACTTCTGGCTGCAGAGCCAGTGGCGCCGCCAGCAGCAGGCCGAATTGCAGGCGCGCATCGAGTCGCTGCAGGCGCGCATCCGCCCGCATTTCCTGTTCAACAGCCTGAACAGCATCGCCAGCCTGGTCGCCCTGGACGCCGACAAGGCCGAGCGCGCGGTGCTGGACCTGTCGGCGCTGTTTCGCGCCAGCCTGGCCCAGCCCGGCACCAAGGTGCGCTGGGTCGAGGAGCTGGAGCTCTCGCGGCGCTATCTGGAGATCGAACGCCTGCGCCTGGGCGATCGCCTGCAATTGCAGTGGGACGTGGACGGGGTGCCGGCGGATCTGCCGATTCCCCAGCTGACGCTGCAGCCGCTGCTGGAAAACGCCCTGATCTATGGTGTGGCGCCGCGCATCGAAGGGGGCCTGGTCACCATCTTCGCCACCTACCGGGAGGGGGTGTTCGAGCTGGTCATCAGCAACCCCTATGACCCCGAGGTGGAGCAGCAGCCACGCCCACCCAAGGGCACCCGTCAAGCTTTAAGCAATATCGAGGCGCGATTGACGGCACTTTTCGGACCAGCTGCGAGTCTCAAAATCGAACGCCGCGACCAGCGGCATACAACGTCTCTTCGCTATCCATGCGAGCGACTCATGCGGGAAGCCTGAGCTTATGAATGTCCTGATCGTCGATGACGAACCCTTGGCGCGCGAGCGTCTGGCCCGTCTGGTGGGGCAACTGGACGGTTATACCGCCCTGGAGCCAACAGCCACCAACGGTGAGGAAGCCCTCGCTTTGGTTGAAAACCTCAAGCCCGATATCGTCCTGCTCGACATCCGCATGCCGGGTCTGGACGGTCTGCAGGTGGCCGCGCGTCTCTGCGAGCGCGAGTCGCCGCCCGCGGTGATCTTCGTGACCGCCCACGACGAATACGCGCTCGACGCCTTCCAGGTCAGCGCCGTGGGCTATCTGGTCAAGCCGGTGCGGCAGGAGGACCTGGCCGCTGCCCTGAGCAAGGCCCAGCGACCCAACCGGATGCAGCTGGCCGCCCTGACCAAGCCGCCGGCCAGCGGTGGCCCTGGCCCGCGCAGCCATATCAGCGCCCGGACCCGCAAGGGCATCGAGCTGATCCCCCTGGATGACGTGGTCTATTTCATCGCCGACCACAAGTACGTGACCCTGAGACACTCTGGCGGCGAAGTACTGCTGGATGAACCGCTCAAGGCGCTGGAAGACGAATTCGGTGAGCGCTTCGTGCGCATACACCGCAATGCGCTGGTCTCCCGCGAGCGCATCGAGCGCCTGCAGCGCACGCCCCTGGGCCACTTCCAGCTGTTCCTCAAGGGCATGAACGGCGACGCCCTGACCGTCAGCCGCCGTCATGTGGCCGGTGTGCGCCGCCTGATGCACAGCATC
This sequence comes from Pseudomonas sp. MOIL14HWK12:I1, assembly GCF_000510705.1. Lineage (NCBI taxonomy): Bacteria > Pseudomonadati > Pseudomonadota > Gammaproteobacteria > Pseudomonadales > Pseudomonadaceae > Pseudomonas > Pseudomonas sp. MOIL14HWK12:I1. The sequence goes on along the minus strand of NZ_AZNY01000003.1, from coordinate 70,689 downwards.
TGACGTCGCTCGCGGGTTGGCGACCGGCGCGCAGCGGGGGAGGGGCGTCGGTCGACCTGCTATCATGGCCGGCAATCTGACGTGCCGGTAATGTCCATGCTCCGCGAAATCCGTATCGCCACGCGCCAGAGTGCCCTGGCACTCTGGCAAGCCGACTATGTGAAAGCCCGCCTCGAAGCGGCCCACCCGGGCTTGCGGGTGAGTCTGCTGCCCATGACCAGTCGCGGCGACAAGCTGCTCGACGCACCCCTGGCCAAGATCGGCGGCAAGGGTCTGTTCGTCAAGGAACTGGAAAACGCCCTGCTCGACGGCAGCGCCGACATTGCCGTGCACTCCATGAAGGACGTGCCCATGGAATTCCCCGCAGGTCTCGGGCTGTATGCCATCTGCGAGCGGGAAGACCCGCGCGATGCCTTCGTCTCCAATCGCCATTCCGGTCTTGCCGAATTGCCCCAGGGCAGTGTGGTGGGCACCTCCAGCCTGAGGCGTCAGGCCCAGCTGCTGGCCCTGCGCCCGGATCTCGAGATCCGCTTTCTGCGCGGCAACGTCAATACCCGCCTGGCCAAGCTCGATGCCGATGACTACGACGCCATCATCCTGGCCGCGGCCGGGCTGATCCGCCTGGGCTTCGCCGAGCGCATCCGCGAATACCTGACCGTCGAAGACAGCCTGCCGGCAGGCGGCCAGGGCGCCGTGGGCATCGAATGCCGGACCGACGATGCCGAGGTCCATGCGCTGCTCGAACCCCTGCACCATTTCGACACCGAACGCCGCGTCGCCGCCGAGCGCGCTCTGAATCGCCGTCTCAATGGCGGCTGCCAGGTGCCCGTCGCCTGTTATGCGGTGCAGGAAGGCGAACTGCTCTGGTTGCGCGGCCTGGTTGGCCAGCCCGATGGCGGGCTGCTGCTGCGTGCCGAGGCCCGCGGCCCGCTGAACGACCCGGCCGGACTGGGCGTGACCGTGGCCGAAGACCTGCTGGCCCAGGGCGCCCAGGGCATTCTCGATGCCGTCTATGGGGCCTCCGGCGCATCATGAGCGCCTGGCGACTGCTGCTGACCCGGCCGGCGGAAGAGAATCCACCCCTGGCCGCCGCCCTGGACACGGTGGGCATCGCCACGGCCAGCCTGCCGCTGCTGGAATTGCAGCCCCTGGCGGAAACCCCCGAACAGCGCTCGCTCTGGCTCGATCTCGATCGCTATGCCGCCGTGCTGGTGGTGAGCAAGCCGGCGGCCCGCCTGGGCCTCGCCGCCCTCGACCAGTACTGGCCGCAACCGCCGCTGCAGGCCTGGTTCGCCGTGGGCGCGGCCACCGCCGCCGTGCTCGAAGACTATGGACTGCAGGTGCACCATCCCCAGCGTGAGGACAGCGAAGGCCTGCTGGCCCTGCCGGCCTTGCAGGAAGCCCTAGAGCGCCCGGCGCCCGAGGTGTTGCTGCTGCGCGGAGAGGGCGGCCGTGACCTGCTGGTCGACACCCTCACCGCCCGCGGCGCCCGCGTCGAGGTGCTCGAACTCTATCGCCGCCAGTGCCCGGACTACCCCGCAGGGCAGGTCCTAGAGACCCTGGCAGCGGAACGCCTGAATGCCATCATGGTCAGCAGTGGGCAGGGTTTCGCGCATCTGCAGGCCTGTGCGGGTGCGGATTGGCCCGCGGTGCGCCGTTATCCCCTGCTGGTACCCAGCGCCCGTGTGGCCGAACTGGCTCGTGCCAGCGGCTGCGAGCTCATCATCGAGTGCCAGGGCGCCAGCGCCGGCGCCCTGATCGCCGCGCTTGCCCATCACCATCCGGATTGACCCTACAAGGAATTCCCGTGAGCGAAACTCAAGCCCCCCGCGCCGACGACGTCTCTCCCGATCCTGTCGTGACTCCCGCCTCGCCGCCGCCGGCCCCCCCACCGGCAAGCGTGCGCCGCAAGGGCTCGGGCAAGGCGTCCGGTCTGGCGCTGCTGGCCCTGCTGGTGGCCGCCGGTGGCCTGGGTGTCGGCGGCTGGAGCGTCTGGCAACTGCAGCAGGTGCGTCAGGCCGAGCAGAGCCAGGCCGCTCAGGCCGAGGATCTGCGCAGCCAGCTGCGCCAGCTGGAAATGCGCAACCAGGCGTTGAGTGCCGATCTGGGCCGCCTGCCCTCGGCTAACGAGCTGGAAGAGCGCCGCCGTCAGCTCGGTGAGCTGCAGGGCGACCAGCAGCACCTCGCCGAACAGTTCAAGGAGGTGGTCGGCCAGAGTCGCCAGGCCTGGCGCCTGACCGAGGCCGAGCACCTGCTGCGCATGGCCACCCTGCGCATGACCGCGCTGCAGGACGTGCCCAGCGCCCAGAATCTGCTGCAGGGTGTCGATGACATCCTCAAGGCCCAGAACGATCCGGCCGCCTTCGCCGCCCGCCAGCAACTGGCCAATGCCCAGCAGACCCTGCGCCAGCTGCCCGACCTGGATCGCACCGGGCAATTCGTCCAGCTGGCATCGCTGCGCAATCAGGTGCAGAGCCTGGAACCCCTGCCGCCACGCTTTTCCACCACCGTGGCCGACCAGCCCGGCGTCGAAAAGGCCGCGGTACCGCCGAGCAATGCCCTGCAGCAGTGGTGGCAGGATTTCCGCCAGCGCATCTCCAGCTACTTCCGCATCGACTTTTCCGCCGACCAGCCGATTCGTCCGCTGCTGGCCGAGGAATCCCTGGCCCAGGTGCGCCTGGCCATGAGCCTGGCGCTGGAGCAGGCGCAGTGGGCCGTGCTCAATGGCAATCAGGAGGTCTACCGGCTCTCCATCGAGCAGGCCGAAGACGTCCTCGCCGCCCACTTCAACAACCAGAATCCCGACAGCCGTGCGGTCAAGCTGCGCCTGCAGGAGCTGGCCGAGCGGCCGGTCACCTTCGAGGCCCCTGACCTGACGCCTGCCCTGACCGCGCTGCAGGCCTACATCGCCCAGCGTCAGCAAATCCAGCCGAACAATGCCGCCGCCGGCGCGGCTCAGGAGAATCGCCCATGAAGCGCCTGTACCTGCTGTTCCTGTTCGCCCTGCTCGTCGGCCTGGGCGTTGCCGTGGTGCTGGCCAAGGAGCCGGGCTACGTGCTGCTGTCCTACAGCAACTTCCGCTACGAATCGAGTCTCTGGGCCTTCCTGGCCCTGCTGGTGGCGGTCTGGCTGGCGCTCTACATCCTCAAGCTGGTGCTGGGCGCCCTGGGCCTGACCGGCAAGGTGCTCAACCCCTGGTCGCGGCACAATCGCCAGCGCCGCCTGGAGCAGGCGCGCCACAAGGGTCAGCTGGAACTGGCCGAAGGCAACTGGAGCGGTGCCCTCAAGCACCTGAAAGGCGCCGCCGAGCACGCCGACCAGCCGCTGTTCGTCCTGCTGGGCGCCGCCCGCGCCGCCAACGAACTGGGCGACCTCGAAGAACGCGACCGCCTGCTGCGCCAGGCCCGCGAGCGCGAGCCCCAGGCCGACCTGGCCATCGGTCTGCAGCAGGCCCGGTTGCAGATCGACCGCGGCCAGTATCTGGAAGCCCGTGACAGCCTGGCGCCGTTGCAGGCCAAGTATCCGAAGAATGGCGAGGTGCTGCTGCAACTGCAGCGCCTGCAGGTGACCCTGCGCGACTGGCCGGCACTGATCGCCCTGCTGCCGCAACTGCGCAAGCAGCAGGTGCTGCGCCCTCAGGAGCAGGACGACCTGGAGCGCAAGGTATGGATCGCGACCCTCGACGAGGTGCCCGCCCAGGGCGCGGAATCGGCGGTGGATGCCCAGTGGCAGCAGGTGCCCACGGCGCTCAAGGGCGATGCCTCGGTGGTGCTGGCCTATGCCCGTCAGCTGCGCGCCATCGGCCGCGACGACCTGGCCGAAGAGGTGCTGCACATCACCCTGAATCGCCAGTGGGACGAGCGCCTGGTCGAGCTCTATGGCCAGCTGCGTCCGCGCGATGCCAGTCGTCCGCTGCACCACGCCGAAGGCTGGCTCAAGGAGCGCCCCCAGGATGCGGTGCTGCTGCTGGCCCTGGGCCGGTTGTGCATGAACAACCAGCTGTGGGGCAAGGCGCGCGAATATCTGGAGCGCAGTCTGGCGCAGCGGCCGTCCGCGGTCACCGCCGGCGAACTGGCCCGGGTGGCCATCCAGCTGGGCGATGTAGACCGCAGCCAGCAGCTCTTGCAGAGCCAGTGGCGCGAGTCCGACACCACTTCGCTGCCGACGCCGCGAGTCTGACGGCGCGGCTCGTCTGCCCGGGTCCTTGAAAGGTGCCCGGGCTTTCTCTACCGTAACGTCCCAATTCCCTGTTGGAGACGGCGCGTCCGTGACTAGTCCCCGCTTCATCTTTCTGTTCATGGCCGCCACCTGTGCGGTGCTCATGGGCGTCGGTCTCTATCTCGAACACGTGGTCGGCCTCGAGCCCTGCCCGCTGTGCGTCATGCAACGGATCTTCTTCATCCTGGTCGGGGTGGTGGCGCTGATCGCCGGCATCCAGGCGCCGGGCAAGCGCGGACGACGCATCTATGGCGTGGTCCTGCTGCTGCTGGCCGCCGCCGGCGCCGCCACCGCGGGCCGCCAGGTCTATCTGCAGACGGTCCCGGCGGAAGAGCTGGCGGCCTGCCTGCCGAGCCTCGACTACATGATGCAGGCGCTGCCCTTCCAGGAAATCATCCGCCTGGTCCTGCACGGCACCGCCGACTGCGCCGAGGTCAACTGGACGCTGTTCGGTCTGAGCATCCCGGAATGGAGCCTGCTGGCCTTCGTGCTGCTCATGGCCCTGAGCCTGGTCAAGATCTTCCGCCGTCGCTGAGCTTTCTCCGAGCAACGGCACTCGCCTGGCGAGGCGATGTCGGTATAGTTCCTGATAACAGCCGGGCGCCTGCGCCCGGACCGTCTCGCCCGTATAGAGAGCTGCCGTCATGCTAGAAACCTGCCGCAATGCCCAGGAACGCTGGGGTGGGGTCCACCAGCTGATCGACCGCTGGCTGATTGCCCGCCGCGAGCTGGTGACCGCTTACGAAACCCTGGACATGGAGCCCCTGCTGGGACCGGTGCGCGAGGTCAGCGAACTGGAGCGGCTCTGCGACATGCTGGTCGACTACATGTCCACCGCGCATTTCGAGATCTACGAGCAACTGGTGGCCGAAGCCCGGGAATTCCAGGACGAGCGCGCCATCGAGTTCGCCGACAGCGTCTATCCGCGCCTGCAGGCCCTGACCGACGCCGCTCTGAACTTCAACGACAGATTCGAGCGCGGGGCCTATCGGGACCCGGGTCTGCTGACCATCGAACTCAAGCTGCTGGGCGAAACCCTGCGCGAGCGCTTCGAACTCGAAGACTGCCTGATCGAGGTGCTGCACACCTCGCACCAGCAACCGCGGCTGGCGTCGGTCTAGCCCCGGTTCCCCCGCGCGGCCTCGGCCAGCAGGTCGAGGTCCGCTGCGGCTGCCTCGCGCGGTGCCAGCGCGTGCAGCCAATCCCCCGGGCCCTGTGCCCCGCGACACGGCCAATGGCCCGCGAGTCGTGCCAGACGCGCGAGCTGTTCACGTTCCGCGGCCAATTCCAGTCCCTTGAGCTGCTCCCGCAGGGCCGCCAGGCTCTCGTCCGCGCTGGACGCGGCCTTCCAGGCCTGGCGCAACTGGCGCAGGGGGCGTACCACCGTGTCCTGCCAGTGCTGCGAGGCGCGCTGCAGCCGGGCCAGGCCCTCGGCATCCAGTGCGCAGTTGCGGCGATCCAGCCAGAGCGCCGTCAGCACCAGACAGACGTCGGCGCCGGCCTCTTGCAGACGCAAACAGGCGCCTTCCACGCCGGGCCGGGCGTATACTGCCAACGCGAATTCCCACAGGTCCTCTTGCATGTCCGCCTCCCCGTTCGTGGGTGGTGGAGCTGCTACACTCCGCCGCCATGATCCGACTACAGAACCTTACTCTACAGCGTGGTCCCCAGCGTCTGCTCGAAAACGCTGAACTGACCCTGCATCCCGGCCAGAAAGCCGGTCTGATCGGTGCCAATGGCGCCGGTAAATCCAGTCTCTTCGCCCTGCTGCGCGGGCAGCTCGGGGCCGATGCCGGCGACTGCCACATCCCGGCGGCCTGGCGCATCGCCCACATGCGTCAGGAGGTGGATACCCTGGAGCGGCTGGCGGTGGACTATGTGCTGGACGGCGACATCGACCTGCGCCGCATCCAGCGCGAACTGGCGGCGGCCGAAGCGGCCCAGGACGGCGACGCCCTTGGCCGGCTGCATGCCGACTTCGAGGCCGCCGACGGCTATACCGCCGATGCCCGGGCCCGCAAGCTGCTCGCCGGTCTGGGCTTTACCGCCGCGCAGATGGAGCGCCAGGTCGGCGACTTCTCCGGTGGCTGGCGGATGCGCCTCAACCTGGCCCAGGCGCTGATGTGCCCCTCGGACCTGCTGCTGCTCGACGAACCCACCAACCACCTGGATCTGGACGCCATTCTCTGGCTGGAAGACTGGCTCAAGGGCTATCCCGGCACCCTGATCCTGATCTCCCACGACCGCGACTTCCTCGATGCCGTGGTCGATCATGTGGTGCACCTGGACCAGCAGAAACTCGTGCTCTATCGCGGCGGCTACTCCAGCTTCGAGCGTACTCGCGCCGAGCGCCTGGCGCAGCAGCAGCAGGCCTACGACAAGCAGCAGGCCCAGCGCGCCCACATGGAGAAGTACATCGCCCGCTTCAAGGCCCAGGCCACCAAGGCCCGTCAGGCACAGAGCCGGATCAAGGCCCTGGAACGCTTGGAAGAGCTGGCGCCGGCCCATGTCGATTCGCCCTTCGAATTCGTCTTCCGCGAGGCGGACAAGCTGTCCAGTCCGTTGCTCGACCTGGCCGAAGGCCGACTCGGCTACGGCGAGACCACCATCCTGCACCCGGTCAAGCTGCAGCTGACACCAGGCGCCCGCATCGGCCTGCTCGGCCCCAACGGCGCCGGCAAGTCGACCCTGATCAAGACCCTGGCCGCCGAACTCGAACCCCTCGGCGGCCGGCTGCAGCGCGGCGAGAACCTGGCCATTGGCTACTTCGCCCAGCACCAGCTCGATTCGCTGGACGCCAAGGCCAGTCCCCTGCTGCACCTGCAACGCATCGCCCCCGGCGAGCGCGAACAGAGCCTGCGCGACTTCCTCGGCGGCTTCGATTTCCGCGGTCCGCGCTGCGACGAGGCGGTGCTGAATTTCTCCGGTGGCGAAAAGGCGCGCCTGGCCCTGGCGCTGATCGCCTGGCAGAAGCCCAATCTGCTGCTGCTGGACGAACCCACCAACCACCTGGACCTGGACATGCGCCTGGCCCTGACCCTGGCCCTGCAGGAATTCGCCGGGGCGGTGCTGGTGGTCTCCCACGATCGTCATCTGCTCAAGAGCACCACCGACGAATTCCTGCTGGTGGCCGATGGCAAGGTGCAGGCCTTCGACGGCGATCTGGACGACTACAGCCGCTGGCTGGTGGACTTCCGCGCCCGCCAGGAGCCGGGCCTCGCCGCCGGCGAGGGCGCCGCGGTCGACAAGACCGATCGCAAGGCCCAGCGCCAGGCCGCTGCCGCCCTGCGACAGCAGTTGGCACCGCTGAAGAAGGCCGCCGACAAGCTGGAAGCCGAGCTGGGCAAGCTGCAGGAAAGGCTCGCCGCCCTGGAAGCCCGTCTGGGTGACAGCGGCCTCTATGACGCCGCGCGCAAGGAAGAACTGCGCCAGGCGCTGGCCGACCAGGCCGCGGCCAAGACCCGCGAAGCCGAGCTGGAAGAGCAGTGGCTGGAGGCCCTGGAACGGCTGGAAAGCCTGCAAGCCGAACTCGAGGGGGCCTGATGACCGAGTGGCTGCACACCTGGCTGCCGGGGTGGGGCGACTACCTGCTGGTGGCCGGCCAGGTCGCCCTGGTACTGCTGATCGGCTATGTGCTGCAGCGCATCGTGGCCCGCGCCGTCACCGGCCTGGGTGAACGCTATCCGCTGCCGCCGCAGATCGTCCTCGGCCTGCGCGGCACCCTGCGCTGGCTGATCATGGGCAGTGCCATCCTCATGGCCTTGGAGCGCTTCGGGGTGTCCGCAGCGGTGCTCTGGACGGCCATTTCCGGTTTCGTCGCCGTGGCCGCGGTGGCCTTCTTCGCCATCTGGAGCGTGCTCTCCAACCTGTTCTGCGCGGTGCTGATCTTTACCGTCGGCCCCTTCCGCCTGGGCGATCGCATCGAGGTGCTGGACGCCTCGGACAAACCCGGCATCAAGGGCCGGGTGGTGGCGATCAACATGCTCTTCGTGACCCTGCAGGAACTGGACGACAACCAGGAAGGCGCCCTGGTGCAGATTCCCAACACCCAGTTCTTCCAGAAGTCGGTCCGTCGCTGGCGCGATGCCGACGGCTCCTTCGATTTCCATCTCGACAGGTGAACCCATGAGTCTGCAGGTCTGGACCGGTTTCTTCATTGCCTGCTGGATGATCAGTCTCTCGCCCGGAGCCGGGGCGATCGCCTCCATGAGCGCCGGCGTGACCCTGGGCTTCCGCCGTGGCTACTGGACGGCCATCGGTCTGCAGCTGGGACTGGCGCTGCAGATCGCCATCGTTGCCGTGGGCGTCGGCGCCCTGCTGGCGACCTCGCAGCTGGCCTTCACCCTGATCAAGTGGTTCGGTGTGGCCTATCTCGCCTACCTGGCGCTCCGCCAGTGGCGCGCGGCGCCCATGGATCTGGGTGAACAGGTGGTCGGCGAGCGTCTGCCACCGCGGATCGGCGCCCTGGTCATGCGCGGTTTCCTGGTCAATGTCAGCAATCCCAAGGCGCTGATCTTCATGCTCGCGGTGCTGCCGCAATTCGTCGATCCCCACGCGCCCCTGACCGCGCAGTATCTGATCATCGGGGCGACGATGGTCAGCGTCGACCTGATCGTGATGGCGGGCTACACCGGGCTGGCTGCCCGGGTGCTGACCCTGCTGCGCACCCCGCGCCAGCAGCGCATCACCAACCGGGTATTCGCCAGCCTGTTCCTCGCGGCGGCCGCGTTGCTGTCCACGGTGCGCCGCGCTGCGGTCTGAAGCCGGGCGCTACCAGATCACCGGCTGCCCCTGCCAATCCCAGAAACTGCCGGTCTCGGCCGGCGTACGGGCGGCCAGCACCGCCAGCAGGCGCTCTGCCGCATAGGCGGGCGTGAACAGCTTGTCCGCCGGCACCCGCGCCTGGAAAGGCCGGGACAACGCCGTGTCCGTGGTGCCGGGATGCAGGGCCAGCACGCAGCTCTGGAGATTGAGCCGGGTGAGCTCGATGCTGGCGCAGCGCAGCCCCTGATTCAGCGCCGCCTTGGCCATCCGATAGCCATACCAGCCGCCCAACTGGTTGTCGCCGATGGAGCCGACCCGCGCTGACAGCGCCGCGATCTGACAGGGGTGCTGGCCCTTGAGCAGCGGCGTCAGCTGGCGGATCAGCAGCAGCGGCAGCACAGCATTGGCCAGATAGCTTTCCAGCAGCCCGGCCTGATCCACCTGCGCCAGACTCTTCTCGGCGCGCGCCCGTTCGCCCTGCAGCAGCCCCGAGGCGCACAGCAGCAGATTCAGGCGGGGCGTCTCGTCCCCCAGCCGGGCTGCCAGATCGACAGTGGTCAGCGGATCGATGTCGAGGCGGCGCAGGCGCGGGCCATGCTGCCGCTCCAGCGCGGCCAGGCCGTCATGCGTCTCGGCGTGGCGCGCGCAGGCCCAGACCCGCGCGACGTCATCACGCGCCAGCAGCTGTTCGCACAGGGCCAGGCCGAGGCCGCCGGTGGCGCCATACACCAGGGCCTGGGCGGGCTGCGCCAGGCGTTGCCAGAAAGTCATGGGGGACTCCAGTCAGGTCGCTATCCCTGTCCGACCGCGCCGCTGCGCTGGGGTGCGTCGGCGTAGCGCGGTATCCTGGGCTTTTGCCGGAGAAATTCCCGTGATCCTGTGGATCGATGCCGATGCCTGTCCACGCGCCGCCAAGGAGCTGGTCTGCAAGTTCGCTCTCAAGCGCAAGCTGGAGGTGGTACTGGTGGCGGGGCAGCCGCAGATCAAGCCGCCCTTCGCCTGTGTCCGCCTGGTGGTGGTCCCCAGTGGCCCCGACGCCGCCGACGACCACCTGGTCGAGCAGGCTCAGCCGGGTGACCTGGTGATCTGCAGCGACATTCCCCTGGCCGATCGGCTGGTGAAGAAGGGCGTGGCCGCGCTGGATCCGCGTGGTCAGGAATTCGACGAGCGCAACATGGGGCAGCGGCTGGCCATGCGCAATCTGATGACCGATCTGCGCGACCAGGGACAGATGGGCGGGGGCCAGGCCGGCTACGGCGAGCGTGATCGCCAGGCCTTCGCCAACGCCCTGGACCGGCTGATCACCCGCCTCCAGCGCAGCGCCGCCGGCTAGGGCGGCCTGCTAGGCGGGCACGGCGGCGAGGGCGGGTTGCTGCAGCCAGGTACGCAGCTGCGGCAACGGCATGGGCCGGCCGAACAGATAGCCCTGCATGAAGTTGCAGCCGTTGGCCTGCAGGAACTGGCGTTGCTCGCTGGTTTCCACCCCCTCGGCGACCACATTGAGGCCCAGTTTGTGCGCCATGGCGATGATCGCCGCGGCGATGGCCATGTCGTTGCTCTGCTTGGGGATGGTGCGGACGAAGGCGCGATCGACCTTGAGCGAATCCACCGGCAGCCGACTCAGGTAGGCCAGCGACGAGTAGCCACTGCCGAAATCGTCGATGGATACCCGCACGCCCAGGGTCCGGATCTCGCCGAGCACCTCGACCGCCACGTTGAGGCTGTGCATCAGGGCATTCTCGGTCACCTCGAGAATCAGCGCCGAGGCCGGCAGATCTTCGGCCTGCAGCGCCCGGGCGATGGACTGGGGCAGGAGGCGATCGCTCAGATTGAGCGCCGAGCAATTCACCGAGACGCGCAGAGCCGCGTGACCTTCGCGGTGCAGCTGGGCGAGGTCCGCGCAGGCCTGGCGCATGACCCAGCCATCCAGGTCGGCGATCAACCCGGTTTCCTCGGCGACGCGGACGAAGCGCTCGGGACTCAGCGGACCCAGGACCGGATGCTGCCAGCGGACCAGGGCTTCCAGGGCCACCGGCGCACCGGCGGGGTCGACGATGGGTTGGTAGGCCACGTGCAGGCCGCCCTGGGCCAGGGCCTGGCGCAGGTCCATCTCCAGGCTCAGCAGGTCGTCGGCGTCGCGCTGGAGTTCGGTGGTGAATCTCTGGCTGCGATTGCGCCCGCTGCGCTTGCAATGGCCGACCGCGAGGCCGGCGCTGCGCAGCAGCTGGCCGGCGTTGGCGCCGTCCTGGGGATAGTGGGCGATGCCCAGGCTGAAGGTCATGGCGATGCGCTGCCCGGCCAGCTCGAAGGGCGGTCGCAACTGCTCCAGCAGGCGCATGGCCAGGGGCTGGCTGTCGCCGCGCTGGCCGAGCGGCAGCAGCAGGCTGAATTCGTCGCCGGCATAGCGGGCCAGCGGCAGGTCGTCATCGAGCACCGCGCGGATCCGCTGCGCCATCTGGATCAGCAGTTCATCGCCAAGGGCATGGCCGAGGCTGTCGTTGATGCGCTTGAAGTGATCGATGTCCAGCATCAGCAGGGCGAACTGCTCACCGGTGCGCGCCTGGCCGATGGCTCGATCGACGGTCTGGATGAAGCTGCCGCCATTGAGCAGGTGGGTGAGGGGATCGTGCAGGGTGATCTGGTCGAGGGTGGTCGAGACCCGCTCCAGCCGCAGGCGCTGGGCATTGAAGCGTTCGCCGGCCCAGGCGGCGAGCAGGCCGACCATGATGATGAACAGGGTGCCGAGGGCGATGCCCATGCCCAGTTCCAGGTGCTGATTGGCTTCCGCCAGGCCGCCGGGTTCGAAACCGATAGGCACGGCGAGGGTGAGGGCGGCCATGCCGGTGAAGTGCATGGAGACGATGGCGAAACCCAGGACCAGACTGCCCAGCAGGCGCAGCCAGAAGGTCCTGAGGCCGGTCCTGCCGCGCAGGCGGAAGGCCAGCAGCAGCGCGCCCAGGGAGGCGAGGCTGGCGACCACCACCGAAACCACCACCAGCAGGGGATCATAGAGCTGCACGGCCACCGACTGCATGGCCAGCATGCCGGTGTAGTGCATGGTCGCGATGCCCAGGCCGGCGGCGAGGGCGGCGAGCCCGTATTGCGGTGCGGTCAGGGACTCGCGCCCGATCAGGTGCATGACCGTATAGGACACGGCGATGGCGATCAGCAGCGAGGCCAGGGTCTGCAGGGGCGCATAGTGCACATGGATGCCGATCTTGAACGACAGCATGGCGAGGAAGTGCATCGACCAGATGCCCCCGCCCAGGGCGACGGCACCGATCAGCTTGGCCAGCTCGCTGCCGCGGCGGGAGCGACTGTTGGTCACCCAGTCGGCCATGGCCAGGGCGGTGTAGCCGGCGGCGCTGGCGATCAGGTACGCCAGCACCACGAGCAGGCTTTCGTACTCGTTGGCAGCCAGGATCTGATGGCCGGGAGGCAGCAGGGTGGAGAAGTTCAGCATGCTCAATCGCCAGCGTGCACACGAGGTTTTGGGAGGGGTTGCTGCTCAGGGCATCGGCAGCGGCAGCCGGGCCTTTAATCCGTTCGATGGACGTACCGGGTGAGGGGCTGCCTGGCCATCAGGCCTTGGGCGTCCGGCTGCGACGCCACAGCCAGAGCAGCAGACCGATCACCACCAGGCCGCCCAGCACCATCAATTCATACCGCTTAAGATTGCCCAGCACCCCTTCGAGGACGGCGCCGAAATGATAGGCGGCGTAACCGAGCACCGTGGCCCAGACGATGGCACCGATGCCGTTGAGGATCAGATAGCGCGCCGGCGGATAGCCCGACAGGCCGATCGCCACCGGCATCACCGTGCGCAGGCCGTAGACGAAGCGAAAGCTCAGCACCCAGAGGTCCGGATGGCGTCGGATGTGCGCCAGCGCCTTTTCGCCGGCGGCTTCCCACTTGGGTTTGCGCGCCAGCAGCTTGCGCCCGTGGCGCCGGCCGAGGAAGTACCAGAGCTGATCGCCGGCGTAGCTGCCGCAGAAGGCGACCAGGATGACGGTCTGGATGTTCATGTAGTCGCGGAAGGCCAGGAAGCCGGCCAACACCAGAATGGTTTCGCCCTCGAAAAAGGTGCCGAGAAAAAGGGCGAAATAGCCGAAATCATGGAGGAATTGTTGGAGCATTCGGCGCTACACGAGATGAATAAAGATGGCGCAGCCTACCCCGGTTGGCGTCTGGAAAGAAAGTGTGACGGACTTCCGTCCGCCGGGCGCCAGACGGTCAGGCAGGGATTTCACTGCGACCCTGTGTCACGCCGGGTCCAGCCGGCGTCTGCCTTGGATAGGACCTATAGGCACTCCATATTGTCATCTGCTGTTACCAATCGGTCATGATTGTGGCCTATAACCCATCACACTGACCCGTGATCCGGGTCTGGGAGTCGATCGTGAGTTTTACACCCATCAACCGTAGCTACCCTGCCACTCGCATGCGCCGTCAGCGCCGCGACGAGTTTTCCCGTCGCCTGATGCGCGAGCATGTGCTGACGGTGGATGACCTGATCCTGCCGGTATTCGTGCTCGATGGCGAAGGCCGCCGCGAGGCGATCCCCTCGATGCCCGGCGTCGAGCGGCTGTCCATCGACCTGCTGCTGGAAGAGGCCGCCGAGCTGGTGGCGCTGGGAATTCCCGCGGTCGCCCTGTTCCCGGTCACCCCCACCGAGCGCAAGTCGCTGGACGGCGCCGAGGCCTACAACCCGGACGGGATCGCCCAGCGCGCCACCCGCGCCCTGCGCGAGCATTTCCCCGAGCTGGGGGTGATCACCGACGTGGCCCTGGATCCCTTCACCACCCACGGCCAGGACGGCATCCTCGACGAGCGCGGCTACGTGCTCAACGACGTCTCGGTCGAGGTGCTGGTCAAGCAGGCGCTGTCCCATGCCGCTGCCGGGGCCCAGGTGATCGCCCCCTCGGACATGATGGACGGTCGCATCGGCGCCATCCGCGCGGCCCTGGAAGACGCCGGTTATCACAACGTGCAGATCATGGCCTACTCGGCCAAGTACGCCAGCGCCTACTATGGGCCGTTCCGCGACGCCGTCGGCTCGGCCGCCAATCTGGGCAAGGGCAACAAGGCCACCTACCAGATGGATCCGGGCAACAGCGACGAGGCGCTGCACGAGATCGCCGGCGACCTGGCCGAGGGCGCCGACTCGGTGATGGTCAAGCCGGGCATGCCCTACCTGGACATCGTCCGCCGGGTCCGCGAGGAATTCCGCGTGCCGACCTTCGTGTACCAGGTGAGTGGCGAGTACGCCATGCACATGGCCGCGATCCAGAACGGCTGGCTGTCCGACGCCGTCATCCTCGAATCGCTCTTGGCCTTCAAGCGCGCCGGGGCCAACGGCATCCTCACCTATTTCGCCAAACGCGCCGCCCAACAACTTCGCCAGGGGCCTTCGCGTTCCTAAGGAGCTTCAATGAGTAGCCAGGGTTTCGTCGAAACCGATCTGCAACAGCCCGTCAGCGCCGAGTCCCTGGAGACCGCGGAAGAGACGCTGGCGCTGGACGCCGAAGGACCGGCACCTGCCGCCGAGGCGCCGGCCGCGCCCAGCGTGCCTGCCGCCAATGTGGATGACAGCAGCCTCTACATCCATCGCGAGCTGTCGCAGCTGCAGTTCAACATCCGGGTGCTGGAACAGGCCCTCGACGAATCCTATCCGCTGCTCGAGCGGCTCAAGTACCTGCTGATCTTTTCCAGCAACCTGGACGAATTCTTCGAGATCCGCGTGGCGGGTCTGAAGAAGCAGATCACCTTCGCCCGCGAGCAGGCCGGCGCCGACGGCCTGCTGCCGCACCAGGCGCTGGCGCGCATCAGCGACATCGTCCACGGCCAGGTGGAGCGGCAGTACGCCATCCTCAACGACGTGCTCCTGCCGGCCCTGGCCGAGCAGCAGATCCGCTTCATCCGCCGGCGTTACTGGGACGTCAAGATCAAGGCCTGGGTGCGCAAGTTCTTCCGCGACGAGATCGCGCCCATCATCACCCCCATCGGCCTGGATCCGACCCACCCCTTTCCGCTGCTGGTGAACAAGAGCCTCAACTTCATCGTCGAGCTGGAGGGCATGGACGCCTTCGGCCGCGACTCGGGTCTGGCCATCATCCCGGCGCCGCGCCTGCTGCCGCGGATCATCCGGGTGCCGGAGGAGGTCGCCGGGCCCGGCGACAACTACGTCTTCCTGTCCTCCATGATCCACGCCCATGCCGATGACCTCTTCCCCGGCATGAAGGTCAAGGGCTGCTTCCAGTTCCGCCTGACCCGTAACGCCGATCTCTCGGTGGACACCGAGGACGTCGAAGACCTGGCCCGCGCCCTGCGCGGCGAGCTGTTCTCGCGGCGCTACGGCGATGCGGTGCGGCTCGAGGTGGTGGACATCTGCCCGAAACACCTCACCGACTACCTGCTCAAACAATTCGGTCTGGGCGACAGCGAGCTGTACAAGGTCAATGGTCCGGTCAACCTGACCCGGCTGTTCTCCATCACCGGGCTGGACAGTCACCCGGAGCTGCAGAACGCCCCCTTCACCCCGACCATTCCCAAGCTCCTGCAGAAGAAGGACAACCTCTTCAACGTGCTGGGCAAGCTCGATGTGCTGCTGCTGCACCCCTTCGAGTCCTTTACCCCGGTGATCGACCTGATGCGCCAGGCCGCCAAGGACCCCAACGTCCTGGCGATCAAGCAGACGCTCTACCGCAGCGGCGCCAACTCCGAGATCGTCGACGCCCTGGTGGACGCGGCACGCAGCGGCAAGGAGGTGACCGCGGTCATCGAATTGCGCGCGCGCTTCGACGAGGAATCCAACCTGCAGCTGGCCAGCCGCCTGCAGCAGGCTGGCGCCGTGGTCATCTATGGCGTGGTGGGCTTCAAGACCCACGCCAAGATGATGCTGATCCTGCGCCGCGAGAATGGCGAGCTGCGCCGCTATGCCCACCTGGGCACCGGCAACTACCACGCCGGCAACGCCAAGCTGTACACCGACTACAGCCTGCTGACCGCCGACGTGGCCCTGACCGAGGACGTGCACAAGCTGTTCAACCAGCTGATCGGCATGGGCAAGACCCTGCGCATGAAGAAGCTGCTGCACGCGCCCTTCACCCTGAAGAAGAACCTGCTGGAGATGATCAACCGCGAAGCGGTGGCGGCCAGCGAAGGGCGGCCGGCGCAGATCATGGCCAAGGTCAACGGCCTCACCGATCCCAAGGTCATCCGCGCCCTCTACAAGGCCAGCCAGGCCGGGGTGAAGATCGACCTGGTGGTGCGCGGCATGTGCTGCCTGCGGCCAGGCGTACCGGGCGTGTCCCACAATATCCAGGTGCGCTCCATCATCGGCCGCTTCCTGGAGCACAGCCGCATCTACTACTTCCTCAACGGTGGCGACGAGAAACTCTATCTCTCCAGCGCCGACTGGATGGAGCGCAACCTCGACATGCGCGTCGAGACCTGCTTCCCGGTGGAAGGCAAGAAGCTCATCAGCCGGGTCAAGAAGGAGCTGGAAGGCTACCTCACCGACAACACCCAGGCCTGGGTGCTGCAGGAAGACGGCAGCTACATCCGCCAATCGCCCACCGGCAACCAGAATGCCCGCAGCGTGCAGGCGACGCTGCTGGAGCGGCTGGCCAGTCCGGTAGTGAATACGCGCTGAGGGGCGGCGGGCCTGCGCCTTTCGCGGCGTAGGTCTGGCCTCCGTAGGGAAGGATCGTAGGTTGGGTTGAGCGCCAGCGAAGCCCAACGTTGCGGGGCTTCAACTGTGCACGTTGTGCGTATGGGTGCCCTAGCTGATTATCGTGTTTTGCTGATGGCCCTTGTTTCGCCTGGCCGGCGACTCACTTTTCTTTGCTTGCGGATCGCCGCCCGGCGCAAAGAAAGTAAGCAAAAGAAAGCACACCCCACGTTTCGGCCCTCCGCTGCGCTCCGGGTGATTCGCTTCGCTCACCCTTCGGGCCAGCCTACGGCTGTTACTCCGCTTCGCTACGTTTCCCTCGCTCCGGCGCCGTGGCAGGGGCANTTTCTCCGGCGCGATGACGCCAAGCGCCCACTCGGATAGCCCCCTCTTCCCCGGGGAGAGGGTTGGGGTGAGGGCCCCCTGGCAGCGAGCCCAGTTGAAAAGGCTGCGCCGTTTTCCGCGCTACGATTTTCTCCGGAGCGATGACGCCGAGTGCCCGCTCGAATAGCCCCCTCTCCCCCGGGGAGAGGGTTGGGGTGAGGGCCCCCTGGCAGCGAGCCCAGTGGAAAAGGCTGCGCCGTTTTCCAGGCTACGATTTTCTCCGGAGCGATGACGCCAAGCGCCCGTTCCGGATAGCCCCCTCTCCCCCCGGGAGAGGGTTGGGGTGAGGGAACGGCGCGCCCCCTATCCCGCCAGCTACCTCACTGCCCCAGCTTGCCCGCCTCGCAACCGGTGCTGGCGCATTCGCGCAGGCGCTCCTTGAGCACCTCCAGACGGCTGTCGGTCAGGCTGACGGCGCAATCCAGGTTGACGAAGTAGCCATCGGCTTCCTCGCGGGCGCACTGGCTGTCGCGCTGCTTGATCCAGGCCAACTGGCTCTGTTTGAGCACGGCCTGCTGATCGGCCGGCAGCTGCTTGCGCAACTCGCCATAGGTCTGGTTCAGCGACTTGTCGCTCTGGGCGAACAGGTTGCTGGCGCAGTAGACGGTATCGAAGGCATTGCGCGGCGTGCCGCAACCGGCGGCCTGGGCCGTGGCGAAAACGCTGAGACCGCTCAGGGTCAGGGCGGCGGCGAGGGTAGTCTTGAGCATGGCAGCATCCTGCAGAAGGGGCCGTCCCGAATGGCGCGGCCGTGGGATAAACGCTAGCAGAGCCGCCAGTCGTGCGCGTAGCAGGCTCTGAAAAACCGGCAACAAAAAAGCGCCCGAAGGCGCTTTCCTGCATCACCCGGACGGGATCAGACCTTGGAACGCTCGAAGCGCTTGCGGTCGTTTTCGTTCAGGAACTTCTTGCGCAGACGGATGGACTTGGGCGTCACTTCCACCAGCTCGTCGTCGGCGATGAATTCCAGCGCCTGTTCGAGGGTGAACTTGATCGGCGGCACCAGGGCGATGACTTCGTCCTTGCCCGAGGCGCGCATGTTGTCCAGCTTCTTGCCCTTGGTGGGGTTGAGCACCAGGTCGTTGTCACGGCTGTTGATGCCGCACAGCTGGCCTTCGTAGATCTCGTCGCCCGGAGCCAGGAACAGCTTGCCGCGGCTCTGCAGGGTTTCCAGCGAGTAGGTCAGGGCGGTACCGGTGGCCATGGACACCAGCACGCCGTTCTGACGGTTGCTCACTTCGCCGGCCTTGATCGGGCCGTAGTGGCTGAAGGTCGAGGTCAGGATGCCGCTGCCCGAGGTCAGGGTCAGGAAGTTGTTGCGGAAGCCGATCAGGCCACGCGCCGGGATGGTGTATTCCAGGCGGATACGGCCCTTGCCGTCGGGGATCATGTTGGTCAGATCGCCCTTGCGCAGACCCATCTGCTCCATCACCGAGCCCTGGTGCTGCTCTTCGATGTCGATGGTGACGTTCTCGTAGGGCTCCTGCTTCTCGCCGTCCTTCTCGATGATCACCACTTCCGGACGGCCCACGGCCATCTCGAAGCCTTCGCGGCGCATGTTCTCGATCAGTACCGACAGGTGCAGCTCGCCACGCCCGGAGACCTTGAACTTCTCGGCGGACTCGCCCGGCTCGACGCGCAGGGCCACGTTGTGCAGCAGTTCCTTGTCCAGACGGTCCTTGATGTTGCGGCTGGTGACGAACTTGCCTTCACGACCGGCGAACGGCGAGTCGTTGACCTGGAAGGTCATGCTCACGGTGGGCTGGTCGACGGTCAGCGGCGGGCGGGCTTCGACGTTCTGCGGATCGCACAGGGTGTCGGAGATGAACAGCTCGTCCATGCCCGAGACGCAGACGATGTCGCCGGCTTCGGCTTCGGCCACTTCCACGCGCTGCAGGCCGGAGTGGCCCATGATCTTGAGGATACGACCGTTGCGCTTGCTGCCGTCGTCGCTGATGGCCACGACCGGGGTGTTGGCCTTGATGCGGCCACGGGCGATACGGCCGATGCCGATCACGCCGAGGAAGCTGTTGTAGTCCAGCTGGGAGATCTGCATCTGGAAGGGACCGTCCAGATCGACCTGGGGAGCCGGTACATGGTCGACGATGGCCTGGAACAGGGCATCCATGTTGTCGTCCATCTTCTCGTGGTCCAGGCCGGCGATGCCGTTCAGGGCGCTGGCGTAGACGATCGGGAAGTCCAGCTGCTCATCGGTGGCGCCAAGGTTGTCGAACAGGTCGAAGATCTGGTCGATGACCCAGTCCGGACGCGCGCCGGGACGGTCGATCTTGTTGACCACCACGATCGGACGCAGGCCGGCCTTGAAGGCCTTCTGGGTCACGAAGCGGGTCTGCGGCATGGGGCCGTCCTGGGCGTCGACCACCAGCAGCACGGAGTCGACCATGGACATCACGCGCTCCACCTCGCCACCGAAGTCGGCGTGGCCGGGGGTGTCGACGATGTTGATGTTGTAGTCCTTCCACTTCAGCGCGGTGTTCTTGGCCAGGATGGTGATGCCGCGTTCCTTTTCCTGGTCGTTGCTGTCCATCACCCGCTCGTTTTCCGCTTCTTTGCGGTCCAGGGTGCCGGACAGGCGCAGCAGCTTGTCGACGAGGGTGGTCTTGCCATGGTCGACGTGCGCGATGATGGCGATGTTGCGTAGATTCTCGATCACAGTGGTGTTCTCGGTATAGAAATGAAGGAGCTTCAGCCAGCAGGCTGACAGCCGGAGATTGCAAAGGCGCGAAACGCGGCCGACCGGTACGTGGCCGGAGGGCTAGAAGAGGTCGGGAGGGCGGTGGCGGATACTGCCACCCAGCAGGCCCGGCTGCTTAGGCCGGACGATAAACGCGCACATTGGCGTGCCCTTCGGTGAGCAGGTGATGGGCGTGCAGCCGGCTCATCACCCCGCGGTCGCAATAGAGTAGGTACTGGCGATTCTCGTCCAGTTCCTTGAAACGGCTGTTCAGCGCGAAGAACGGCATGGCCTGCACCTCGATGCCGGGCAGCTCCAGCGGCTGGTCTTCCTGGGCATCGGGATGGCGGATGTCCACCACGATCTGACCTGGCAAGGGCTGTGCCAGCTCTTCGACCTGCACGTCCTTGCCCAGCTCTTCGATCACCTTGTCGACGGTGATGAAGCGCGCACGTTCCAGGGCGGCGTCGAGCACCGCCAGGTCGAACTTGCCTTCCTCGTGGTCCACCCGCAGGGCCTTGGCCTTGGTGGTGGGATTCACCGAGATGATGCCGCAGTATTCGGGCATGTGCTTGGCGAAGTCGGCGGTGCCGATGCGCTGGGCGGTATCGATGATGTCCTGCTTGTGGCTGGCCAGCAGCGGGCGTAGCACCAGGGTATCGGTGGCCTTGTCGATCACCGCCAGGTTGGTCAGGGTCTGGCTGGAGACCTGGGAGACGGCTTCGCCGGTCACCAGCGCCTCGATCTGCAGCTGTTCGGCGATGCGACTGGCCGCGCGCAGCATCATGCGCTTGAGGATGACGCCCATGTGGCTGTCGTCGCACTGGGTGAGGATCTGCCCCACCACTTCCTCGAAGGGCACGCTGATGAACAGCACGCGCTGGGAACGCCCGTACTTCTCCCAGAGATAGTGGGCCACTTCCATCACGCCCAGCTCGTGGGCGCGCCCGCCGAGATTGAAGAAGCAGAAATGGCTGACCATGCCGCGTCTCATCATCTGGTAGGCGGCCACGGTGGAGTCGAATCCCCCGGACATCAGCACCAGCACCTGCTCCAGCGCGCCGAGCGGATAGCCGCCCAGCCCTTCGTGGTGCTCGTCGATGATGAACAGCTGCTGGTCGCGGATCTCCAGGCGAACGTTCACCTCGGGATTCTTCAGGGCGATGCCGGCGCCGCCGCAGCGTTCGCGCAGGCCACCACCGACATGGCGCTCCAAGTCCATCGAGGAGAAGTCGTGGCGGCCGGCGCGCTTGCAGCGCACCGAGAACACCTTGCCGCGCACGCGCTCGCCGAAGTGGCGTACGCACAACTCGAGAATCGAATCGAAATCGCCCAGCGGATACTCGTGCACCTCGAGGAACTGGCCGATGCCCGGGGTGCAGGCCAGGCGCTGCTTCATTTCCGCCAGCAGCCGCGGCTCGTCGAGCGCGGTCTCCAGGGTGATGTTGTCCCACACCCCTTCCACGCGGACATCCGGATCCAGATCGCGCAGCACGACACGAATGTTCTTCACCAGCTGGCGAATGAAATTCTTGCGCACCGGGCGACTCTTGATGGTGATTTCCGGAAAGACCTTGATGATGAGCTTCATGAGCGGGAAACGGGGGGCGGGCAACGCGAAAGAAAAGGGCGAATATGATACCTGAAAACCACCCGGCACTCGAATTCGCCCGACAAAATCACCCAAGGCGCCATTAAGGTGCATCCGCCGAATTAAGCGCACCAAATTGGTGCCTGAATACGGCCTCCATTGACCTGAAAACGGCACGACAGGCGCCAGGACGGCCCTCCAGCCCATTTAGGGGCACTGGCATACAACTTGCTCTCTTGTGAGGCAGCCGCCCCTGGGCCAGCATAGGGCGCTTTTCGTGGAACGCCGGTCGCTGACCAGGCAGTACGGGAGCGCCCCTCAAGGGCACAGCTGATACCGGGAGTACCGCCAATCGCTCCCGGCCGAAATTCCTCTGGAGGAAACCATGTCGAAGGCTGTTCAACTGATCAAAGAAAACGACGTGAAGTGGGTAGACCTGCGCTTCACCGACACCAAAGGCAAGCAGCAACACGTCACCATGCCGGCGCGTGACGCGCTGGACGAAGACTTCTTCGCCCACGGCAAGATGTTCGACGGCTCCTCCATCGCCGGCTGGAAAGGCATCGAAGCCTCCGACATGATCCTGCTGCCCGACGACAGCACCGCCGTTCTGGATCCCTTCACCGAAGAGCCGACCCTGATCCTGGTCTGCGACATCATCGAACCCTCCACCATGCAGCCCTACGAGCGCGACCCCCGCGGTATCGCCCGTGCTGCCGAGGAATACCTGAAGTCCACCGGCATCGGCGACACCGTGTTCGTCGGCCCGGAGCCCGAGTTCTTCATCTTCGACGAAGTGAAGTTCAAGTCGGACATCTCCGGCTCCATGTTCAAGATCTTCTCCGAGCAGGCTTCCTGGAACACCGATGCCGACTTCGAGTCCGGCAACAAGGGCCACCGTCCGGGCGTCAAGGGCGGCTACTTCCCGGTACCGCCGGTCGATCACGACCACGAAATCCGTACCGCCATGTGCAACGCCCTGGAAGAGATGGGCCTGGTCGTGGAAGTCCACCACCACGAAGTGGCGACCGCTGGCCAGAACGAGATCGGTGTGCAGTTCAACACCCTGGTCAAGAAGGCCGACGAGACCCAGACCCTGAAGTACGTCGTGCACAACGTGGCCGATGCCTACGGCAAGACCGCCACCTTCATGCCCAAGCCCCTGTACGGCGACAACGGCTCCGGCATGCACGTGCACATGTCCATCTCCAAGGATGGCAAGAACACCTTCGCTGGCGAAGGCTATGCCGGTCTGTCCGATACCGCCCTGTACTTCATCGGCGGCATCATCAAGCACGGCAAGGCGCTGAACGGCTTCACCAACCCGTCCACCAACAGCTACAAGCGTCTGGTGCCCGGCTTCGAAGCCCCGGTCATGCTGGCCTACTCGGCCCGTAACCGCTCCGCCTCCATCCGTATCCCCTATGTGTCGAGCCCGAAAGCCCGCCGCATCGAGGCCCGCTTCCCGGATCCGGCTGCCAACCCCTACCTGTGCTTCGCCGCCCTGCTGATGGCCGGCCTGGACGGTATCCAGAACAAGATCCACCCCGGCGATGCCGCCGACAAGAACCTGTACGATCTGCCGCCGGAAGAAGGCAAGAAGATCCCGCAGGTCTGCGGCAGCCTGAAGGAAGCCCTGGAAGCCCTGGACGCCGGTCGCGCGTTCCTGACCAAGGGCGGCGTCTTCACCGACGAGTTCATCGATGCCTACATCGAGCTGAAGTCCGAGGAAGAGATCAAGGTGCGTACCTTCGTGCACCCGCTGGAATACGACCTGTACTACAGCGTCTGATCCCGCTGCATTAAGGTAAAGAGGCCTCCTTCGGGAGGCCTTTTCTTTTGCCTTGGGAAAACCGCCGCGACCGACGCCTGGGCATAGCGGCCAGGTTGCCTACCTGCGCACCGGGCGCGCCTGCTACCCTTGATCTCCACTGCCCGGCCGAGATTCCGCCATGCCTCGCCTGCTTGCCTGCTGTCTGCTCTGCCTCGCCTGCTCCGCCCAGGCCGCGATCTACAAATCGGTGGATGCCGAAGGCAACACGGTGTTCAGCGACCAGCCCTCGGCCAATGCCAAGCCGGTGCAGGTGGCACCCACCAATACCGTGGACAATCCACGGCCGGCGCCGCCCATCCCCAGTGCGCCTGCGGCGGCGGCGACGCCCGCCGGCCCGGCCTTCAGTCGCCTGGAGGTCAATGTGCCCGACGATGAGGCCATCCGCGCCAACAACGGTACCTTCTCGGTGGGCGTATCCCTGGAACCGGCCCTGGGTGCGGGGCAGTCGCTGCAATTGCTGGTGGACGGCGCCCCCTATGGCAGCCCCGGCCAGAGCACCCGCTTCGGCGTGGCCAACCTGGATCGCGGCGAGCACCGTTTCGCGGCCCAGGTGCTGTCCGGCAACGGCGAGGTGGTCCAGACCAGCGCCGAGAAGACCGTGACCGTGCAGCGCATCAGCGTCAACAGCCCGGCCCGTTGATGCGCGCGCTCCTGACCCTGCTGCTGCTCTGCCTGCTGCTCCCCGCCCAGGCGGCGGTCTACAGCTATGTCGACAAGGAAGGCAATCGGGTCTACACCGACCAGCCGCCCAAGGGCGTCAAGGCCACCCAGGTGCCGATCACGGTGCCCAACAACCTCAATCAGCAGGGCCAGCCGACCCGCAAGCTGAGTCCGACCCCCGCCGCACCGGTGGCCAGGACGCCCAAGGCGGCGCCCTTCCGCTACCAGATGCTGCGCATTCTGGTGCCCGAACCCGATGCCACGGTGATCGATCAGGAAGGGCAACTCATCGTCAGCCTGGTCAGCGAGCCGGAATTGCAGCCGGGTCACAGCTACCGCCTGCTGCTGGACGACCGGGAAGCCGGCGCCGGACGCAGTCCGGTGTTTCCCCTGGGCGGCCTGGACCGCGGCACCCACAGCCTGGTGGCGGAGATCCTCGCCGCCGATGGCAACGTACTGGAGCGGACGCCGGCGCAGCCCTTCCATCTGCGGCGCCCCTCCCTGGAGCAGAAGCGCCGCGCCCATCCCTGCAGCGACAAGGACTGGGGCAAGCGGCCGGAATGTCCGCTGGACATGAAACCGCCCGAAGCCAAGAAATCCTGGCTACCCTTCCTATAGCGCACCTTTTTGGTGCGCTTTTTGACTGTGCACCATCTTGATACAAATCCTGTGCAGCTCCGTCCGGCGTGCGGCGGCTGTTAGTGCACGTTTCAGCCATCTGCCCTAACTCGGGGCGTCTTGGTTTGCTTCTTGCATTTTCCTATCGTCCCTATAGCGCTGTGGCCCCTCATGCCTACCGACGTCATCCACCCACTCCTGCTCGACAACCTCACCACCGCAGTCATCCTGCTGGATGCGGAGTTGCGTCTGGAGTACATGAATCCGGCGGCCGAGATGCTGCTGGCCATCAGCGGCCAGCGCAGCCATGGCCAGTTCATCAGCGAGCTGTTCACCGAATCGCCCGAGGCCCTGCAGGCGCTGCGCCAGGCGGTGGACCATGCCCACCCCTTCACGAAGCGCGAGGCGCTGCTGATCTCCACCTCGGGCAACAGCCTCACGGTGGACTATGCGGTGACCCCGATCCTGGATCGCCACAACACCCTGCTGCTGCTGGAAGTCCATCCCCGTGACCGGCTGCTGCGCATCACCAAGGAAGAGGCCCAGCTCTCCAAGCAGGAAACCACCAAGCTGCTGGTGCGCGGCCTGGCCCACGAGATCAAGAATCCCCTCGGCGGCATCCGTGGCGCGGCCCAGCTGCTGGCCCGCGAGCTGCCGGAAGAGGCGCTCAAGGACTACACCAACGTCATCATCGAGGAAGCCGACCGACTGCGGAATCTGGTCGATCGCATGCTCGGCTCCAACAAGCTGCCTAAGCTGGCCATCACCAACGTGCACGAGGTGCTCGAACGCGTCTGCAGCCTGGTGGAAGCGGAAAGCCAGGGGCTGATCAACCTGGTGCGCGACTACGACCCGAGCATTCCCGACCTGATGATCGACCGCGAGCAGATGATCCAGGCGGTGCTCAACATCGTGCGCAACGCCATGCAGGCCATCTCCCAGCAGAACGAATTGCGCCTGGGCCGGGTCACCCTGAGAACCCGCACCCTGCGCCAGTTCACCATCGGCCACCACCGCCATCGCCTGGTGTGCAAGGTGGAGATCACCGACAACGGTCCGGGCATCCCCCAGGACCTGCAGGAAACCATCTTCTATCCCATGGTCAGCGGTCGCCCCGACGGCACCGGCCTCGGGCTCGCCATCACCCAGAACATCATCACCCAGCACCAGGGGCTGATCGAGTGTGAAAGCCATCCTGGCCACACCGCCTTCAGCATCTTCCTGCCGCTGGAATAACGAGGAGTACGCATGAGCCGTCAGGAGACCGTCTGGATCGTCGACGACGACCGTTCCATCCGCTGGGTCCTGGAAAAAGCCCTGCAACAGGAGGGCATGACCACCGTCGCCTTCGACAGCGCCGACAGCGTCATGACCCGCCTCGGCCGTCAGCAGCCGGACGTGGTGATCTCGGACATCCGCATGCCGGGGACCAGTGGCCTGGACCTGCTGTCACGCATCCGCGAGATGCACCCGCGCCTGCCGGTCATCATCATGACCGCCCACTCCGACCTGGACAGCGCCGTGGCCTCCTACCAGGGCGGCGCCTTCGAATACCTGCCCAAGCCGTTCGACGTCGACGAGGCCGTGGCCCTGGTCAAGCGCGCCGGGCAGCATGCCCAGGAGCAGCAGGGCTTCGCCGAACCGGCGCACCTGACCCGCACCCCCGAGATCATCGGCGAGGCGCCGGCGATGCAGGAGGTGTTCCGCGCCATCGGCCGCCTCTCGCACTCCAACATCACCGTGCTGATCAACGGCGAATCCGGTACCGGCAAGGAACTGGTCGCCCACGCCCTGCACCGCCACAGTCCGCGCGCCGCGGCGCCCTTCATCGCCCTGAACATGGCCGCCATCCCCAAGGACCTGATGGAGTCCGAGCTGTTCGGCCACGAGAAAGGCGCCTTCACCGGTGCCGCCGCCCAGCGCCGCGGCCGCTTCGAGCAGGCCGACGGTGGCACCCTGTTCCTCGACGAGATCGGCGACATGCCGGCCGATACCCAGACCCGCCTGCTGCGGGTACTGGCCGATGGCGAGTTCTATCGTGTCGGCGGCCACACCCCGGTCAAGGTGGACGTGCGCATCATCGCCGCCACCCACCAGAACCTGGAGGGCCTGGTGCGCGAGGGCAAGTTCCGCGAAGACCTCTTCCATCGCCTCAACGTCATCCGCATCCACATCCCGCGCCTGGCCGATCGCCGCGAGGACATCCCCGCCCTCGCCCGCCACTTCCTGGCGCGCGCTGCCCAGGAACTGGCCGTGGAGCCCAAGACCCTGCGCGGCGAGACCGAGGAATACATGAAGGGCCTGCCCTGGCAGGGCAACGTGCGCCAGCTGGAGAACACCTGCCGCTGGATCACGGTGATGGCCTCCAGCCGCGAGGTGCTGATCGACGACCTGCCGCCGGAGCTGCTCAACCAGCCCCAGGACGCCGCTCCCGCCGCCAACTGGGAACAGGCCCTGCGCCAGTGGGCCGACCAGGCCCTCACCCGCGGCCAGTCCAGCCTGCTGGACAATGCCGTACCGGCCTTCGAACGCATCATGATCGAGACCGCCCTCAAGCACACCGCCGGCCGCCGCCGCGACGCCGCCGTGCTGCTGGGCTGGGGCCGCAACACCCTGACCCGCAAGATCAAGGAGCTGGGCATGAAGGTGGATGGGCCAGATGAAGAGGGGGAGGACTAGTCGTTGTAGGTTGGGCTGAGCGATAGCGAAGCCCAACGTTTCGAGTTTGGACTTATAGCTGCCTAAGCTGATTATCGCGGTTTGCTGATAGGTTTTGTTTCCCCCACCCGGGCGAGTCACTTTTTTCAAACGCGAAAAAAGTAACCAAAAACGCTGTCCCCACGTTTCGGCCCTCCGCTGCGCTCCGGGTGATTCGCTTCGCTCACCCTTCGGGCCAGCCTACGGCTGTTACTCCGCTTCGCTACGTTTCCCTCGCTCCGGCGCCGTGGCAGGGGCACGGCACGAAGGGGCTTCCTGCCCCTCGCGCCTTGCTCGGCGTCCTGCCTCGCAACCCCAGCCACGACACCGGGACTCGGCCTCACCGATGGGGGCAGGCGCTAGCCTGATGCCTGGGGGTTCACAGGTTTGTAGCGTGGAAAACCGCGCAGCGTTTTCCACTGGCGCGTAACACCGATCCCTGTGGACAAGGCTTCGCCGTTGTCCACGCTACGGGTTATTCAACTAACATTTTCAGGCTGGCGAATCGCCTCGTTCAGGAGGGCGAACGCCGGTGTCGTGGAGTGGGTCGAGCCGCATGGATGCGGCGAGAGGCCTAACGGGCCATGGACGGCCCGTGTAGGCCGACCCCGGAACGGCGCTGGCGTGAGCAGACCCGCAGCGCAGCGGAGGGCCGGATGTCTGGGGCAAGCGTTTTTGCTTACTTTTGTCCGAGGCGCGCAGCCGCGATTGGCAAAAGTGAGTCGCCCGGGTGGGCGAAACAAGAGCCATCAGCAGAGCACGATAATCAGCTAGTGCCGTGAAAGGCTAAAACCCAGGGCGTTGGGCTTCGCTCCCGCTCAACCCAACCTACGAAAAATCCCCTCAGCGTACGCTCAACCGATACCCCACCCGCTCCAGCCACTGGGCTTCCAGCTCGAAGTCGGCCTGGGTCAGGGGGTTTTCCGCCAGCCAGCCATCGGGGAATTGCACATCGAGGCTACGCTCGCCAGCGCTGAGCTGCACGTCCGGAATGCTCTTGTGGCGGATGTGGTGGAAGAGGATGGCGAAGCGCAGCAACAGCGTCAGGCGCAGCAGCGGCTCGCCTTCCGGGCCCAGCTCCTGCAGGCGCTCCAGCGGAATGTTGCGGCGATGACCACGCAC
This sequence comes from Pseudomonas sp. MOIL14HWK12:I1, assembly GCF_000510705.1. NCBI lineage: Bacteria > Pseudomonadati > Pseudomonadota > Gammaproteobacteria > Pseudomonadales > Pseudomonadaceae > Pseudomonas > Pseudomonas sp. MOIL14HWK12:I1. The sequence goes on along the minus strand of NZ_AZNY01000003.1, from coordinate 42,434 downwards.
CAATAGTGCCAGGGCCTGCTGATCGCGGCGGGAGAAGCCGGGCAGGTCCGAGTGCTCGATCAGGTAAGCACCGTGCTTGTGGTACTGGTAGTGGGCGATGTCCAGGCCGACGCCGTGCAGGCGCGCGGCCCAGCGCAGCAGTTCGGCATGGTTCTCGTCGGTCAGGGCCCAGGCCTCGGCGACCTGTGCCAGGGACTTCAGGGCGCGCTTTTCCACCCGCTCGGCATGGCGCTGATCGACGTGGTAGCGCTCGGCCAGGGCGTTGAGGGTGCGTTCGCGGACGTCTTCGTGGCTGTGCCGGCCGATCATGTCGTAGAGCACCCCTTCGCGCAGGGCGCCTTCGGAGAGATGCATCTCCTGCAGTTCCAGGGCCTTGAACAGGGCTTCGAGGATGGCCAGGCCGCCTGGCAGGATGGCGCGTCGATCCGGCTTCACGCCGTCGATGTTGAGCAGGTTGATGTCACCCTGCTTGAGCAGCTTGCGCTTGAGCCATTCGATGCCGTCCGGGGTGATCTCGCCATTGCCGCGGCCGGCGGCCTGGATCGCCAGGGCCACCGCGCGGATGGTGCCGGAGGCGCCGAGGGCCTGGTGCCAGCCCATTTCGCGCAGGCCCTGGTCGATGTTCATCAGTTCCAGGCGGGCGGCGGTATAGGCGCGAGCGTACTGGGCGGCGGTGATCTTGCCGTCGGCGAAGAATCTCTTGGTGAAGCTGACACAGCCCATCTGCAGGCTTTCGCGCTGCAGGGTCTCGAAGCGCTGGCCGATGATGAATTCGGTGCTGCCGCCGCCGATGTCGGTCACCAGGCGGCGTCCGGGCACATCGGGCATGGAGTGGGACACGCCCAGGTAGATGAGACGGGCCTCTTCGCGACCGGAGATGACCTCGACCGCATGGCCGAGCACGGTCTCGGCGCGCTGGATGAATTCGGCGCGGTTGCGCGCCTCGCGCAGGGCGTTGGTGCCCACCACCCGCACGGCGCCGCGCGGCATGCCGGCGATCAGCTGGGCGAAGCGGCGCAGGCAGTCCAGGCCCCGCTGGATGGCCTCTTCGCTGAGCAGGCGCGACTCGTCCAGACCGGCGGCCAGCTGGATCTTTTCGCCCAACCGCTCAAGGATGCGGATTTCCCCGTGGGAGTGGCGCGCCCGGACGATGTGAAAGCTGTTCGAGCCCAGGTCGATCGCGGCGATCAGTTCGTGGGGTTCGGCTGGCGAAGGCTGCATCTGGAGGCTCTCGGCGATAAACCGCGCCATCGTGCCAGCTAGCCGGTGGCGGCTTCAAGCGCACAGCGGTTACGGTTGCGCAAAGTGGCAGGAAAAATAGGGTTTTTCCGCCTCAGGAGGCCACCTGGCCGATGAACTGGGCCAGTTCCGGCGTCTGCGGATGGGCGAACAGCTCCTGGGGATGACCGCTTTCGTGCACCTTGCCCTGGTGCATGAACACCAGCTTGTCGCCGACCTCGCGGGCGAATCTCATCTCGTGGGTGACCATGATCAGCGTCATGCCCTCGCGGGCCAGTTGCTTGACCACCATCAGCACCTCGTTGACCAGTTCCGGGTCCAGCGCCGAGGTGATCTCGTCGCAGAGCAGCACCTTGGGCGACATGGCCAGGGCGCGGGCGATCGCCACCCGCTGCTGCTGGCCGCCGGAGAGGCGATCCGGATAGCTGTCGAATTTCTCCGCCAGGCCGACCCGTTCGAGCATCTGCCGCGCCAGGGCGCGGGCTTCGTCCTTGCTCGTCTTCTTGACCACCTGGGGCGCCAGCATCACGTTCTCGCCCACGGTCAGGTGCGGGAAGAGGTTGAATTGCTGGAAGACCATGCCGACCTTCTGCCGCAGCGATCGGAGATTCACCCGGGCGGCGTCCAGGTATTCGCCATCCACCTCGATGACGCCGTCGTTGATGGATTCCAGGCCATTCAGGGTGCGCAGCAGGGTGCTCTTGCCCGAGCCGCTCTTGCCGATGATGGCCACCACCTGGCCTTCCTCGACGGTCAGGTCGATACCCTTGAGCACATGGTGGTTGCCATAGTGTTTGTGCAGGGCGGTCACTCTAAGCAGCGGCATGCAGTCTCCTTTCCAGCCAGCGTGCGGCCAGCGACAGCGGATAACAGAGGATGAAATAGCCCAGGGCCGCGAGGCCGTAGACAGTGAAGGGCTGGAAGGTCGCGTTGGCGAGCATGCCGCCGATCTTGGTCAGTTCGGTGAAGCCGATGATGGAGGTCACTGCGGTGCCCTTGACCACCTGCACCGAGAAGCCCACGGTGGGCGCCACGGCGATGCGCAGGGCCTGGGGCAGGATCACGTGGCGCAACTGCTCGAAGCGGGTCAGCGCCAGGCTTTCCGAGGCTTCCCACTGGCCGTGGGGAATGGCGTCGACGCAGCCCCGCCAGATCTCGGCGAGATAGGCGCTGGTGAACAGCGTCAGGGCCAGGCCGGCGGCCAGCCAGGCGGGGACTTCCAGGCCCAGCAGCGACAGGCCGAAGAAGGTCAGGAACAGCTGCATCAGCAGTGGGGTGCCCTGGAACAGCTCTATGTAGCCGCGCGCCAGCAGGCGGAGCGGCCGGAGCGTCGAGTTGCGCGCCAGCAGCACCAGCACGCTGGCCAGGCCGCCGAAGAGGAAGGCCGCCAGCGACAGCAGCAGCGTCAGGCCGAGACCGCTGGCCAGGCTGCGCAGGATGTCGGCGAGAGTGAAGTCCATCAGCGCCTCCTGACGATGAAAAAGACGCCCAGCCAGTGCAGTGCCTGCCGCACGCCGATGGCCATGAGCAGATAGATGAGGGTGGTCAGCAGATAGGTTTCGAAGGCGCGGAAATTGCGCGACTGGATGAAGTTGGCGGCAAAGGTCAGCTCTTCGGTGGAGATCTGCGAGCAGACCGCCGAGCCCAGCATCACGATCACCACCTGGCTCGACAGCGCCGGCCAGACCTTGGCCAGCGCCGGGCGCAGGATCACGTAGCGCAGGGTTTCGAAGCGGGTCATGGCCAGGGCCGCCGCCGCTTCCAGCTGGCCGCGCGGGATCGCCTGGATGCCGGCGCGGATGATCTCGGTGGAGTAGGCGCCGAGGTTGATGACCATGGCCAGCACCGCCGCCTGGCCGGCTTCGATCCGCACCCCGATGGAGGGCAGGCCGAAGAAGATGAAGAACAGCTGGATCAGGAAGGGCGTGTTGCGGATCAGTTCGACATAGACCCCGAAGGCCTGGGCGAAGGGTTTCAGGCGCCAGGCGCGGCAGGTGGCGCCGACGATGCCGATGAGGATGCCGAAGAAGCCACCGATCACCGTCAGCTCAAGGGTGTAGAGCGCCCCCTTGAGCAGCAGGTCGCTCTGCGCGAGCACGGGCTGGAAGTCGAACTGATACGCCATGGCGCGTCGATCCTCAGAGAGTGGCCGGCAGGGGATCGCCCAGCCATTTTTCGGAGTTCTTGCTCAGGGTGCCGTCGGCGCGGGCCGCGTCGAGAATGGCGTCGACCTTGGCCTTGAGCGCCGGCTCGTTCTTGTTGATGCCCACGTACACCGGCGAATCCTTGAGCTTGACCTTGAGCACTGGCTCCTTGGCCGGATTGCGCGCACCTATCACCTTCATCACCACGCTGCCGCTGGCGATCAGCTCGGACTGCCCGGCCAGGTAGGCGGCGATGGTGGAGTTGTTGTCTTCGAAGCGCTTGATCACGCTGTCCTTCGGCGCCACGTCGGTGAGCGCCAGGTCTTCGATGGAGCCGCGGGTGACCGAGATCACCTTGCCGGCCAGCTGCTCGGGCGTGCTGATGGCGGCATCCTTGGGACCGAAGACGCCGAGATAGAAGGGCGCATAGGGCTTGCTGAAGTCGATGACCTTTTCGCGGTCGGGATTCTTGCCCAGGCTGGAGATGACCAGGTCGACCTTGCCGGTGGTCAGGAAGGGAATGCGGTTGGTGCTGTTGACCGGGGTGACTTCCAGCTTCACGTTCAGCTTGTCCGCCATCAGTTGCGCGGTGTCGATGTCCAGGCCGCGCGGCTTGAGATCCGGGCCGATCGAGCCGAAGGGCGGGAAGTCCTGCGGCACGGCGACCTTGAGCACGCCGCGCTGCTGGATGTCGGCCAGCTGATCGGCTTGGGCGGAGGTGTGCAGGGCGGTCAGGCCCAGGGCGAGCAGGGAGAGGGCGGTCCAGCGCTTGAGCATGACGAGACTCCGAAAGCAGGAAGGGATGGCTCTGCCCAGTGCATTTCATGTGCCAGTCCCCTGCCAGACGGGTGCAAGGGCCGTCTGGCCTGAGGATTGGTCTTACTGGTCTGAACAGTTGTCCCGCTCAGCACCCTGAACTTCCGCTTGCCGTGAGCCGCTTTGGTGCGCGGCTATGGCAGCGTGCTCTGCCTTGGGGCTGCACTTGAAGTCGCTGGAAATTGGGCATAAAAGGCAAGCTTCCGGACTGACTGGCCTGACCACGCCATGCCCCTCGCTGCCACCCGTGCCGTACCCCAATATGCCGTCGACGCCATTCGCCGGCTGATCGAGACCGAAGGCTATGCCCCCGGCGCGGCGCTGCCCGCGCAGCGCGAGCTGGCCGAGCGGCTGGGGGTGAGTCGCGCTTCCCTGCGCGAGGCGCTGTCCACCCTCAGTGCCCTGGGCCTGGTCAGCGTCCAGCCCGGGCGCGGGGTCTATGTGCAGGAAGCGACGGGCGCGACGGACGGACACTGGCCCTTCGCCGGCGAGGTCGCCGCCGCCCATGTCTTCCAGCTGAGATTCGCCCTGGAGGGCTTCGCGGCCGGCCTCGCCGCCGTCACCCTGGGCGCCGCCGACCTGGATCGCCTGGAGGTCAATCTCGCCGCCCTGCACCGGGCGCTGCGGGCCAACGAGCTGGAAGAGGCCGCCGTGCTGGATTTCGATTTCCATCGCCAACTGCTGCTGGCCGCGGACAATCCGGCCATGCTCGCGGTGATCACCAGCAGCCCCGAGCGTTTCCACGAAAGCCAGAAACTGCCCTTCGTGCGCCCCGAGCGGGCCCTGGAAACCTGGCAGGAACACCGGCGGATCCTCAGGGCGCTGAGCCGCCGCTCGCCCGCGGCCGCGCAAAAGGCCATGCGCGAACATATCCGCAATGCGGCGCTGCGCAGTGGAACCCCTTTCCCGGTACCTGCGGTCTAACATCAATGCCGGTCATAGCCACCATCAATGTTCGAATGCTTTCGAAGTGACGGCAGCAGGGCTATCATGGGCGTACTTCAAGTCGCACCCGAATTCGGAGAGAGTCAATGAGCGAATACATCACCAACGTCAGCGACGCCAGCTTCGAGCAGGACGTGCTGAAGTCCGACAGCCCCGTGCTGGTCGACTACTGGGCCGAATGGTGCGGTCCCTGCAAGATGATTGCCCCGGTTCTGGACGAGATCGCCAAGGACTACCAAGGCAAGCTCAAGGTCTGCAAACTGAACATCGACGAAAACCAGGACACCCCGCCGAAGTACGGCGTGCGTGGCATCCCGACCCTGATGCTGTTCAAGAACGGCGCGGTCGAGGCCACCAAGGTCGGCGCCCTGTCCAAGTCGCAACTGGCCGCCTTCCTCGACGCCAACGTCTGAGTCAGCCAGTCGAAAGCCCCGCCATGCGGGGCTTTTTTATGCCTGGACGGCTGGACGAGCACAGGTGCAGGTGCTAGATTCCAGCCCACGACCCCATCAGCGGGCCGTCTTCTCATCTGCTGTAGCCGTCAGTTCTCCTCTTCAGAACGCATCCCGCGAAGCTAATCTCGCATCCGGCCGCTCAGCTCGAATCCCTCCTTCGCCTCTTCTCACGTCAACATACGTCTATGAATCTGACCGAACTCAAGCAAAAGCCCATCACGGAACTGTTGGAAATGGCGGATGCCGCGGGCTTGGAAAACATGGCCCGGTCCCGCAAGCAGGACATCATCTTTGCGCTGCTCAAGAAGCACGCCAAGGGTGGCGACGAGATTTCCGGGGATGGCGTGCTGGAGATCCTGCAGGACGGCTTCGGCTTCCTGCGTAGCGCCGACTCCTCCTACCTGGCCGGTCCCGACGACATCTATGTCTCTCCCAGCCAGATCCGCCGCTTCAACCTGCGCACCGGCGACACCATCATCGGCAAGATTCGTCCGCCGAAAGAGGGCGAGCGCTACTTCGCGCTGCTCAAGGTCGACACCATCAACTTCGACCGTCCGGAAAACGCCAAGAACAAGGTGCTGTTCGAGAACCTCACGCCCCTGTTCCCCAACAAGCGCCTGACCATGGAAGCCGGCAACGGCTCCACCGAAGACCTCACCGGTCGGGTCATCGACCTCTGCGCCCCCATCGGCAAGGGTCAGCGCGGTCTGATCGTCGCGCCGCCCAAGGCCGGCAAGACCATCATGCTGCAGAACATCGCGGCCAACATCACCCGCAACAATCCCGAGTGCTACCTCATCGTGCTGCTCATCGACGAGCGTCCCGAGGAAGTGACCGAGATGCAGCGCACCGTGCGCGGCGAAGTGGTGGCCTCCACCTTCGACGAGCCGCCGACCCGCCACGTGCAGGTCGCCGACATGGTGATCGAGAAGGCCAAGCGCCTGGTCGAGCACAAGAAGGACGTCGTCATCCTGCTGGACTCCATCACCCGTCTGGCGCGTGCCTACAACACCGTGATCCCCAGTTCCGGCAAGGTGCTCACCGGTGGTGTCGATGCCCACGCCCTGGAGAAGCCCAAGCGCTTCTTCGGTGCCGCCCGTAACATCGAGGAAGGCGGCAGCCTGACCATCATCGCCACCGCGCTGGTGGAAACCGGCTCGAAGATGGACGAGGTGATCTACGAGGAATTCAAGGGCACCGGCAACATGGAGCTGCCCCTGGAGCGGCGCATCGCCGAGAAGCGCGTCTTCCCGGCCATCAACATCAACAAGTCCGGCACCCGCCGCGAAGAACTGCTCACCGACGAGGAAGAGCTGTCCCGCATGTGGATCCTGCGCAAGATCCTGCATCCGATGGACGAGATCGCCGGCATCGAATTCCTCCTCGACAAGTTGCGTCAGACCAAGACCAACAACGAGTTCTTCGATTCGATGAAGCGCAGCAAGTAAGGCGCAGTCGCATACAAAGGCCGGGAAATCCCGGCCTTTGGCGTTTCTGGGCCAGTGCTTTCTCGATGCGCGACTCAGGCGGTAGACTGCCAGACTTTCCCCAGCGCCAAGAGGCCGCATGCAATACCGAGATCTGCGTGACTTCATCCGCAGCCTGGAGCAGCGTGGTGAACTGAAGCGCGTGACCGCCCCGGTCTCGCCGGTCCTCGAGATGACCGAAATCTGCGACCGGACCCTGCGCAAGCAGGGCCCGGCGCTGCTGTTCGAGAATCCCGTGGGCTTCTCCATGCCCGTGCTGGGCAACCTGTTCGGCACGCCCCAGCGCGTAGCCTTGGGCATGGGTGCCGAGGACGTCGGCGCCCTGCGCGAGATCGGCAAGCTGCTGGCCTTCCTCAAGGAGCCCGAGCCGCCCAAGGGCCTCAAGGACGCCTGGTCGAAGCTGCCGATCTACAAGAAGGTCATCAGCATGGCGCCCAAGGTCCTCAAGGACGCCCCCTGCCAGGAGGTGATCGAGGAGGGCGAGGCGGTCGATCTGGGCAAATTGCCGATCCAGTACTGCTGGCCGGGCGACGTGGCGCCGCTGATCACCTGGGGCCTGACGGTCACCCGCGGCCCCAACAAGGAGCGTCAGAACCTCGGCATCTATCGCCAGCAGGTCATCGGCCGCAACAAGCTGATCATGCGCTGGCTGAGCCATCGGGGCGGCGCCCTGGACTTCCGCGAGTGGTGCCAGAAGCATCCCGGCCAGCCCTATCCGGTGGCCGTGGCCCTGGGCGCCGATCCGGCCACCATCCTCGGCGCGGTCACGCCGGTGCCCGATACCCTGTCCGAATACGCCTTCGCCGGCCTCTTGCGCGGCAGTCGCAGCGAACTGGTCAAGTGCGTGGGCAACGACCTGCAGGTGCCGGCCAGCGCCGAGATCGTGCTGGAAGGCGTCATCCATCCGGGCGAGACCGCGCCGGAAGGGCCCTATGGCGATCACACCGGCTACTACAACGAGGTCGATACCTTCCCGGTCTTTACCGTGGAGCGCATCACCCGGCGTCGCGATCCCATCTATCACAGCACCTACACCGGGCGGCCGCCGGACGAGCCGGCCATCCTGGGCGTGGCGCTCAACGAAGTCTTCGTGCCCATCCTGCAAAAGCAGTTTCCGGAAATCGTCGACTTCTATCTGCCGCCGGAAGGCTGCTCGTACCGCATGGCGGTGGTGACCATCAAGAAGCAGTACCCCGGCCACGCCAAGCGGGTGATGCTGGGCGTCTGGTCGTTCCTGCGGCAGTTCATGTACACCAAGTTCGTGATCGTCACCGACGACGACATCAATGCCCGCGACTGGAACGACGTCATCTGGGCAGTCACCACGCGCATGGATCCCAAGCGCGACACCGTGATGATCGACAACACCCCCATCGACTACCTGGACTTCGCCTCGCCGATCTCCGGCCTGGGCTCGAAGATGGGCCTGGATGCCACCCACAAGTGGCCGGGCGAAACCACCCGCGAGTGGGGGCGGGCGATCGTCAAGGACGAAGCGGTGGTCAAACGGGTGGACGAGATGTGGTCCAGTCTCGGGATCGATTAACGGAGACGACGATGAAGGTCACCCTGCAGCCCTCGGGTGCGGTACTGGAAACCCAGCCCGGCGAAGCCATCCTGGCCGCCGCGCAGCGCCTCGGCTACAGCGGACCGCACAGCTGCCGCAATGGCAACTGCCAGCTCTGCGCCGCGCTGCTGGTGGAAGGGCAGGTCAGCCAGCACGGCCAGACGGTCGATCACGGCGAGGTCTATGTCTGCGTGGCGGTGCCCCTGAGCGATTGTCTGCTGCAGTGGGACGGCGTCCTGGCGCCCGGCGAATTGCCGGTGCGCACGCTGGCCTGCCAGGTGGTGGCGCTGGATGACGTGGGGGGCGATGTCCGCCGGGTGCGCCTGCGCGCGCCGGCTGGACGACCGCCACGCTATCACGCTGGCCAGTACCTGCTGATCGGCCGTGAAGACGGCAAGCAGTCGGCCTTTTCCCTGGCCTCGGCGCCCCACCAGGGGCGTGAGCTGGAATTGCACGTGCTGGCGCGCGAGGCCAGCAGCCAGGCGCTGCTGGCGCAACTGGAAGGCAAGGGCATGGCCCAGGTCGAGCTGCCCTATGGGGATGCCCATCTGGCCGAGCTGCCCGATGGCCCCCTGGTGCTGATCGCCGCCGGGACCGGCATGGCGCAGATGCACAGCCTGATCGAAGACGCCCGCACCCGCGGCTTCGCCCATCCGGTGCACCTCTACTGGGGCGTGCGCACGCCGGACGACTTCTATGCCATCGAGGCCTGGGAGCAATGGGCGGAGCTGCCCAATCTCGTCCTCAACCGGGTGGTAAGCGATGCCTGTGGCTGGGAAGGGCGCTGTGGTCTGCTGCACGAGGTGGTGCGGGCGGATTTCGCCGACCTGAGCGGCCTGCACGTCTATGCCAGCGGCTCACCGGCCATGGTCTATGCCACCCTGGACGCCCTGGTGGACGCCGGCATGGACGCGCACCAGATGCGCGCCGACGTCTTCGCCTACGCGCCGCGGGGTTGATGCGGCTCGCGGCCATGCCGGTGCGCCGTAGCGACCGCTCCTACAGCTAGGTGAGCTGTAGGAGCGGCCTATGGCCGCGATTTGTCAGTGGCGTTCAGCGCTACCGCTGCGACTTGGCCACCATGCCGGTGTGTCTCAGAGTCAGTGCCAGGAAGACGATGGCCAGGACGCAGGAGCCGATCAGCAGCATGAAGCCGCCATCCCAGCCGAAGTGGTCCACGGTGTAGCCGACCAGGGCATTGGCCGCCACCGAGCCACCCAGGTAGCCGAACAGTCCGGTAAAGCCCGCAGCGGTGCCGGCGGCCTTCTTGGGCACCAGTTCCAGCGCCTGCAGCCCGATCAGCATCACCGGACCGTAGATCAGGAAACCGATGCAGACCAGGGCCGCCAGGTCGACGCCGGGATTGCCTTCCGGGTTGAGCCAGTAGACCAGGGTGGCGATCATCACGCCAAGCATGAACACCACGCCGGTGGCGCCGCGGTTGCCGCGAAACAGCTTGTCCGAGAGCCAGCCGCAGAGCAGGGTGCCGGGGATGCCGGCCCACTCGTAGAAGAAGTAGGCCCAGGAGGTCTTGTCCACCGAGAAGTGCTTGGCTTCCTTGAGGTAGGTGGGTGCCCAGTCCAGCACGCCATAGCGCAGCAGATAGACGAAGACGTTGGCAAAGGCGATGTACCAGAGCAGGCGGTTCTTCAGCACGTACTCGACGAAGATCTCCTTGGTGGAGAATTCACGTTCGTGACCTTCGCTGTAGCCCTCGGGGAAGTCCTGTTTCCAGTGTTCCACCGACGGCAGGCCGCAGGATTGCGGGGTGTCTCTCATGGCGATGAAGGCGAAGGCCGCGACCGCCAGGGCCACCACGGCCGGGACATAGAAGGCGGCGTGCCAGTCGTTGAACCAGGCCAGGCCGAGCAGGAACAGCGGACCGATCAGGCCGCCGCCGACGTTGTGGGCGACGTTCCACACCGAAACCACCCCGCCACGCTCCTTCTGCGACCACCAGTGCACCATGGTGCGACCGCTGGGCGGCCAGCCCATGCCCTGGAACCAGCCGTTGAGGAACAGCAGGACGAACATGATGCTGACGCTGGAGGTGGCCCAGGGCGCGAATCCGAACAGCAGCATCACCAGCGCCGACATCACCAGCCCGAAGGGCAGGAAGTAGCGCGGATTGGAGCGGTCCGAGACCAGCCCCATGAGGAATTTGGACAGGCCGTAGGCGATGGCCACCGCGGACAGCGCTACGCCCAGTTCGCCCCGGCTGTAGCCTTGCTCCACCAGGTAGGGCATGGCCAGCGAGAAGTTCTTGCGGAGCAGGTAGTAGCCGGCATAGCCGATAAAGATCCCGGCAAAGATCTGCCAGCGGAGACGGCGGTAGACGGGGTCGATGCGATCGGCGGGCAGCGGCGCGCGGTGGGCCGCGGGGGCGAAGATTCCAAGCATGGGAGCCTCGGTATTGTTATAGGTATTAATCGAAAGCGAACATTCCAGGTTCGTTTTCGAATATTACAATGATATTACAGCGGGTCCAGGCTTTTCCGCCCTGTGGCAGCGGCAGCCCGGATTCCCTCTTGATCTGCGGGGGTTGCGCGCCTAGGGTGGCGCGTCTTTGCCGTTGTTTTCGCGAGTCGTCATGCCTGCCTGGAAAGTCCTCTCCTCCCGCGCCCTGAACCTGGCCACCGCCCTGTTCGAACGCTATCCGCGGCTGATCGCCCTGGCCGGCTTCATCTCGGGGATCTGCAGCTTCCTGCTGGTGGACCGGCAGAAGGGCTTCGCCCCGGTGATGGCCGTGGTCATGCTGGCGAGCTGGGTCTGGCTGATGTTGGAAAACGTGCTGCGGGGCTGGGTCAGCCGCCGTTTCGGCTGGGAATTGCCGCCGCCGCTGCTGCGCTACGCCACCCAGCTGATCCACCAGGAAAGCCTGTTCTTCTGCCTGCCGTTCTTTGCCATCACCACGGCCTGGAACAGCGGCCAGGCGCTGTTCACCGGGCTGCTCGGCGCGGCCGCCCTGGTGTCCATCATCGATCCGCTCTACTACAAGGCCCTGGCGCCGCGGCGCTGGGTCTTCCTCAGCTACCACACCCTGACCCTGTTCGCGGTGCTGCTCACGGCGCTGCCGATCATCCTGCACCTGACCACCACCCAGAGCTACGAACTGGCCCTGGGGGTCGCCGTGCTGCTGTCCTTTCCCAGTCTGGCGGTGGCCTTCCGGGTACGCCTCGGCTGGCGCTGGCTGGGGCTGCTGGGGCTGTGCCTGGCCATCGGCGCCTTCGGCTGGCTGGGGCGCGCCTGGGTGCCGCCGGCCACCCTGTGGCTGACCGACATGGGCATGAGCACCAACTTCGACAGTCTCAAGCGCCAGCCCGGCGATGCGGTGAAAAGCCTGAGCATCGCCCAACTGCGCGCCCAGGGGCTCTATGCCTTCACCGCCATCAATGCGCCGCGCGGTCTGAACGAGCGCATCTACCACGTCTGGCGCCATGCCGGGCAGGAGGTGGATCGGATTCCGCTGGATATCAGCGGCGGTCGCGAGGCCGGTTATCGCGCCTGGACCCACAAGCAGAACTTCCCCGGTGACGTGACCGGCCGTTGGCAGGTGCAAGTGGTGACGGACGTCGGCCAGGTGATCGGAACCCTCAGGTTCGAGGTGACCCCTTGAGTCGTGCTGGCTATGCTGCAGCCATCCACCCGCGAGGATCCAACGTGAAAGCTGTCGTTGCCATTATGTTGTCTTTCTGCCTGGCCATGAATGTCTGGGGCGAAGAGAAGAAGGAAGGGAAGGAAGGCGAGGCGCCCAAGACCGAGTTCTACAACCTGACCCCGGCGCTGGTCGGCAACTATGGCAGCGGTCCCAAGCTCAAGTACTACAAGGCCGACATCGCCCTGATGATGACCGGCAAGGAAGCCAAGGATAAGGTCGAATTCCATGAGCCGCTGCTGCGCAATCAGCTGGTGATGCTCTTCGCCCAGCAGACCGACGAGACCCTGGCGGGTGTCGAAGCCCGCGAGAAGCTGCGCCAGGAGGCCCTCAAGCAGGTGCAGAGCGTCCTGACCCAGGAGGAGGGCAAGCCCCTGGTGGAAGACCTGCTGTTCAACAACCTGATCATCCAGCCCTGAGGTCAGCGCTCAGCCGCGGGTCGCGGCGACGATCGCCGCCCATTCCGCCGCGCTGACCGGCATCACCGAGAGGCGGTTGCCCTTGCGCAGCAGGGCGAAGTCGGCGAGTGCCGGCAACTGGCGCAGGCGCGGCAGGGTCAGCACCCGCGGAAAGGCCTCGACGAAGGCGACCTGGCGCGCCGTCCAGGGGTTGTCTGAGACACTGGCCTTGGGCGCATGATAGGGACTTTCGGGATCCAGGGCGGTGGGATCCGCGAAGGCTTCGCCGACGATGCGGCCGATGCCGGCAATGCCGGGTTCGGCGCAACTCGAATGGTGAAAGAAGAACAGCTCGTCGGGCGCCATGGCGCGCAGGAAGTTGCGCGCCTGGTAGTTGCGTACCCCGTCCCAGCGCGCCTGGCCCAGGCGTTCCAGGTCGGCCAGCGAGAATTCATCGGGTTCGGATTTCAACAGCCAGCAGGCCACGGTTCGTCTCCTGACGAATGGAGGCTCGGGAGCTTCCAGGAAAGGGTCTGGTCGATTGCAAGGGGCGACCGCTTGTCGCAGAATGCCGCGCATTCCGGATGTAGTCTGATCGTACGCGCTGAGCATAACAGGGCGACGTCCTGTCCTGCCCAAAGGTGCCAGCAAGGGGGTGGCCCAGCTCGATGAAACGCAAACCTGATCTGTTGTGGGTGCTGGTCCTGATCTTTACCCTGGGTGTCGTCACCACCGGGTACACCCAGAGCTTCTGGGAGCAGCGCCAGAGCCAGCAATACGCCCGCTATGCCAGCGACACTCAGCCGGCGCGGGAAGTCTCGCCCGTACGCTGAGCGTACCAGCCGTCATCGCTCACCACGGCCGCCATGGGCACGTCCCAGGCCGCCAGTGCCAGCCGCTCCACCTTCTGACATTCATGGGCACAGCCGATCAGCTGCGGGCTGTGCCATTGCCGCCGGCGTGCCAGATAGGCCAGGTTGCGGTCATAGAAGCCCTTGCCCATGCCCAGGCGTCCGCCCTGGGGATCGAAACCCACCAGTGGCATCAGAATCAGGTCCAGCGCCCAGGTCGGGCGCCCCAGGCGCCGATCCGGGCGCGGCTCTGCGATGCCGAATCTATTGCGCACCCAGGATTCGCCACGACCCACGCGCTGAAAGATCATCGCCGTCCGCGGCCAGCGCGAAAGCACCGGTAGGTAGGTGGCCTTGCCGCGACGCTGGGCTTCTTCGAGCAACGGACGCGGATCGATCTCGCCATCGCTGGGCAGGTAGAAGGCGATATGCCGGGCACGACGAAACAGCGGATGCTGCGCGAGCTGCCGATAGAGCTGGCGGGCGGCCTGGCGTTGCTGAACAGGGGTGAGGGCGCGACGTCGCTGGCGAAGGAGCTTGCGCAGCGCGGGCCTGCTGAGATCGGAGGAAGGCGGGGTGGTCATGAAGGAAATGAGCTCTCCGGAATGCCGCTGCCGGTGTAGCCCTTGAACCCTTGGTTCAAGGTGGGAGAAGTCGTAGACCTTTAGGCTTTCCGCCGTAGCGGACATGCACACCAGTCTGACGAGCAACCCCCGGGGTGTTGCTTATCGGCTCGGGGACATGACCGACTGGCGCACACACCAGAGAGTGGTCTCCAGTATACGCCCCTGAGCCGGGATGCAAACCCCCACCTGTCCCCGGTCGGCGATCAGGCGGTGGTGTCGTGTTCGGTGATCAGCGCCCGGTCGACGCGATCCAGCAGATCGCGAACCCGCTCGCGGGTGCTGCTGACTTCCAGGCTGACGTCGTCCTGGCGGTGCAGCAGTTCGTGGGTGATGTTGAGGGCGGCCATCACGGCCACGCGGTCGGCGCCGATGACCTTGCCGCTGCCGCGGATCTCGCGCATCTTGCCGTCCAGGTAGCGAGCGGTGCTCTCCAGGTTGGCGCGCTCGTCAGCCGGGCAGCTGATGCGATATTCCTTTTCCAGTATCTGGACGGTCACGGTCTCGATGCTCATGAGTCCTGCTCCAAGGCTTTCAGGCGTAAAATCATCGCTTCGACCTTCGATCTGGCCAATTCGTTCTTCTCGATCAACTCGGCACGCTCCTGGCGCCAGTTGCGCTCGCCCTGGCGCAGTTGTCGATTCTGCCGCTGCAATTCCTCGAGACGCAGGAGCAGGCGCTCCACACGGTCACCGAGGGCTTCCAGATCGGCGTCGAGGGGCGTGTCGCGAGACTCGCGCATGAGGGCTACAGCTCCAGAAGGGTGCAACGAGATTGGCCGCCGGCGGGGTCAGCGCGTAGGATAAGGCTTCATTCTAGCCAGCGCCTCACCTCGACGCCATGTCCAGCTCAGCATCCGCCTACGCCGCCTTCGCCACCCTGCTCGCCGAGGCCGCTCTGCCGGTCTCGCCCGCCGAACTCCACGGTCACCTGCTCGGGCGGGTCTGCGGGGGCGCGGGCTTCGACGAGAACGACTGGCTGGCCGCGGCCAGCGAGCTGCTCGGTGGCGCGCCGGGCGAGCGTCTGCAGGCGGCGCTCTCGGGTCTGCTGGGCATGGTGCAGCAGGAATTCGCCGGCCAGCAGGTGGCCTTGGTGCTGATGCTGCCGCCGGACGAGGTGCCGCTCGCCGAGCGCACCGCGGCCCTGGGTCAGTGGTGTCAGGGCTTCCTCGCCGGCTTCGGCCTGTCCGGTCGCACCGGCGAGGTCTCCGGCGAGGCGCGCGAGGTGCTCGAGGACCTGGCGGCCATCGCCCAGATCCAGGAGCCGGCCGAGGAAGGCGAAGAGGGCGAGAACGACTTCATGGAAGTCACCGAATACCTGCGCGTCGCGCCGCTGCTGCTCTATGGCGAATACGGCCGCGGTCCCATTCCCGAACCCGCGCCCGTGGTGCACTGAGCGGCCATGCCGCGGATCCACAAGGCCGAATTCGCCCGTCGCCGCCGCGCCCTGATGGCCGAGATCGGCCACGGCGGCATCGCCCTGCTGCCCGCCGCTCCGGTGTGCCTGCGCAATCGCGACATCGAACAACCCTATCGCCAGGACAGCGATTTCCAGTACCTCACCGGCTTTCCCGAACCCGAAGCCCTGGCCGTGCTGATTCCCGGCCGGGCCCACGGTGAATACCTGCTGTTCTGTCGCGAGCGGGACGCGGAGCTGGAGCGCTGGGAGGGCCGGCGCGCCGGTCAGGAAGGGGCACTGGCCGACTATGGCGCCGACGATGCCTTTCCCATCGGCGACCTGGACGACATCCTGCCTGGGCTGCTGGAGGGGCGTGAGCGGGTCTACTACGCCATGGGCGCCCATCCGGAATTCGAGCGGCAACTGCTCAACTGGATCGAACTGATCCGCGCCAAGGCCGACCAGGGCGCCTCGCCGCCGCGGGAGCTGCTGGCGCTGGATACCCTGTTGCACGACAGCCGGCTGTACAAGTCGGCCGCCGAGGTGCGTCTGCTCAAGGCCGCCGCCGAGCTGACCTGCGCCGCCCACCTGCGCGCTATCCAGGCCTGCCGACCGGGGCTGCGCGAGTATCACCTGGAGGCGGAGCTGGACTACTGCTTCCGCCAGGGCGGTGCCCGGCTGGCGGCCTATGGCTCCATCGTCGCCGCCGGGGCCAATGCCTGCGTCATGCACTACCAGGCCAACGATGCCCCTCTGCGCGACGGCGACCTGGTGCTGATCGATGCCGGGTGCGAGCTGGAGTGCTATGCCAGCGACGTGACCCGCACCTTTCCGGTGAATGGCCGCTTCTCGCCGGAGCAGCGGCAGCTGTACGACATCGTGCTGGCCGCCAACCAGGCCGCCATCGCCTGCGTCGCGCCCGGACGGCACTGGAACGAACCCCACGAAGCCACGGTCAGGGTGATCACCGAGGGGCTGCTCGCCCTGGGGCTGCTGCAGGGCGAGCTGGATGCGCTGATCGAGGCCGGCGCCTGTCGCCAGTTCTACATGCACCGCGCCGGTCACTGGCTGGGGCTGGATGTCCACGACGTCGGCGAATACCGCATCGGCGATCAGTGGCGGATGCTGGAGCCGGGCATGGTGCTGACCGTGGAGCCCGGACTCTACATCCCGGTGGAGGCCGAGGTGCCGCGCAAATGGCGCGGCCTGGGCATCCGCATCGAAGACGAGGTGCTGGTGACGCGCAGTGGTTGCGAGGTGCTGACCGCCGGCCTGCCCAAGGCGGCCGCGGAGATCGAAGGCTTGATGGCGGCCGCGCGCGACCGCCGGGAGAACGCTCATGCAACGTCCTGATATCGCCATCATCGGTGGCGGCCTGGTGGGCGCCAGTCTGGCCCGGGCCCTGCAGGCCGGCGCCAAGGCGCGCGGCTGGCGCATCCTGCTGGTGGAGCCCTTCGCCCCTGGCGACACCTATCAGCCCAGCTACGATGCCCGCTCCTCGGCGCTCTCCTATGGCTCGCGGCTGATCTACCAGCGCCTCGGTGTCTGGGACGCCCTGGCCGAGCATGCCGAGGCGATCCGCGAGATCCAGGTCTCCGACCAGGGCCGCTTCGGCGTGACCCAGCTGCTCGCCCGCGACGAGAACCTGCCAGCGCTGGGCTATGTGGTGGAGAACGCCTGGATCGGCCAGGTGCTCTGGCAGGCGCTGGATCGCGAGGTGGTGGAATGGCGCTGCCCGGCCGAGGTACGCACGCTCACCGCCGTTGCCGACGGCTATCGCCTGGAGCTGGAGGATGGCGACATCCTCGAATGCGGCCTGGCGGTACTGGCCGACGGCGGCCGCTCGGCGCTGCGCGAGTCCCTCGGCATCGAGGTGCGGCGGACGGTCTATGAGCAGACCGCGCTGATCGCCAACGTCTCGACCAATCTCGGCCATGGCGGGCGCGCCTTCGAGCGCTTCACGCCCCACGGCCCCCTGGCGCTGCTGCCCCTGCCGGGCCAGCGCAGCGCCCTGGTCTGGACCCAGCCGGACGGCGAGGCCCTGCGACTGCAACAGGCGCCCGCTGCCGTCTTTCTCGCCGAATTGCAGCAGGCGGTGGGCTATCGCCTCGGCAGCTTCACCCAGGTCGGCACCCGCCATGCCTATCCGCTGACCCTGCTGGAGGCCAACGAACAGGTCCGCCCGCACCTGGTGGTCCTGGGCAATGCCGCCCACAGCCTGCACCCCATCGCCGGCCAGGGCTTCAACCTGTCCCTGCGCGATGTCGACAGTCTGGCCGAGTGCCTGCTGGAGAGCGCCGCGGCGCCCGGCGACTTCGCCACCCTGCAGGACTATCTGCAGCGCCAGCGTTTGGACCAGCAGCTGACCATCGGCTTTTCCGATCGCATCACCCGGCTGTTTTCCAACAGCCGGCCCTGGCTCAGTGCCGGGCGCAACCTGGGCCTGGTCGGCCTGGAGCTGTGCCCGCCGGCCAAGAGTGCCTTCGCCCGCCAGGCCATGGGCCTGGGTACCCGTCCCTGACCTGCGAGGAGAAACGAGCATGCTGACCCATGCGGATCTGGTGATCGTCGGTGCCGGCATGGTCGGCAGCGCCCTGGCCCTGGCCCTGGCCGACAGCGGCCTGTCAGTGGTGCTGCTCGACCGCGGCCCGCTCACCCCCGGCGCGGTCGAGAGCGACCTGCCCTTCGAGCCCCGGGTCAGCGCCCTGTCGCTGGCCAGCCAGCGCATCCTGCAGCGCCTGGGCGCCTGGGACGGCATCCTGGCGCGCCGTGTCAGTCCCTACCAGGCGATGCACGTCTGGGACGGCTCCGGCACCGGCGCCGTGCATTTCGATGCCGCCAGCGTGCACGCCGAGGTGCTCGGCCACATCGTCGAGAACCGCGTGGTGCAGGATGCCCTGCTCGAAAGCCTGGCCGAGGCCAACGTCCTGCTCCTGCCCGAGGCGCGCCTGGAATTGCTGCGTCGCTCCGGCGATCAGTGGCTGGTGCAACTCGCCGGCGACCGCCAGATCCGCGCGCCGCTGGTGGTGGCTGCCGATGGCGCCACCTCCGCCGTGCGCCGTCTGGCCGGGCTGGAAACCCGCGAGTGGGACTATCTGCACCATGCCATCGTCACCAGCGTGCGCTGCGCCGAATCGCACCAGCGCACCGCCTGGCAAAGATTTACCGACGACGGCCCGCTGGCCTTCCTGCCGCTGGACCGCGGTGGCGACACCCGCTGGTGCTCCATCGTCTGGTCCTGCACGCCCAAGCAGGGCGAGCGGCTGATGGCCCTGGACGACGCGGCCTTCTGCCAGGCCCTGGGCGAAGCCTTCGAGCAGCGCCTGGGCAAGGTGGAGTGTAGCGACACACGGCTGTGCATCCCGCTGCGCCAGCGCCATGCCAAGCGCTATGTGGAACCCGGTCTGGCCCTGATCGGCGATGCCGCCCACGTCATCCACCCGCTGGCCGGGCAGGGCGTCAACCTGGGCTTTCTCGACGCCGCGGTGCTGGCCGAGGAACTGCGCCATGCCCAGGCCCGCGGCGAATCCATCGCCGAGCAGCGGGTGCTGGAGCGCTACGAGCGCCGCCGCATGCCGCACAACCTGGCGATGATGGCGGCGATGGAAGGCTTCCAGCGGCTGTTCCAGGACGACCGCCTGCCGCTGCGCTGGCTGCGCAACGCCGCGCTCAAGCAGGTCGATCGCCATTTCGAAGCCAAGGCCCTGTTCGTGCGCCGCGCCCTGGGCCTGTCCGGCGATGTGCCGGAGTTGGCCAAGGTGGTGGCCTAGCGGCCTCAGGCGTCGCCCAGGGCTCCGGCCAGCTCCAGCACCTGCTGCCGCCAGGTGGCCTCGCGGGGCAGGGCGAGGAAGTGCGGATTGAGAAAGGACTCGCGCATCTCGTAGGTGAGGGGCTGGCCGTCCAGGGTCAGGACCTCGCCGCCGGCGCCTTCCAGCACGCCCTGGGCGGCGGCGGTGTCCCACTGGGAGGTGGGGGCGAGCCGGGGATAGAAGTCGGCCAGGCCTTCGGCCAGGAGGCAGAACTTGAGCGAGCTGCCGACGCTGACCAGCTTGGGTTCGCCCAGGGTGGTGCCCAGTTCTTCCAGCAGGCGCTGCTGCGCCGGACTGCCGTGGCGGCGGCTGGCGACCACGGTGAAGGCTTCTTCCGGTTGGGTGCGCACGCCGATCTCGACGCCGTCCTCGCCCTGGATACGGAAGGCGCCCAGTTCGCGGCCGCCGCTAAAGCAGACGTCCCGGGTGGGGATGCCGACCACGCCGAAGATCACCTGGCCGCGTTCGACCAGGGCCACGTTGACGGTGAATTCCTCGCTGCCATCGATGAATTCCTTGGTGCCGTCCAGGGGGTCGACCACCCACCAGACGTCCCAGGCGCTACGCGCCGCGAAGGGGATGTCACAGGCTTCTTCCGACAGCACCGGCACGTCCGGGGTCAGGCGCGCCAGGCCTTCGGCCAGCACCCGGTGGGCGGCGAGGTCGGCGGCGGTCACCGGCGAGTCGTCGCTCTTCTGCCGCACCGCCACGCCCTGGCGCCAATGGGGCAGGATGGCCGCGCCGGCCTGGCGCACCAGGTCGACGACGTTGAGCACCAGCGGAGCGGTAATGGAAACGGGCGCCATCATGCCGGCAGTTCTCCGCGTTGGGTGAGCAGGTCGCGCACCAGGTAGAGGGCGGCCAGGGCGCGGCCTTCGGAAAAGCGCGGATTCTGCACCAGCTGCGACAGCTCGCGCAGGTCGACGCTGCTGACTTCGAGGGGCTCGGGTTCGTCGCCCGGCAGGCGCTCGGGATAGAGGTCGCGGGCCAGCACCACATGGATGCGCTGACTCATGTAGCCTGGGCTCAGCGACAGGGCGGTGAGGTATTCCAGCTGGCGCGCGCCAAAGCCGGCTTCTTCCTTGAGTTCGCGATTGGCGGCGTCGAGGATCTCTTCGCCCGGCTCCACCAGGCCCTTGGGCAGCGACAGTTCGTAGTCTTCCACGCCGCCGCAGTATTCCTCGATGAGCAGGGCGTGGGTGGCGTCCTGCAGCGCCACCACCATCACCGCGCCATGACCGGTGCCCTTGTTGGCCAGGCGCTCATAGGTGCGTTCCTCGCCGTTGGCGAAGCGCAACTGCATCTCCTCGACGGTGAACAGACGGCTCTTGGCCACGATCTGTCGGGCGAGAACAGTGGGTTTCTGGCGCATGGACGGCTCCTGGGCTGGGCGGACGGGTATGATAACCCGCCTGTTACATGATCCGGAGTCACCATGACCCCTCTCGACTGGAGCCGTATCGATACCGTGTTGCTGGACATGGACGGCACCCTGCTCGATCTGCATTTCGACAACCATTTCTGGCTGGAGTACCTGCCGCAGCGCTATGCCGAGCGCCACGGCCAGTCCCTGGCGCTGGCCAAGGCCGAGCTGGAGCCGCTGTTTCGTAGCCACCAGGGCAAGCTGACCTGGTACTGCCTGGACTTCTGGAGCGCCGAGCTGGGCTTTTCCATGCGCGAACTCAAGGAGGAGATCGCCCACCTGATCGCCCTGCGGCCGGACGCCGACACCTTTCTCGCCGCCCTGCAACGCGCCGGCAAGCGGGTGGCGCTGATCACCAACGCCCACCGCGATTCCCTGTCGCTGAAGCTGGAGCGCATCGAGCTGGCGCCCTATTTCGACCGGCTGATCAGCTCCCACGACTACGGCTTCCCCAAGGAAGAACAGCAGTTCTGGCACGCCCTGCAGGCCGACTTCGCCTTCGATCCGGCGCGTACCCTGTTCATCGACGACAACCTGCCGATCCTGCGCAGCGCCCGCGACTATGGCGTCGCCCACCTGCTGGCGATCCACGAGCCGGACAGCCGGCGCGGTCCCAAGGACAGCGAGGAGTTCGAGGCGGTGCGGGATTATCGCGAGCTGCTGCCGCAGTGAGGACTGCCGCAGTCCTGGCGACCCTCACCCCGGCCCTCTCCCAGGGGGAGAGGGGGCAGAGCGCCCGGAGGTAATAAGTGGATATCAAGCAACTCCGCTTTCTCATCGCCCTGGACGAGACGCGTCACTTCGGCCAGGCGGCGGCGCGCTGCCACGTCACCCAGCCGACCCTGTCCATGCGCCTGCGTGGCCTGGAAGACGAGCTGGGGGTGGAGCTGGTGCGTCGCGGGCAGCGCTTCGAGGGATTCACCGAGGCGGGGCAGCGCATCCTCGCCTGGGCGCGCACCCTGATGGCCGCCCATGACGGTCTCTATGCCGAGGCCCAGGCCTTCCAGGGGCAACTGGTGGGCACCCTGAGGGTCGGCCTGGTGCCGCTGGCCAGCTTCGATCCCATGCCGCTGCTGCAGCACCTGCGCCTGCTGCACCCCAAGCTGCATTTCCAGCTGCAGGTGCTCAGCACCGAGCGCATCCTCGAAGCCGTGGCCAGCAATCGCCTGGAGCTGGGCATCTCCTACCTGGAACACCTCGATCCGGCGCGCTTCGACAGCCTGACCCTGACCGAGACGCGCATGGGCCTGCTCTATGACGAGCGCCATTTCAGCTTCGACCAGGCCGCGCTGGACTGGCAGGCGGTGGCCGGCTTGCCGCTCGGCCTGCTCACCGGCGCCATGCATTTTCGCCAGTCGGTGGACCACGGCTTTCGCAGCCTGGGGTTGACGCCACAGCCGGTGCTGGAGACCGACGCCGTCTATCTGCTCTTGCAGGCGGTCAATGCCGGTCTCTGCTGCGCCGTGGTGCCCCTGGCCGGCGGTTTCGATCGGCTCACCCCCCATGCGCGGCTGATCCCCATCGCCACGGCCCGTACCCTGGCGCCCCTGGGGCTGCTCATTCGTCGGACCGAACCCCGACTGGCGGTCGCCGATGCCTGTTTCCAGGCAGTCAAGGCGCTCTATGCCGAGAGTGATAGATAGCGTTTATCAAGGCATCGGTCATAGCGATTAGACGCCCCGGGATGTGCTGGTTAATCTTTGATCTGTGTCAAACCGCCGCAGGTCGTTTTCGCCCATGTCCCAGGATTCGCCAGACCTCGTTGCCGCGCCCCCCGCCGGCTATGCCTTCGCCGAGCTGGAGCAGCCTGCCGTGCGCGGCGAACAGCCGCTGGCCGAGGAGGTGGCGCTGGCCATCGCCTACAACGGCATCAGCCATGCGGTGATGATGGCGACGCCGGCCGACGTCGAAGACTACGTGGTCGGTTTCAGTCTCAGCGCCGGTATCGTCGATGCCATCGACGACATCTATGGCATCCAGGTGCGGCGCGTCGGCGAAGCCCTCAATGTCGACGTCGAGATCAGCAGCCGCACCTTCTGGGCGCTCAAGCAGCAGCGCCGCCAGCTGGCCGGCACCAGTGGCTGCGGCCTGTGCGGGGTCGAGGCCCTGGAACAGGCGCTGCCGCAGCTGGATCGCCTGCGCAAGGTGCCGCTGCCACCGGCCGCCCACCTGCACGACCTACGCCAGCGCATCGATGCCGCCCAGGACCTGGGCCAGCGCAGCGGCGCGGTGCACGCCGCGCTGTTCATCGACGGCCAGGGCGAACTGACCCTGTGCCGCGAGGACATCGGTCGCCACAACGCCCTGGACAAGCTGATCGGCGCCCTGTTGCGCCAGCGCCAGCCGGTGCGCGAGGGCTGCGTGGTGGTCACCAGCCGTTGCAGCCTCGAACTCATCCACAAGGCGGTGCGGGCCGGACTCGCCACCCTCATCACCCTGTCGGCGCCTACCGGGCTGGCCGTGGAGTGGGCGCGCCGTCATCGTCTCAATCTGATCCATCTGCCACACCGGTCGCTGCCGCGGGTCTATGCCCCGGCGCCGGTGGCCCCTTGATCCCACGGGAATCGCCATGAACAAACCTCAGCAGTCCTTCAAACCCTATCAAGGCCCCGCCGCCGGCTGGGGCGCCCTGAAGAGCGTGGTGCACTTCTGGCTCGACAGCGGCAACGCCTTCAAGAATCTGCGGACCCTGCTCAAGACCAACCAGGACCATGGCTTCGATTGCCCCGGCTGCGCCTGGGGCGAGGCCCCGGAAAACGGCCTGGTGAAGTTCTGCGAGAACGGCGCCAAGGCGGTCAACTGGGAAGCCACCAAGCGCCGCGTCGATGCCGCCTTCTTCGCTCGCCACAGCGTGACCTCGCTGCTGGAGCAGAGCGACTACTGGCTCGAATACCAGGGCCGGCTGACCGAGCCGCTGCGCTATGACGCGGCCACCGATCGCTATGTGCCCATCGCCTGGGACGCCGCCTTCGCGCTGATCGCCAAGGAGCTCAAGGCCCTGGCCAGTCCCGACGAAGCCGAGTTCTACACCTCGGGGCGCGCCAGCAACGAGGCGGCCTTCCTCTATCAGCTGTTCGTGCGCGCCTATGGCACCAACAACTTCCCCGACTGCTCGAACATGTGCCACGAGGCCAGCGGCGTCGGCCTGGGCCGCAGCATCGGCGTCGGCAAGGGCACCGTGACCTATCACGACCTGGACGAGGCGGATGCCATCTTCGTCATCGGCCAGAACCCCGGCACCAACCACCCGCGCATGATCGAGACCCTGCGCAACGCGGTGAAGCGCGGTGCCCAGGTGGTCTGCTTCAACCCGCTCAAGGAGCGGGGCCTGGAGCGCTTCCAGCACCCGCAAAGTCCGCTGGAGATGCTGACCAACGACTCGCGGCCGACCAACACCGCCTACTTCCGTCCGGCCCTGGGCGGTGACATGGCGGCGCTGCGCGGCATCGCCAAGTACCTCCTGCAGTGGGAGCGCGAAGCCGCTGCCAAGGGCGCCAAGCGCGTCTTCGACCACGATTTCATCGCCGCCCACACCCTGGGCATGGACGACTACCTGGCTCAGGTCGACGCCACCTCCTGGGAGCTGATCGAGCGCCAGTCGGGCTTGTCGCTGCACGAGATCGAACAGGCCGCGCGCATGTATGCCCGCGCCGAGAAGGTCATCATCTGCTGGGCCATGGGCATCACCCAGCACCGCCATTCGGTGGCCACGGTGCAGGAGATCGCCAACCTGCAGCTGCTCTGCGGCCACATCGGCCGGCCCGGCGCCGGCCTCTGCCCGGTGCGCGGCCACAGCAACGTCCAGGGCGACCGCACCATGGGCATCGACGAGAAGGCCCCGGCCTGGCTCAGCGACGCCCTGGCCAAGCGCTTCGCCTTCGAGCCGCCACGCAATCGTGGTCACAACACCGTGGAAGCCATCGCCGCCATGGAGCAGGGCAAGGCCAAGGTGTTCATCGGCCTCGGCGGCAACTTCGCCCAGGCGACCCCGGACACCCCGCGCACCCACAGGGCGCTGCGCCAGTGCGACCTGACCGTGCATATCGCCACCAAGCTCAACCGCAGCCACCTGGTGACCGGTCGCCAGGCGCTGATCCTGCCCTGCCTGGGCCGCACCGAGATGGACGTGCAGAGGGGTGGCAAGCAGGCGATCACCGTGGAAGACAGCTTCAGCATGGTGCACGCCTCGGCCGGTATCCTGCGGCCGCTGTCGACGCAGATGAAGTCCGAGCCGGCCATCGTCGCCGGCCTGGCCAAGGCCACCCTGGGCAACCATCCGGTGGACTGGGACTGGCTGATCGAGGATTACGACCGCATCCGCGACCTGATCGCCGACGTCATTCCCGGCTTCCAGGACTTCAACGCGCGTCTCGCCGCACCCGGCGGTTTCTACCTGGGCAACAAGGCCGGACGCCGGGAGTGGAACACCCCCACCGGCAAGGCCAACTTCGCGGCCAATGCGCTGTTGCATGACCTCTTGCCGGATGCGGTCCGGCGCCAGGGCATCAAGCCCGACCTGATCTTGCAGACCATGAGATCCCACGACCAGTACAACACCACCATCTACAGCCTCGACGACCGCTATCGCGGCGTGAAGGGCCAGCGCGACGTGGTCTTCGTCAACCAGGCCGATCTGGATCGCCTGGGCGTGGCCGCCGGCGAGAAGGTGGATCTGGTCGCCCTGTGGGACGACGGCCTCGAACGCCGGGTCCGCGGCTTCACTGCGCTGCCGTTCGACATCCCGGTCGGCCAGGCAGCCGGCTACTACCCGGAGACCAATCCGCTGGTGCCCCTGGAAAGCTACGGCGAGGGCAGCTTCACGCCCACCTCCAAGTTCGTCGCCATCAAGGTCGAGAAGGCCAGCGCCGGCAACCGCATCGCCTCGGTGGCCTGAGGCCGGTGTAGAAATGAAAAAAGCCGTCGAGAGACGGCTTTTTTCATGGTGCGGCCATCACTGCAGGGTGAAGAGGACCTTTACCTTGTCGGTGACCGCGGCCTTGTCCACGTAGCCGATGGCGTCGGCCTCGCCGGCCACCTGGGCGACCACAGCGGCGTCGCCGGCCACGCTGGGCAGCGGTTGGCCCTTGCCGGTGAACACCAGGCCCGACCAGTAGGACTTCAGCTGGGCTTCGTTCTTGTTGGCGACCTTGGCATAGAAGGTTTCCTTGGTGGCCGACCAGTCCTTCTGGTCGACGCCCTTCAGCGACTTGTCCTTGCCGAGGAAGATGTTGGCCACTTCATCCTGGCCGGGTGTCTTGGCAGCGGCCGGATTGACGATCACGGCGACTTCGGCGTGGACCAGGCTGACGCTGAACAGTAGGGCGGCGCCGGTGAGCAGGCGGAGAGAACTCATGGGCGGATTCCTTAGAAGATGAAGTCGAGGCCGATGCTGATGATGTCGCCGTCGAAGTTGCGGGCCGGCGCGCCGAAGCGGCCGCCACTGCGGTCGTAGACGGCATTGGCGATGCTCTCGTTGTCGGTCTTGACGAAGGTGCCGTTGTAGCCGCCGGTGGTGTCGACGCGCTTGTATTCGCTCTTGAGCACCAGGCTGGGGGTGATGTTGTAGTTCAGGCCGTAGGTCCAGGAGCTCTGGCGACCGGCGCGTTCCTCGTCCAGCTGGGCGTAGGTCACATGGGCCAGGAAGTCACCGAAGCGGCGACCGGCCATCAGGTAGAAGGCGTTGCTGCTGCCCTGGTTGTCACCCTCGATGACGCGGCGGGTCCATTCGTTGCTGGTCAGCCAGGTGCCGTTGTCGTACTGGTAGCCGAGCGAGGTGAACTTGCCCTTCTGGTCGTCCAGGGTCAGCAACGGATAGTGCAGGTCGATGCTGGACTCGGTGTAGGCCAGGCGCACGGTGCCGTACTCGTTGGTCGCCAGGCTGACGTTGGCGGCGGCGATGCGCTTGTAGTCGATGTCGTAGAGGTCATCGTTGACGAAGTAGTTGCGATTGACCGCCTGGCCCCCGCTCACCTGGAGGTTCAGGGTGCCGAAGGCGACCGGCAGACTCCAGAGGGCATCGGCGCCTTCGTAGTTGGAGACCTGCACCTGGCTGTAGACCTCGTCGGGCAGGCGCAGCCAGGGGTAGGTGATACCCACGTCCAGGGTCTCGGAATACATGAACACCGGCGTACGCAGGCGGCCGGCGCGGAAGGTCAGGTTGTCGGTGGCGTGGAAGGCCAGGTAGGCCCATTCCAGGTTGGCCTTCCACTGGTCCTGCTCGGCCTTGGCGGTGACCTGCACGGTGGCGTCCAGCTTGTCGGTCAGGCCGTACTGGAACTGGCCGCCCAGCTTGCTCAGCTGATCGCCGCGCCAGTGGTCGTTGGTCTGGCCATTGATGCCGAAGCTGCGGCCGTCGTCTTCACCGCCCAGGTGGGTGATGCCGGCGGTGCCGAAGCCGTTGAAGCGATAGTCACCCTGATCGAGGGCGAGCGCGGATCCCGCGCAGGTGAGGGCCGCGCCGAAGGCGAGCAGACGTGCAAAAGCCATGGAAGTGCTCCTAGAGGTTTCTCGGTATAGGGAAAGGCGGTAGAGGGATAGCTAGATGCGGAAGCGCGAGGTCGCCTGCCGGAGATCGGTGTCGACCACCACCAGCTGCTCGCCCATGCGGGCGGTGGCGGTGGTGCTGTCCGCGCTGGACTGGGTATCGCTCTGCAGGCGGCGGGTGTCGCTGCTGATCGAATCGGAAAGGCTCAGCTGCTCGCCGGTGAGCAGGGCGATCTGAGCGTTGTAGTCGTTGATCCGCGCCACGGCCTGGGCGATGCCTTCGAGCATGGCAGTGGCGGCCTGGGAGCTGCTGGCGCTGACCTGCGCCTGGGTATGGCTGCCCTGCATGGCCTGCAGCACGCGCTGGGCGTTGCCCTGCAGGCGTTCGATGATCTGCTGGATCTCGGCGGTGGAGCGCGCGGTCTTCTGCGCCAGATTGCGCACCTCGTCGGCCACCACGGCAAAGCCGCGGCCCTGTTCACCGGCGCGCGCGGCCTCGATGGCGGCGTTGAGCGCCAGCAGATTGGTCTGCTCGGCGATGGACTTGATCACGTCCAGCACCAGCCCGACCTGGCGGGTTTCCTGTTCCAGTTGCTGCATGGACTCGGCCGACTGGCGCACGCTGTCGTCCAGTTCACCCATGTTGCGCGACAGCTGGCCGATGCTGGTACGGGCGGCGGCGGACTGCTCGGCCGCGGCGGCGGCCTGGTCGGCGGCCTCGCGCGAGCGGTCGGCCACCTCGTGCAGGTTGGTGTTCATGGTCTGGATGTCCCGACCGATGGACTCGGTATGACCCTGCTGGGAACGGGCGTTGTTCTCCACCGTCTGGGTGAGGCGATAGAGCTCGCCGGACACCTGCCCCAGCGGATGGGCGGCGTCGACGATGGCCTTGATGGTGCCCTGCAACTGATCGAGAAAGATGTTGAACAGCGCGGTCATCTGGCCGATCTCGTCCCGCGAACCGACCTGCAGGCGGCGGGTGAGGTCACCGTCGCCCTCGGCGATGGCGCGCAGCGAGGCGATCACCTCGCGCACGCTGCCGAGCACGCTGCGGATGGTCAGCACGGCGGCGCCGGCCAGGATCACCACCAGCAGCAGACTCAGCCAGATGCCGACCCGAGTGGTGTCGGCATTCTGGTCGCGAGCCTGGGCCAGGGTCTGCTGGAAGTCGGTATAGGCATGGCTGCGCAGGGTGGTGCCCAGCTGCTGGGCGGCGGCGAGATCCGTGGCCATGCGGTCCAGGTTGGGTCGCAGGGAGTCGAAGGAGCCGCTGCCCTTGATCAGCTGCTCGGAGGCGCCCAGGGCATTGTCCGCATAGCGATGGATGCCCTGGCGCCAGCCGGATATCTCGTCGTTGCGCGCCGAGGTCTGACGGGTGAGGTCGGCCATTTCCTGCAGGCGGTGGTCGATGTCATCGACCACCTTGCGCGCCTCGCCCAGGGTTTCCAGCTCACTGGCGGTCACCGCGCTGTTGAACAGGCCGGGCAAACGGGAAAACTGAAAGAGTACGGCGTCAGCCTTTTCCAGCAGCGGATAGCTGTGATTTTCCAGCTGGTCGAGGCGTTGATCGTTGCCAGCCAGCTGGGCCGAGGTGTAGGCCACGTAGAGCAGCAGGCCCAGCAGAGCGGCAGCGGGCAGCAGCGACAGCTTGAGCGTCAGCGACAGGTTACGGAACATCTACACCTCGGAAAGCTTGGGCAGTAGCGAGCAGCGAGGTGCGGCGCCCTCTTTTCAGCGAGGGCTGCCAGGGGTCATGTCCTGACCGGTCACCACGTCCTGTTGGCCTCGCAAACGTGATCAAGCGAAGCCGTCACATTTTCGACATCTGTTTGTAAAACTTAAGAGGGCCAAAGGTTATTGCGATTATTGGCGATGGACGTTGCGAAAGCGGGTGTAGACGGTCATCTTCGGGATTTTCCGACTCTGTAGCCGTGCCATGACCCCAGAGTTCTCCCAGATAGCGTCCTGGTTGAAGGCTGACGCCGAGCGTCTGCGCCTGCTGCGCGTCCTCGCCGACCTGCATCTGCCCGACGCCTGGCTGGCCGCGGGCTTCGTACGCAACCTGGTGTGGGATCGACTGCATGGCCACGCCGAGTCGACGCCGCTGGCGGATCTGGATGTCATCTATTTCGACGCGACTGACTGCCGGCCCGAGCGGGACAGGGAAATCGAAGCGCTGTTGGCGGCGCGGGCGCCGGGTTGGCCTTGGTCGGTACGCAATCAAGCCGCCATGCACCTGCGCAATGACGATGCGCGTTATGGCGATAGCCTGGACGCCATGCGTTTTTGGGTCGAGGTCGAGTCTGCCCTGGCCGCGCGCCTGACCGCCGAGGGCGAGCTCGAAGTGGTCAGCCCCTTCGCCCAGGAAGGGCTCTTCGCCCTGCATCTCACGCCCAATCCCTGGCGTCCACGACCCGAAGCCTTTCGCCAGAGACTCGCGACCAAGGGCTGGCTGGAGCGTTGGCCGCGGTTGCGTATTCAGACCGCTTGAGGAGGGGCTCCCGCGGGTATGGGTCAGGCGCGTCGCCCGTGGCCTTCCGGCAACGCGGCCCGATCGAGTTCGAAGCCTTGCGGCCGGGGTGCGGCCAGGCGATTCCCGAGCATCGCCTGGCCCGGGTCTCAGACCCTGAAGCGCGACGTCAGGTCTTGCAGCTGCAGGCTCAGGTTGGCCAGTTCGGTGCTGGAGCCGGCGGTTTTCTCGGTGGCGGCGGCGGTCTGGTCGGCCACTTCGTGGACCTTGACCACGCTGCGGCTGATGTTTTCACTGGCCGCACTCTGTTGCTCGACCGCGGTGGCGATCTGCTCGTTCATGGCCTCGATCTCGCTCACCGCACTGCTGACGCTGCCCAGCACCACGCCTGCCTGGCGGGTCAGGTCGACGCTTTCGCCGGTCAGTTCGATATTGCGGTCGAGGGCGGCGCTCATCTTGTCGGTGCTGCCGTGCAGTCGGGTGATGAGGCTGGCGATCTCGTCGGTGGAGGTGCGCGTACGCTGCGCCAGGCCGCGCACCTCGTCGGCGACCACGGCGAAGCCACGTCCGGCTTCACCGGCGCGAGCGGCCTCGATGGCGGCGTTGAGCGCCAGCAGATTGGTCTGCTCGGCGACCGCCTTGATCACGTCCAGCACGCCGCCGATGCGGTCGGCATCCTGCCTGAGCAACTCCATGGTGGCCTGGGTGCTGTCCACTTCCTGGGCCAGGCTCTGAATCTGAGTGGCGACCTGGTTGACCATCTCGTCACCCTCCCGGGTCTTGAGCGTGGCCTCGCGGGCGGTGGTCGACGCCTGTTCGGCATTGCGCGCCACCTCGTTGATGGTGGCGCTCATCTGCTGCATGGCGGTGGCGATCTGCTCGGTCTCCATCTTCTGCGCCGAGGCGCCAGCGCGCGTCTGCTCGGTGACGGCGGAGAGTTCTTCGGCGGCACTGGCGACCTGGATGACGCCGTCCTTCTGCTCGCGGATCAGGTCGCTCAGATTGACGATCATGCGCTGCATGGCCGCCTGCAACTGGCCGATCTCGTCCTTGCGCGCTGCCTCGATCTGCACGGTCAGGTCGCCCGCAGCGAGCTGTTCCACGGTCACCAGGGTCTGGCGCAGCGGCGTCACGATGGAGCGGGTGATGACCCAGGCCGCGACCAGGCTGAGCAGTACCGCCAGCAGCAGCCCGCCAAAGAGCATCAGCTTGGCTTCGCGGATATCGTCGAGGCGGAACTGGCTCTGTAGCTGCTTCATCTCGTCGGAGGTCTTGAGCAACATCTGGATATGCTGGTAGAGCCCCTGATTGACGTCCTGGTACGCCTTCTGGACGCTGAACAGCTGCTGGACCTGACGCTGGTACTGGTCGAGAAGTCCTGGCAGCTGCTGCAGTTCCGGGGTCGGAGGCAAGGTCTTGAGCACGTCACCGGTCTTGGTCAGGGACGCCAGCAAGGCTTCCTGTTGTGGCCCGGCGGACTTGAGCACATAGAGGTGCAAGTGGATCCGCAGTTGCTGCAGCGCCGCCAGCAGGGAGGGCAGCTGGGCGCTGGCTTGATCGCGCTCACGATCCAGGGCGCTGGATGCCTCCTGCAATCGCTGGTCCATCATGTCGCCCGTATCGCGAATGTCCTGGATCGCGGTGGTGCGATCCTGGGTCACCTTGAGCGCCTGCTGATAGATATCGCGGTATTCCCTGAGGGTCTGTTCGGTACGGGCCAGTAGTGCTGTGCTTTCCGGACGTTTGAACAGTGGACGGACATTCTCTAGTTGCTGTTCGAGGGCATCGATGCCGCCTTTCCAGCGAGCGGCCTGGTCGGCTTCCGGCATGAGGGCGAAATCCTTGCGGGCATTGCGCATGTCGCGGGCGAGTAGACCGATTTGGGTGAACTGTTCGATCAGGTTGCCGCGTCGGCCCAGGGCCTGGATGCCGTCCCAGCCGGCATAGGCGATAGCCAGGGACAGAATGATCAGGATGGTAAAGCCGGAAAACAGCTTCGTACGAACACTCATGTTGCTCATCTTCATGGGGCTATTTCCAATGTTCGGCGGAAAGTTCCGGAGTTTGAGAGGGGCGGAGGGCGTCGGATTCTAGCCGAGGGTAATGTGAAAAAGTTAGGTGTTTACAATCTTTAAATAATGGTAAGTCTAATTCTTATATATCAATATCAAGAGTGATTTCGTTTCCAGGCATTCGCTGTTATCGCTATTGATATATATAGAATTTTTAGTCGAAATTTGGCCTTGGACAATCCGTGTTAGTTGAGGGATTGCTTTTTATTAGTCTGGCTTTAGAGATATGACCAAAAGGCAGGAGCAGAGGCCCTGGCCTGTATCCGGAGAGAAGGGGATTTGGCGGGACGGTTCTTCGCTGGCGGCCAGCGGCTCCCGCTCGCGCAGACGGCGATGAACACCTTCGCCGCTCTCATCGACTGTCCGGCGAACCCTGGAATGCCGCTAGACTCCATAGAAGGTCATTCGCTTTCCCTCTCCGGCAAGGAATCCCCATGTCCACCACGGAGCGTCGCCGCGCCTTTCTTCAGCATCCGGGCTTTTCGCGGCTGTTCGCACCCGGGCGCCTGACCCTAGGCTTTCTGCTGCCACTGGAGGGCTATCCCGACGATCCCATGCCGACCCTGCGCGACCACGCCCGCCTGGCGCGGCTGGCCGACCAACTGGGCTTCGCGGCGCTCTGGGCGCGCGACGTGCCCTTCTACGATCCCGGCTTCAACGATGCCGGCCAGGTGTTCGAGCCCTTCACCTATCTCGGCTATCTGGCGGGCATCACCCAGCACCTGACCCTGGCCACTGGCAGCGCCGTCATCACCCTGCGCCATCCGCTGCACCTGGCCAAGATGGCGGCTTCGGTCGACCAGTTGAGCGATGGCCGGCTGGTGCTGGGGGTGGCCTCCGGCGATCGCCCGGTGGAATACCCGGCCTTTGGCCTGGAGAGTGAATTCGAGCGGCGGGGCGAGCGCTTTCGCGATGCCTTCGAGATGTTTCGCCTGGCCGGCGAGACTAATTTCCCGCTGGGGGCCTTTCGCCGCTTCGGCGATCTGCAGGGGCTGGCCGATCTGGTGCCCAAACCCGTGCATGGGCGCATTCCGGCGCTGGTCACCGGGCGCAGTCGGCAAACAGTGGACTGGATCGCCGCCAAGGCCGATGGCTGGTTCTATTACTTCGTACCGGCCGAACATGTTCCGGCGCTGACGCGGGTCTGGCGCGAGGCGCTGGACGAGATCGGCGGGCGCGAGCTGTTCAAGCCCTTCGCCCAGGGGCTGTTCTTCGAGCTGGCCAGCGATCCGGCCCAGCCGCCTCGGCCCATCCATGCCGGCTTGTCCTGCGGGCGGCGGGCGTTGGTGGACTACCTTGGTCAATTGCAGGAAGCCGGCGTCAATCACCTGGCCCTCAACCTGCGCCCCTCACGGCGTCCGGCCAGCGAAGTGGTCCAGGAACTGGGCGAATTCGTGCTCCCGCACTTTCCTTCCCTGCAGCCGTAGCGATCGTCGCGGTGTGGCGCCAGGTAACACTTGTCTGGCTAACGATTCCCGGCCGTCGTCACCTGGGCAGGCGATTCCCCTGTGGTAGGGGTTCAACCGGGTCGCACCCCTTGGCCTGATCTCTGCATAACCTTCCGTTCTGTTACCTAGCTTTTGGTGCAACCGGATCGACGGTAGAACCTTGCGGGTTGCACTTGGTTGCACTTTTCTTTCGAGCGGCGCTAAGCTGCGCCGAATTTCGACGCCTTCTTGCTTGAGGACCTGCGCATGGCCACTACCACCACCCTGGGCGTAAAGCTCGACGAAGCCACCCGCGATCGCCTCAAGGAAGCGGCGCGCCGTATCGATCGGACGCCCCACTGGCTGATCAAGCAGGCCATCTATACCTATCTGGAAACCCTGGAAAGCGGCGCGACCCTGGCCGATCTGCAGGGCATCGCCCAGCGTCTGGCCGAGGGCGACAACGAAGCCGTCGAGGCGCTGGCCGATCCGGTCTACCAGCCCTTCCTGGAATTCGCCGAAAGCATCCTGCCGCAATCGGTACTGCGCTCGGCCATCACCGCGGCGTATCGTCGGCCGGAAGAAGAGCTGCTGCCGCTATTGCTGGAGCAGGCGCGCCTGCCGGCGGCCCAGGCCAAGGCCACCCATGAACTGGCTCACCGCATCGCCGAGAAGCTGCGTAATGCCAAGGGTGCAACCGGGCGCTCCGGAATGGTGCAGAGTCTGCTCCGTGAATTCTCGCTGTCGTCCCAGGAAGGCGTTGCCCTGATGTGCCTGGCCGAAGCCCTGCTGCGCATCCCCGACAAGGGCACCCGCGATGCGCTGATCCGCGACAAGATCAGCACCGGCAACTGGCAGCCGCACCTGGGCAACAGCCCCTCGCTGTTCGTCAACGCCGCCACCTGGGGCCTGCTGCTGACCGGCCGCCTGGTCTCGACCCACAACGAGGCCGGCCTCACCAGTTCGCTCAATCGCCTCATCGGCAAGAGCGGCGAGCCGGTGATCCGCAAGGGCGTGGACATGGCCATGCGCCTGATGGGCGAGCAGTTCGTCACCGGCGAGACCATCGCCGAAGCCCTGGCCAACGCCAGCAAGTTCGAGGCGAAGGGCTTCCGCTACAGCTACGACATGCTCGGCGAAGCCGCCCTGACCGAGGCCGATGCCCGCCGCTACCTTGCCTCCTACGAGCAGGCCATCCACTCCATCGGCAAGGCCTCCCATGGCCGTGGCATCTACGAGGGCCCGGGCATCTCCATCAAGCTCTCGGCACTGCATCCGCGCTACAGCCGCGCCCAGTACGACCGGGTGATGAGCGAGCTCTATCCGCGCCTGCTGGAACTGACCCTGCTGGCCAAGCGCTACGACATCGGCCTGAACATCGACGCCGAGGAAGCCGATCGCCTGGAGATCTCCCTGGATCTCCTGGAGCGCCTGTCCTTCGAACCGCAACTGGCCGGCTGGAACGGCATCGGCTTCGTCATCCAGGCCTACCAGAAGCGCTGCCCGCTGGTGATCGACTACCTGATCGACCTGGCTCGGCGCAGCCGTCGGCGTCTGATGATCCGCCTGGTCAAGGGCGCCTACTGGGACAGCGAGATCAAGCGCGCCCAGGTGGAAGGCCTGGAGGGCTATCCGGTCTATACCCGCAAGGTCTACACCGACGTGGCCTACCTGGCCTGCGCCCGCAAGCTCCTGGCGGCGCCGGAATCCATCTACCCGCAATTCGCCACCCACAACGCCCACACCCTGGCCGCCATCTACCAGCTCGGCGGGCAGAACTACTACCCCGGCCAGTACGAATTCCAGTGCCTGCACGGCATGGGCGAGCCGCTGTACGAGCAGGTGGTGGGCAGCGTCAAAGACGGCAAGCTGGCGCGGCCGTGCCGCATCTATGCCCCGGTGGGCACCCACGAGACGCTGCTGGCCTACCTGGTCCGCCGCCTGCTGGAAAACGGCGCCAACACCTCCTTCGTCAACCGCATCGCCGACCATTCCATCTCCCTCGACGAGCTGGTGGCCGATCCGGTGGTGCAGATCGAGCAGCAGTCCACCAATGAAGGCGCCATCGGCCTGCCGCATCCGCGCATTCCCCATCCCAGCGCCCTGTACGGCGCCGAGCGTTGCAATTCCAGCGGTCTGGACCTGTCCAGCGAACACCGTCTGGGTTCGTTGTCCGCGGCCCTGCTGGCCAGTGGCAACACCGCCTGGGAAGCCCGCCCGCTGCTGGGTCGCGCCAGCGAGCCGTCGATTGCGCAACCGGTGCTCAATCCGACCGATCGCCGCGATCGCGTCGGTCAGGTCAGCAACGCCACCCGCGCCGATGTCGACATCGCCCTGGAAGAAGCCCTGGCCGCCGCACCCATCTGGCAATCCACGCCGCCCGAGCAGCGCGCCGCCGCCCTGGATCGCGCCGCCGAATTGATGGAGGCGCAGATCCAGCCGCTGATGGGCCTGCTGGTGCGCGAGGCCGGCAAGACCTACGCCAATGCCATCGCGGAGGTGCGCGAGGCGGTGGACTTCCTGCGCTACTACGCCGCCCTGGTGCGCCGTGACTTCGCCAACGACAGCCACCGCCCGCTGGGCCCGGTGGTCTGCATCAGCCCCTGGAACTTCCCCTTGGCCATCTTCAGCGGCCAGATCGCCGCGGCCCTGGCCGCCGGCAACACCGTGCTGGCCAAGCCGGCCGAGCAGACCCCGCTGATCGCCGCCCAGGCCGTGCGTATCCTGCTGGAAGCCGGCATCCCCGAAGGCGTGCTGCAACTGCTGCCGGGCGAGGGCTCCACCATCGGCGCTGCCCTGGTCAACGATGTGCGGGTCAAGGGCGTGATGTTCACCGGCTCCACCGAGGTGGCGCAGATCCTGGCGCGCAACATCGCCGGACGCCTGGACGCCCAGGGCCGGCCGATCCCGCTGATCGCCGAGACCGGTGGCCAGAACGCCATGATCGTCGACTCCTCGGCCCTGGCCGAGCAGGTGGTGGCCGACGTGGTCGCCTCCGCCTTCGACAGCGCCGGTCAGCGCTGCTCGGCCCTGCGCGTGCTCTGCGTGCAGGACGACGTGGCCGATCGCGTGCTGGAAATGCTCAAGGGCGCCATGGCCGAATGCCGCCTGGGCAATCCGGAGAATCTGGCCATCGACATCGGCCCGGTGATCGACGGCGAGGCCAAGGCCACCATCGACAAGCACATCCAGACCCTGCGCGGTAAGGGTCGCCGGGTGCACCAAGGCGGGCGCGTGGAAGGCGATGCCATCCACCGCGGGACCTTCGTCATGCCCACCCTGATCGAGCTGGAGAGCCTGGCGGAACTGGGTCGCGAGGTCTTCGGTCCGGTGCTGCACGTGGTGCGCTATGGCCGCAAGGACCTGGACAAGGTCATCGACCAGATCAACGCCACCGGCTACGGCCTGACCTTCGGCGTGCATACCCGCATCGACGAGACCATCGCCAAGGTGGTGGAGC
This sequence comes from Pseudomonas sp. MOIL14HWK12:I1, assembly GCF_000510705.1. Lineage (NCBI taxonomy): Bacteria > Pseudomonadati > Pseudomonadota > Gammaproteobacteria > Pseudomonadales > Pseudomonadaceae > Pseudomonas > Pseudomonas sp. MOIL14HWK12:I1. Next base: position 5,712 of record NZ_AZNY01000003.1, on the reverse strand, counting down.
GCGCCCATGCCGGCAACCTCTACGTCAACCGCAACATGGTCGGCGCGGTGGTCGGGGTGCAGCCCTTCGGCGGCGAAGGCCTCTCGGGCACCGGCCCCAAGGCCGGTGGCCCGCTGTATCTATATCGCCTGCTCAGCACCCGTCCCGATGGCGACCCCGCGGTGGCCCTGGCCAAGGGCAGCACCGGCGAGACCGAATGGCAGGTGCGCGATGCCCTGCGCCAGCAGGCCGGCAATCCGCTGGGCGCCCTGCACGACTGGGCCAAGCAACAGGGCCTGGGCGAGCTGGAGCAGGCCTGCCTGAGATTCGCCGAGGAATCCCTGAGCGGCTTGACCCGCCTGCTACCGGGTCCGACCGGCGAGCGCAACAGCTACAGCCTGCTGCCGCGCAGCCGGGTACTGTGCCTGGCGGCCGACGAAAGCGATCTGCTGCTGCAACTGGCGGCGGTCATGGCGGTGGGCAGCACGGCCCTGATCGAGGACGCCCACAAGACGACGCTGACGCGCCTGCCGCAAGCCGTGCGCGCGCGGGTTCAGGTGGCGGCCGACTGGCGCAAGGACGAGGTCGCCTTCGAGGCGGTCCTGCACCACGGCGATTCCGATCAGCTGCGCCAGGTCTGCCAGCAGGTGGCCAAGCGCAATGGTCCCATCGTCGGCGTCCAGGGCCTGGCCCGCGGCGAGACCGCCATTCCGCTGGAGCGCCTGCTCATCGAGCGCGCCCTTAGCGTGAATACCGCAGCGGCGGGTGGTAATGCGAGTCTGATGACGATTGGCTGATTGGCTGATTGGCTGATTGGCTGATTGGCTGTTGGGCTTCGACGGTGGAGCCGTCTCAACCCAACCTACGGACGCGCGTCGCGGTTCCCCCTCTCCCTCCGGGAGAGGGTTGGGGTGAGGGCGAGGTGCGTGGGATAGGCCCAGGGCTGTTGGGCTTCGACGGTGGAGCCGTCTTGACCCAACCTACGAATGCACGTCCGTAGGTTGGGTTGAGCGCAGCGAAGCCCAGCAGGCAGACTTGCTGTCTGGCTCCGATAGCAGAACCTAATACAGCGCCCCATACCCCTCCGGTTCCACCGGAAAGCTGCCATCGTTGGCGGCGATCAGTTTGTTCAGGCGTACCGGGATGGCCTTGGCAGCTGGCACCTTGCTGCCTTCGGCGTGGTGCCAGAGCGGGATCAGGGCGTTGCATTCGGGGTAGTAGCCGCCACAGGCCCCTTCCGGAATGTTGTAGGGCGTGACGCGCAGCGGACCCACCTCACGGCGCACGCCATCGTCGGCCACCGTCGACACCTGCACCTTGTCGCCTTCGGCCAGGCCCAGGCGTTCGATGTCGTTGCGATTCATCAGCAGCACCGCACGGGTGCCTTTCACGCCGCGAAAGCGATCGTGATAGCCATAGATGGTGGTGTTGAACTGGTCGTTGCTGCGCAGCGTCATCAGGGTCAGGACGTCACGCCCGCGGGCGGGCATGTCCGGATCCTCTTCCAGGCTGCGCGGCACGATGAGATTGGCCTTGCCGGTGTCGGTCTTCCATTCACGCTTGGCCGCCGGCAGCGGGCGATGGAAACCGCCCACCTCCCACATCCGCGCATTGAAGTCGTGGAAGATCTCCGGGAAGGAGCGCGCGATCTCGTCGCGGATCAGCGCATAGTCGGCGACCCAGGCGTCCCAGGTGACTTGCGGGTTGTCGGGCAGGGTGGCTTTGGCCAGGCCGGCGACGATGGCCGGCTCGGACAACAGGTCGCCTTCGGGCGGCTCGGCCACGCCACGCCAGCCGTGGATGCAGCCGGTACTGTCCTCGGTGCTGTGGGCCTGTTCCACCCCATTCTGGCGATCGATTTCGGTACGCCCCAGGCAGGGCAGCAGATAGGTCTTGTCCGCCGGCACCAGATGATTGCGATTGAGCTTGGTGGCGATCTGCACCGACAGGCGCAGGGTGCGCCAGGCCGGCTCCATCAGGCTGGTCTCGGGAATGGCGCGCAGGAAGTTGCCGCCCAGGCTGATGAAGGCCTTCACCGAGCCGTCGAGGATGCCCTCGCAGGCTTCCACGGTATTGCGACCCTTGTCCTGTGGCGGGGCGAAGCCGAAGCGCTCGCCCAGCTGTTCGAGCGGCGCCAGCTCCGGCTTCTCGGTGATGCCCACGGTGCGCTGGCCCTGGACGTTGGAATGCCCGCGCACCGGGCAGATGCCGGCGCCGGGCTTGCCGATGTTGCCGCGCATGAGCAGCAGGTTGGTCAGCATCTGGATGGTTTCCACGCCATGGCGATGCTGGGTCAGCCCCATGCCATAGATGCCGATGACCTTCTGACAGCGACCATAGACGGCAGCGGCTGCTTCCAGAGCGCTGCGGGTCAGCCCCGACTGGCGCTCCAGCTGCGGCCATTCCTGGCGCTGCAACCACTCGCAGAAGTCGGCGAAGCCGTGGCAATGCTCGGCGATGAAGGCATGGTCGAGCACGGCCGGTTGGCCCTGTTCGCGCGCGAGATCATCGGCCGCCAGCAAGGCCTTGCACAGGCCGGCGAGGGCCGCGGTGTCGCCACCGGGCTTGAGCTGGTGGTACTGGGTGCTGATCTGGGTGGGCTGGTCGGTCAGCATTTCCACCGGCGACTGCGGATTGACGAAGGTTTCCAGACCGCGCTCGCGCAGGGGATTGAAGGTGATGATGGGCGCGCCGCGTTTGCGCGCCTCCTGCAGGTCATGCAGCATCCGTGGGCTGTTGCTGCCCGGATTCTGGCCAAAGAACAGCAGGCAGTCGGCCTGATCGAAGTCGTTCAGGGTCACGGTGCCCACGGTCACGCCAATGCTCTTGGGCAGGGCGACCGAGGTGCTCTCGTGGCACATGTTGGAACTGTCCGGCAGGTTGTTGGTGCCGTACAGGCGGGCATAGAGCTGATAGAGGTAGGAGGTTTCCAGCGCCGCACGACCCGAGGCGTAGAAGATTACCGAGTCCGGCGCCAGCGCCTTGAGTTCGGCGCCGATGTCGGCGAAGGCCTCGGCCCAGCTCACCGGACGATAGCGGTCGGTGGCGGCGTCGTAGCGCAGCGGATGGGTCAGCCGGCCAACCTCTTCCAGGTCATAGTCGCGCCAGCCACGCAGTTCGCTGAGCGAATGCTGGGCGAAGAATTCCGGTCCGCATCTCTTGCTGGTGACCTCCCAGGCAGTGGCCTTGGCGCCGTTCTCGCAGAATTCCAGCGGATGGGGCTTGCCCGGCTTGGCCCAGGCACAACTCACGCAGGCGAAGCCGCCGTGCTTGTTCTGCCGGGCCAGCAGCGCACCGGACTTGAGCGGCACCCGTTCACGCAGGACGATCTCGGTCACCGAGCGCGCCGAGCCCCAGCCACCGGAGGGCGCGTCATAGCGTTCAACCTTGGGTTTGCCGATCTTGCTCATGGTGCGCCTCACGTGACTGTCTGGCGATGTGCCTGTAGGTCATGGGACGACGCGTCTGGCGGGAAGGTTCTGGTGGTCAGCCAGGCGGTGCGGCGAAGCCCAGTTGGCGCCAGCCTTCGTAGACCGCCACGGCCACGGTATTGGACAGATTGAGGCTGCGGCGATTGGGCAGCATCGGCAGGCGCAGCCGCTGTTCGGGCGGCAGCGACTCCAGCACCTCGGCCGGCAGCCCGCGACTTTCCGGACCGAACAGCAGGGCATCGCCCGGCGCATAGGCGATCTCGGTGAAGGGATGGCTGGCCTTGGTGGTGAAGGCCAGCAGTCGGGGCGGCTGCAAATCTGCTATACAGGCCGCGAGGCTGGCATGGGTCCGCACGCTGGACCACTCGTGGTAGTCCAAGCCGGCGCGACGCAGTTTCTTGTCGTCCAGCGCAAAGCCCAGCGGCTCGATCAGATGCAGGCGGCAGCCGGTAATGGCGCACAGGCGAATGACGTTGCCGGTATTGGGCGGAATTTCCGGTTGGTAGAGGATGATGTCGAACATGAAGGGCAGGGCGCCTGGCAAAGCGCCTATGGTACTGCGCCGCCGTCGCGCCGTCGCGAGCGGGGTAGGACGATGAACCTCTGGCGCCGGCTGGTCGACTGGCTGCTGCGCGAACAGCGCGCCCGCCGGGACGAACTGGCGCGGGTGGAAGATCCCGATCTGCTCAAGGCCGAATGGCGCGGCCAGCGCCAGCGCCTGATCCTCTGGCTGGCCTCGGCGGCCCTCGGCGCCGGGCTGTTCGGCATGATCCTCGGCCAGCTGGTGTACCAGCGCACCCATCCCGATCCCTGGTCGGCCGAGGCCCGCCGCCCGGTCATCCTGGGGGTGGAGGCTCATCAGGAGGCGGGGCGCTTCGAATTGCTGATCACCGCCGACCGCTCGCTGTTCTACGAACGCTATCGCCCCGATGGCGCCCTCAGCCTGCGCCTGCCCCGCGCTCGCTGGGACGGCGGCGAACGCCAGGGTCGGGTGGCGCGGCCGGGCGGCAGCTTTTCCTGGACCGTGCGCCAGGATGGCCAGGACCTGAAGGTGCTGCTGGTCGGTGTGGGTGGTGCCTTGCAGGCCAGCGACCGCATCGTCGAAGCCGGCGAGGATTGGGTGCTCCACGTCGAGGTCCCGCTGACACCCTGAAATGCCCCGTTATCAGGCAAAAGGCCGCTGCTTTGCACCAGAGCGGAACGGGGTGCGGAGCCGGATTGTTTTGAAGCTTAGTCCTCCTTTGTCGACCCCTGCGTCCTTGCTGAGGAGGAAAAGCGCTCTAGCTTGCGGCTTTCCACTTTTCGCACACGAAAAAAAGAGGCCATCACACTGGGTGATGGCCTCGGGAAGAAAAGAGGGGATTCCCCAGCCTGCCTGTACCGAGGTCCCCAAAAGGGTAGTTACCTAGGATATTGCAGGAGGTGTGCCAAGTTTTTGGGTTGGGTGATTTGGGGGGATTTGTAGGTTGGGTTGAGCGCTAGCGAAGCCCAACGTTTCGGTCCTGCAGGCTCGGCTTTCTTGGTGCCATAGTCGCTCATCGAATTCTGCTGATGTTTCTTGTTTCGCCCCCTCGGGCGAGTCACTTTTGCCAGTCGCGGCTGCGCGCCCCGGACAAAAGTAACCAAAAACGCTTGCCCCGGTCATCCGGCCTTCCGCTGCGCTGCGGGTGCGCTCACGCCAGCGCCGTTCCGGGGTCGGTCCAGATGGCCCATTGGACCTCTCGCCGCATCCATGCGGCTCGACCCACTCCACGACACTGGCGTTCGCCCTGCTGAACGGGGCGATTCGCCAGCCTGAAAGTTTTGGTTGAAGAGCCCGTAGCGTGGACAACGGCGAAGCCTTGTCCACGAAGCTAGCAACGCGCACCAGTGGAAAACGCTGCGCGGTTTTCCACGCTACAAATCCTATGAACACCGAAGTCTCAGGCTAGCGCCCCGTCCCCGTCAGTGAGGCCGCGTTCCGGTGTCGTGGCGGGGGTTGCGAGGCAGGACGCCGAGCAAGGCGCGAGGGGCAGGAAGCCCCTTCGTGCCATGCCCCTGCCACGGCGCCGGAGCGAGGGAAACGTAGCGAAGCGGAGTAACAGCCGTAGGCTGGCCCGAAGGGTGAGCGAAGCGAATCACCCGGAGCGCAGCGGAGGGCCGAAACGTGGGGTGTGCTTTCTTTTGCTTACTTTCTTTGCGCCGGGCGGCGATCCGCAAGCAAAGAAAAGTGAGTCGCCGGCCAGGCGAAACAAGGGCCATCAGCAAAACACGATAATCAGCTAGGGCACCCATACGCACAACGTGCACAGTTGAAGCCCCG